>DIVR01000006.1 GCA_002428325.1 bacterium UBP4_UBA6127
TCTGGTTTTTGGGGTCCATTATACTCTGTTCTGCAATTCTGATGAGAATTTATTTAAGTTTTAATAACAGTTTGTTTTCCTCAGGGTAGGGATGTTCTTATAGGTCGTATAGGACCCATAAGACCTATAATAAAATAAATAAGCCCCATCCTTGTTAAGGATGGGGCTTAAACAATAAGATTTACTTTTCTTTAGGAATTTCAGTCTGAGAGGATGGATTTGGGGTAGAAGCGGCCGGTTTAGGGGGAGCGGCGGCTTTTTTCTTTTCCTCTTCGATAGAGGCCAGTTCTTTGGCCCGGATATAAGGAATCCAGCCTTCTTCTTTGGAATAGACCATAAATTCAGTTTCGGATTGCTGGACAACGAAATGGGCGACCAGCTCTTCTTTTTGATAGACAGAACCTTCATACCCGCCTTCCATGCTAAGGCTGCGGGTGGGACAGGCTTCCGTGCATAATCCGCAGAATAGGCAGGTGGTAATATCGATATCAAACTGATGGGCGATGAATTTTTTATCATCTCCCCTGATTTTTTGAATTTTAATGCATTGAACCGGGCAGGCTTTAGCGCACAGTTCGCAGACGATACACTTGGGGACATCATTGATCAAAAGCCCCCGGAACCGTTCCGTAATATTTTTTCGTTCTTCCGGATACTGAACCGTTGCTGTTTTTTGGAACATATATTTAAAGGGGACGGCCATGCCTTTAGGCAGGGTCAGCGCATCCTTAAAAAATTTCATAATTTTAGTCATTTCCGACCTCGTTTAATCTCACCATCATCGGTCCACATCCCCCAAGATAATATCAACGCTGCCGAGGATACAGACCAAATCGGCAATCATGGACCCTTGGGAGATTTCCGCCAATACGCTCAAGTTACAGAAGGAAGGGGAACGCAGCCGCATTCGATAAGCTTTATCTTCGCCCGTACTGACAATATAAAATCCAACTTCACCCCTGGGGGTTTCCGACCGGGTATAAGCTTCCCCCTGAGGGACTTTCAGAACCCTGGGGAGTTTGGCTTTAATAGGGCCTTCGGTGATTCCATCCACTGCCTGCCGGATAATCCTGACAGATTGGACCATTTCCCGGATTCGAACCATATATCGGTCCCAGCAATCGCCTACCGCCCCTTTTTCACCGGTCCCTACGGGAATATCAAAATCGAACCGGTCATAAATGCTGTAAGGATCATTTTTACGCAAATCCCATTTAACGCCGGAGCCTCGAAGCATCGGGCCGCTGCAACCAAAATTAATCGCCACCTCAGGGGTCAATACGCCGATATTGGCAGTCCGGTTGATAAAGATAGTATTTTCAGAAAGGAGTTGGTTATACTCATCAATCTTGGGTTCAAAATAATCCAGGAATTCCCGGACCCGATTTAGCCATCCTTCCGGAGCATCCTGTGAGACACCACCAATCCGGATATAATGATAGGTCAGCCGGGCCCCGCAGATTTCTTCAAAAAGGTCCAGTACCCTTTCCCGTTCCCGGAATGTATGCAACATCGGGGTGAATGCCCCCGTATCCAGGCCAAAAACGCCTGTAACCAGCAGGTGGCTGGCAATCCGGTTGAGTTCTGCCATGATAACCCGAAGATAATCGGCTCTTTCAGGAATCTCGCATCCCAGCAGTTTTTCCACTGCCAGGCAGCAGCCAAAATTCTCATTGATAGAGGCGCAATAATCTTTCCGGTCAGTATAAGGCACAAACTGGGGATAGGTAACATTCTCACCGNNCGATTTTCTCGGCGCATCGGTGCATATATCCCAATACCGGGTCCACTGCCCGGACGATTTCTCCATCGATTTTGAGTTTTAACCGAAGTACCCCATGGGTGCTGGGGTGTTGAGGCCCCATATTCAATTCAAGTTCATCGGTTTCAAAATCATCAATATATTTCAGGGCTTCCTTTACATCTAATTCTGGCATTTTAGGTTTCCTTTAGGCCCATTTAATTCCATGATATTCTTCAGGGAACTGATAATCTTTCCGTAAGGGGTGGCCTTCCCAATCGTCCGGCAACAGCATCCTTCTCATATCAGGATGCCCTTCAAACTCCACTCCCAGCAAGTCATAAGTTTCTCTCTCATGCCAATTGGCAGCGCCATATAGGCCGCAGATAGAAGGAATCCGAGGTGCTTTCCGGTCCAGAAAAGCATGAATGGCTAATTTATGGGACTGGAAAGCTACCGATGAAAGGTGATAAACCACTTCAATCCGATTATCCTGGTTCCAGTCCACCCCGGTGATTAAATTCAGGAAGCTCAGATCAATCTCAGGGTCTTCCTTGAGGAATTTAATAATATCGAAGATATCACTTGGAGCTACCTTGATAAAAGGTTCCACCCCTTCGGGGTTGGAATCCAGAATATTATCAGGAAATTTACTGATTAGTTTTTGGACTATTTCGTTTAGGGTCATAAATCATGCTCTCTCGTTTCAGCAGTTCTTTTTGGCGAATCAGCTCCTGGAGTTTAATAATTCCTTCCAACAATTGTTCTGGACGGGGAGGACACCCCGGAACAAAAATATCCACCGGGATATACCTGTCCACTCCTTTGACCACATGATACCCATAAAGGGAATAAGGGCCGCCATTGATGGCGCATCCGCCCATTGCCAGGACATATTTAGGTTCCGGCATCTGTTCATAGAGCCGTTTGATGCGTTCTCCCATTTTAAAGGTAACCGTTCCTGCCACAATCATTAAATCCGACTGCCGGGGAGAAGACCGGAAGACCGCTGCTCCAAACCGGTCCATATCAAAACCAGTGGCAGCAGTTGCCATCATCTCAATGGCACAACAAGCTAACCCGAATTGCATGGGCCAGATAGAAGAGGCTTTTGCCCAACTAAAAAAATCGTTCAGGGTAGTCAGGATGACTTGGTTTCCGTATCGTTCGCCAGGTATATTGGGATTGGCAGATTTGGTCATGGGGTTGGTTAAATTTTCTTTATTGGAATTCTCGTTGTGAGAATCGCTCATGATTAACGACCTTAAGGATTGAATTCTGAAAGGATTTTCCCTTGGGGAAAATCCTCCCTTATACTAAAAAGATAACAAAAAATGACTGATTTAGTCAATGAAACCGATGAACATGAAATTGAGTAATTTAGCCTTTAGTTGAATAAAATCAAACAAACAAGCTGATTCTACCGCTAAAGTGCCCCACCCAGTCCCGGGAAAAGGTCAATCAGGCCTTTTGCCATAAATTCAATAGCGATAGCGGCCAAGATTAATCCCATCAACCGGGTTCCAATATTAATTTCCGTCTGGCTTAATTTATTGCCAAATCGGGCGGTAAGCCGAAAGACTATCCAAACCGATAACGCCACTGTGGTGATGACCAGGGATAGGATACCCATATTCATGACGCCCGGGTGTTGATGGGCTTCCACAATGACCAGGGTGATAGCCCCAGGGCCTGCCATCAGAGGAATTCCCAGGGGAACGACTCCGACTTCTACTTTATTCTGGGCCTCTTCGTCTTCTGCCGGAGTATGCCGGGCCAGAGATTGCCTTGCCTGCAGCATGGAAATAGCCATCAGGAGAATCAAAATACCCCCGCCTACTCGGAAAGCCGGAACGCCAATCCCGAAAAAGGCCAGAATGATTTGTCCCAGCCAGGCTGATAATAACAGAGTCATACCTACCGTCAGGGCGCTGATATTGGCTATCTTATTTTTAAATTTCAGGGGTTGGCTTTGAGTGGTACTCAAGAAAAGAGGAATTGCTCCCAGAGGGTTAACAATGGAAAGAATTCCAACAAACATTTTGATATAGTCAGCCCAGGTAAACATATTTAAAATTGATTTTTCCCCATGGTAATTTGTTTTTTAATTTTATCACAGGCTTTACCGGAAAGGGGTTGACCCCTGAGGTTGGCTGATAAATAATAGGAGAGAATCAGTCCTGTTGAAAGGATGTGTCCTATGCCGCATATCATTTGTGAACCCTGTATTAATGTGAAAGACAAAGCCTGTGTTGAAGTCTGTCCGGTGAATTGTATCTATGACAAACCGGAATGGGACCAGCTGTTTATTCATCCGGAAGAATGTGTGGATTGCACCCTATGTGTGGAGCCCTGTCCGGTGGATGCTATTTTTGCCCAGGAAGATGTGCCGGAAAAATGGGTCTCATTCATCGAGAAAAACAAGAAGGCTTTTGAATAAAGACAGAAATTGAGTTTGAGAACTCTTGTCAGCGGGAGGAATGGGCCGGCACCGGGATATCGATTGTATAATCAGGATCAAACCGGCTACCCTGCTGGGTTCCCCGTTTTTCGAATTCTTGGGTAAATCGTTCCAGGACCTGAGCCTTGGTTACCTGCCAGTCAGGAGCAATACAATGCTGGCCGTATAATTCCCCGATGAACCGGTGAATGACCATCTCCGGGGGTAATAATTCCAGAAAATCGCATGCCAGTGAGAGATATTCATCTAACCCCATTACCTTGATGTCCCCCTGTTCATATTGTTTTGCCATGACTGTATGGGGGGCAATATACAAGTGGTGGACCTTGCAGGCTTTTACATTCAGGGCGGCCAGGGTTTTAGCTGTCTGCATAATGGTCTCATAAGTGTCATGGGGAAGCCCCAGAATCGTATGGACACAGACATCCAGTTTTCTTTGATGGGTCATTTTAACCGTTTGCAAAAATTCCTGGAAAGTGCTTTGCCGGTTAATAGCTTTCAGGGTTTCTTCATTCGTGGATTCAACTCCATATTCCACCAGTACATAATATCCCTTCTCCCGATAAGAGGCGATTAAATCCAGTTTCTCTTCATCAATGCAGTCAGGCCGGGTGCCGATGGAGATTCCCATGACTTCCGGGAATTCAAAAGCTTTATCATAGAGTTCTTTCAGACGGGCCACCGGGGCATAGGTATTGGAATAAGCCTGAAAATAGACAATAAACTTTTTGGCTTTTCGTTTGGTCCGGTAAAACTCAATCCCATTTCTGATTTGTTCATCGAGGGGCAGGCCGCTCCGGGCACCGGGGCTGAAGGAGATATTATCGCAATAAGTACAGCCTCCATATGCCTTGGAGCCATCCCGATTAGGGCAGGTAAATCCTGCATCTACAGGTATCTTATAGATTTTATCCGGATAAGTGTCCCGAAGGTATTGGTTAAATGTATAAAAATATGGAGGTAGAAGTTTCTTCATTCTTGATTATTATTATGACAGATGTAATGACCGATTATTAATATATCCAGGTAAAAATCATTTATTTATTTAGAAAGGGCTTTCAGGGTTTCTCTCATGAAGGCCGGTAAATCATCCGGTTTCCGGGAGCTGATAATATTCCCATCCACACAGACTTCCTGGTCCACATAAGTGGCGCCAGCATTGATGACATCATCTTTGATAGCAAAAAAACAGGTAATAGACCTGCCTTCCAGAAGGTCGGTGGAACAAAGGACCCATGCCCCATGGCAGATGGAAGCAATGATTTTACCCTGATGTCCGGCATCCTGGACCAGCTGATTGACTTCAGGATAACGGCGAAGGATATCCGGGGCATACCCACCGGGGATGACAATCCCGTCAATCTCATTGACATTGATTTCTTTTATTGATTTATCTGCCGGGCATTGATAACCATGCCGGCTTACATACATATTTTTGGACCCGCTGCCTACTGTAAAAGCGGTAACGCCTGCTTCCCGAAGCCGATAGAGGGGATACCAGACTTCTAAATCCTGATAAAGGTCTTCAACCAAAACCGCTACCTTTTTGCCAGTTAAATCCATATAAACATCCTCCTCATCAATTTCTTCTTATTCTATTATAAATGAGAGAGAGTATGAAATCTCTTTCCTTCCGGTAAGAAATTCTGGACACATACCCACCGGGGCCTTTACAATAAGACCCTGTGAGCCCGGCAACCCTTCCTGGGGCGGCTGGGAAGAGGATTTCCAATCTTTAGCCTTATCCCATTTTCAGGAGGTTTAGGAATTATGAAAAAAGTTGTCATTGCTGTAACGAAACCCTATCTGGGCCATGTGGACCCTGAAGATAAAGAGTTTGGAGTAGGGATGTTGGATAAATTTCTGCATACCCTGGAGAAGATGCCTAATATTCCCTATGCGATCTGCTTTTATACGGAAGGGGTCAAGCTGGTCTGTGATGGGTCTCCTCTGTTGACAGGATTTCAAATCCTTCATGAACGAGGGGTTAAACTGGTGGTCTGCCAATCCTGCCTGGAATATTACCATTTGAGAGAACAGCTGGAAGCAGGGGAGATTGGGGGAATGAACGATATCCTCTCTTTGATGATGGAAGCTGATAATGTGATTTTCGCTTGATACTGATTTTTACTTATTTCTATCATGTTAGAAAATACCTAACCCTGTCAGGTGGTGGATACTGATAGGGTTCTTTTTAGATACTGAGGTTAAAATAGAAGATAAGAATAATGATGTCGGGAGATGAAATCACAATGGATACAAGATTATTACAGGTAGGACACAGTCCAGATCCTGATGATGCTTTTATGTTTTATGCGCTGGGGAAAGGGTTGATTCCTACCCCAGGATATGAAATCAAGGAAATCCTTGCGGATATCCAAACTTTGAATGAGTGGGCTAAGGAAGCCCGGTTGGAAGTAACTGCCCTTTCTGCCCATGGATATGCCTGGGTCTCTGACCAATATGCCCTGCTTCCTTATGGGTCCAGTGTAGGGGATATGTATGGACCCAAGATCGTTGCCCATGGAAAGATGGGGCTGGGGACCCTGAAAGAGAAGAAAATTGCTATACCGGGCGAATTGACGACTGCTTATCTGGTATTAAAACTGGCTTTGGATGAATTTGAATTTGATGTAGTCCCCTTTCAGGATATTCTGGGAAAAGTCCAGTCGGGAGAATATGAGGCTGGCTTGATTATCCATGAAGGCCAGCTGACGTATCAGGATTATGGTTTGGAAGAGGTGTTGGATCTTGGGCATTGGTGGTATGAGACAACGGCATTACCATTACCTTTGGGTATCAATGCTGTCCGAAAAAACCTGGGGGCGAATTCCTGTCAGCAGATATCCCAATGGGTGAAGGCCAGCCTTGAATATGCTGTCAGCCATCGGGAGGAAGCCATGGCTCATGCCCTCCAGTATGCTGGGGGAGTGGATGTTCAGCGAGTCGATAAATTCGTCAGTATGTATGTGAATGAGGATTCTCTGGAACTGAGAGAAAAGACTCGAAAAGGCCTGGAACTCCTCTTTAAACTGGCTAAGGAGAAAAAACTGATTCCGGAATCTGCCAGAGTGGATGTGGTCGAATAATAACGAGAGATAACTTGAAATTATTATGGCCGCTGATCGGGAAAATTATTTCCTGAGAGCGGCTTTATTTTTTAGAGTGGGGATGGCCTGAATAACACAGACCTGGGATGGGGTGGTTTCCTGGTGCAGGGTTACCAGAGAATATGAAGAATCCATTTGATTCACTAAACTGTTATCCGGCTGATTGATGACATCCGAGACCGTTACTAATACAAAGGATTTCTTTCCTTTACGCCATTCCCGGCTTTTTTCCTTAAACTCTTTGGCCGAATCAATGGGGATAATGATGTTTTCTCCTGATTGGTAATGGACCATAGCAGTTTCCCAATATCCCGGAGAAATAAAGACAGGCACCTGGGGTGGGCAGGCATACTCAATGTGATGCATGACCCGGCTCCAGGCAATTTTATAATGACCCTGCCAATGGGCTTTTAAAGTAAAAGTTAAGCCAATCAGCAACAGTCCCAATATCCCATATCGAATCATAGGCCGTGAAATCTTATCCCAACCGGCGGCTAATAACAGGTAGAAAAATGGCAGACTGATAATCACATATCGGTCAGGAATGAAAACAGGTTTGTAATAAGAGGCCAGGTAAAAAAGGAAAATCGGCACCAGGAATAAAATCCATCCCAGCCAAAAGCCTTTCTGCTGGTTAATGAGTTGATTCTCTCCGGTAGAGGAAGCAGATACTCTGGGTAGGGACAGGTATAACAGATATATGGAAATAAGGAGCAGTCCCCATTTCAGGCTGGAAGATAATAACATCCAGGCTTTTCCAAGCAGGAAATAATGATAAGTGGAGAGTAATACCTGGGGCTGAGGTCCTGGTATCCAGTCCAGATAAGTTTTCCCTCCCGGTAACAGCAGGTAGATGAAATAGGGAATAATGGCCAAGGCTATCATTCCCTGGGAACTGAAAAAAGTGGAGGGAGAAAAGGAATCTTGCATCCAATATTTACGAACCCCCAGCCAGAGGATGGTTCCCATCCAGCAAAAAAGGCTGAAGGCCTGTAAATAGACAGCAAAGATGGCCAGAAAAATATGTCCGGCAATCCAGCGGTTTCTATCTGTCCTGAGGGCTTTTTCCAGGCAGTAAACCATTCCCAGGAGGCAAAGGACTTGTAGAGAATAGGCTCGGGCTTCCTGGGAATAATATAAATGATAGGATGATAAACCCAAAAACAGGGAAGCGGCCAGAGAGGTTTCCCGATTGAAATAAAGGCGGGCAACCCAGTAAAGCAGTAAAACTGAAAGAATTCCACATAGAGCCGAGAAGGTTCTCAGATAAACAGGCGAATGGCCTCCCAGCATCCAGGCCCGAAGGACCAGATGGTCAAAGGCATAATGAGTAATGACCCGGTAATCATCTAATCCAATCGATACCTGGTTCAAAGGGACTGACGCCCGGTTAAGAGAATAAATCTCATCCAGCCAGAGGTCTTCAGCTCCGATTCCATAGAACCGGAGGATTGAAGCTATGGCTAAAATTCCTACAAGCAAACCTAATCCAATGGGCTTACTGACCTTTTCCATAAATTATTAAGAGTCTGGCTGATTTCCTGGTTTTATACTATTTTCTATCAGGGCCTTTCCTTGTGGAGAGGCCTTCTTTCCTGAAACTTGATTTCGAGGGGTATATAAAATCAATTCTACCTTGACCGGACAAGAATAAAAATAACGAGTTTCTCCCTGATAATATTGATTAAAATAACGTTCCAGAACATCGGATTTATCCCGGGAAGAACTGATGACTTTAATAAACCATATTCGCCCTTTCCCTCTCAGGGGATAAATATTTATATCTTCTTTGATTTTATAAATAGGGATTGGATCTTTCAGGTAGTAATCGATACCTCCCCCCCAAAATTTCGGGTAGATCCAGACCTTATCATAAGGTTTTCTTTCCTGGTGGATGATTTGGGCCACATTACTCCATTTAATTTTATAGGGCCAGTGGTAATGCCATCTTAGCCCGGCCAGTAAAATGAAAGCGACCATCAGGAAGGCCGCAAATTGAATTGGCGCGTATCTTAATTTTCCGATCCCGGCAGCCCAGAGGAGATAAAAGAAAGGCAGGCAGATTATCAAATATCTGTTAGGAAGGAAAATGGGTTTTACCTGGGAGACTATTATGAATAAGGCAAAGGGAACCAGGAACATGACCCACCCCAGTAAAATGCCTTTATCTTTGATAATACCGAGTCGGGGAATAGGTTTCCATGCTTTGATTTCGGTGAGGCATAATCCTGGAAGCAACAGGACAAACCAATAAGATTCTTTTATCCAGATAGCTGGTAACAGATGATGGGCCATTCCCACAATATAAAACTTGAAGGTGGACTGTACCGTGGCAAAATTAGGATTAGGTATCCAATCCAGAGTCTCTCTGGCATCTGGAATCAACAGGTAGATGAGATAAGGAGAAATGGCTGCAGCAATACCTGCCTGGGCATATATCCAGGGTTTTAACGGGATTTCTTCCTTCCATAACCTTATTCTCAGGAAAGCATATAAATTTAAAGAAACCCAGCTGAAAAGAGTAAATACCTGAATGTAAATCCCCAGGATGGTTACGAGACTGTAAAGAAGCCAATACCTCTTTGGGGCAGGATTATTGAGAGCCCTCTCGAAAAAATAGACCATTAATAAGAGGAACATCACTTGGAGTGAATAGGCTCGGGCCTCCTGGGCATAATAAATCATGTAGGAAGATAAGGCCATGAAGAAAGCAGACATTAATGCTACTCGTCGATTGAAATAGAGCCTGCTGACTCGGTACATCAGAAAGACGGAAAGAATACTGATGATGGCGGAAAACGAGCGAATATACCCTTCATTTGTGCCATAAACGCTCCAGGCTTTTATAATGATGAAATCATAAATAAAATGGGACACTCCAGGCGCATCCAAAGTCATTAATGTCCTGGTAATCAAAGGAGTTTGTGCCCTTTTAATGGTGGCAATCTCATCCAGCCAGAAGTTTTCTTCGCCGATATGATAAAAACGAAGGTAACCGGCAGTTAAAAGTATGAGGACCAGAAATAGGTAACTGATCCAACGATAGATTGATTGTGAATTTTTATAGTTCATTAAAAAAACAAATGGATACACCACTGAATTTAAATTATTAGTGCTGAGAAATAATACCAAAGAATGACTGAATTAGTTTATTTTGATTTATTTCCCTTTCCATTCACCTGACATCGTGATGCTTCCGCCTAATTCTATTTTGGATTTCGGAGGATTATTTTGTTTCAGCCAGGGGGACCCTAAGATAAAATCAGCCAGGTATCTTTTAGTAAAAATCAACCCATCATGGGGTAGAGCTGTATGGAGATATACCAAGGATTCATTCTTTAGAATTCTCAATAATTCATCATCTCCCGGATAGGAGCCTTTAACATGAACAGGGCAGGCCCTATAATCCTCAGCCGAAGTGGTAGACCGGGAAAGCTCTTCATCAACCAGGAAAACCAGTTTATTACCTGATTTTCCGATATGACTCATAATACTGTAATTTTCGTGGGCTTGATGGTCTGTGAAAAGGGCTCTGAGGACTTTCTTCGTCCCGGGTTTCATAAAAGGTTCGGAAAGATAATCTTGAAAACCATAAGCGGCATCAAAAAGCCAGACTTCTTTAATCGATGAGGCCATTCCTCCCTGATGGATACTGTAAGCCAGGGGCCTGAAACCACCGCTGAAGCCGCCTATGACTAAATTACCTATTTTGGCAGAAGCCGGGATTTTCCCATCTTCTTTCAGGGCGGCCAGCAACTCATTCATCATATTGGCAAAACCATTTGGTTTTTCCATTTTCCCGCCCCCGCTGTCGGGAGCATTTTTGGGGCCTTGGGGAATGACTAAAATAGCATTAGGAGCACAATCTCCCCAGACACTGCCCACCGAATAGGAAGTAATAAAATCTACGGCAGTATTTCGGTGGCCATGAAAAATAACCACAAAATCGATTTTAGAAGATGGTTTAAATCCGGGAGGAATGACAAGGGCTATGGAGTTATCATCATAATGCCCTTCATAAGGGAAAGACTCCTTTCCCCGGATAAATCCCTTCTCTCTGCTTGGGTCGGGATAGGGAGCATTTTCCAGTGGGACAATTCCCATCTGGCCCCAAGGCTGGGATTTCCAGGTAAAGGAATGGGGAGTGGCGGCATAGCCAGATGTAATCGATAGGATACTCATACAAATTATCAGTAGACTCCAATGTTTAATCTTTGTATTCATAACAGAATCCTTTCTGAAAGACCCCTATCAGGGTGTGGAACTCATCATAGCAAAGCTGGTCCGGTCTTGCATTGGGAAAATGAAAAAGGAGGATTCCTGGTCGGGAATCCTCCTGGCAAATGAATCCTGTTGGAATTAATACCCTCTGTTTTGTAAATCAGTTAAGACAATTTCATGAATCATAACCGGAGTCTCTTGAGATATCTCAGAACTGAGGGTGACAGATATGACTTTTTCTCCCGGCAGCTGGCACTCAATGGCAGAGGTACCTGCTGTTGGTGTCAGGATTAATGACCTTCTCTCGGTCTTAACCTTGATAAGGGGTTTTTTCAGGAAATTGGCTGGATCCATATAGAGGATCAAGGATTTGGCTGCCAATGGATGCTGGCTATAATCAAGGGTGATAAATTGGTCTTTGGCTGGCGGCTTCCCGGAATTGTAAACTGTTGTGATATGTCCGTCATAGAGAGCTTTGCCGGATTCCGGAGTCAATCCGGGGAAATTCCCTGAAACATGAGGAAGATAGGCCGGGACTACAGAAAATTCCTTTAGCCGAGGAGCAAATTTTTGGTCTTCGGTAACCCTGATTTGGACAGCCTTCATCTGGATGGGTGTTTCATTTGACCAGTGGATATCCGGATACCTGACATCTCCCAGGGGCTTCCAATTTTCCATATCGGTGGAATATTCAAGTTCTCCATAATAGATAAATTCAGTGGGAGCCTGGGGGGTTGCAAAAGATACATTAATCTCATTGACTGGGCGGATACCCGGGAGATTGACCCTGACATAATCCCCTTTAACCAGACTTCGATTAGGCCTGAAGACGCTTTCTATATTTCCATCCGACAGATGGTCAATAAAATTCCATTGGCCATCAAGGAGAATCGTTTGGCGGGTATAGGTAGCCGCTGGAGTGAGCCGGTTGGCATGAAGGCCTTCCCCGGTAAGAGTTGCTCGGACAATGAGTCTCTCCATGGTGCCTCCCTCACAGACTATCAGGGGGATATCCTGAGCTTTCCCCGTGGCAATTTTTAAATCCTGGTAAAGGGTCCAGGCTTTATCAGCCTGCATTTTCGGTCCATTATGGATCAGTTCCAATGCTTTGACTCCTGCATTTCCATAAGCCTGAAGTTTCAATACCCAGGGATGGATTTCCTGCAGGAGTTTTTTATTATCAATAGTTTGGGCTAAATCAGATTCCAGGGTTGAAAGCCTTGTCAGATAACTATGAAGCTTCAGGTAGTTTGAATCAGTTGGCTTTTCAAAGTAATCCAGGATAAGCCTGGTCATCTCGATGGATTCACGTTTTTCCATCACGGAGCTTCGATTGTTTTCACAGAAAAGCCTTAAAGCAGGATAACCTTTCCTGCCGGTAACCTGGTAAAGGGCATTTTCAAAAGACCGTTCAGGGTCATACTTATAAGGATTCCAAGCATAATCAGCGCTGCAGGCCAGCCCGATTTTGGAAGCTTCTTCCTGATTCATGGGATTTTCGAGAAACCCGTTGTACACATGATAAATCAGGTCATTGGGCCTGCCGGTGAGGGGACCCATGAAAAGCCGGGTAGTGGCGAAATCATTGACTGGATAATTATCGGAAATAAATGGTTTTCGTTTAATGCCAGAGGCAAATAGATAAACTTCATCAATGGAGATGAAACTGTCAACTACATCTCCCCCTGTCCACATACAGGAAATTTCGGGGTCGAGGTTATCTCCCAGGGAATAGGTATAATCGTCGGGTTGGGCAATATAATACATCATTCCGCACATGGAAAAGCCAATATTGGAATCTTTGGCTTTTAATGCCCGATAAACCCGATTGGTCAGGTAGGCATGGGCTTCTCCCTGATTTTTGAATTTAACAGCATCTTCAGGATGGCGGACCGCATTTCCAATATCATCTATCTGTAGTGAATAATTACGGATTCCCAGGTCCCAGGCCTGTTGATACTTATGCATCAGGATGGAAAACTCCGAATCATCTGAATATTTAATTGAAAGTCCCGGATTCATGGCAAAGGAAAAAGTCACGAAATTATCCTTAGCAACCTCCAGGGTATCCCTGAGCCGATTTATGAATTCAGGGGGATAATCTTCACGCCAGCGGTCCCGGTTATAAGGGTCATCCTTGGGTGAATACATGAAAAAATTCATTTTCATCTGTCCCATGAATTTGATGGATGCCATTCGTTCTTCCGGGGTCCAAGGCAGTCCATAAAAATACTCCCCATACCCTCTTTCGAGGGCAAACCCTGGATAATCACGAATCTGGACGGCTTTCTGCCGAGGGCCTTCATTCATCAGCTGATCAAAGGTCTGGACTGCATAATAGGTCCCAATTGGCTGGTTGCCGGACAAAAGCACCCGGGTCTGTTTCCCCCAGGATGATATTTCCAGGCAATATCCTTCCTGGGGAAGATTTTTCATCCTGTCTTTAAGCTGAGGTTGCAGGGATTGAGAAAGCTCTTTTCCTAAGATAATCACGGTCTTTGCCTTTTGGGTATCGGTTGAATAAGGAATGCCATGAGCTTTAAGGCTTTCTTTCAAGCTATGGAAAGCCTGAGGATTCTCCTGGATTCCAAGAATTGCTGTTTCTCCCTGGATATTGAAGGTGGAATGACCCCATTTAATTTCCCGGGGCCATGGAATCAGATGAGGATTGGAACCTGCCCAGAGGGTTCCACATAACCCCAGACAGGCTATTGCTGCCTTGAATATAGGATGAGACATAACTAGACTTACTCCTTCTAAAGGATTATCGGACATGGTATCCGATACATATTTCCACCCGTTCAGCCATTTCAACAGATTGGAAATGGGGTTTATTATATTCCAGGGACTTGTTATTTGGATAGGGTTATCAGTCTGGTCGCAGGGATAGGCACCCCCGGCTGAATATCTCTCTTGAATGTTTTTTATACCCATAAAAGTTGGTCTTAATGGTAAAAACTGGGGGCTTATTCCCTGAAGCTTGAGCGAGCTTTAATTATTTGTATCATTTTTTTGCTTAAAAAGGACAGAAGTTGTATAGTAACAAATTTAAATATTAGGTAAAATGGGACATCCATTGGGGCATGGGAAAAGCTTGTCGCTTAGGGAGTGATTTACCGGGCGGTGGTTCATATGTTCCTTATCTGTTTCAGGAGAGAAAAATATGTTTGGATTACCTTTATCAACCTTTTTAATTGTGGTTTTAGTACCCTTGGTTATTGCCATATTGCTGGCCCTGTGGGGATTTAAGTCGCGTCCATAAAGGAGAGCTGTCGTGAGTCTGAATTTAATCGTAGTCGTATTGTATTTTGTGATTTTGCTGGTTATTGGGGCGGTTGCCTCCCAGCGAATTAAAACCAAGGAAGATTATATCGTCGGGGGTAGGAATGTCGGTTTTTGGGTTTTTGTCCTTTTAATTATTTCCTCCTGCACCAGCGGTATGTCTATTTTGGGTACTTCAGGGTTAGGTTTTATTGGGGGTTGGCCTACCATCTGGGAACAGATTTTTGTTCCGTTGACTACGGCTGTTTGTATCCTGTTATATGGAACCAAGATTTTCCGGATTAGCCAGAAAAAGACTTATTTGACCATTGAAGACTATTTCTGCCATCGGTTTTATAGTAAAAAATCAATCCGGTCTCTTTCTGCTTTTGCTGTGATTACGGTTTCCGTGATATACCTGACCGGCCAATATAAAGCCATTGGACTGGTCCTTTCCTGGTTGTTGAAAATCCCGGAATCTCAAGCGATTTTGTTTGGTGGAATTATTGTCATGGCGTATGTATTGCTGGGGGGACTCTATGCCGTAGCCTGGGCCTCCTTATTTCAGGGATTGATTATTCTGGTGGGGATTGTGGCTGTGGCACCCTTCATTATAATTAAAGCAGGTGGCATGACCCATGTGAATACGGTTCTGGCAAGCCTGGACCCAAATTATGTTAAAGTCGCTTTTCCCCAGGTCTATCCCCCTGCCAAACCTTATATGGTCTTTACTCCGGCTTACCTGACCTCTCTGGGGCTTTTACTGGGTTTAGGGCTGGGGTCTGCCCCCCATATCATTAACAATGTGCTGACAGTAAAAAAATCTGAATATTATAAATGGGCTCCCCTGGCAGCTTTTGGCCTTTATGTGATTGTAATGTACCTGATCAAGATGGTTGGCTTCTCTGCCCGGGTAATGGCCGAAGAAGGACATATCTTTCTCCCTAATGTTCCCAATAAAACTGATTATGCTTTTGTAGAAGCCATCCAATATACCATGCCTGAAATTGTTTGGCCTCTGTTTGTTGTTATTGTTTTGGCGGCTGTCCTATCAACCACAGATCGGCTAATGCTGACTATCGGGACTTCCTTCAGTTGGAATATCTTTAAAAATCTGATTTATCCCAAAGCTTCCGACAAGACCATAAACTGGGTCAGCCGGATTTCTATTATTGTGATTACTGCCGGTACTATGTGGGCGGCCATGAATCCTTTCCAACTGCTATTCTGGTTGATATGGACCGGCATTGGAGTGATTCTTTCCACTTTTGTGGCTCCTTTGCTTTTTGGGTTATACTGGAGGCGAGCGACCAAAGAGGGAGCTTTAGCCGGAATGGGTGGCGGCCTGATTGCTGCTTTGTTCTTTGCCTATTATGATAAATTCCATCAGAGCCTTCCGGTGCATTTCAGCTTATTTGGATTTTTGGTTTCTATCTTACTGGTGGTGGGAGTCAGCCTGGTTACTAAACCTACGCCGGAAGATGTCTTGAATGAAACTGAGACGGGTTTTTATATCTAATTATTAATTCTGTGAGGTAAGCATGTTTTGGAACAAAGAAATTGAAACTTTATCGCGGAAAAAACTTGAAGAGCTTCAAATAGACCGACTGAAAAAAACAGTTAAGAAAGTCTATGACAAAGTCCCCTTCTATAAGAATAAGTTTATGGAAACGGGTATTAAACCTCAGGATATCCAATCCCTGAAGGATGTGACCAAACTTCCCTTTACAACCAATGATGACTTGCGGGCCAACTTCCCGGATGGGCTCGTGGCGGTTCCCAAAGGACAGATTATCCGGTTACATACTTCCAGCGGGACTACGGGCAAGCCCAAAGCCCTGTTTTTCTCCAAAAAAGATGTCGATGTGGCTGCTGACCAGATGGCACGTTGCCTGATCATGAGCGGCATGACATCTGAAGATATCCTTCAAAACATGATGACTTATGGATTGTTTACCGGGGCTTTGGTTATGCATTATGGAGCGGAAAAAGTCGGTTGTCTGGTTATTCCAGCCGGACCGGGTAACAGTGAACGGCAGATTTCTCTGATGCAGGACTTTGGAACCACCACTCTACATATTACTCCCAGTTATGCTCTTTACCTGGCAGATATCATGGAATCTATGGGGATAGACCCTATCAAGGATTTAAAACTGAAAAGGGCTTTTGTCGGGTCTGAACCCTATACTGAGGAAACCCGTAAAAAGATTGAAGCTTTATATGATATTGATGTTTATAATTCATACGGACTTTCAGAAATGAATGGGCCGGGTGTCGGTTTCGAATGTGGAGAAAAACATGGGATGCACCTGTGGGAAGATAATTATCTGGTTGAAATTATTGATCCGCAAACCCTCCTTCCGGTGAAAGAAGAAGGTCAGGTGGGAGAACTGGTCTTGACCAGTTTGAATCGTGAGGCCATGCCCTTATTGAGATACCGGACCCGGGATATCACCTCTATTATTCCGGGTAAATGCCCCTGTGGACGAACCCACCGGCGGATTAACCGGATTACCGGACGTTCCGATGATATGTTTATCATCCGGGGCGTGAATGTCTTCCCGCAACAGATTGAACGGATACTAATGAGTACTCAACGGGTAGGCAAGAATTACCAGATTGTCCTGGATGCTTTGGATGATATTACCGTTCGGGTAGAGATTTCCAAAGATATGTTTGATGGCAATATGGAACACCTGGTCGATCTCCAGAAAGAAATAACCGGAAAGTTAAAAGCTGAAATTCTGGTTACCCCGAAAGTTGAATTGCTGGAACCAGGTTCATTGCCGTCTTTTGAAGGCAAGGCAAAACGTGTCATTGATAAGAGAAAACTTTAAGATAGGATAAAAAGGGGGTCCCTTATGGATGCTATTAAACAAATATCCATCTTCGCCCGGAATAATCCGGGTCAGATTGAACGTATTACCCACATATTAGCCGAGCAGAAAATCAACATTCTGGCTATTACAATTGCCAGCTCAGGCGAGTTTGGTGTGATTAAATTTCTTGTGGACCAGTGTGAAAAGGCTTATGAGTGCCTGAAAAGTGAAGGCATGACGGTTTCCCTGAATGATGTCCTGGCCATTAAGCTGACCGATAAACCGGGCGGATTGTATAAGGTGGCTAAGATTCTCAGAGAACGGAAAGTGAATATCGATAATGCTTACATGTTTGTCCAGGAATCCCGTAAACAGGGATATCTGATGATCGAAGTCAAGGACATTAATAAATCAATGGAGCTTCTCAAGGGAGAGAAACTTCAGTATCTGAAAAAGAAAGATTGTTATCCCCGGACTAAAAAACCGGTGAAATCCAGCCAATCAGGAAAATAAGTATATGGATGCACATTATTGGAACAAAAAAATTGAATGTATGACAGATAAGGCCCGGCTTGAACTTCAGACGGAGAGCCTTAAGAACACAGTGAAAAGAGCCTATGCCAAGGTTCCCTATTATCGGGCTAAATTCGATGAGATGAATCTGAAACCCTCGGATATCAAAAGCCTGAAGGATATTTCCAAACTGCCATTTATTACCAAAGCCGACCTGAGAAAGGCTTATCCTTTTGGGATGTTTGCCGTTCCTCTGGAAGATATTGTCGAAGTGCATACTTCTTCGGGAACTACCGGAAAACCCGTGGTGGCAGGATATACCCTGGGAGATATTGATATCTGGGGTGAAGTCATCGCCAGGGCTCTGGTGATGGTGGGTGGTTCTAAGGATGATATCATCCAGAATGCCTATGGGTATGGCCTTTTTACGGGTGGTTTTGGCCTTCATTATGGGGCCCGAAAAATCGGAGCTACTGTGATTCCCATCTCGGCCGGAAATACCAAACGGCAATTGGAGCTGATGCGTGATTTCGGTTCCACCATTTTATCCTGTACTCCTTCTTATGCTCTTTATATGGCTGAAGTAGCCGAAGAAATGGGAATCAACACCAAAAAGCTGAATTTGAAGGTGGGAGTGTTCGGGGCGGAAATGTGGACTGATAAAATGCGAGTGGAGATTGAGAAACGCCTGCATATCACGGCCTTGGATATCTTTGGTTTGACAGAAATCATCGGGCCGGGAGTCGCTATGGAATGCCCGGTGAAAAATGGGCTTCATGTGTTTGAAGACCATTTCTATCCGGAAGTGATTTCACCCGATACGCTGGAACCCCTGCCGGATGGTGAAAAAGGCGAATTGGTACTGACCACGCTGACCCGGGAGGGGATGCCCATGCTCCGTTTCCGGACCAAAGACCTGACCTCTCTCCATCGGGGAAAATGTGAATGTGGACGAACCCTGGTAAGAATGGAAAGAATTACCGGCCGTTCGGATGATATGATGAAGATTAGAGGGGTGATTGTGTTCCCCTCCCAAATTGAAAAAGCCCTTCTGGAACTCAGCGGCGTAGAACCCTATTATCAGATTATTATCACCCGGCCCAAACATTTGGATGAACTGGAAGTGAAAGTAGAAGCTTCTAAGAGGATTTTCTCTGATGAAGTGAAGCATATCGAGGAAATCAGACATACAATGGAAAATCAAATCGAGAAAACCATTGGGCTGAGAGTGAAAGTGACTCTGGTGGAGCCTAAAACCCTGCCTCGTTCTGAAGGCAAGGCAAAACGTGTTGTTGATATGAGAAACCTGGAATAAGCCTGATTAAAGGAGGCCTGACATGAAGGTTAAACAAATCTCCATCTTCTTGGAAAATAAAAAAGGAAGACTCTATGAAGCTTTGCAGGTATTAGGCGAGGCTAATATTAATATCCGGGCTCTATCGATAGCCGATACGGCTGAGTATGGAATTTTAAGGTTGATTGTCTCAGAACCCGACCGAGCCAAAAAAGTCCTACAAAAGGTGAATTTTGTCGTGCAGGAAAACGATGTGATTGCCATATGTGTAAGTGACCAGCCTGGCGGCCTGTCTCATGTGTTGAATATCCTGCAGCAGGCGGAGATGAACGTTGAATATGTTTATGCGTTTGTTCAGAAAAAAGGTGAAAAAGCCGTGGTGGTCTTAAGGACTGAAAAACTCGAACCTGCCATTAAAGCTTTGGAGAAAGCCGGGATTCAGATCCTGAAGGAAAAAGAAGTTTACTGTATCTGAGTGAGACTAAAAAGATTGATTGGATAAAAAACGAACCCCAGCCCGGGAAGTTTCCTTTCCCGGGCTGGGGCTTTTTTTATAAGGGTCTGTATTTTAGAATTTATATTGTAAATGGGTTCTCAGGAACATGGCATTATCTGCACCATCATAATAGAAATTTCCCGGGATAAAATATTCACCCAGGATATATCCATCCAGGTTTTTGGTGAATTTATGGGAAAGCATGACCTGGGGGAGATGGCCTCGTTCTTTTCCTGAATTAGAGAAAATGGACCCGGTGATTCCGGTATCTTCATTAGCCCGCATATAGTTATAAGTCAGGTTCAGCTTGGTTTTATCGGTCAGGTTGAGTTTGACTCCCGCCCGGTAATTCTGAAGATTAGTCCAATAACCCGGCTGTTTTTCTTCCGTGGCGTAGGTTAATACCACCAGTTCGCTCATCCAGGGCCAACGGGAGAACAGGGGATTCCATTCTTCATTTTTCGCGGTTTTTGGGTCATCGCCGCTTTGATAATAGAACCCGATAGTGGCCTCTGGTTTTAAAGGGAGATCCGGGAAAGAACGGTCTAAATGAATATATCCGCCTAATCCTTGACGGTCCTGGCCTCCATCATATTCGCCAAACTGGCCTGCCAATTCTGCCACGACTTTCCAGGGATTATTGGAATAGACCGCCCGACCGCCCAGGGTATGAATATCTAATTCAGGGACTGCTGTCTGGGCCCCTTCATTTTTATAGATATAATAAGGTTCGACAGCCCAATGGTCATTGATTTTGTTTTTGCCATATAGGATAACGGCTTGTTCATCAGACACATTAAGGGTCTGGTTTCGGTTGTTAAAGGCTGGAAGATACTGTTCTTTTTTAGGGTCTGATAAATAGATGATATCCAGAGAATTATCTTTATTGATAACCCAGGTCGCTCTGACCGCATTAAAATAAACGGTTCTTGACCCATCCATAGGGGTGCCATCCATAATGATAAAACCTTCTCCGAAGGCATTCATGAAATCTTGCCGGCCCAGCCGGAAGGTGACCGGCCAGTCAAAGGGTTCTTTGATGTCCACATAGGCATTATCAAAAACAATCTCATCCTTCACAAAATCATCACCCTTATGAGCACCTGTATAGATAAAAGGTTCTCCGGTTAGTTTTAGATAGACCGAAATTTTATCGTTAGCATTCCATCGACCCCAGACCGATATCTTATTTCGGATAAACTGGTCTGTTGGCTTGGCTCCATTTTCATTCAGGTCAAATACTTCATCCCAATATTCAAATCGAAGCCTCTCCTCAAATCCATATTGGAATTTATCAGTGCCTTCAGCCCAAAGGGGACTGACCATAATTCCCAACCCTAATAAAAGGCTGGCTAATCGAAGTAGTTTTGATTTCATATTTCTTTTACCCTTTCAATAAAAAAGATGTTTTAGAACAAAATAATATAAACAATTAATATCAGGCGGTTTTATTCATGGTCTTTTTTGGGGTTACCAGGGAGCCAAAGAAAGTTACCAGGGCTGAAACCGGTAAAGAAATAATGATAGGGTCAACCACGGCCCAAATACTTCCTGTTACCAGCGAGGGTTTTCCTGTAAGAAGATTGCACAGCCCTAAAGCGGCAGACTCTTTCTCATGGACAAAGAATATCCAAAAACCCCAGATTACTATTCCTGCCAGCATACCGGCAATGACTCCGGAACGGGTCGAGTTTTTCCAGAACAAGGCCGAAACATATGCAGGGAGAAAAACCGAAGCGCACATTCCGAAAAACAGGGAGGTGGCAATGGCAATAATTCCCAATCCCAGGTTATATGCCAGAATGATGGTAATGACAAACCCAATAAATATCCCGGCTTTAGCGATGGGAACCGTACGTTCCTGATGCTTGCCTTTGGCAATGGCTTGTTGATAGATGTCCCTGCCAAATGAAGTCCCGATGGCATGGAATTGTCCGCTCATTGTGGACATGGCGGCGGCCAGCATGCAGAGCATAAACAGATAACCAAACCATTCCGGCATTACTGAGTTTATATAGATAGGGATTATTTTATCGATATTAGGTTTTCCGGTAACCACATCCGTTGCCATCTCCATGGCTGTCTTGCCAAATGTTTTCCAGAAATAAAGATTTGATAGGGCGCCTACGATGAAGGCGACACCTGTCATGACCATGATAAAAATGCTGCCCGGAACCAGGGCCCGATAGAGTTCCTTTCCACTTTTGACAGTCATGTAGCGGACAGCTAGCTGAGGTTGGGCCAGAACCCCGATCCCCACTCCCAAGATGATGGTGGATACCATCTGCCACCATAGAGGTGAGCCGAATCTCGGCATGGCAGTCCACCCTTGATGTCCCTTGGCAATCAGGCCTTGAGGTACCTGGGCCGCCATGGCTGTTAAATCTGCATGGGAATGGAGCCAACCCAGTTTGTTATAGGTAATAACCAGGAGAATGACCATACTGATAAACATCAGGCTTCCCTGGAGGGCATCGGTATAAATGACTCCTTTTAATCCGCCAAAGAAGACATAGGTTACGACTACGCAGGAAAAGACAAACAAGGCAATTTTAAAATCAAGATTCAGTTGGACTTCCAGAAAACGGGCACCACCAATCATGACGGCCGCCGCATAAAGCGGCATCAGAAAAGCGATAATTGTCCCGGAAAACCCCTGAATGAACCTGGAGTTATACCGTCGTCCCAGCAGTTCAGGGAATGTATGGGCATCCAGTTGCGCCCCTAAACGGCGGGTGGGCCTTCCAAAAAATATAAACGCTATAAATATGCCGACAAATATATTGAGGAAAGTCAGCCAGAGAATTCCCATCCCCATCATCCCGGCAACCCCTCCAAATCCGACAATGGCAGAGGTGCTGATGAAAGTGCTTCCATAGGCCAAAGCCATCAGCATGGGATGTATTTGCCGGCCTCCCACCAGGTAATCCGATGCGGTTTTAGTTTTTTTATAGCCCAGCCATCCCAGGTATCCAATGGCCAGGGTATATGCGCCTACAATAATAGCCAGTAATTCTAAATTCATGGTGTTATACCCCCTTAAATGGTATCCTCGAAGTCAGTGTTTTCATCTTCCGGATGAGTTGGTGTAGGCATCTCAACATCATCATTCCAATGTCTAATGCCATAGATTATGCAGAACAGTGTGCTGCCGATACACAGCAGGTAGGCCAGAGTGACCCAGATATCCCCAAATCCAAACATAGAACCCTCCCATTAGAAATTTGTGGTGCATCCCAAGTTACTCGTAGATTAATTAGAAATGGACCTTTTGTCAAGATGAAAATATCGATTCAGGGAAGAAATCTGTTGGTTTCCCGGGAAATCCTTTGTGATAACATTGATTACAATATGAGTTTATCTTGAAGGCAACAGGAGCCTGAGTATGACAGAAAACGCGTATATCCAAGAAATGAAATCTGATCTGGAGAGCCTGGGAGTACGTTCCGGGGGCGTCTTGCTGGTGCATTCATCATTGAAGTCCCTGGGGCAGGTGCCGGGGGGAGCTGAAACGGTTATTCAGGGATTACTGGAGGCCTTAGGTTCGGAGGGAACCCTCTTGATCCCGGCATTGAGTTATGCCACGGTGAATGCCGATAATCCTGTTTTTGATGTCAGGAATACGCCCTGCTGCATTGGATGGATACCTGAATATTTCCGGACTCGGAATGGCACGTTACGCAGTGTGAATCCAACTCATTCAGTCTGTGGAACCGGCCATAAAGTTATTTCCCTTTTAGAGAACCATTATTTGGATCATACTCCTGTTGGACCCCATTCCCCATTTCATCTCCTGAAAGATTATCAGGGGCAGATTCTGATGCTAGGATGCGGTTTATGTCCTAATACCTCCATGCATGGTATTGAAGAATTGGTGGAACCCAGTTATCTATTCCGGCAGATGCAGCATTATCAGATTATCCATGAAGATGGGAAAGAAACCCAAATGGAATGTCGGCGCCATAATTTTGCCGGATGGAAACAGAGGTATGACCGGGTAGCGGAAGTTCTTTCCGGAGATGAAATACTCCGGGGTAAAGTCCGTCAGGCTGATTCCTATCTTATTGAAGCAACTTCTCTTTGGGAAAAGGTTCATCAGAAATTACTGGCATCCCCTTTCTTTTTTGTGGACCCTCAATAATTTATTTATGGAGTATATTAGTGAAAGTCTTTGAAACAAATATAAGGGTCAATTCTACCGAGATTGATTCTTTCGGACATGTAAATAATTCGGTTTATCTGAAATACCTGGAAGTAGCCCGATGTGATTTTATGCGGCAGGTGGGAATCAGTTTTAATGATTTTCGCCTGAATAATGCATTTCCGGTGGTTGTGGATGCGGAGCTTCATTATCATAAATCTTTAGTTTGCGATGACTGGATTACTATCAGAGGAGTCTTTGTTAACTGGCGAAAAGCAAGTTTTGCTCAAGATTATGAGATATTAAAAGAAGAGGGAACCTTGGTAATGAGCGCCCGGCTTAAATTTGCCATGGTGGATTTTGATGGCAAAATCATCAAAGTCCCTGATTTTTTCAAAGTCCCTTTTTCTCAAGAATAGAAGGCAGGTATTCCATGCAATATTTCGAGTCAGAACGATTGATTTTTCGGGATTGGACCCTACAGGATAAAATTGATTTTCGAAAGATGAACGGAGATCCCCAAGTGATGGAGTTCTTCGTAAAACCTTTATCTGAAGAAGAATCCGATGCCCTCTATGAACGGATTGTGGATGAAATTAGAGAACTGGGTTTCGGGCTTTATGCGGTGGAAACCAAAGCCGGACAAAACTTTATCGGATTTATCGGGTTTTCCCGGGTGACTTATGAGGCTGATTTTACGCCCTGTATTGAAATCGGCTGGAGATTAAATCAGGCTTCCTGGGGGAAAGGTTATGCCACCGAAGGAGCCAAAACCTGCCTGGATTATGCGGCTAAGAATCTGGACTTAGATTTGATTCACAGTATGACAGCTCAATTAAATATAAGATCCCAAAATGTCATGAGGAAAATTGGAATGACCAAAGACCGGGATTTTTTACATCCTCGGATTCCGTCCGGGAATCCTTTAAAAGAACATGTTTTATATTCCTATTATCTGAAATCTTCGAAATAAAAGATTTCTTTATTTAGTCAAAATAACGGTTATCTTCCCGGATACTATTACTGATTTTTATAGCCTAATCGGGTGTCAAAAGGTAGTGATTAAGCGGGTGGGGATTTTTATAGTATATTGATAGAAATAAGGTTAAATAGATATCTATAAAGATATGCTTTATCCATTTTGACAGCTGTCAAAAGAGTTTCTTGGGTAGGGAGAGACTTGGATGCTTTTTAACCATTCAATGAGACTATCTTCCTGGGCAAATCTATTGCATCTCATAGAACCAGCTGATCCGATTCCGCATGATAGGGATATTTGATTATTCTTTATTTTAGGAATGATTATTAATATAGGAAGTTAAGAAATATCATAAGGATGGAAGTATATTGAAGATTCGTTCATTACCAAAATCCCTCCTTCCGATTTGATTTGTTAATGGGATAGATTTTTGATAATATTTCATTGGCTTTGTTGAGTGTGGAGGAATCTAATGGAATCTAATAACAATCAAACCAATGGTATATCTGTTCCCAGAAAAAATTGGCTGGGTCGTATTACTGGAGTCTTCTATGAACCGGCGGAAACTTTCCGCCAGTTAGATGAAAAGCCGGATTTAATAACAGCTTTGTTAATTCCTTTAGTAGTCACTTTGATTTCTGGAAGTGCCGGAATTATCTTATCTTTTAGAAATCCAGAATTTATGGATAAGATGAGTCAAATGCCGGATAAAGCTAACCCCCAGATATTTATGTGGGTAGGGGCTATTGTGGGAATTATTTTTGCAATCATATGGTGTCTGGGTTCTATTTTATTGAAATCCGGGATTATTCATGTCATTGCTCCTTTTATGAATGGGAAAGGTAATTATAAGAACCTGTTAACGGTAATAGGATATGCTTATGTTCCTTACCTGATATTCTCACTTCTTTTCTCTGCCTATGTTTTACTTAATCCAACCTCCTTCACCCCTTTAATGGCAAATTTATCCATTCTGGTGAAAAAGGATGAGGTCTCACCATTAATATTCAGTCTGTTGTCTCAGTTTGATGTGTTTGCTTTTTGGATGTTATTCCTGTGTATAACCGGTGTCTCTGTTGTCTATAAATTTTCCCGAAAAAAAGCGGCTATTATCATTCTGGGTCTCTGGTTGGTAACAGCGACTGTTAGCGTAATAGTCGGTGGAATTGTAGGACCTAAACTGTTTCCCAAAGCCTACAACCAAACTTCTGAATCAGTCGATTCTGAATAATCCAGCAATTTTAACTTGAGGTCTTTCAGCTTATGAAGAAACCTGTTAAAAGAATTATTATCACCCTGGTGATTATTGTGATTTGCGGTTTATTGCTCTCCGTAAATCAGATTTTCGGCTCCAAGCGGGATGCGGTCAAAATTACCATTGGAAAAGTGGACAAGGGGCCGGTGGAGCAGGTGGTCCAAGCCACAGGAATCATTGAGCCGGGTGAAAAAAATAAGGTTCGGGTGGAAGTGGAAGGCAATGTCCTGGAAAAATTGGCGAAAGAAGGGGATGTGGTTAAAAAGGGGGATGTCCTTCTGATAGTGGACCAGACGAAACTTAAAAACGAGTTGCTGGATGCTGAAATTAAATTGAAAAGGCTTCAAAATAATCTAAAGACCCTGATTGAGACAACGGGTCCTTCCGAGGAATTGAATGCCAAAAATGACTTAGAGAAATCCAAAATATCCCTGGACTATGCCGTCAAAAATCTGGAAACCATGCGTCGGATGTATAAGGAAGAAATCATTACTCGCCGGCAATTGGAAGAAGCAGAACGAAATCTGGATACTTCAAAATTGGATTATCAGGGAAGTGAGCAACAGCTGAAATCCCAAAAAGAGAAATTTGCCAAAAGTCTTAGTGAAGCAAAATGGGAGATTGAATTGGCTCAGGCAGACCTTAAAGAAGCTAAACGAAAACTGGATCAGGCCATTGTCCGGGCCTCTATTACTGGGACCATTGTCGAGGATTTGTTGAAAGAAAAAAGATATGTCGGGTTTGGCGAAGAGATTTTTTCCATTGGCGATGTCAGCCGGTTCAATGCCAAGGTTAAAGTGGATGAACTGGATATCAGTAAAGTGAAAATCGGGCAGCCGGCCCTCATCAGCTCAGAGGCTTTCAAAGATGTGAAATTAGAGTCCCATGTTACGGAGATTGCTTCTCAAGCGACTCGGGAAACCTTTGCCCAAATTGAAGTGACCCTTCAGATTGACAGTACTCACCAGCGGCCGGTTCGGCCCAACCTTTCTGTTGATGCGGAAATCCAGATCGAAAAATCCGGGAACTTACTCCGGGTTCCGATAGAGGCTGTTATTAAGAAAGATGGAAAAAATCTGGTATTTGTCATCAATAAGAATCGGGCTCATCGCCGGGAAGTGGCTGTGGGTTCTGCCAATCAGAAATATATCGTCATTACTAAAGGTCTCAAGGAAGGCGAGCAGGTGGCTCTCAAAAATGCAGACCGGTTAAAAGAAAATTCTTTCGTTGAAAAGGAAAAAACTAAAAAATGAGAAATACAGGATTAAGGGCACTGGTATTAGTTTTGGCCTTGTTAGTATTAAGTTCTCTAGCGGGAGCGGCCCCTTCAGCCACTCCCATAACCTATGGGTTTGAATCCAATATTTTCTATCGGACAGACAGCACCGAGATCCTTAATGATTATATGAAAGAACGGTGTTTTCTGGATGTTTACTATCCTGAAGGCATTAAGAATTTTTCCACGATTATCTGGTTCCATGCCGGGGGGATCGTCTCGGGGAGTAAATTTATTCCCGAACAATTAAAAAATAAAAAAATGGCCGTAGTGGGAGTGAATTACCGGTTAAGTCCCAAAGCGAAATGTCCTGAATATAATGATGATGCCGCCGCAGCTATTGCCTGGGTCTTCAAAAATATCGAGACTTATGGAGGAAGCACCCGGCAGATTTATGTATCCGGACATTCGGCCGGGGGGTATCTGACCCTGATGGCAGGTTTGGATAAAAAACTCCTGGCAAAATATGGGGTAGATGCCAACCAGATTGCCGGGTTGATTCCATTCAGCGGCCAGGCTATTACTCATTTTACCGTTCGCAAGGAAAAAGGGATTCCTTCGACTCAACCGACGATTGATGAATATGCTCCCTTATATTATGTTCGGCCGGATGCTCCTCCCCTGGTATTGATTACCGGAGACCGGGAACTGGAAATGCTGGGCCGATATGAAGAGAATGCTTACCTGATGCGAATGATGAAGGTAGCGGGGCATAAAAAGACGACTCTCTATGAGCTCCAGGGTTTTACCCATGGGTCCATGGCTATCCCCTCATTTACAATTTTACTGGAACAGGTAACCAAATTATCTGAAGAAATCAATAAGGGTGAGAAAGCTGGAAAATAGAGTTGGATTTTTTCTTTCCCGGATTCCTGATACCTTATGGTCAAACTGACTGAAATAACAAAAACATATAATATCGGGTCAACGGATGTTGTGGCCCTGGATAATATCTCCTTATCAGTGAAGGAAGGGGAGTTTGTCTCTATTATGGGGGCTTCAGGGTCAGGAAAATCTACCCTTATGAATATTATCGGCTGCCTGGATTCTTTTAATAAGGGGTCCTATCACATCGATAAAATTGAGGTTACCCGGCTCTCGGAAAATGAATTGGCGGATATTCGAAATCAGAAAATTGGATTTGTCTTTCAGAATTTCAATCTTCTATCCAAATATACAGCTCGGCAAAATGTGGAACTTCCCATGATTTATGCATCATTATCAACCTCGGAACGCCGGCGGCGGGGACAAGAAGCCCTGCAACGGGTTGGGTTGGAAAACAGAGCCAAACACCGGCCGAATGAATTATCCGGCGGTGAGCGGCAGCGGGTGGCGATTGCCAGAGCCTTGGTGAACCAACCTTCCATACTTTTAGCGGATGAACCCACCGGCAATCTGGATTCTTATCGAAGCAAGGAAATCATGGAGATATTTACCCAGCTCAACCAGGAAGGGGCAACTATTATCCTGGTAACCCATGAACCTGATATTGCCCGTTATTCCCATCGAATTGTCCAGCTTCTTGATGGACAGATTATCAGTGACCGACCTGTCCCTGAATCTGAAAGACTGGGAGGCTCCCGATAAATGGATATTAGAGAAAGCATTCGGATGGCAAGTGTGGATATCCGGGTCAATAAAATGCGTACCTTTTTATCTATGCTGGGAGTCATCATTGGGATTGCTTCAGTCATTATTATTGTCGCCATCGGCAATGGGCTTAAATTTAAAATCCTGGATCAGTTTTCCGGGCTGGGCGCCAATAGCATCTATATTCTCAGAAACTGGGACCCTAAAACCCAGCGGTCCGGTGAAATCTCTCTGGACGATTTGGATATGATCCGAGAGGTCCCCGGGGTTACTGATGTAGCTCCCCAGGCCCAGTGGAATGGAGAGGTTAAATCCACAATAAAATCCATTCCAATGGAAATTCGGGGTGTTACCGAGGATTTCTTCGGGATCACCGGCATGAAAATAGATAAAGGCAGGTTGTTATCCGATATCGATAACGACTTTCGACAGAGAGTCTGTGTCCTAAAAAGGGAAGCGGCCCTTTCTTTGTTTTCTGTGGAAACAGGCAAGCGGGCCGTCCTTCCCGATGATGTAGTCGGCAAGAGTATCAATATCAATGGTAATCGTTTTACCGTGATTGGGGTTCTAGGCAAGGAAGAAGCCAGCATGGGATTCTTCTGGTCTGGACCCAATACCGTTTTTATCCCGGTCAGAGTATTGCTTAGAATGGCCCAGATGGATACCCTTCCATCCATTTCTGTCCATGTGCAGGATGTCTCCAAATCAAAGAAAATTGGAGATGAGATTGTAGCCAAACTCAAGGAGAAACATGAGAATAAGGGGGATTACCGGGTCTTGAATCCGGATGATATCCAGAAAGAGATTACCACCGCCATGAATATCTTCACCCTGGTGATTGGAGCCATCGGCGCACTTTCTCTTCTGGTTGGCGGTATCGGAATCATGAATATCATGCTGGCATCGGTTGCTGAGCGAACCCGGGAAATCGGTATTCGTAAAGCTATCGGCGCCAAACGGAGAGATATTCTCCTGCAATTCCTCGTGGAAGCCGGCACTATCAGCGGTTTGGGCGGGACTCTTGGCATCCTGCTGGGGATTGCCATGGCGAAATCCATTACAATCCTTTCTACCAATGAAATCCCTTCAGTGATTTTACCCAGTTCGATTCTTATTGCTTTCCTCTTTTCTGTTTTTGTAGGTATGTTTTTCGGGGTTTACCCCTCTTCCAAGGCTGCTAATATGAATCCCATTGAAGCTCTCCGATATGAGTAATCGGGTCATTTTTATTTTCTTTTTTGATTTCCGGCTAAACTGATTTCCCCTCTGGTTCATCGGGTCTCTTTTTCGGAATTATTCCTATTTTGGAACGGTGAGATGACGGAGTAGGTCAGACCCTCTCCGTTACCGCTCCGTTTCTCTTTTTATGTTAAGCAGCCTTGTCAAGGGGATAACTTTATCTTCCAGGAAAGGGTTCTTTCCTTATTCCCTTCCCTGAGGGTTCAATGGTAAACTACATCTTAGGGATACTTAATTATGTAAACTATTTAAATTCATGTTATTTTAATTAGTTAAACCCATCCCGATAAAAGAAAACAAGCAGGGGGTGGCTGAAGACTCATCGTCAGCGAGGTTGGAGGGTTTGCCGTCAGAACACAGGCAGCCATCCAGGAAGGAAATAAAATGAAATACAAAGGAATTGAAACTATAGCTGTACATGCCGGACAGGTGCCTGATCCCGTTACCGGCGCGAGAGCTGTGCCAATTTACCAGACCTCCTCTTATGTATTCAAGAATACGGAACATGCCGCCAATTTATTCGGATTAAAAGAATTAGGGAATATATACACCCGGCTGCAGAATCCGACCAATGATGTATTTGAAAAAAGAGTAGCAGCCATTGAAGGTGGGACCGGAGCCCTGGCTACATCCTCCGGAATGGCAGCCATCCACCTGGCCTTAATCAATATTACCCGGCCGGGGGATGAGATTGTTTCCGCAAATAATCTTTATGGCGGGACTTACCAGTTATTCCATTATACGTTTCCCAAATTAGGCAGGAATGTGACCTTTGTGGATTCCACCAAACCGGAAGAATTCAGGAAAGCCATCACTCCGCAGACCAAGGCTATTTATGCCGAAACTGTAGGCAATCCCAAATTGGATGTGCCTGATTTTGATGCTTTGTCGAAAATTGCCCATGAGGCAGGGATTCCCCTGGTAGTGGATAACACCGTGGGAGTCGGATTATGCCGGCCCTTTGATTATGGAGTGGATATTGTGGTGATCTCAGCAACCAAAGCGATTGGCGGACATGGCACCACAATCGGCGGTGTCATTGTCGATTCCGGGAAATTTAACTGGGATAACGGCAAATTTCCCGAATTAACTGAAGATGACCCCAGTTATCATGGATTAAATTATTGGAAGGCTTTTGGAAATTTCCCCGGGTTGGGAAATGTGGCTTATATTTTCAAAGCCCGAGTCCATCTGGTTCGGGATTTAGGTCCTTGCCAGTCACCGTTTAATTCTTTTCTACTATTACAGGGATTAGAGACTCTTCCCCTCCGGCAGTGGAAACATTCCCAGAATGCTTTGGAGATTGCCCATTATTTAAAAGCTCATCCTGCTGTCAGCTGGGTCAATTATCCCGGACTGGAAGACCATCCCAGCCATGAGCTGGCCAAGAAATACCTGAAAAAAGGGTTTGGGGCTTTATTAGGGTTTGGTATCAAAGGGGGAATTGAAGCCGGGAAACGGTTTATCAATTCTGTCGAATTATATTCCCATGTTGCCAATATCCTGGATGCCAAGAGCCTGGTGATTCATCCGGCTTCAACCACTCATCAGCAGCTCACTGAAGCAGAACAAGCAGCCACTGGTGTTACTCCTGATTTCATCAGGATGTCAGTCGGTATCGAAGATGCTGAAGACCTGAAAGCGGATTTGGATCAGGCCCTGAATAAAGCTGTAAAATAGAAATTGATAATCAGGGTCCTGTCTTGCCGGTTTTGGGATGGTGAGTAGAAGCCGGTAGTCTCAGGACATTTAAAGCTAATCCCCGCTGATGGGATAGAATGTTAAGTAATGTTATTTTGTAAGCAGGAGAATGAATGCATGGATGAAAAGGCCAATGGCATAGGTACAGTGGAAACACAGTTTTTTACCTTTGATGAACTATTTCTGGAATTGGGAGAAAAACTGGGTCCGGTCACCCTGGCTTATGAAACCTATGGGACACTGAATAAGCAGAAGAATAATGCTATTCTCATCCTGCATGCCCTGACCGGTGATGCTCATGTAGCAGGCTGGCATGAAGGGGATAAGAAACCGGGTTGGTGGGATGAGATGGTCGGCCCGGGCAGAGCCTTTGATACGGATAAATATTTTGTCATATGTTCCAATGTCTTAGGGGGATGTAAAGGTTCTACAGGTCCCGCTTCTTTGAATCCCAAGACGGGTAAAACCTATGGATTGGAATTTCCCATTATCACCATCGGGGATATTGTGAATGCCCAGGAAAAGCTGATTGACCATTTTGGAATAAAAAAATTGCTGGCAGTAGCCGGTGGTTCCATGGGAGGCATGCAGGCCCTGGAATGGTTTGTATCCAAACATCCTAAAATCCAGAGTTCCATCGTCATAGCCACTGCCTATAAGCATTCTCCCCAGCAGATTGCTTTCAATGAAGTGGGGCGGCAAGCCATTATGTCTGACCTGGACTGGATGGAGGGAGATTATTATGGCAAGGCTGTCCCTTCCAAGGGATTGGCTGTAGCCAGGATGATTGGCCATATCACCTATATGAGTGATATCTCTATGGAACAGAAATTCGGCCGGCAGGTCAAGACCGAGAAGCAGCCTTTTAAATTTACCGCAGAATTTGAAGTAGAAGGGTATCTCCTTTATCGGGGGGGAGCCTTTGTGAAAAGGTTTGATGCCAATTCTTATCTTTATATTACCAAGGCCATGGATTTATATGATGCTTCGAGAGGGGAACCTCTTGCCCAGGTCTTTAATGGAATCCAATCCAGGATGATGGCTATTGCCTTTGAATCAGACTGGCTGTATCCCCCTTATCAAACCCATGAAATTGTGAAAGCCTGCAAGATGGCAGGGGTGAATGCCACCTCCTGTAAAATCGAGTCTACCTATGGACATGATGCCTTCCTCCTGGAAATTGAGGAAGAATCCCATCTTATCAGGCATTTCTTGAAAAAAGTCTATGAAGAAATACAGGTAACCCAAGTCTATGAAATCTGAGAAATTACAGCTTGATTATAAAGTTATCCTCGATATCATCCAGCCTCAATCCACGGTTCTGGATTTAGGCTGTGGGGAAGGGGATTTGCTGGCCCTGCTGGTCAAAGAAAATAAGGTCAAAGGACAGGGCATCGAAATCGATGATAATTGTGTTTTTAAGTGTGTGGAAAAAGGGGTCAGTGTGTATCATGGCGACCTTGATACGGGATTATCTGATTACCAGGATAATTCTTTTGATTATGTGATTCTCAATCAGACTATGCAACAGCTTAGAAAACCGGATGCCGTCATCAAGGAAGCTTTGAGAGTCGGCCGAAAAGTGATTATCGGTTTTCCCAATTTCTGTTATCTGACATCCAGGCTCCAGATATTTTTTCGTGGCAGGGTGCCGGTTACCCCTTCCTTGCCTTATGACTGGTATGATACCCCCAACCTGCATTTCTTGAGCATCCGGGATTTTGACCTTTATTGCAGCCGAAGGGGTGTTAATGTCGAGAAAACTGTTTATCTCTCCAAAAACAACCTTGTGAATATTCTGCCGAATCTATTTGCCCGTAATGCTATTTATGTGATTTCCTGATGACCCGTTTTCTCCTGTAAAACTGGTAACCTTCATTCCCACCGACTGACCGTCTTCCCTGTTTTGACAGCTGTCAAAACATATGAACTGTTTGTTTAAAGATATATTATTATCTTCAATAATATCAATAATATTACAAATTATTTCCTTAACGTCTTATGTGCTTCACTGGTCTTGCAGTGAGCTGCCAGATCTCTATTAAATAAATGCAGGATACCACAGTTATCTTAATGGCATAGTTACTATAACTAAAGATTTATTATTTGATCTTAAACATGTAATAGAAATAAAGAGGAGCAGAATAGGCCCATAAAATAATTGGAGGCAAAAAAGGGAACACCCAAGAGGTGAAGGAAATGGGAAGCGAAGAAGCGTTGAGAATTGAATACAGCGATTGGGAAATAAGTCCCTGGGACGGGATGAAATTAATGAAGGAGTTGGTGGATAAAACCGGAATCCGGAACCCATTAAAAGTATGGATTTAAAGTAATGTTTAAACGGATAAATTTAGGGGTTGAAAATATTTAGTCCTAATCTGGAATGTAGAACTACTTAGCTTCATTCAAAATAAATACTGTTAAAATAAACCAGATAAAATCAGAGACTATCTTGTTCATGATAATCTTATAGCCTTCTAACTATAGTAAAGGCAAGAATTCATAAAATAACATAATAATTTTTGTAAAACAGGTTGACATGAAACGGATGTAAGTGTATATTGCTATTTGAGTAGCCGATATTGCTGATAGGACTACCAGAATTCACAAAATCGAATTATGGAGGTTCATTAGAAATAATGGAGACAAGACAAGACAAGACAAGACAAGACAAGACAAGCTCCTTCTTTGGAAACTGTTCTGTTGTTGGATGTTAACCCTTATAGTGGCTCCGGGATGGGGAGGGGTTGCTGAAAATTATTTAGAAACCGGAAGGTTGGCTCTGGAGTCCGGCCATTATGGCGAAGCGACGACTGCTTTTATCCAGGCTTACGAATCCTCCACCACCGGTTCTCAAACCAAAGAGAGTTCCCAGTTTTATCTCATCAAAACTTACCTGAAACTGGGAGACAGTAAAGAAGCTATTCAAACCTGCCAAATTCTCCTGCAACGCAACCCCCAATCTCCCGCTATGGATGACCTGCAATATCTTTTAGGCAAATGGTATTATGATCGGAATAACTTAACTGAAGCCCAGCAATATCTAACCTCTCTCACCAGCCAATACAAAGATAGTCCCTATCGCGCCAAGGGGTTTCTTTACCTGATGTGGATAGGCCATCGGAATGATGATGACAGCCTTTTAGAATCATCATTCAACTCTATTTTAAAAGAGTATCCAGGATCTCCTGATGAAGCCACCGCCTACTGTGAAAAAGCCCGGTTCTGTATTAATAAAAACGATTGGGTCAGCGCTGAATCAATTTATCAGAAAGTACTCAAGGATTACCCAAACTATCGCTGGGGGAAAGCCGAAGCTTATAAAGGGTTAAGCGAAATCAGGATGCATCAGTCTAATTATGATGAAGCATTGATTTATATCAATAATATCCGAAACCTGGGAATCAATGATAAATGGAATCTCCAATGTGATGACATGGAAATTTATTGTTATACCTTGAAGAAAGAATATCCCATAGCGATTGCAAAATTGCAAAAAATGATTGGGGCCACCGTCACTTCCTCTGAGTTACAGCCTCAATATCTTTATCGGTTAGGCAATCTTTATCTGAAAAATAATCAACTAACTCAGGCAAAAAGCAACTATCAACAAGTCATTTCAAATTATTCATCTTCCAACTGGGCTGTTTTATCAAAAGAAGGAGTCAATGCTATAGATAAAATCCAAAAGGGGGATGAAAGATGAAGAAATATCAGCTTATTAGTCAATTGTTATTATTTATCATTGTTTCCCTATACACTTCAGCGTATTCATGGATATTTGATGCTGGCGAGCCTCTCTATGCGGATGCAGTGGCCAGTTATGATTCTGTTTCCGGTTGGACGGATGGTCCAATTTCTGTTTGCACCGGATGGATGGTTTATTTTAAAGCCCAGGGTCCGGGTGGAACTGAGCCCGCTTCTTACGATATTGATTATTTTGACGGGGAGGTAGAATTAGATGAGATTGAATATGGATGGAATTGGGGTGATGGGAATCATAGTTCAGGAACTGCAGTTAGCCATATATATAATGAGTTTGGGCTCTATTACTCTATATTAACAGTTGATGATAAGGCTTTATATAAAGACAACTGTACGGATGATACACCTGCCTTAGATACGGTCTGTGTCTATGTTTGCAGTATTGAAAATCCCCATATTGGGGATGCGAACTTAGAAAAAGACCTGACTTATCGGTTGCCTTATGCCGGAACCTTTACTTTTGGAACCTCGGGCTGGGCATGCAGTACAACCGGAGTCTCTACCCTTATTAGCTATACCGGCGCCACCGAAGGCTGGGTGGGGTTGAAGTGCTATTCCCAGGGGGGAGCTGTAACTTTAAGCTTTCCCAGTAACTTCAATGTGAATATGGCGGATCCTTCCACTCTCATGGATGAAATTAAGGTATTCGTAAAATATCGGTTGAATTATCCTAATTACAATGTGATTCCTAATGGCAGTTCCTTGGAAATCCTTCTCTATGGAGATACTACTACTCATAATAATCTTCCCATCGCCTTGAGGAAAGATTTTCATAACCAATCTTTTACGCAAACTGCCCTTGGATTCAGGGAAGATTCTTTTTGTGTCACCGCTATCCCTCCAGATTTTCATCAAATCAGCAATATGGTTTTGCGTTATACGGGAGGAACCGGCGAAGCATCAGAACTGCAGATTGATCAAATCTATCTTTCTGTATCGAGGGTTCAGCCATGAAGAAGATATTCTATTTAGTATTAATAATTTCAGCCTGTATGATTTCAGTCGCTTCGAAGGCCTATAAAATTACGACGACTAATATAACCGGATCTATCCATAATTCTGATTTCAGCACCTTGGATGGCTGGTATACCGCTTTCCCTTCGGAAGTATCTATAGTTACCTGCCTTAATGAAACAGGAGTGTTACTGAAGTCAAATTACTGCAATACAACAAACAGTGTTCTTGTAGGGATCCAAACTTATTCGGGTGCAAGCACCTATGAGCCGATTAATTCCTTAAATCCTGATAAAACCGAGATCGTCCATGATGCCTTGATGTTTAAAATCCAGTATATGGCATCTACTCCAGCCTGTTGGAGCGAAAGCAGCAGTTATCTAAGTGGCAATTTCTATGTTTTTCTGCAAGGAGGGTTGTCCTGTACTACTATTGCCAATCCACCCTTTGCGGTTGATACAAGAATCTATGAATTAGGGGGATTTAATGTTAGTACATCGCAACCGATTTATTGCATGGCAACCAGTTGGACGGATATGTATTTGACTTTCATTCCTCCCGAAGAAGGGGACTGGTGGCAAATTCGCAATATCTATCTGGGATATGAAGGGATGCCCAATCAACCCTATAAAAGCGGAATTATCATTAATAAAATTGAACTCTATGCAATTCGGGTAGATGAAAGCTAGAGGAGGTTTTTAGATGATGAAACTAATGAAATATTTATTGACATTAATTCTGTTAACAACAGGAACCCTTTCCTGGGCGGGAGTTTCGACTACTGATATTAGTGGTATCCTGCCGCATGGGGGACAGATGTATTTTGCTTCTGGGGATACATCAACTAATTCCTGGGTCTTTAATTGGGACAGAAACTATAATACTTCAACTGCTTTTTTTGAAACCTATGGGAGTGACAGTTATGTTGTTCTCAGGTGTTTTGGTAATGTGAATAATACCATAGCAGGAGCCAGTGTAGCTGTCGGTCCCAATTTAACTTTTCCGATGGATATTTCTACCATCAGAAGAGAAGAATTTTTGGTGACTGTAACCTTCCGGGGTAGTCCTTCAATCACTTATGGGGGTGGAACAATATTCGGGCAACTACAGCCACAGGTGAATAGCGCTTATATTGGAAACTGGGGGAGTTATCGTCAGCCAGGTGTTTCTCAGGGGTTCCTTGAAGCTGTTTCTATGAAGGGAATTTCTTATGATACTTCTAAAAAGGAATTTAGCTATGGAACTTATATGATTAATACTGCCTGGACAACCTATACCTGGCGGATTCTCCCTACTCAATCCAATTATTTCATATTGGGGTATATAGGAGTGGTTTATAGGGCGGATGCCTATGATAAGTATTTACCTTTTACCACGGATGTCCACATTAAAAAAATAAAACTACAGGTAATTAATTATTATTATTAGAACTAACGCCAATAAATGGAGGTATATACAATGAGATTTATAAAATGGTTTAAATTATCCGGATTAACTTTATGTCTTTTGAGTTTTACCTTAGCCTTGAGTTTTGCGTCAGCAGATGGGTGGAAGACCTATACGGAAGGGTTTGCAGGAGTTAATGATCCGGTTTTTATGCATAATGGATATTTGTATCAGGGACAGGGGTATGAATATATAAGAGCTAAAATAGAATCGGATGGCATCTTAGGGGAATCAACAACTATTAGAACGGGCAATGGGATGGGAAAAGATTATTGCACAATAGCCACTACTGGCAATTGGGTCTATTTTATTGGTGGTAATATTATCCCAACTGCTGAATATCGAAATTCATTTGGTGTCTATTATGCATCAATCGATTCCAGTGGTTATCTTTCTGATCCTATTCAAACTTATGATTTAAGGATAGGCAGGGCTAATTGCGGCAGCCTGATAGTGAATAACAATTTGTATGTATTTGGGGGATATGGCACAACTACATGGGCTCCAGAATATGCTTTATCCAGCAATGAATATGGGGTAATAGATACGACTTATGGCGGAATTACTACTTATGTCCAATACACCTCCTCCTTCAGCACCATCAGCGGGACTGTCTATCTGGCTTTTAACCGGGGGAATCGAATCTATTGTTTGGGAGAAGCATCCGGTACTCCGGGATGTTATCTGGAATATTCGGATATCCAGGCTGATGGTTCGTTAGGAAAATGGACAGCCTTACCGGGACCCTTTGGATTTAAACCTCAACTAGCTGTCATGACCCAGAGTTCTACCCTTTTCGGGGTAGGGCCGGCTGGAATCAGTGGACATCCTGCTGCCCGGATGGATATCTCGGATAATGTTGTTGATGGAAAATATTTCCGAACTGCCACTTCCAGCCCTATATCTAGAAATAAAGCTTCAATAGCCACTTGGGGTCGGTTTGTTTATATGTTAGGAGGAGATGGCCCCAATGGATACGATGTTTATGACCCGGATATGATGGGGACTGATTTGTTTGTGGAGAATCAGAACTTACTCCTACAAGCCTCTGAATCTATTAGTATTCCTGGGGAGTTGAAGTAAATAAAGGAGGATTCTGATGAATAAAAGAAAACGATTCAGGATGATATTATTTGGATTATCCTTTCTTCTGTTAACTTGTATATCTCCTGCGTGGGCTATGTATGTTGAAGACGATGAAATGGATGTTATTTATCATGATACCAATGATGTATTGATAGGTTATGACCTTAGCACCCAATTACCAGCTATTGGGACTTTTGATAATGGGTTAGGGGATACAAGTAAGGCATGGACGGTGGATTCATCCGGCGGGGGGACTGTGGTTCAATATACCAATGGGACCGAAGGTTGGCTGGGATTGAGATGCAGCGCCGGGCAATCGGTAGCCGTTGAATATGGCCCGATCTATGTGACCCTTACTCCCGATTCAGCATCTAAACCCTCTTTCGGGTGGGACCAGATAGCGGCGGCCTTGCATTTCCGAGGCAGCCCAACCTATCAGAGTAAAATAGCCGGAAAATTGCAATTTGAATTTTATGATGCGGTAGGCAGGGAGCGCCATCCTTTAGCCGCTATTGATGCCAGTTCCTCAGCAGTCAATGGATATTGCCCGGCGGTGGGGCTTGATAGCACCGGACAACCAAACCGATTTGCCTGGGCGGCGTATGCCTGGCAATTCACGGTACCCCATTCCAGCTGGTATAAGATATCCAAGGTGAGAATCAGTTATTCGGTTCCTTCCGGAGGAGCTGTTCCAACCACCGAGGTCCAGCTGGACCAGGTTTATGTAGCACCTTATTGGACTAAACCTTATTAACCTTCAATAGTAGAAAAATGGTATGACTGGTGATGTCTGCCTATTGGACGGATATGTATTTGACTTTCATCCCTCCCGAAGAGTGTGATTGGTTGCAAATCAGGAATTTTGAGATTTACTATAAAGATTATAATAACGGCTTAAAGATTGGTTATCTAAAGATATTAGATTGATATAAAAAGAGATAATCGAAAAATAAGTGGAAACCGATCGATTCTGGAAAACTGTCTGGGTGGTAGGCTATTATCTGGTTAAGGCTTATCTGACAGGGAAAATATAACGAATTTCTGATTGGGTGGGCTCTGAGATTCTTTCTTTCCTAAACTCCCGTTATTCTAATTTTGTTTTTCAGAGATTTCAGGTTGCTTACCTTTATAGGCCAAATTAAGGAGGGTCACCGGATGAATGGCTTTTCCTTTATACTGGTGCCGTTTGATTCCATAATTCAGCTGGACCAGGCAGCCGGGATTACCCGTAATTACCAAGGGGGCCTGGGTTTCTTTAATATGGTCCATTTTTCGGTCCAGGATTTTCATAGAATCATCATAATGGACAATATTATAAATACCGGCGCTACCGCAACACCAGCTGGCCTCTTCCAGTTCGACTAATTCAAGGCCCGGGATGGCATTTAATAAGTCTCTGGGCTGCTGGCTGATTCCCTGTCCATGGAGAAGATGGCAGGCATCATCATAAGTAGCCTTGAGAGGGATAGGATGGTCCGGTTTCTTAAATCCTGTCATTAACAGAAATTCGGATACATCTTTGACTTTATCCTCGAACACTTTGGCCCTTTGGGCATATTCTGGTTCTTCTCTGAGCAGGTGGGCATAAGTTTTCATAAAGGAGCCGCAACCCGCTGAATTGATAATAATATAATCCACCTGGGCTTTTTCAAAGACCGCAATATTTTTTCGAGCCAGTTTTCTGGCTGTGGCCAGGTCGCCATTATGCCCATGGAGAGAGCCGCAGCAGACCTGGTCTTTAGGTGTTATCACTTCAAAATCGTTATAGATAAGGACTTCTGCTGTATCCTGATTCACATCCGGGAAAGCCATATTCATGATGCAGCCTGTCAACAAACCTACCCGATATCTAGGTTTGGCCTCAGGTTTCCATTGTTCAGGAATCGACTGGTCTGAGAAGGGTAGTTTGATTTCCGGGCTTAATCCTTCCAGCCGGGCCAGGGAGGGAAGAAGGAACTCCAGAACCCGGGAACTTCTGACCAGCCATTGCATCCCTGTTTTCTGATAGAGCCAGAGAGAATATCCCATGGTTTTTAACAGGAGGGAGGAAGTGAAAACTGTTTCCAGCATAAATTTCTTGAAGAGCCGTCCGGGAATCGTACCGTGTTGGAAAATTTCAATCTGGGCTCTGGCGGCTTCCTGGAGTTCGCCATATTTAACTCCGGCAGGGCAGGCCGATTCACAGGCTCTGCAATTCAAGCAATAATTCATAGCATCCACAAACCCGTCTGTGATAGCCAGTTCTCCTTCAGCGACTGCTTTGATGAGGGAAATTCGGCCTCTGGGATTAGCTTTTTCCAACCGGGTCAGGGAATAAGTGGGGCAGACCGACAAGCACAAACCACAATGCATGCAATTCAGGATATCTCCATAAGGGGGAATATCCACACCCATAAAAGCTGATAATACTTTATTTTGGTTCGTTTCCTGATTATCTTTATCCATGGATTTATAACTGTTCATTTTCAGGGGTTACGGGAATCTGTTCACGGGTTTTAGGAAGCAACCCTTCACATCGGGGATGCAGAGAAAAGACTTTCCCAGGATTTAAAATCTGATGAGGGTCCAGGACATTTTTCATGGACTGCATAAAAGCAATTCCCGGGTCACCCAATTGTTTCGGCAGGAATCCTTTTTTGGCCAGGCCTACACCATGTTCACCTGTGATGGTTCCTCCCAGTTCAACTGCTTTTTCAAATATCTCATTAAAGGCTTTTTCAGCCCGTTGGATTTCATCGGTATCTCTTTCATCAGTTAGGCAAGTGGGATGAAGGTTCCCATCTCCGGCATGGCCGAAGGTCCCAATCTGGAGATGATATTTCTCGGCAATCCGGTGGATTTCAGCCAACATAGGGGCAATCGCGCTTCTGGGAACGGTGGCATCTTCCAGAATGGTGGTTGGTTTATACCGGGCCAGGGCTGGGAAGGCATTTCGCCTGGCAGAGGCAAATTTCAAAGCCTCTTCATTATCTTTCGCCATCTTGAATTCTGCTGCCTGATGATTTTTACAGATATCCATAATCTGCCGGGACTCATCCTCTACTACCGTTGCTGCGCCATCAACTTCTATCAGCAGGACCGCTGCCATATCTAAAGGAAGTCCGATATGGGTATAGTTTTCTACACATTCAATAGTGACATGGTCCAGGAATTCCAAGGTCGTGGGAATGATATGGGCGGCAATAATTGCTGAGACTGTTTTAGCTGCCGAATCGATATCTTTGAAATAAGCCAGAATGGTTTTTTTGGACTCAGGCAGGGGAATCAACTTCAATAAGACTTTGGTTACAATCCCCAAGGTACCCTCGGAACCTATAAAAACATCTTTAATGCTGAAACCGGCTACATCCTTGGCGCATTTATTGCCTGTCTGGATAATATCTCCATTAGGGAGAACCACTTCCATTCCCAGGACATAATTCCGGGTTACCCCGTATTTGAGACCTCTTAATCCACCGGAATTTTCGGCTACATTTCCACCGATAGTACTGATTTTCATGCTACCCGGATCAGGGGGGTAAAATAACCCTATTTTTTCTACCGCTTCATGAATGGATGAGGTGATAACCCCGGTTTCCACCCAGGCGGTCATGTTTTCCGAATCAATTTCAATGATTTTATCCAGTTGATTTAACAACAGGACAATACAGCCTTCCACCGGAATGGAACCCCCGGATAAACCTGTCCCGGAACCCCTGGGGACCACTGGAATCAATTCCTGATGGCAGAAACGCATTATCTGTGAGATTTCTTTGGTCGTATGGGGAATCAGGATTGCCTCAGGCAACTGCCGAAGCATCGGGGTGCCATCATAAGCGTAGGTTAATAAATCTTCTTTTTCAGTCAACACATTGTCTGTGCCGATTATATTAATAAATTTAGTAATCGAATCTGGTTTGAGCATAACCGGTTTCCTGCCAATCATCCACCATTTTAAGTTATGCTAACATGCCTGATAAATGAAGTCGAGACTTCCAGTGAAATTGAGGTTAACCTGGCAGATTTCCAGCCTTTTTAATTTGGAATTGAGAGGACTCCTTGCCGGGGATACCATATTCTCCCCAAATTCCGTAATTGGAACGAGACCTGACCCGCCAATACCATTTTCCCGAAGGAAGAATACCCTCAGTCCATGTCTTATTGGTTGTAGTAGAAATCAGGTATTCTGCGAAATCCGGACGGGAAGAAATCTGGATTTCATATTGATAGGCATGAGGGACCGGCTTCCAGATAAATTGGACCTTTTTATCATAAATCAGCTTATTCTCGCTGGGAGATAACCTGATGGGAGGAATCAGTTTCCCTTCAACAGAGGCAATAGTGCCAGATCCCTGATATATCATATAGGGATTATTTTTCATTTCCCATGCAGCCAAGGTTGAATCAATCATATAAATCATTTTTGCATCGAATTTTTTTTCCCCGAATCTGGCCACGCTATAAAGACCCCAAGTTCCGATTCTATGGATATCAGAGTCATGGGGATAGGTGTAGCCCATGATTCTGGTTACTTCCCATCGGTTAATATCATTCAGGTCAAAAGCCAATTCTTTCGCTGAGCTGGTAAAAAAATGGATAGTGGCCATACCATAGGGAGGAGCTGCCTCATAGGTATGAATTAGTTCATAAACAGGGACCATTCCTTCGCTGGAGGACCTGGAAAAAAAGAAAGGGATATCGTCTAACTTATAACCCAGTTGAATAGCTTTATTCATGCTGTCCTGTCCCATCAGGTACCAGACATCATAGGAACCGGAGACGATAGACCTGCTTGTCCGGTTATAGATGATATCGGGGAGATTTTTCTTAAAACAATATACTGGGTACCAGTCAGGGCCAGTAGATATATCGGTTTCCCCATAATTATCAATAAATCCTTTCCAAGGGGCAGCCGGATGAGTCGTCAGCTGTTGCGGATTTGAAGGCTTCTGTTCCTGGCTCAGTAGGGAACTGTATCGACTGGGAATGGTAACTCTTCCTTGGGTATTTATCGCTTCTACGGTCCCCTGAGAACAATCCACCTGTGTTTTCATATCTTCTCTGACTCGGATAATAAACTCAGTCCCATGGACAAGGACATCACCGGCTGGAGTAGAAAACTTATACTGATTGGGGAGCTGGGCAACCTCCACATAGATTTGACCTTTAGTCACTTTTAAAACTGTTTTTTTCTCTGGTAAGAATTGGACCTGGGTATCTTTATCCAACCATACCTTGATTTTGTTGCCTACCTCAACTTGGGCAAAAGAGGCTGTATCCGTCTGAAGAAATCCCCCCTGGGTTAATTCAAAAACAGTGAATACCGGAGTGGGTATCCTGGTAATATCCTGTTTATAAGAGATTCCCTCCCCAATAAAACGGGCAATTTTGATGGGAGCCAGGTTGAGCCTGCCTCCATTGAAACACAGGGTCCAAATAAGAAGTATCATGACAGACATTATCATTGCCGCCGCGGAAAAGGAGAGAACTCTTCGATTGAGAAAAGGTTTCAGCCCTTTTCTTTCAACTCTTAACGTTTCTAGAGGGGATGATAGAACCTGTTTTTTAATCAATTCAGGTTTGTTTGCGGGATATTGATATTTGGAAAAAGCTTGAAGTATTGAAGATTCAAACTGATGTTGCTGGTCAAAATAAGATTTACACTGGTGACAGTTCTCCAGATGGTTCAAGAGAACCTCATATTGTTTGCCAGATAAGGAACCATTCAGGTGTTTATCTGTTAATCTTTTGTAAAACCAGTGAATCACAGAAATTCCTTTTCGTTTAAAATCGTTTGCAGCATATGCCGGACCCGGCGTAACCGGATATCCGCAGTAAATCTGGTAATATCCAGTAAAGCGGCTATTTCCAGGTAATCCAATCCTTGAACGTAATGAAGGGAAGCTACCTTCCGGTATTTATTCGGCAGTCGTTGGATGGCTTTTTGAACCCTTTCAATTTCCAAATGATTATTGATTTGGGTATGGGGGTCCGGTCCCAGAGAAGACTTTTCAACATAATACTTCTGCAAATCTGTCAAGTCGGTCATAGTTATTTCATTGATTTTGTCAGGATTATTCTTTTTACAGGCCCAGGCTTTTCTGGTAATAATAACCCGGCTCCATGCCAGAAATTTACCCGGCTCTTTCAGTTGGTATAAATTATGATAGATATCCAGCCAGGCTTCTTGAACTACATCCTCAGCCAGATTCTTATCCGGGAGATGGGAATAGGCTATACACATAAATGCCCCATAATATTGATCCACCAGGAGGTTGAAGGCTTCCCTGTCTCCTTCCATGGCCTTGATGACCAGGGTTATGTTACTTTCATATCTCTTCATTTATAGATGTGATAGAAAAATAGGATATATCGACAAAATATTCAAAAATAGCCTCAATCTGGGGTGATTGACTCTTCTGAGAGGGCTAGCTAAGAAATTAACATAATACGAATGAGGCATCCTGTCAACAGTGAGCAGGTGGGTTTTAGATAGACGCTGCAATAAGTGTTGTCGAGAATTATAAATAAATCTCCTAAAGAAGCGATTGTCCTGTGAGAATTAACGGGCAGGGAACCAACCTTCTGTTTCCAGGGTTATTATTAAATAAAGCTTTAGAAAGAGAGCCTGTTAATTTGAATCATCTCAAGGATGCGAAAAGCGCCTACCTTCAAATGGCGATCCACCAACCTGTCCAATGGTACCCTTGGTGTGAAGAGGCTTTCAACCAAGCCCGGATACAGGAAAAGCCTGTGTTATTGGATGTTGGAGCTTCTTGGTGCCACTGGTGCCATGTGATGGATAGAGAATCTTATGAGAATCCCGAGATTGCCAGCCTGATAAACCAATTATTTATCGCCATTAAGGTAGACAGGGATGAACGGCCTGATATTGACAGCCGTTATCAGCAAGTAGTCAGTCACCTTACCGGGAACGGAGGATGGCCATTAACAGGATTCCTGACTTCAGAAGGAAATTTATTTTATGGGGGAACCTATTTTCCTCCAGAAACCCGATATGGAAGGCCTGGATTCCCTGAATTATTAAAACAGGTGGCTTTTGAATATCGACATAACCGGGATAAGATTTTACAGCAGTCTCTTAAAATCAAGGAACTCCTGAGGGTTCAAATACCTGAAACAGGGGAGGATTCAGTCCCGCCTGCTCTTCTCCTTGGAAAAATCATTAAATCCATTAAACAAGCCTTTGACGATAAAAATGGGGGAATAGGCAGGGCTCCAAAATTTTTCCATCCCAGCGCAATTTTGTTTGCTCTCAATCAATATCAACAGACTCATGACCCGGAATTAGAATCTTATATCAGATCAACTCTCACCCGAATGGCCCTGGGAGGAGTATTTGACCATTTGGAGGGAGGTTTCCATCGTTACTCAGTCGATGAGAGATGGACAGTCCCCCATTTTGAGAAAATGGTTGTGGACAATTCAGAACTATTGATATGCTACAGCCGGGCTGCCGTAATTTTCAAGGATCCTCTCTTTGAAAGAACCAGCCGATTAATCAAAAAATATCTTGTTGAGAGTCTTCATGATTCTTCCACAGGTTGTTTCTATTCCTCTCAAAATGCGGATATTTCATTAGAGGATGATGGAAGTTATTACACCTGGACCCTGGAAGAACTCCATCAAGTTTTGGAACCCGGAGAAGTTAGGGTCCTGACCCAATGGTTTGACCTTTCATCTCAATCCCTGGTACAAGGGGCGGAAGGAAGGCATGTATTGGTGGTAAGTGAGCCGGGTATTCAATGGGTTCAAAGTGAATCTACTAATACCTTTTTTCTGGATAGGCTTCCCTTGAAGGATATTCTTCAAAAATTATCATTATCACGGAAGAAGAGACAGCTACCTTCGGTTGATGAGTCCCTTTATGTGAATTTGAATGGAATGGTGATTCGCGCCTTGATTGTATATGGGATGTCTTGGAGTGATAAAAACAGTTTGGCTATTGCCGGCAATGCGTTGGATACGATTATAGAAAATGCGTGGGATCCCCAGAAAGGATGGCCGCATCGAATTACTCTGGATACCTCTCCTGAAAATATGTTGAGATTTCTGGATGACCAGGTTCAGATGTTGCTGGCCTTACTGGCTGGATATGAAGTGTCAGGCAATATCTCTTACCTTAAGTCAGCGCAGGCCACAGCCGATATCATTATCAGGGATTATTATTTAAATGGGGATAAGGGAGGAACTGATGTGCCGATGGAAAATTCCAGGGAAGGGTATCTTTTGGTAAGCCATATCAGTTTACTGGATACTCCCTCCAGTTCTTCTGCGGGATTGTGTATTCAGGCCCTTATACAATTGGGAGATATTACTGGAAACTCAGTGTACCGGAATTATGCCAGAGAATTATTGAATTGTTATCTGCCCAGGGTCGCGAATGCCGGACTGTTTGCTTCCGCTATGGGAATTGCTGCCGATAGATATTTAGCACCCCTTACTAAACTAACCCTTGTAGGCCGTTCAGAGGAGCCTGTCTTCAGGCTTTTTATGGATAAAGCCATATCTTCTCCCTATCCATTCCTCCTTCTGGAATACATTCACCCTGACCGGACAGATTTGTCTCTTATGTCCCCTTCCGGAAAGAGCCTCCTGGAACTCTATAACCGGAACCAGAGACCCCTGGCTCAGTTCTGCCGGGAGAGTCGCTGCCAACCGCCTGTCGATACCCCTGAAGGGTTGGTTCTGTAAAGATTTATGATTCCTGCTTGAGATAGCGGACTGATACCCCTATAATCTAGAAAATCTGATTATCAACAAAAATATTCATAGGGGAGTCCGGTTCTTTATTGAATACCGGAGTTGTGGGAATATATGGACTCAGAAAAGCAGGATTTATCTAAGAATAATTACCTAAATAAACTGGTTAAAGAACTGCTCCTGATATTACTCTTTACCATCTCGGGTGTGATTTTGTTATTCATACTGCGGGCATGGAATATTACTCATTCTTTATTTGGCTCATTAATTCCCCATATTTTAATTTACATAGGTTTTATTGGGATCGGATTGGTTTTATATGGAATAAAAAGACACCACGAGTATATTAAGCATAATCATGAATGGAAACGCCTAGAGAGTGGACTCAGGCAGTCAGAAGAATCTTATCGAACGACATTGGATGCGCTAGATGTCCCCATGCATGTGGTGGACAGTCATTTAAATATTATCCTGGTGAATAAAGCCTTCCTGAACTGGGTACGACATTACGGCCAGTCAGATGATATCCTCGGAAAGAATCTCAAGGACATTTATGGATTTTTATCTCCCATTACCTGGGCTGAATATAACACGGTGATGGATAAGGGGAAAATCTACCAGACGGAAGAAAAAGTTGTATTAAATGGACAGGAAATCCTGACCGAAACAAAAAAAATCCCGGTGATTGAGGATAATAAAGTCCAAAGGATTATTACGATAATCCACGATGTCACCTTTCGAAAACGTATGGAGAACGAAAGAGAATCCTATCAACGGCTTTCCATTAGCCTTGCTTTGATTCATTCCATCCGTGAACTGTCAATTCTGTTATCCCGAGAAGCCAAGTTTATGTTTAATTATGATTCATATTACTTTGACTTATATGATGCAGATAAAAAATATTTAAAAAATATATATGCAGAAGATACTCCCTCAGATGGCATGAATACCCGGGAAGTTCCTGTGGAGGATAGTTATGACGAGAATGATTCAGTCTTGAATTTGATTTCCGGCAAAGCCAAACTGACTAATCGAAATGAAGAAATCAATCTAGAACAACTGCAACTGCGGCCTTTTGGGTTTGCGGAACGGCGTTCCCGCTCAATTATGGTGGCTCCTTTGAGGTCTGACAGCAAGATAGCGGCGGTGGTCTCTGTTCAAAGCTACCATGTCAATCAATATATGCAAGAGGACCTGGAGGTTTTTCAAACGCTGATCAATCAATGTGAAGCTGCGTTTAACCGGATCCTGGCGGAAGAAGAGTTGAGGAAAACCAATCTTAACCTTGAACATAAAATCCATGAAAGAACGGCGGCTCTGTCAAAATCCAACAGTATGCTGGTGCGGGAAATATCGGAACGAAAAGAAATAGAATCCATTCTCAAAGAAAATCAGAGGAAATTATATACCCTGTTGGAAAACCTGCCCGGGGTTGCTTACCGTTGCCGTTATGACAGCCATTGGACCATGGAATATATCAGTGAAAATTGTCTGGAATTGCTGGGCTATCGGCCCTCAGATATCCTTTTTAATCACCGGGTAGAATTTAATGAATTAATCCATCCTGAAGACCGGGAAAATGTTCATAATACGATTAATAAAGCGGTTGAAAATGATGTTCCTTTTGAGATTGTATATCGAATCAGGACTGTTTTTGGGGATATTAAATGGGTTTTTGAAAAGGGAGTCGGGGTCAGGGCGGAAGACGGGGTCATCCAGGCCGTTGAAGGTTTCATCCAGGATATCACTCAGGAGCATCTGGATAATGCCCAAATGAAGGCCTCCGGTGAACGATATCGAAAGATGGTTGAGTCTGTCACTGACTGGTTCTGGGAAATCAATCCTGAAGGACGTTATACCTATGTCAGTCCTCGGATACAGAATATCCTGGGGTACAGTCCTGATGAAGTATTGGGAAAGACTCCTTTCGATTTGATGAGTGAAGAAGAGGCCTGCCGAATATCTCCGATTTTTAAGCAATATGAAAATGAAAAAAAAGAATTCCACTTACTGGTTAATAAAGCCATCCATAAAGAGGGATATCAGGTTGTTCTGGAAACCAATGGAACTCCAATTTATGACGATGAGGGAAACTATGCCGGATATCGGGGGATGGACAGGGATATAACCCAGAAGACCAAAGATGAAAAAATAGGTCGGCAAAGAGATTATCAGATCATGAAACAGCATAAGGCTCTTCTGGAATTGGCTAATGAAAATGATTCCACTGAACAGTCTCTGACTGATTCTCTGGAAAGGATATGTCAGATTGTCAGTAAATCGATGGATGCTGACAGGGTCAGTATCTGGCTTCAAAGCGTAGAAGGTGATTCTCCCCGACTCAAGGCCGAATATGATTTAAAAGAAAACCAATATCCACCGGCTTTGCATGTGATACAGGATGAACATTTCAATCAATTATGGAAGCATATATTAGCCAAGGGGACTTTTTTCTATGATAACCTTTCCACCCTGACAGATTTTCAGGAGGAATGGTTGACTTATCTTACCGACCATTGTTTATTATCGGGGGGATTTGTTCCGGTTCAGTTAGCAGGGAAAATAACGGGAGTATTGTGCTGTTTCTACCGGAATGCCGGACGGAAATGGGAACCCTTCGAGATTGAATTCCTGGAAACAGTGGCTTACCACATCCTCTCCCAAGAACAGCAATGGAAAAAAAAGAAAGATGCTGAGACTCTGAAATTATTGTCTGAAGAACTGGCTCAGCAGTTAAGGTTGTTTGATGAAGTACTGGAAGGAAGCCCGGATCCTGTTGCCCTTTTTGATACCGAAGGCCGAATCCTTTATGCCAATAGGAATGCCGCCGAGCAAATCGGAGCTAAACCTGAAGCCTTAATGGGGAAGACTTTTCTGGAATTGGGATTTCCAAAAGAATATGATGATGAGTTACTGGAACAAATTCGAACCTCCATTAAGACCATGCGGTTTCTTCGGGATGAGTCTTTGATACATACACAAGATGGCGACAAATGGTTTGAATATATCCTGAAACCCTTACATTCTCTCGATGGAACCATTAAGACTGTCTTGCTGACCGCCCGGGATATAACGGTCCGGGTTAAATATGAGGAAGACCTTAAGCATATCAATGAAGACAGGAAGGAACTCGAATCTATCATTAACCGAAGTTCTATCTTGTTTTTTTCCTGGAAACCTGAAGTTGATTTGCCTGTCGAATATGTATCAGAAAATATTAAACAGTATAAATATACTCCCGATGATTTTTATCAGGGCAGACAATCCTTCTTTAATATCATTCATCCTGATGACCGTTCTAAATTAAGAGAATGTATAAGTAAATTGAACCATACGGGTATCTATTCCATTCGGGAGCAATTTCGTCTCATCACGTCATACAAGGCAGAGCGATGGGTGGATGGGTTGATTTGGGTTCGATATGATACCGAAAACCAATCCGCCCAATATCAAGGTATCCTGGAAGATATCACGGATAAAAAAGAGGCCCAGGATGCCCTAAAGATAAGTGAGGAAAAATACCGGGCGTTGGCAGAATCGGCGCAAGATTATATCTTTATCATTAATTCAGAAAGCCAGATTGTTTATGCCAATGAATATACCTCTCGGCAGGTGGGTATTCCTGTGGGAGAATTGCCGGGTAAGAATATATTTACTATCTTAGAACCGGGTTTACATAATAAAGTCGAGAGAAGTTTTCAAGAACTTCTGAAAAACAAGACACCCACCAGTATCAGTGACCGATTTATTATCAACGGAAAGGAGATCTTCCTGGAATCTGTCATTACTCCCTTGTTGGATGGTGAAGATAATGTCCGTTCTCTTTTGGTTATCAGCCGGGATATCACCCAACGTAAATTGGCGGAAAGAAAAATTGAAGCCTTGAACCAGGAGTTGGAAGGCCGCTTGAAAGAATTGCATGATGCTAATAATGACCTGGAATCCTTTAATTCCATGGTGACCCACGATTTACGGGGCAAGTTGAGCATAATATCAGGGTATTTCAGTTTACATAAAGGCCATCTTGGGGATAACCTGGATCTGATTACGGATCATCATTTGGAAGTCATAAACCGTAATATTGTCCGTATGGATGAGATGATAAATGATCTGTTAGCTTTATCCAGATTTAATAAAAAAGATATGACATTACAGGAAGTGGATATGGGAAAGCTGGTAAATACATTGATTACGGAGCAGGCTGAAACCCTCAGTAATCGAAAAATCCAGTTTATCCAAAATGATATGCCTCCAGCTTTTGGGGATGAATCCTTAATCAGTGAACTCCTGATGAATTTGATATCCAATGCAATTAAATATACACGGGTCAGAGAAACCGCTGTCATTGAGACCGGGGGATGGGAAGGTAATAACCAGTCTGTTTATTATATTAAGGATAATGGAATTGGTTTTGATATGAAATATGCTGACCAATTATTCAATGTGTTTCAGCGATTGCATAAAGAATCAGAATATGAAGGGACAGGTGTGGGGTTGACCATCGTACTGAAAATACTGAATCGGCATGGGGGAAGTATCTGGTTTGAAGCCCAGCCCGACCAAGGAGCGACTTTCTTTTTCACTCTTCCTGCCCGGAGTAAACCAGAGCCGATTATATAGGAAAAGCCATTTGGAAAGGGAGATCTGTAGGATAATCTGTGGAGTTTCCCCCATAAGGCAGGTGGCTTTTATTATGGGATATCTTAACCCTCACGATATTTTATTAGCCTCCTGTTATAGGGTAATTTGAGTCAGCTTATTCAAGATTGGTAAAATAATAACTAGAAATGATGAATAGAAATATAGAGAACCCTCAAATATTGGCGTTTGTAGGCCCTACTGGTATTGGAAAGACGGCTATTGCCATGGAACTGGCCCATGAATGGCATATTCCCATTATTTCCTGTGATTCAATGCAAATTTACCGTTATATGGATATCGGAACCGCCAAACCTACTGTAGAGGAACAGCAGGTTGTTCCCCACTTAATGATCGATTGCGCAGACCCTGATGAGCATTATGATGCATACCGATATCGCCAGGAAACCCTGGATATTATTCAATCCCTGTCTGGAAAAGTGAAAAATCCCTTTGTGGTGGGAGGAACCGGCTTTTATTTGAAAGCTCTCCTGGAAGGGCTGTTTGAAGAAGTGAAGATACCCCTTGATTTCAGGCAAACCCTGATGGATCAATATCAAAGTTGGGATAATCTTCGTCTGCATGAACAGTTAATCAAAACTGATCCCGAAACAGCACAAAGGCTTCATCCTAATGACCGGAAACGTGTTCTAAGGGCACTGGAAGTCTATGAATTTACAGGAAACCCTCTGAGTTGGTACCACCAGCAACATAAACAGAGGCAGTCGACAGTGGAATCCTTGGTCATCGGTTTAAGGATGCCGATGCCTGAATTATATAAACAAATAGGATGTCGGGTTGAAAGGATGATGGCCCAAGGTTGGGTAGATGAAGTCATATTTTTAAGAGAAAAGGGTTATTCTCCATCTTTAAATTCCATGCAGGGACTTGGTTACAGGCAAATTAATGATTATTTGGAGGGTCGGTTGGACTATTCTCAGCTTCCTGAAATCATTACCCAGGTTACCTGCCAGTATGCAAAAAGGCAAATGACCTGGTTCAGGGGTAATCCTCATTTGATCTGGTATGACCGGGACCATCCCCATCTGTTATCTGAAATCAGGGAAAAGGGCCGAATTTTCTGGAAATTGTAGGAAATTAAGGTTTCCCCCCCGGCAGGATAATCTAAAAAAAACTCTAGATGACTTGCCATTAGATTGCTGATAGGATATTATTCTGAAATCCCTTTTTATTGAGGGAAAGTATCTGGTTCTATCTTTTTGGAGGATTAATGGTAATGGCGAAAGTCCAAATGAACTTACAAGACAGCTTCTTGAATGCAGCTCGCCGACAGAATGTCCCTGTAACTGTGGCTCTGACTGACGGTTCCAAAATCAAGGGTAAGGTCAATGGGTTCGACAATTTCACTGTCATCCTGGATGAGAATAAGATTCAATATCTTATTTACAAACATGCGATTTCAACGATTTACCCTGAACGCCCCTTGGAGAAACATATCAATATGCATGCTCATGGAGCTCCTTCCACTGAAAAAGGGAAAATCTCTGTGACATCCAATGAACTTGAAAAATTCAAGTCTACCATGGAATCCAAATAAGACCTCTAACAGGAAATGAGGTATTACGAAGATTCGAAACAATTTAAAGCTTGTTGACCAGGAGCAACCGGAAAAAGTAATCCTGGTGGGAGTACAGCTGCAAGGAGTATTGACTGCAGAAGTAACTGAGACCCTGGATGAATTGGCTCAATTAACAATGAGCGCCGGGGCGGAAGTCCTGCTAACTGTCCAGCAAAAAAAGACCCGGCCTGACCCTGCTTTATTTATCGGGAAGGGAAAGGCCTTGGAAATAAAGGCATTGGCCGAATACCATCAGGCCGATACCATTATTTTCGATGAGGATTTGAGCCCTGCCCAGCAAAGAAATCTTGAAAAAATGCTGGAAACCAAAGTGGTGGATAGGGCTGAATTAATTCTTGATATTTTCTCCCAGCGTGCTCATACTCGTGAAGGAAAGCTTCAGGTAGAGCTGGCCCAATTGCATTATCGCCTGCCCCGATTATCGGGACAGGGCGTTCTTTTGTCCAGGCTGGGCGGTGGGATTGGGACTCGAGGCCCCGGTGAAACCAAGTTGGAAGTAGACCGGCGGCGGATTAGAGATAAGATCAGCTATCTCGAAAAATCCATTGAAGAAATAAAAAAACATCGAGGGCAGCAACGTTCCCGCCGGAAGGAAACCCAAATCAGGGTAGCCGCCCTGGTGGGGTATACCAATGCCGGTAAATCGACCCTTCTGAACCATTTATGCCAGGCGGATGTTTTGGTAGAAGATAAATTATTTGCGACCTTGGATCCTACCTCAAGACAGTTGGTTCTTCCCAATGGCCAGTTGATGGTATTAACAGATACTGTTGGTTTTATCCGGAAGTTGCCTCATCAATTGGTTGCAGCTTTTCGGGCAACCCTGGAAGAAATCCTGGAAGCAGATGTTCTTTTGCATGTAGTGGACTGCCATCATGATTCTCGGGAAGAACAGATTAAATCCGTAATGGAAGTATTAAAGGAAATCGGTGCGGAAAATAAGCCAATGATCACTGTGTTGAATAAGATTGATTTACTTGAAGGCCGACAGGAATTTATTGACCGGATGGTCAGTAATTATGAACCTGCGGTTTCAATCTCTGCCAAAAAAATGATTGGGTTTGAAGAATTAGAAACTGAATTGATGCGGCAGTTTGCCGAAGACTGGAATCGGCTCAGGTTGAAAATACCCCATGACCGGTCTGATTTGATGGCGCATATCCATAAAGTGGGAAGAGTCCACCAAATCGATTACCAGCCTGACGGGACTTATATTGATGTCAGCCTGAAAAAAGAATGGGTCCAAAAGTATCAGTCGTATAAGGTATCATAAATAGCATGCCTACTGACCGGAAAAAAATAAGGATACGGGTTGCGGTCGTCCTCCGCCAGGGGGATCAGGTTCTACTGGTCCGCCATCATAAGCAGGGAATGAAATACTGGCTTTTACCAGGAGGAGGGCTGGAAATCGGGGAAACCATTGAAGAATGCGCCCGCCGGGAACTCAAAGAAGAAACCCAGCTTGATATTGATGTAGGGGATTTCTTGTTTATGAATGAGAGTATTCCTCCTGACCATCATCGCCATGTAGTGAACCTTTATTATGAGGGTAAAATAATCGGGGGGGAGCTTAAAATGGGGAATGATGAGGCCTTGTATGAAGTGGGATTCGTGGATATTGAGCAAATTTCCGAGCTGACATTCTTTCCGAATGTAAAAGCTGAGCTGTTACAATGGTTGAAGTCTCCGGACAGTATTCAAAGAAGATCGTTGGGAAACCGATGGGAATAAATCTTGCGACCCGAATAACTTTATTAAGGATTGTCCTTACTCCGCTGTTTCTCTATTTTCTCATCAAGGGGCCGATAGACTGGGCAGTCATTATCTTTGCCATTGCGGCGCTGACGGATGGAATTGATGGATTTATTGCCCGAACCTGCCATCAGAAAACCTCCCTGGGAAGCGTATTAGATCCTTTAGCGGATAAACTCTTATTGACGACTGCTTTTATCGGTCTGGCCTTCCGGCATACTCACCTGATTTTTCAAATCATCCTGATTGTCAGCCGGGATATCATCCTGGTGATAGGCGCCTTGCTGTTATTTGTTGGCGGTGCTAAATTTGAGATAAAACCGAATATATCCGGAAAGATTACAACCTTTTGCCAGATCATCATGGTATTAATTGCCTTAGGAGCTGAATTATTCGGGCAAACTGATTTCTTAAAAAGCCGCCCGTATGAATATTGGACTTATCTGACGGTTCTGATGACAGTCCTTTCCGGGGTTTCTTATGTAAGGAAAGGCATGATGTGGTTACACGAGCAGACTACGAAATAATCATCGAACAGGGATTTGACCGGGAAAATGTGTCCGGTGTTACGATTCAAAGCATCTCGCCTGAGAGTCCTCTTCAATCTATGAATCTCCATCCGGGAGACCGGATTATACGAATCAATGGACAACCGGTCCATGATTTAATTGATTTCCATTTTCTTTCCGGAGGTGAGAGTTGTCTGGTTCTGACAGTCCTCAGCCGTGAGGGAATCCGTAAGAAAGTGACTCTTCAAAAGAATGAAGATGAACCTTTGGGGGTGGAAGTCGAAACTTTTAAATACCGGCATTGCGGCAATGATTGCGTTTTTTGTTTTGTGGACCAGAATCCTGAAGGTATGCGCAAGGCTATGTATTTTAAGGATGAGGATTATCGCCTTTCTTTTCTTTGGGGAAATTTTACGACCCTGACCAATACCAGCCAGAAAGATTTGCATAGAATAGTTCAACAGCGTCTCAGCCCGCTTTATGTCTCCATCCATGCCACCGAGCCTGAATTGAGAAAAAAAATGTTGGGCATCAAACGGGATGACCATCTACAGGATAAACTGAAATATCTGGCCGATAATCATATTGAGATGCATGGACAGATTGTGCTTTGCCCTGGGTTGAACGATGGAGAACATCTTCAAAAGACCTGTCGGGATTTGCTGGCTTTTTATCCTGCCTTAAATACGGTGGCGGTGGTTCCTCTGGGATTGACCCGATATCGGGAAGGGTTGCCGGTCTTACAGCCGGTGACTCCTGAATATGCCCGGGATTTTGTCCATGAGGTCTATCGGTTTGAAAAGGAATTATCTCGGGAGGGGTATGCCCAATATCTCTATCTTGCCGATGAATGGTATCTGCGGGCAAATCTTAAGTTGCCTTCCTTTAAACAATATGGGCGATTTCCCCAGATTGAAAATGGAGTGGGTATTGTCAGAAAATTCCAGCGGGATTATGCCCAGGCCAGAAAAAGGCTCCCGGAACGTCTTTCCCGAAAGAAAACAGTCCATTTGATGACGTCTGTCTCCGCAGCTAAATTCATGAAAGAAATTGCCGAAGATTGCCAGTCAAGGACAAAAAATTTGGAAATCATCCTGCATCCAACGGTCAATTATTTCTATGGGGAGTCCATTACTGTCAGTGGTCTTCTGACCGGACAGGATTTTCTCAAGGAGATGCAGGGGCAAAAAACAGGGGATCTGGTTCTTTTGCCGACTGATTGTGTCAAAGAAGATGAAGATATTTTTCTGGATGATATGACAGTCGATGAACTCTCCAGACGGCTTCAATGTCCGGTAATACCCTGCCGCGATGGTGCTGACCAAATGATTGATGAAATTATCAAATTAGCCTGATAGACAAAACTCTTTATGGTTTGGATAAATTAAACTTCTGATATCTGCCATCAGGTTTATCTCACGGAAAACAGGCAACTGATGCCGAAACCTGCTATCAGGATTCCGGAAACCCTCTGAATCAAAACCAGCCATTTTCTGTCCATCTGACTTCGTAATATAGTCGTCAAGCTGCTGAGGATGAGCCACCAAGCCAGAGACCCCAGAAAGATACCCGCGACCAGCCATAGGCCTGTTTCAGGGGAGTGATTTTCTTTACTCATCCCCATTCCGGCATAGAGCGCTGAAAAGGATAACAGGGTTTGGGGATTGGCCAGAGTCAGGAGAAAGGCTGTCCCGCCAAAAGACAGTAAACCTGTTTCTGCAGGAGGAAGAGGGTTTTGAGCCGGCTGGTTTCGATAGGTGCTGTAACCCAGGTATAACAGGAATATGCCTCCCAAGACCTTCAGGTAAACTTGATTTCCCAGCAGAAAAGCTGTTACCAGGCTAACCCCTAAAACAGCCACACATCCATATAAGGCATCTGCCAGGGCAGTCCCTAATCCTGAGACCATTCCCCCGATGATTCCATGGGTCAGGGTTCGCCGTATGCAAAGTAACCCGATGGGACCTACTGGGGCTGCAATGGATATCCCTACCAGGAGTCCTTTGAATAAGAGTTCTGCTTCAATTTCCACTAAGGTTCCCTTTTTCTTCCTTCCCGGAATTTTTGGCTTCTCAATTAATTGCCTCATCTTTGCCGACTTTTAAATCATACCATTTTTTATCCAGCTTTCTCTTTCTCCTGAAGAACCTCTCTATTATCAGCTTTACTGAAATTGTCGGAATTGTTCTCACAATGGTAGTTATTTGCCCTGAATTTGGGTCCTGGAGCTTACGGAGAGGGAACGGAGCAGCTCAGAGATGCTCCGTTAAAAACCCGTTTTGTATCTTGAATAAATAAATAGGCATTCTCGGAAAGATTCTTGATAAAGAGAACTTGGTTGGGTTCATTCAGAAGAATTGGTAAAAGCCTTTTGTTTTATTGCAGAATTTTCTATAGAATAGTCATTGATTCATTGACAGGAGAACAGTAAATGACAGTGAAAAAAAATAATATCAAAAGAATAATCCAGCAAAACGGAATTCTCACCAAAGATGACTTTACCACCCAGGACCCTTGGCGAATATTCAGAATCATGTCGGAATTTGTGGAAGGGTTTGAATTATTATCCAAAGTAGGGTTGGCCGTATCGATTTTTGGCTCAGCCCGGGTCGGGCCTGGAGATCCGGATTATGAGAAAACCGTCCAGATAGCCAAAGGGCTGGCAAAAGCCGGATTTACAATTATTACCGGTGGCGGGCCTGGCATTATGGAAGCAGGCAATAAAGGGGCCAAAGAAGGGGGCGGCGATTCCATCGGCTTGAATATCCAGTTGGCTCATGAACAATATCCCAATCCTTATACCACTCTGGAAATGAATTTTCATTATTTCTTTGTCCGGAAAGTCATGTTTGTGAAATATGCCGATGCCTTTATCATCATGCCGGGTGGATATGGCACCCTGGATGAGTTCTCTGAAGCGATCACTTTGATTCAGACCAATAAAATAAAACGGTTTCCCGTTGTCTTGGTGGACAGCCAGTATTGGAATCCATTAATAGACTGGATGAAAGGGACCGTGCTTGCCCAGGGGAAAATATCTCCTGAAGATATGGATATGATTAAGATTCTGGATGACCCTAAAGATGTGGTCAAGGAAATAGTTAAATTTTATAAAAATAAAAGGAACCGGTAAGGACCCATGGAACAAAAGAAGAAGTCTTTCCAGGAATATCCCCTCTATGGATGGGGAGGCATTGGGCTGATTGTCCTTGGCTTGATTTTAACCTTAACAGGAGTCGAATCTGTAGGTAAGCTCTTTTTTCCCCTGGGAATGACAGGGTATGTACTGACTTTGGATGCTTGCATCCTCTGGCGGAAGGGAGAATCTCTGCTGGCAGACCGTATCGGAGAATTTATCCTGATGATGATCGTCTCTCTATTGGGCTGGTCTCTCATTGAGATTTATAATCAGCTTCTCCATAATTGGAAATATGTGGGGCTGGCTGATTATCCGATAAGAAAAACTCTTTCCCTGATATGGATTTATGCCATGATTTTCCCTGCCGTATTTGAAACATATCAGGCATTGGATGGGATTGTAATACTCAGGGAGTATAATGCTCAGGATTTTAAATGGCTGAATGGAGCTTGGATTTTCTGGTCCGTATTATGCGGATTGATATTCCTGTTGATTCCCATCTGGTTCCCGGGAAGCTGGCAAATGACCTTGGTATTATTTGGAATTATATTGGTCTTGGAACCTATTAATTATACCTATGAGAGGCCTTCATTGGTCTCTGTCTGGCAGCAGGGGCATCGAGAAAGAGTGGACCTGTTGATTTTATCCGGTGTGGTTTTTGGGATTGTCATCGAAATGATTAACCTCTTTGCCGGATTCAGGGTATTGCATTTGGGACCTTTTGGATATGCCACCTGGTTGGGGGGAATCCCTTTCTTGAGATTTATGCTTTATGGGTTGCTGGCGCTGGTAGTTTTCGAGATGTTTTCAGCTATGACAGGTTATCCAGGCTGTGAAAGTTATCAGCATCCCTTATTCAAGGAAGAGGGAACCAATAATAAGAAAAACGGGTATCTGTCCCTGAAAAGCTGATCTTGATTATTGAAAAAATAATGAAAGCCGGTTGCTGATTTAGTAACCGGCTTTTTCTTTATAGGTCATTTTCAGGGGATTCTTAATGATTCAGTATGATATCTTTTAGCAGGGTGATTTCCCAGCTGGCTCCCGGATGAAGTTCAATCTCCCAGTGAGGCAATAGGACAGAACTCTGATAAACTTTTTCAAATCCGGCCTCTGAAAGTGATACTGTCTCAATCGGAAAACGCCAGACATTGGCCGGAATGGGGAACATCAAACGGCAATCCAATCCCAACCAATGGTCTTTTACCCCAATTTCGGTCAGCTGAGGCAATTCTCCCATGCTGGCCAGGTTGTTGGGTGTGATCTTGATATCGCTGCCTGGAGAATAATAATACCGATCATCGGCATATCCTGCCAGCAGTGCCAGATTGATCTCAATCCCAAAACAGAATTTCAACGAGACAGGTGACTGGTTGATCAGCTGGTAGGCCATGATGGTCTTCAAAGACTTGGAATCCATGGAAAAAGTCTTCTTTACGGTGAAAGGGGATGGCATCGAATCTGGATAAAGGACTCCGGTTCGAATCATATCAATGATGGCCATCCCGTTTTCTTGACGATACTGGCTGGAGTAGGGCTGAAGTGTGAAATCTCCTGTTTCTTTATATTGGCCATTCTTGAAATTCTCAATGGAGGTAGCTGGATCAAAGAAATGATCGATATAGGAATACCGGGGATGGCGGTCGTAAAACAGGTGATTCTCCAGTCCGGGTTCTTTTGCCCTGACTATATCATGGATGGAAACGGCGCTATCCTCTTGAACGGGTGCATCTCCTACGATGACATGTCCATGGCGAAGTTTCTCATGATAGGCTTCCGGTTTGCGGGATAAGGTATCTAAAAGATTGAAGGAAATCTCCCGGATATCTTCCTCAAAAAGAGCCCCTCCCGATGCGGGCCGGAAATAACAGTTCATCTTGGGAGTGGATATCAGGATTTCTTTCTCTCCATCATTATCAAAATCGAGTTCTTCGATTTCCATCCAGGGCTTATCGGCATGAACCGCCTGGTCAGCCATATTTTCAGCTGAGATTAAATTTTGGTAAAGGGCTGACCTCAAATAATTCAGGTAGAGGCCTCCGAAAATTCCATGCCAGTAACCGCAATTGGTTTGCCCGGCATACAAATGGTCTTTCATTTTTAAAAGATATTCAGTGGGGAGATCATACGGTTTGGGGTTCTGAAGGATATGATTTACTTTCCGGCTGACCCTGAGCATCTTCTTATGAATGTTATTTGACTCGGGGTATTTTGCCAGAAAATTTCGCCAGAAGCCTCCGCGAACAAAAGGCTTATTTTCTTCATATTGATTCTGACTTTGAAGAGATTCCACAAATCTCTCATATTTCAAGATAGCAGGGGTCGGCATTGCCCATTCCATCATTTCAGAGTAAGAGGCCGTTGGTAAATAAATCCTGCCTAAAGGCTTGACCGTATTAAGGCATTCATTAAAGGTCATAAGCTTTATCCAGTCCAGGTTATCTTCTAATGCTTTAAAAAAGTCTTCCACCCAGCCTTTTTTATAACAATGTTCGAATGTTCCTGGCCATCCACCAAATTTTTCTCCATCATCGGCCATAACAATCAGGGGAGAACCTCCTTTTGCCAAGACCTCCCTGAGAAAATCAACCGTTCTATTCACTGGATCAAAGGGGATGAGGTATCGCATTCGCTCGCTGATGGGAAAAATAGCCAGAGTCTTTCCTGAGTCCTCTGTCAAATAATATCCCCAGGTTTCAGACTCCTGCAGACCGGCAGAACGAAAATGGGAATCATCCGTAATCGTGTATCGGATACCTGCCTGGGCAAAATGGGAGGCAAGATGGGGTTCCCAGACTCTTTCGGCTAGCCAGGAGCCGGTAGCATTATATCCGGTGGATTCTCTTATATATTCGGTCAGTTTATGTATCTGTCCCTGTTTATCTTCATCCGGAATGACACTCAAAATGGGTTCATAATACCCACCGGTCATCATCTCAATTTGACCCCTTTCCACCAGGGTCCTGAGAATCTTGTTTATTTCCGGGTGATGTTCATTGAGCCATTGATACAATATCCCTGTGTAGTGTAGTGCCACTCGGATTTTGGGATGGCGTTCTAATAATTCCAGAAAAGGCAGATAGGCTTTCTTATAGTTTTCCTCGAAGACATGATCAAAATTACCTACAGGCTGGTGGGAATGAAATCCCAAAAGGAGATTAACATGAGTTCCCATAATTGGAGTTTTACTCCTGTCGTTGAATTTATATCAGCTTGGTAATGTCCAACGGCGTATCGGAGGGTACTGAGCGTCCTTCCAGTTCTATCCCGGCCTCATTGAGCTCTTTGAGTGCTTTAATATCAGTCTCATCTACCGAAATGGAACCTGAAATCTGGTGCTTCCCCGCTTCATACCGCATTCCCCCAATATTAACCGATTTGACCGGTCCACCAAACTTCCTATAGGATACCACATCTGAGGGTCGGGAGAACAAGAGGAGGGTACGATATTTTTCATCTTGAGTTGTTTGGAGATATTGAGCTGCAGCTTCAAGGGATAAGACTGAAACCTTCACTTCAGCCGGAGTGACCATCTCATAAAGCATTTTTTGAGCAGGGTCTGCGGCGACCAGGTCATCGGCTACTATAATGTGGTTGATTTCAAGGACAGGAACCCATCCTACAATAACCTGTCCATGGATAAGTCGGTCATCTATTCTGATAAAAGTAAGAGACATAATAGTTCTATTTCCCTTCCTGGGAAGATTTTAACCGGTTACGGAACATTTCGCTAAGGTGGACTATTCCCCGATTCCCGCCGGATTCTACTTTAATTGCAAATTCCTTTAAAGAAAGCCTGGACTGGTAACATAGAGCTTCCATGAGCATATTCAAATTCAGTCCGGTAATAATCTCACAATTGATTTCCGGCATGATTCTCAGGCATAAATTGGCCGGACTTCCCCCAAATCCATCAGCCAATAATAAAACCCCATCACCTGTATCTACTGAAGTTACAGCCTCCATTAACTTATTTCGGGCTATATCAACCCCTTCATTGGGTAAAATGGAGACGGCCATTACCTGTTTTAACTGGCCATATATATTTTGGCCTGCCTGGATGAATTCCTTGCCTAAATTACCATGAGTAATCATTACAATACCCACCATATATTCAATACCCCCTGAATTGATTGGAAATTTCATACTATCAAAGTATTCCAACCCATTCAAGAAAATTGAGTTGTCCTTAGTTTTGAAAAATAATTGTTTTTTTTAAAAAAAAATTGAAAAATTGTCTTGACAGAGGGGGGGGGGTGATATATATTCGTCATAGCGAAAGGGTTAACAACCCCCACAAAATTCTTCTGAAAAAGAGGATCTTACCGACAAAAAAAACGATAGTGTGTCTGACCCGGCTGAGGTAAGTTTAATAATACCAAACCAGGTCTGCTTTTTGAAAACCATATCAAAACCTTTCGTAAGGCACACAAAAGTAAGGGTGGCTTGATTCTACTCTTATATGTCGTTTTTTCTTCTGTTTTACAAGAAAAAAATGCTTGACATGGTTTCCTGTTGCCTATAAACTTTAACTGATTTTTAAATCCACTTGAGAAAGGAGGGATTCTAGAATGAAAAAATGCTTATCGCTTCTCGCGATTCTCGGACTCTTTTTAATTGTTACATCTTCCTTTGCTAAAGCCCCCGAGTTCCCCGAAGTGCCGGATGTTAAACTCTTCTTAAGTGAAGGTCTTACCCCGGCTTTCGACCTCACGGCTTATAACACTGGAGATCCGGCCACCAGCGCTGTTGTTTCGGTGAACCCGCTGAACTTGAGTGCTATCAGTACAGCTCTTGCTGCTGATTCTACAATTGCTGTGGCCAGTGTCAACTATGGTCCTTATGCTACCGCTACTTCTTTTGCTTTTGCTTATGCTCTGACAAATGATGGCGGTACTGGGACTGCCAACAACAAGGTGAAATATGCTACCTATAAAATCAACAAACTTCCGTCTGTTGGTTTAAGAGTTGGTTCTTATGTTGACATTAATGTGGGTAATTATGTTCAGGGTACCCCTTATCCTGCTTCCTTTGGGAATTTAGACGCAGCTGTCGTGAGTGATACGACCAAAGTCAGCGCGACCTGGCAGACTAATTCTACTCTGCGAGTTCAGCTGAATGCGGCCATTTCTGCTCCCGTCTATGTTGACGTGATTGCTGCTTCTGTTGCTTCCCAGCCTTACGGCATGGATTTAGATAAGGAACGGATTACCGTTTACGGTAACCTCCTGAATTGCGGTGATTTCACCGCAGCATCTGATACCGCTAACTTCGGTTATGAATTTGGCGACTTCACCAATCCTGCAACACGTGGATGGGTCAGCTCTATGGCTGATGCTTCCGGCGTGACTGCAAGTGGTGTTGAGACCTTTACCTTCACCGGTACTGGTTCTGGTGTTAAGATGACTTCTGGCGTTTCTAGTTGGATGTCAGATGATGGTGATAACTGGTATATCGCCCGCATGCGTTGCTTTGCTCCTGCAACAGCCAATACTTTCCAGGCGCACATCTACAATTATAATGGTATTGCCGGTACATCTCCGACTGTTGACATCAGTGCCAACATTCTGTTTGGTATTCCAAACAATTGGACTTGGGTTGAAGCTCCTCTGTACACACATTGGACCTCTTCAGCCGCTGCTTTCCCGCAGGTTTGGTTCAAGGGTGATACTAACGGTGCCATTATTTACCTTGATGAAGTGCAGTATATCAAGGCAGTCCCGACCTTAGTGGGTGCCAAACGATATGATTCTTATGATCATCTCGCTCGTGGTGAATTCAACAATTACACCGAATTAACAACTGGGTGGTCTACTGTTGAGGCTTATGATGCTGATAATCCTCTCAAAGCTACCTTAACTGTTACCGGTGGTGTGTTGAATGTCTCTTTTGGTGCTGCTAACCAGGGTGTCAAGATGACCGCATGGAATGGTGGTACAGGTATCTATACACCGGCCAGCGTTGCTGGCAAGGAAGTTGGTGCCAAGATGGATGTTGCTATTGCTAGCGGAACTTTCGTTAACAATCTGTCCGACATCGTCTTGTTAGGTACTTACGGTGTTCCGACCAATGGTGCTGCCGAATATTACAATGCAGGTGGTCAGATTATTGCCGCTGCAGAATTCGGTACAATCTATGAAGGAACTCATTATGTCGCTGGCACAGGACTTAATGGATTCCATCAGCTCCAGGTTATGGCCAAGGCCGGTCATGTTGGTACATTAACATTTGACAACTATGACTTCCTGTCTGACAAAGATGATCCTTACTATGGTGATGCAGTTCTGTTCCCGTAGTTAAGTATCTAAATGTCATTTCTAAGGCTTATGGGTTAATCCCCATAAGCCTTTTTTTTTGAGCAATGATTTAGTGGGATATTCCTGAAAGTCAGATATTGTAGAGGGTAAGGTTATCCAAAGAAAGGTAGGGTATTAATAAAAGGGGTGGATCAGGATGTTGCCGGAGTTAATTACAACTATATCTTTCTTGCATAGACAGTAATTTCCCCGGTAGGAAAAGGAAAGGGTCTATACTTCCAGCGGGATTTTCCGGAAATTTTATGCAATATTCTGGGAAGAATGGAATTATAGTGAAAAATCCGGTTAAACATGGCATCAATATTCACTATTTTATAACATCGTTCCATTTTAATGACTTCAAACCCATAGTTATCCAGTAAACGGGTAAGGGTATCAGCAGAAAAATAATAAGTATGTTCATAAGGTTTAAAATGAAACCAGTATCTACGCATCAGTTTACGGGATATTCCCCCTTCATTGGGGGTATTGATAATAAGTAAACCAGAGGGTTCAGTAAGTCTTTGGATTGTTTCCATAGCTTTCTGGATGTCCAGAACATGCTCCAAAACATCAAATAAAGTAATAATTCGATATTTTTCATTATCAGGAATAAGGTTGTCTTCCATAGTCCCTTGGTAAACAGGGAATTCATAATGATCCCTGCAGTACTGGAATGCATAATCTGATCTTTCCAACCCAACCGGTGACCACCCCATCTGCTTAGCAATTATCAGAAAATGTCCCAAGGCACACCCGATATCCAGGATTTTCCCCGGTGGATTTGCCAGTTTATTTATTTTCTTGAGAATTTTATTAAACCAGATATCGTTAAGGGGACGGACCGATTCATAATCGCCATACCCAAATTTCTGGACAAATTTAGTATTAAAATACTCCGAAGAATTATATCGGTCAGCTATATTGGCAGGGTTTTCCTGTGGGAATACAAAGCAAAATCCGCATTCCTGGCATTTCACAATATTTAATCCATCTTTTGTAAAAAGCTTACGAATATGCTGGCTGCTACAGAGTGCACATTGTGCCAATTTAGGAGATTTCCTTTCCTGGAAGTTACGGCAAATAATTAATCTGGTTTATGGCATTGAATACCAATATACCAGGCATATTTCAGGGGCAACCCCAAAGGATATGTTTCCATTTTATCGATTATCAGGTTATGTTTTTTCAAACAATCCAATATTTTTGTATGGCTTGATGGATGATGCTTATGATAATGAGGCAATAAAATTGCAACGAATAACAACTTAATCAGGATATTTTCCACTGGAAACCCAAGGTAGGCTCTTCCTCCGGGTTTCAGGACTCTTTTGATTTCACTGACTGCCGTATCGACATCAGGAATATGTTCTAATACACTGATACCCAATACTCCATCATATGAATTATCCGGATAAGGCATTTGGGTTGCCGACCCCTGGGTTAGAGTGATTTTAGAACGGAGGCCCTCGGTATCCAGAAATTTATAAACCTCATCCAGTTTATTGTGGATATCAATACCCTGGATATGGGTCTTTGTCCTTTTAGCCAGTTCGGGAAATAATAGACCGCATCCATACCCAATATCTAGAAGCTGGTCAAATGAATCCTTTCCCATGATTTTGAAAATATGGGTTACCCGGTCCCGGATTAATGGGGCCAGAGGAAAGGGCCAATAATAAAATAACATGGGATCATCAGGGCTGGTACGTATTAAATGCCGTTTGGGAGGAAGATAAAATGACATAATGTGTATATTATATCAAATAATCAGAGGACCTTATCTTTATTCCTGCAGAACTTAATATCAAAAAGAATCAAAAGCAGAAATACCAATAACGTCAGAAGGGTAATACTGATTGCTATATAGAAAGACTTAGGATGATAGCTAAACTCAATGGTGTGGAGACCTTTTTTAACAAGGAGCGCCCTTCCCAGGAAATTTGCCCGATACACAGGGGTTAGTGTCCCATCAATCAAGGCATTCCATCCGGGGTAATAATAATCAGCCAGGACCAGTAAACCATCTTCAGGGGCATTCACTTCCATTGTAATCAAACTGGGGGAATAGTGATTGATAGTAACCGAGGTGTCCTGCCTTGTTGTATCTACGGACCTATTCGATGGGAGATTTTCTACAACGGTTGTATTGGCTTGGTTATTGATTCCAGTCGTTAGAATTGAGAGGGCTTCTTCATCTGTTTTTACATTGATCCAATGGGTCGTAAAGTAAGCCCGGGACCGGGTCTCTTCAACCTTGTATATAAAATAGTTTTCTTGATGGAAAACTTCTGTCAATCCATTTATAGAGAGCGGTTCAACACTCAGAATATATTTAATATTCATCAGCCTGAAAAAAGAAAGCCGGTTTTCCAGGGTCTTTTGCCGGATATCTAAGGGAATGGGATGATAAGACTCTTCCAACTTTTCCATTATCTGATAGAATCTCCAGACTCCTCCGGCACTATAAGAATGGAATCCTTCAATCTTGTAAAACATTCCCATATTCCGGTGCAGAGTATTGAACTGGTTGTCCACATCCTCAGGGTTATCCCAGAATTGATTCACAAAGGTATAGGTTCTGAAATGGGAAGAATCCTGACGTAAAAAGGTGACCGAAGCAGGTGTCCGGTTAAAAGCGGATAAGGGGAATGCCTTATTGGCATCGAGATTGAGGACCAGGCCGAATCCAAGCAAGTCGATGGCTAATAAGATTACCAGAAATCGATTCAACTTTTGGGAGGATTTTAGATGATTTGAAGCCCATCCCCATAAGATTAATCCGAGTAAAGCCAGTAAACCTGACCTGAATAACAGGTCAATCCCTTTGGGTATGCGTAATGAATAAAAGGGGTTTTTGGTGAACAAAGCGTAAAGGAAAAAGATAGTCCCTAAAAAGATAATAACCACCAGGGAAAATCTGAAATATCTTTTTCGGGAAGGAGTAAAATACTCATCCCTTAATCGGTCCAGGCCCATACCCGCTAAAATAGCAGCGGAAACTGTAAAAAATAGGAAAAACCGGCCAGGTGCCCGGGTAAAATTCAATACCGGGATATATCGGATGATTTGATAGATAGGAGTGTTTTTCCCCAAAACCAGAAGAAGGGATAGGAAGGATAATCCCAGGAAAAATATCTGGTATCGGTTTTTATTCTTTGAGAAAAGAGTTGCTAAGATAAGCAGGAGGGGAAGCAGTCCCACATAACCGCAGGTTTCAACAAAGTTAAAATCCTGGTAATTAAACTCATAAGTCTGTCCGTAAAAGAAGGGAAACACCAACCGGAGCATATGGCTCCAGGGAACCGACCCGAAAATTAGGTTCGGCCAGGGGATTCCTCCGGCTCGGAACGAATAGGCAAGCATCTCTTTTAAGGGAAGCAGCATGGCTTGGCTGAGCCCGGTGGCAATGAACCCAAAAATAAGCAGGCTTTTTAAAAAATAATGCAATTCAGGTTTTGATCCTGATTCCTGTTGAATAAAAGGGAGTGCGAAATGATAGAGAACGCCAAAGAGAAACATATAGAAGGCAATCTGAGTATGTCCACCCAAAAGGCACATTCCTGAAAGTAAGGCGGCATACCCCGAATAAATCCATCGTTTTCTTCTGAATCCCAACTCTATCAGTAATAAAATAATGGGTAAAAAGGCCATGATATCTATAATGGTGGGATGGCAGACCCTTGAAAGCATGAATCCACCCAAGGTGAAGACCAAAGCGGCGGCAATAGAACCTGTCCGGCTTATTCCCAGCAGCCGGGCATACGCATACATGGCTACTCCGCTGAGCATATAATGGAAAACCATGTAGTAATTGATGGCGGCAACCGGATTGAAGGGTAGAAAAAACAGATAAGTGAAAGGATAAAATACTCCGGATAAAAAATCAGATGAAAAAGGATAACCCGCCAGCAGGTAAGGATTCCAGAGAAAAGGGATTCCATGCCTGACACAATCAGCCACATAAAGCCTGAAAGGAAAGACCAGGGAACGAATGTCACCACTGAAAAGTATTCCCTGCAGAGTAATAGCTTTCCAGAAGATAACCAGCAGGATGGATTCAATAAAAAGAATGCTTGCCAGATCTCTTAGTTTTGATCGGTATTTATTCATCTAGTTTTGGTTACATCGATTCATATTAAGGTATTATATTATAGGTTATAAATTTGTTTTATTTAAGTTGAATTCAAGTTCCTTTTGATGATAGGTAATTCAAAGAGTGAAAATTTCAGTTATTATTCCTGTCTATAATGGCGCAAAGACACTGAAGAGCTGCCTGGATTCTGTCATTGCCTGCCAGGATCCCGATTTCGAGCTGATTGTGGTCGATGACTGTTCTAATGATTCTACCCGAGAGATTCTTAATAATTATCCTGCGGTTCGTACCCTTTGTTTATCCGAACGTTCAGGCGCTGGAGAAGCACGAAAACGGGGATTGGCTGAAGCAACAGGAGAATTGATAGCTTTTACTGATTCGGATTGTATTGTCCCGCCTGACTGGCTGACTACGATTCGAGCCCATATTACTTCTGAAGTGGGAGGCATCGGCGGCCATTACCGGGCATGGAAGGGACAGAATTTCATGGGTCGGTTTGCGACCCATGATTTATATAATTTCTGGTTCAGCCAGCTTCCTGAATATTGTGACCATTTAGCTACCGGGAACTGTGCTTACTGGAAAAAAGTCTTAGTGGGTATTGATCAAAAGGATGTTACCGAAGTGTTTAAAGGTATGGCAGCGGCGGAAGATACCCTGTTGGGGTTGGTGGTTTCCCGGCAATACAAATTACGGTATATTCCTGGGCTGTATATTTATCATCTTTCTCCTGATCGGCCTTCAGTCTATTTTCGTCAGCAGCAGGTCAGGGGATACAGCCGAATCATTGTCTCCTGGATGCATTTTCGGGATAAGGTCATGAATACCCGGGATATCTCGGTCCTGGGAGTAGCCCTTCAGCTGATTATTACCTGTGGTATTATGGGAAGTATCCTATGGTTTGGGTTCAATCCCCGGCAGGGTTCAGCCCTTTTAGGAATTAGTTTACTGGCTTTTATCCTGATTCAGATTAGAGGTCTGATTCATATCTACCAGGAAGAGAAAAGCCTGGTTTTCCTGATAAAATCCCTGCCTATGATTTTCCTTCGCAATCTGGCCTGGTGGCTGGGGTGTATGAAGGGATGCTGGCAAATCCTGAAAAAGATAAAAGGTTAATCAAATGGTTTTATCCCCAAAGATAGTCCGGAACCTGCTGAATCCCAAGGTCCCTTCTTATATGGTTTTCTTTATTACCAATAAATGTAATGCCAGTTGTTTCCATTGTTTTTACTGGGGTCAGATTGAGGATGGCAAGTCGGATTATCTGAGCCTGGAAGAAATAGAAAAAATGGCCGAGAAAATAGGTATCATGCCTTACTTACTCTTAAGTGGAGGCGAACCCTTTTTACGCAAAGATATCTCGGGTATCTGTCATGCTTTCATCCAAAAAGCATCGACTCGTTTTATTACCATTCCCACCAATGCCATACTGTCAAAACCAATTGCTGAGTTTACCGAAGNNTTTAAGCCTGCGAATCCAATTATCCCTGGATGGAGTAGGGGAAAATCATGACCTTTTCCGAGGGCATAAGGGAAATTTTGATAAACTGATGAAAACTCATGATCTGCTGGTAGGGATTCGGGATAAATATCCTAACCTTAGTCTGGGAGTGGTTTCCATTTTGTGCCGTCGGAATTATCCCTGGCTGGAAGAATTGATTGACCATGTGAATACCAAAATGTCTGTTAATCAGCATCATATTGGTTATTTAAGGTCTC
>DIVR01000028.1 GCA_002428325.1 bacterium UBP4_UBA6127
CAGGAGAAATCTGATTTCAGGGTATTTTTCACCAAGACGGTCCAGAAAGCTTTTTGTTGATAGAGGTCAAGGGCTCTGCTGATGGCTTCCAGGAGGGCTTCTCCTGAATAATCTTTAAAGACAAATCCGGTTCCTTCTTTAGTAAGGGTATTAAAATCCTCCACCGAATCAGACAATCCACCTGTCTCTCTAACGATTGGCACAGAACCATAGGCCATCGCAATCATTTGACCCAAGCCGCAAGGCTCAAATTTTGATGGCATCAGGAATAAATCAGCGCCGGCATAAATCATTTTCGCGGCATAAGCATCAAATTTAAGGTTTACAGCCAGTTTCTCAGGATATTTCTGATGGAGAGCCTGGAAAAATTCATGGTATCGGGGTTCTCCTGTTCCCAGGACCACCATCTGCAGGTCCATAGAAAGGATTTCATTGGCCATCTGGGCAATCAGATCGAACCCTTTCTGGTCAGCCAATCGGGAGATAATTCCTATGACCGGGACATCAGTTTTTGTGATTGGCAGCCCATTATCCTGAAGGAGTTTCTTTTTATTCTTTTTCTTGCCGGAAAGGTCATTGAGGTGATAGGTAGCGGCCAGTTCTTTATCATGAGCCGGATTCCAATAATGAGTGTCGATTCCATTAATAATGCCATGGAGTTTATGTTTTTGTTCCAGCATCACCCCATCCAATCCATACCCAAATTCAGGGGTCTGAATTTCCCGGGCATACTGAGGACTAACGGTGGTCAGGATATCAGAAAATATCAGCCCGGCTTTCATCAGGTTCAAGTTTCCCCAGAACTCCATATAATTCGGGGCATAAATCCACTCAGGCAATCCGAGAGTATAGAGTTTTTCCTTACCGAAGACACCCTGATAGGCCAGATTATGAATGGTAAAAACAGTTTTAATATTCTTCCAGAAAGGTTCATTCTGGTAAAAAAGTTTCAGGTAAGCAGGTATGAGGGCGGTCTGCCAGTCATGGCAATGAATGACATCCGGTTTCCATCCCATTCCCTGAGCCAATCCTAGAGCCGCCCGGCAAAAGAAAGCAAATCTCTCGGCATTATCGAAATAATCCTTCCCATTTTCTACATAGATCTCCGGCCGGTTAAAATAATGGTCGTTCTCCACAAAAAGGACTTCTACTCTGGAATTTGGGAGGGTGCCTCGCCAGGCATTGAAACGCAGTTCCAATCCGGGGAGAGGTTTCGATATTTCCCAATCATTGATAATCCGGGTCAACCCCCAGGTGATAGCATCTACTTGTCTATGTTTAGGCAGGATGATTTTGACTTCATGGCCTGATTCTTCCAAGGCTCTGGGGAGGGACCCGACTACATCGGCCAGTCCTCCCACCTTGGCAAAAGGAGCCGCTTCTGCAGCAACAAACAGGATTTTCATATTACGTTTCTCCTCATTCCCGGGCTTCTCCCCGGGAAAAACTTTCAGAAGCCTTAATTATACTATGAACACCCCTATCCTTCTTCTTTGGAATCTTGGATTATCTATCTGGTAAATCTTTGGGTGTTGCCATAATATTCTCTCGATATCAAGAATGATTCTTATTTAGGGGAAATGGGAAGAAGGAATAATTTATTATTCTTAGAACTTATTAACACAACCATTACTCAGGTCTTAACTAGGCTAAAACGAACTGTAGGACAGGTTTTTTAACGCTTTTTCTCTTTGACAGGCCTGTCTTTTGACAGCTGTCAAAAAATAACCCCTTTATTATCAATGGTTTGTTTTTTTGGGCTGCCGGGCCTTACTGAAAAGAATTAACAGCAAGGTAGGAAGATAGCCAATATCCATGAGCTGGAAAGATGAATATCAATTATTGCCCTAACAAGTTATATAAATGATTATCTTTACTTGGAAGAAATGAATCCTCAAGAACAACTAAAATGTTAATACATTCAGATAATATTCCATCAAAAATCTCTGGGAACTCTTTATTGCCTATATCAAATTTCTTTTTAATCTTTTCATATTTAGGATCTTTTAGGTGAGCCGCACTTGTTGATCTTAAGTCTTGTAATTTTCTTAAGAATTTTATTATTATATCAACAATGTTTGGCTTAATATCTTTGGATAACAAAAAGGTTTCTAGCAGATATATACTTCTTTTTTCATCTTTACTGTTGCCTTCTGATATTTTTTCTTTATTCAAAGACTCAATCAACAATTTTGTTATTGATAATACTTGTTCATCAAATTCTTTTTGTTCATTTGTTAGGGGGATTCTTAATGACTGAAAAATATGCTCATCTTCCTTCTTAAGAGGTAAGAATAAATCCCATCCAAATTCATCCCTCCAGGCCTTTTGAAACAGATCATACTTTTGTTTGAATAAAAGATCTTTTTTAACTGGATCCGTAAATTCACCCATAAAAGATCTTGCCCTTGCTACATGGCTTATTTTCCCATTTGTTGATACATTATAATGCTTCCAGTACAACTGTTCTTTATCTGGTAAAAGCCCTAAATAACCAAGAAATACCATAATATATGATTCCTGATTATTATCAATTTTTAAATCCCATTTGCCTATACAAATAACATGACCATCATTAACAATATATTTTCCTGGTTGATCATAATATTTCTTTAAAACTTCTTTTTTAAACATAACAGGCGTTAAAAAATTGGGTGCATTTTTGTTTTTCCCAAAGAAGTCAGCCAACTTTTCTGTATTTGAAGTAAACCTTATATCTTTTCCATCTTCATCAACTCCAATTACAAAATCAACAAAGTTTTTACTTGTATCGATAATGGAGGGTTTATAATTAGATAAACCTGATATTAGTTTTTTCCCAATCAAAAAACTCATAGATTTTCTTAGTTTATCAAATGTTAAAATATTAGCCACATCAATTGAATATATAAATGCACTTTCTCTAATTACTTTATGATGAGCTTTTATTCCAATTTCTTCCAGAGTTTTTTCTGAATATCTTGTAAGCTCGAAATATATGGCAAGTTTCATTTTTTTTACTGACAAAAATTCTTTTATCAATCGGATCTTTATTTCTACCTTCTTTTCAGATATACGAATAACTTCTTCCTCTTCACCGTTATTATCAATTAATACCAATTTCTTCTTTACCTTGTCTTCATAGAGGTTAAAATAGAGACGAAATTCTTCAATAACCTCAAGGTAACTCTGCTTTGTTTTTGAAAAATCTCTTAAAATAACTAATGGTTCAAATCCTTTTTTTGAGAATCTGTTATATAAACTAATCCATTCATTATTCTCTTGAATAAATGAATATCCCGGTAGTCCATAACCTGGAGTTACATCCCAACAATAATCTTTTAAGCAATCTTCAACAAGATTTTCAGCTATCAATGCAGAGTAATAAATAATTGATTTTTGCTCATTATTATCAACAAAAGAATAATAGACAGTTAACCATTCTTCATTGCCAAGATTACTTATTTTTCCTATAAAATCATTGAAATATAGATAATTTATAAAGTTTTCCATATCTGCTCCCTTCATTAACAACTTTTAGAAATGTTTATCAGATATCTACAGGTTCATTCTACAAAATCATCCCCACACTACACAAAAAAAGGGAGAAACCTTAAAAAAAGGCCTCTCCCTCTGGTTTGGTTTATGATGGGTTAGTGGTTACCCGCATTGACTGTAGCCACAGCCTCGGCAGACGACACAACCTTCCTGGAATTCCAACATTTGGCCGCATTCCGGGCATTCCGGACAGTTGCCGGCCAAGTTTTTGATATAAGACTCATTATCCCCATTGGTTAATTTTTTAAGGTCTTTTTTATCGGTTTTATGGTTAAGGTGCATTTGGAGGGCTTTAGCCACACCATCGGCGCAGGATAAAGTAATGCAGCCTTTATCGAAAGCAGGTCTTGGGCAGCGGATTCCTCGAAGCTGGGTATTGACCATTTCAGGGTCCACCCCGGCCTGTAGAGCCAGAGAAGCCAATCTTCCCAAAGCTTCAGTATGGGCCGCCACACATCCTCCAGATTTACCCAGCTGGGCAAAAAGTTCCACCGGGCCGGTCTCATCGGAGTTGATAGTAACATAGAGGTTCCCGCAGCCGGTGAGTATTTTGGCTGTCGTCCCAAAAGAGACATCCGGCCGGGGCCGGGGTTTCACATAAGACCGTCCGGCAACATCGGTTCCGGGTTCGATTCCCGGCAGAGTGGGAGTGTCCATTGGGGGTTCCAAAGATTCAGCCGTAGTCAGGCTCTGGGCAAACCGATCCGGAGCATCGATGGCCGGGTTATCTTCATGGGGATGAAGCATATCGCCATTGCCGCCGGTCAGGGTTATATTCACATTGGAAGCAGGTATCGGTTTCACTTCCGCCGCCGCTTTATCCCCTTCCTTCTGGGAGCCGACATTCAGGACCTGGATTTGCCTGGAGCCGTCCCGATAGACGGTTACCCCTTTGCATTCCAGCTTATAGGCCATCATATAGACATTTGCCACATCTTCCATACTGGCATCATGGGAAAAATTAACGGTCTTACTGACGGCATTATCGGTAAATTTCTGGAAAGCCGCCTGCATGCGGATATGCCATTCCGGGGTAATATCATGGGCTGTCACAAAAACATTCCGAACCTCTTCAGGGACCTCGGCGATACTCCGGCAAGACCCTTGTTCGGCAATCTTCTTCATCAATTCTTCAGAATAGAATCCGGCTTCCTTGGCCTTTTCACGGAAAAGTTCATTGACTTCAGTCAGCTGGACATCCCCGATATTCCCCTCTAATCCGGTTTTTCGGATATAGGCCAGAGCAAAAATCGGTTCCACCCCCTGGCTGGACCCGGCAATGATCCCGATGGTCCCGGTGGGGGCAATGGTGGTAATGGTGGAATTTCGCTGAGGGGGTTCACCGGCCTGGTCATAGCGAGAACCTTTGAAAGCAGGGAATTCGCCTCTTTCCTTGGCCAGTTCCCGGGATTTTTCCCGGCCTTGGGTCCAGATGAATTCCATGACCTTTTCGGCCAGTAACAGGGCTTCTTCCGAATCATAGGGAATCCCCAGTTTGATGAGCATATCGGCCCATCCCATGATTCCCAACCCGATTTTCCGGGTTTTCCAAGTCATCTCGGCAATCTCGGGAATGGGATATTTATTTTTATCGATCACATTATCCAGCAGATGGACACTCAGCCTTACGATCTCCCGAAGCTTGTCCCAATCCACATCGGCCCCTTTTTTGGCTGGTTTCACCATCTTGGCAAGGTCGATAGACCCCAGGTTGCAGGATTCATAAGGCATCAGGGGCTGTTCCCCGCAGGGATTGGTGGATTCAATCGGCCCTAAATTGGGAGTGGGATGGGTTTTGTTTATCCGGTCAATAAAGACAATCCCCGGATCCCCATTCTCCCAGGCCTGTTTGACCAACAGGTCAAAGACTTCCCGGGCATTTTCCTTCCTGAGTAAGGCTCCAGTTCTTGGATTTTTAATTTCATACTCCCCGTTTTTCTCCACAGCTTCCATGAAAGCTTCGGTTAAAGCTACCGATATATTGAAATTGGTTATCCGGGTATGGTCTTTTTTGCAGGTGATAAATTCCAAAACATCGGGATGGTCCACCCGCAGGATGCCCATATTGGCGCCTCTCCGGGTCCCTCCCTGTTTGATGGCTTCTGTGGCGGAATTCATCACTTCCATAAAACTGATGGGACCGGAAGATACCCCTTTGGTGGAACGGACAATATCCCCTCTCGGCCGCAGCCGGGAAAAAGAAAAGCCGGTGCCGCCACCCGACTGATGTATCAAGGCCGCCTGTTTTACGGTGGTGAAGATTTCTTCCAGGGAATCCCCTACCGGCAACACAAAACATGCCGATAACTGGCCCAATGGCCGGCCGGCATTCATCAATGTCGGGCTGTTGGGTAAAAATTCCAGGGAACTCATGGCCTTGAAGAAGGCATCCTCAGTGGCTTTCACTTCCTTGGCGGATTTCCCGTAGTTAGCATCTGCCTGGGCTAAATAATGGGCCACTCTTCGGAATAATTCTTCAGGGGTCTCTATGATTTTACCGTCATCGTCCTTGACCAGATAACGTTTCTCAAGAACGGTTTTTGCGCTGGGGGTGAGATTACGTGCGTCAGACATCTCTTTAGTACCTTTCGAAATTCCAGAATTGATTTTTGAGACAGCCAGCCCCATTTTAGTTTGAAATTTGGGTCTTTAGGTTGAAGTTTTCCTTGATTTGTAACCACTATATTTTGTGGTCTCTGTCCCAAAGAATACTATATATAGAGGGCCAAGGGCCTGTCAAGCACAAATATTCCCCTGATTTAATGGGATTTTCAGGGAACAGGCAGGTTAAACCCCTGAATTTAATGGGATTTCGGGGAATGAAATTTTTTTATTCCCAGCGGATAAGCAATCAGGCTCCCCACCTCCCGAAAATCCCCAAACATCAAGGTATTTGACCCCCTCCCCTTCTCAATCTCCCCATTCACAGGTCTTTCAGGTATTTTTGACTAATCTTATCCTGTTTTTTACCCTCCCTATTCCCGGATATTCAGGGAAAATCCCGGTTATCCCGATTTTATTCGGACCGGAAACGGTCTTGATTCGGAGGGAGACCCAGGCTGATGGCTACAGCCTGGGTCAGAGTCTAAGAAAAAACCGAAGGCAGCCAGCCAGAAACCTGTCAAAGAAAAAACCCCTTGGAGGAGATAAATCCGCTCCAAGGGGTTGGTGAGATTAGATTAAATCAATTGACAGGTCAGATGGCCTGGGAATCGAGTTCTCCGGTCCGGATACGAACCACTTTTTCCACCGGAATGACAAATATCTTGCCATCGCCAATACGGCCGGTCCGGGCTGCATGCATGATAGCTTCCACCACTTTATCCTCATCTTCATCGTTGATGATGATTTCGACTCGGACTTTGGGGAGGAAATCCACTGCATATTCGGAACCCTTATACAGTTCGGTATGGCCCTTTTGCCGGCCAAACCCTTTGACTTCGGTAACGGTCATCCCTTGAATGCCGATTTCGGCCAGGGCTTCCTTCACATCCTCAAGTTTAAAGGGCTTAATGATACATTCAACTTTTTTCATGAGACAGCAACTCCTTTTATCCTAAAACCTGGCGGGAAGAATCAGTTTTCCTTAACGGCGGCGGGACTTTTTCAGCCGATTGGGAATAGCCGGTTCAGACCGAACTTCCCGTTCCACCAGAAAAATCATTTCTTCCGGATTATCCGATACCTTTACCTGATATTGAAAAAAACGGCGACGATATCCCAATTCAGAAAGGCCCTTTTTAACAGGGGCATGGCCCTGCCGGACCGAATTCTTCGAATCGGGGAGATGCTTGGAATACTTCATAGTCCAAAATTCCTTTCCGGCATCACTAAACGCCCTAAAACTTGCCTTGCATCATTTGTATCCGGTAATCTTTTCCGGCAAAAATAACGGTTCGGCACATTTCCATCAATCGTGAATAGATCCGGTTGCCAACCTGGTCCCGTAACTCGGTAATTTCCCGGTTGGTGGTAACGATGATGGGTTTTTTATTTTCATAACGATGATTGATGATAGCATAAAGGCGGTCATTGACCCATCCGCTGGTCTTTTCGGCGCCCAGGTCATCCAGCACCAAAATATCGGTATCCTGAATCTTCTCAAGGATAGGCCATTGGGAGAGGCTGGAACCTTCATCAAAAGTGGACCGAAGTTCATCCAACAGGGTAATGACATTATAAAAAAGGCCGGAATGGCCTTTCGCAATCAAATCTCTCAATAAGGCAACTGCCAGATGAGTTTTTCCGGTGCCGCATCCCCCCATGAAAATCAAACCCCGGGAATCAACAGAATATACTTCCAGAAATTCTTTGGCCAATTGAACCACTTTTTTCTGGTCCGGAGTTTTGGCCTGAAAACTATCGAGGGTCTTTTTGATGTACATCGGAGGGATTCGGGCATCTTTCAGCCGATAATACTGAAGAGCTCGAATCTTGCATTGGCAGTCCTGGACTCCCTGAGCAGAAAGGATGTTGCCATACCCGTCACACTGGTCACAACCAATCTTGGGAGGTGCTTCCTTGAGGGCTGGCTTAAGGGTATCCATTTAAATTTCGTTTTTCTCCTCGCCCGATTCTTCGAGGGATTCCCAGGTAGGGGTTTCCTCAGCTTTATCTTTCTTCCGGGCTCCATACAGAATCCGGAAGACAGGCCTCAGCGACCGGGCTTTATTTCGCTTAGCCTTCTGGAAGGCCCCTTTGAGTTCTTCTAACTCAAAATGCCTTTCCAGCTCTTTTAAATCATCAATAACCAATGAATTCAATTTTAACCCACAAAGTTCAAAATATAAATGAAGAATTTGCTGAAATTTTGATTCATCCCCGGAATCCTCGTCAAGAGGAAGGTCAAAATAACGAAGCCTAATCGGTTGGGAGAGGCCTTTCAGGCCTCCATCCTCGGCCGGTATCTCCAAAGGAGAGAGAGGTGTAGGCAGGGGAACCTTGACCCGTAAAAAAGCAGGTTCCAATTCTGTATCCGGCAAAAAAGCTTCCAGATACCCTTTTTCAACCAGGGCCTCTAAAACTTCCCGGACAACCTCCGAAGTGATTCCCAGGGCAATACTCAACCTTGCCAGGGTTTCCTGAACCACATCCGGCTCCGGATGAGATGCCCCATCCAGTTCCATGATTCGTTTCAGGCATACCCATCCACAGGGATGAATATCCCGATTCAAGAGTTCAGGTAAACCGCTGAAATCCACCCATCGGGGGCTTTGATTCATTAAATAATCCATATTTTTTCAGTTCTCAATAAACAATCCCCCTCCTTACTACGCTGCGTCCCGAAGAATCGCCGGGGGATCGGAAGGGCTGCTCTTTGTTTTTCTTTCTGATTTGCCTGGCAAATCTGAGGAGTCGGATACAATCCGACTCTGCCAGACTCTGGCTGAAGACCTACTGTAAAATCCGTTTCCAATTAGTACCCTGGGGAGAATCTTCCAGGGAAATACCTAATTGAGTCAATTCATTACGAACCTTATCAGCCGTGGCATAATCTTTTCTGGCCCGGGCTTCCTGCCGAAGCTGGATCAAGAGTTTCACCACTCCATCCAGAGTGTTTTCATCTTCTTTAGCCGCCTGCCCGCCGAATAATCCAAAGATAGAACCAAACAACCGAAGGGTCTTTTCACCCGATTTCAGGTAGGTGATATCTTCGGCTGAAAGGGTTTTTTCAGCCAGTTTTTGATTTAGGGCAGTAACCAGTTCAAAAAGGACAGCCATGGCTCTTGAGGTATTGAAATCCTCCTCCATCGCCGCATCGAATGCCGCCACCGATTCAGTGATAAGCGGAATTTCCTCAGTATCCCCGGTCGGAGAACCCAGTTTCAGTTTAATGTTTTCCAGGCAGTTGTAGGCTCGCTGCAGCGCCGCATTGGCTTCCTTCAGGCTTTCCTCAGAGAAATCCAAGGGACTCCGGTAATGGGAACTTAACATAAAATACCGAATCGCTTCCGCTGAATAAAGTTTCAACGCTTCCCTGACGGTAACAAAATTCCCCAGGGATTTGGACATTTTTTCCCCACCCATCTTCAGGAAAGCCACATGCATCCAATATTTGGCAAAAGGCTTATCCGTAGCGCCTTCCGCCTGGGCAATTTCATTCTCATGATGGGGGAAAACCAGGTCTTCACCGCCGCAATGGATATCAAAAGTCTCGCCCAGGTAGCGTATCGACATTGCCGAACATTCAATATGCCAACCCGGCCGACCGGCTCCCCAGGGGCTTTCCCAGAAGGGTTCCCCGGGTTTGGCCTTTTTCCAGAGGGCAAAATCCATAGGGTCTTTTTTCTTTTCATCCACATTGATCCGGGCGCCGGCTTTCATATCATTCAGTTTCCGATGGGACAGTTTTCCATACCCTTCGAAAGCTCTGACCGAATAATAAACATCCCCTTCGGATTCATAAGCTTTGCCTTTGGCTATCAATTTCCGTATCAATTCCACCATTTCAGGGATATGGTCGGTAGCCCGGGGATGGATATCCGCCGGCATGATACCAAGGGCATTGCTGTCATCAAAGAAAGCTCGGGTATATTTTTTGGAAATAGCTTCCGGAGAGACCCCTTCCTCATGGGCCCGATTGATAATCTTATCTTCGATATCGGTCAGGTTCTGCGCAAAAGTAACCAGATACCCCTTATATTCCAGGTAACGCCGAAACATGTCATAGACCAGGAACGTCCGGCCATTGCCAATATGAAAATAATTATAGACAGTGGGACCACAGGCATATATGGTAACTTGGGGAGGATTTAAAGGCTGGAATTCTTCCAACTGCCGGGTCATCGTGTTATAAATTTTTAAGGGCATCTTTGTTTTCTCATTTCCTCAATCAATTTATCTGCCAACTTCGTAAGCCCAAAACCCTATTGTTTATATCAAAATAGGGACAGATTTGTATCATTTTATCATTGATACGGATATCGGGGATACCATCTCCCGGTATTTTCCACCCCCGAGAAGGGGTATATTTCCCCCTGAAGGAAAGGGTTGATTTAAATCTCGGCTTCACCCATCCAAAATACTAACCTCATTATAATCAATAACCTGACTTTTTGACAGCTGTCAAAAACCCCTACTTTTCCATCCTCAAAGAAGGAATTTGCCCCATTATAACAAAACATTATCAGCCCCCAGGTGTGATTGAAATATCAAAAGGAGGATTGACCCACCCGGTTTCCCTTGTGATACAATCCGAGACGAGGGAAGGAGAAACATGGCAGAGCTTTATCCAATATCATTTGCCCAGTTGGTAAAAAGGGCTATCAAAGAATGGACTCAACAGGGGTCGATCTATGATTACCCCGGGGCCAAATTCTATCGTCCTGATCTATCACTGGATACCAGTCTCTCTTTCCATGGGCATCATGCCGCCACCCCTTTAGGCCCAGCCGCCGGACCCCATACCCAGATGGCTCAAAATATTATCATGGCCTGGCTGGGAGGAAGCCGAATCATCGAACTGAAAACCATCCAAGTCCTGGATAAACTGGAAATCCATCGGCCTTGCATGGATATCCCTAATCTCGGTTTTAACGTTGAATGGTCCCAGGAACTCCCCTTGGAACTCTCCTTAAGGGAATATGTCGCAGCTTCCATGCTGATTGATATATTCCGGCATACCCGCCTGCTGGGAGAAGAAATTCCCCTTTCCCGCTATGATACGGTGTTGGATATGAGCGTTGGATATGACCTTAAGGGAATCTCCTCTGATAAGGTCACCCAATGGATTTTATCCATGCTGGATGCCAAAGATATCATTAATGAGCTCCGAGACAAGATACCTGATGAGTATAAAGAATTTCGAGATATTGATTTCCATACCCGGATATCTGATTCGGTTACTCTTTCAACATTCCATGGATGCCCCGGAGAAGAGATTGAATCCATCAGCCGATACCTGATGGATAAACTGAACCTGAATGTCATCGTGAAACTGAATCCCACTCAGCTGCCCCGGGAAGAATTGGAAGATATCCTCCATAATCGGCTGGGTTATTCTGAATTGACCGTCAATCCCAAGGCTTTTGAAACAGCCCTCCGCTTGGAAGAAGCCGCCGAAATGGCCCAAAGACTGACTTCCCATGCCATGAATAATAACCGAAGTTTCGGGGTAAAATTCTCCAATACCCTGGAGATCCTCAATCACCGGGAGACATTTAAAGAAGATTCTGTCATGTATTTGTCCGGCCCTCCCCTCCATGGGGTAGCAATCCTTTTGGCTAAAAAGTTCAGGGAGAAAGTCGGGCCGGAAATGCCCTTCTCCTTTTCCGCCGGGATAGACCGGCAGAACTTCCCCCAAGCGGTTGCCTGTGGGTTCAATCCGGTTACGACTTGCACTGATATTCTCAAAACCGGCGGATACCAGCGGCTTCCCCTCTACTTGAAAGCCCTGGAAGAAACTATGAGGCTGGCGGGAGTGAAAACCCTTCGGGAGTTTATTCATAAACAACCAGGAACCCAGAAATTAACCCCGGAAGAATCGGCTTACCATTACCTGAAAGATTATGCCAAAGAAGTCTTGGTCTCTCCCCGATACCGAAAAGACCAGAATCAGGCCGTCCCCAAAAAAGTGGATTCTCAGCTGAGACTCTTTGACTGTCTGACTTGTGATAAATGTATTCCCGTCTGCCCCAATGGCGCTAATTTCTTTTATGAAACACCGGTAGTGAATTTAAAAACTCCCCTCTATCGGGTAGAGGAAGACAGCCTCGTCCCGGCAAGGATACTCAATTTCAACCTGAAAAAATCCCGGCAAATCGCCAATTATGCCGACTTCTGCAATGAATGCGGCAACTGTGATACCTATTGCCCGGAATCTGGAGGACCTTATATCGTTAAACCCTCATTTTTCGGCTCCCTGGAGACCTTCAAATACCATAAGGACCATGACGGATTTTATGCCGAAAAGGATACCGATGGCACCTCTCGAATCTGGGGAAGGCTGGGGGGAGAGGATTATTACCTGGAATGTCCCCCTGAACAGGGACTCTATCTTTATCGGGATTACTACCTGGAAGTCCAAATAGACCCTCACTCCTTTGAAATAACCCGTTGGGATACCTTTGATATCCCTCCCGCCGGATACCGGCTGGATATGACCCTCTTCCATACTCTCAGACTCCTGATGGAAGGGGTGTTAGCCTCCACAAAAATGAATTACCTTAATAGCCGTTGATTGAATTGTTCTGTATAATGCAATCATTGTTAGAATAATTAAGGAATCTTTAATCTTGCCTAAAAACCTTTTTAAAAGAAAATCTTCCCCCCTAAAACCGGGTATCAATTCGGGACTTTCAAGGGGGTTTTTACTCCCAGTATCCTGACTATCCTGGGAGTGGTCATGTACCTCAGGTTTGGCTGGGTCCTGGGCCAAGTGGGACTATTTAAAACCCTTATTTCGGAAATGATAGTGATGGAAAATTCCAAGGATGCCGATATGGTCTTTCTGGGAATGAGGTATCCGGCCGAAGGGGAATCGGTGGAACAATACAGCCTCTATTACCAGAAATTATTGGAAGAAACCGAAGAACTCCCGGCCACCGCCTTTGTGCTGGCAGCTGAAAATATCCAGTTCCATTGGATTTTCCGGTAAATCAAACAATAGCTTATTACCAGTTCTTCATAGGAATATCCAACAGCAGAAAATCAGCCTCTTTATAGGATGCTATCTGGAGAGACTCCGCCTGGGTAATCATAGCGCTATCTTGGGGATGAAGGGTCTGTCCTCCCACAAAAACCATTCCTGAAATCAAAAAGAAGAAAAGACCTCGGCCTTCTTTTTCGCCAGGAAGATATTCCAACTTTTGATTTTCTTCCAGCAGGCATCGGTAGATTGTGGCATCCTGATTGATTTTAACAGCAAAATCTCCACCTTCCCGGGAAGCTATTGGAACCAGTTGATTGGGATATTCACCCTGAGCCATGGGTTTCTGGTCATAAGCCGGAAGGGTAAATCGTTCTGAAGGAAGCAACCAGATTTCCAGGAATACCGCCGGAGATAGGTCCGATAGAATTGAATCCCGAAATTGAATCCCCCGGCCTGTACTTAAATTCTGGATGGAACCGGCAGGCAATTCTGTCTCCTTATAAGCATCATCTTCATGCTGGAGGCTTCCCTTCAGCATCAGAGTCAGGATTTCAGTATTCGACTTATTTCTATAATAAGTCTGGGCACCGGGGTTAAGGGTCCGGATATTAAAAGTTTTTAAGATTCCAAACCCCATGAGCCGGGGATTAAAATAACTCCCGAAACTAAAGGTATAACTACTATTTTCATCACCGCTGATTTGATACCGCTGCCGGCTTCTGATTATCTCAATGTTCATGGTCGGATTCCCTATTCTTTAAAAAACCCCTGGCAAATCAGGGGAATCATTACTGGATAAATAGTAATATATTACCTTTTAGGATACCATGAGAAAAGGAGGTCCTTATGCCAGAACTCCATATCACAGAGGAAAACCTGCTCCGATTATCAGCAGGAAAAAACAAAAGCTCCCTGTTACGGAAATTATTCAAAGGGATGCATCATTTCGGGGAATTGCATCATGGGCTTCAGGGGGTCCCTTTGCAGGAACTTATCCGGGAACTTCTGGAAATGGAGAAAGACGGACTGATCCGGAGAGTAGACCCTCAACCGGATATCACCCATGCCCGGTTGAACCTGACCTCCCGGGGTGTCAGCCTGAAACATTTGATAGACAACCTTGAAGCAGAAACCGCTAAGAAGACTAAAACTTCTCAATAAAAAAACCGGCCCATCTTGCCAGGGGGTTAACCCTTTCCCCTATTTTGATGTAACCGGGTAAGAGACAGTAGGTTCTCTTATCAATAACTAGATGTTTCGATGGGTTCCGTCACAAAGGTGGCCCTTATGAGAATGTTTACACATACAAAGCGCCACACTTTTTTTCTCATCCAGGTGGAATTTCTCTGGTTTAAACGGCGACCCTTCATGAGACCCGTCACAGAAAGGCTGTTCGGCTGATTTTCCGCATTTGCACCAGTAATAAGTTCCCGGTTCCAGCTCAAGGACAGCTGGTTTCTTATCGGCAATTTTTGGTTCCATGATACCCTCCTTGTCGATGGCATAAATCTAAAGGTAAACCGGAAAGCCTTTTTTTGTCAATCCCCCAGGGAACCCGATCGCCCGATGATTTTGTTTTTTCTTTTACAGCAGGAGTAAAAATAATGCTCATTCGGCCCGATTCGAATTACAATTAGAGTAGAGGGGAAAGAACATTTACTGTATCATCCCGGCAAGGAGGCTCAAATGAAGGAAATGGATACCACACGAACCCCAGATTTCCCTGTTGAGAGCATATTTGTCCACCGATGGTCTCCAAGGGCATTCACCTTGGAACCCATCCCTGAGGAAATGATTCATCAGCTCTTTGAAGCGGCCCGTTGGGCTCCTTCCTGTTTTAACGAGCAGCCTTGGCGGTTTTGTTATGCCATCACCCCGGAAGAGCTGGTATTATTCAGGTCTCTACTGGTTGATGCCAACCGGATTTGGGCCGAGAATGCCCCGGTGCTGGTTATTGCTTTTACTAAAAAGAATTTCACTGCCAGCGGCAAATCCAACCGGCATGCCCTTTTTGATACGGGAGCGGCCTGGATGTCCCTGGCCCTGCAGGCGATGAAACTGGGTTTATATACCCATGCCATGGCGGGAATCCAGACGGATAAAGTCTATGAAGCCCTGAATATCCCCGATTCTGAGTATGAGGTTATCTGTGCCATCGCTATTGGAAAAATCGGTGACCCAGCTCAGCTGCCTGAGACTCTTCAAACCAGAGAGCATCCCAGCGATAGAAAACCCCAGACAGAATTTATTTATCAAGGGAAATTCAGTCCGGATAAAGAGGAATAAAATTCACCTGTCTCCGACATTGAATGCATGTGGAAATCAAGTTATTAAGGCATCCAATTTTTCGGCATCCGGAAGGATGGATGGGACTGGTAAAAAGTTTGCATGGCGGGGAATGTTTTATCTCCGCCTTCCACCAGGGAAGCCGCTTCATCCAGCAGCTGATTATCTTCTGGGGAAGGTTCACGGTCCTTCCCCATAAGTTCGTTGCAATCCCAGGGAAGAATTTCCAGTTTATTGAGAGCCATTAAATCCCGGATCAAATCACCCCGGACAAACCAGAGTCCCTTAAGGTGTTGGATACCGCATAGTTCCGGATCAATTTCACCTTTTCGGCATTTAAGCCACACTTGGCTACCACTGAGGAATTTCCCTTCCGGCAAATCCAAAGGGTTAAAATCCAATTTAAAAGTCTGGCAGGCCTCCGGGGTTAATTGCGGGTCCACTTTCACCCATCGGTTTTTACTTGTGTCCCAATATTCCACAATCCAATGGTCTTCAAAACGGCCGGGAGTAAAGTAGGTGGCAAATCCACATCGGGCCCGGGCGGAGTAACCCTGATTTCTCAACAGAGAACACAGAAACAATGAATAGTCACGGCAGTTGGAGACCAGCCTTTTTTCAAAGGGCCTGACTTCTTTCAGTGGCCGTGAATCAAGCTGGCTGATTCTCTCCAGTTTGGTTTCAAGGGTTCTGATTTCCACTTCTTTTTTCCGTTCTTCAGGAATAGCCCGCCCCAAGATAGGGTCCATATAAACATGCGCCATCACTCCCTGCACGATTTTCACTAAAGAGGGAATCTCCCGAGGCAGTTCCCGATAAAGGTCTTCTTTACTTCCGGGATCTGTCATTATCCCCTGAGTTTGATAATAAGCCAGAATATTTTTCATATTCCCTTTCCCCGGCAATGCTCCACCTGCGCAGGCAGCCGAAATAATCCCTGCCCCGCAACAAATGAGTATGGCCAGAAGATAATAACCTGTTGTTAGTCTGGTTTTCATGATATGAGATATTTTAATAGCCTTTTAGGAAAGATTAAAGCTTCTATTCAGGGCTTATCCGATAAACGGAATATTCAGGATTTTGATACAGGAGTTTCATGCCGGGATGGACTGAGTTCCGGACTACCAAGTAGTCTGCCCCATAATAGCTACCCACCCAGATTAACCGCCAGGAGGGAAGATGGTCATAAATTTTTCCATAATACCGGGTATCACATCGAGGTAAAATGCCAAGAGCTTTCATCCGATGGTCCCATTCCCTGGCATACTCTCGCGAATAAACACTCATAGCCCCATCCTTGTTTTCAACCAAAGGGCTTCGTTCAGAATAATACCTGAATCCGACTTTATCCGGAGGATAAATAAAAACCTCCCGGACAGGAAGGACCGGGAGGTGGAGACAGGGGGTTCCCCCTCTCAAAGGGAACCTGATGAGGGACAGGCTTAATTAATTCATAATTACCAGCAGGAGCCGCCTGGGGAGGACTGGGCACCTACGACTTCACCATTAAGCATGAACCGGCCGCTCTGGTATTCACCACCAAACCGATAGACATCCCCGACACTGACAGTCCCATTGGAGGGGTCATATTCGGTATAGCAAAGGGGCTGATTCTTACCAGGTTTCAAATTAGTGCTGGCACCACCTTCATACATACTCATATAAGGGAAATTCTTATATCCCATCCGGCACCTTTCACCGTCAGGACCGACCCCGATAATCACATAACAGCCCCGGCGTCCCTGTTCTGCAAACGTCAGTTGAGAATCCTGGTTGTCAGAAGAGTTGGCCGGTGGATTGGGATAAGACCAGGTTCCGGACCCAATTCGATACCAGTTGGAACCAGCGCCTTCCACTGCTACACCCCGGTTGAAAGGATCATGGGGAAGCTGAGCAAGGTAAGGAATCGGGGTGGTCAGCTGCAGCATCCCATTGGCGCAGACACCATACAAAGCGCTGCCGGGAGTGATAGCCCCAATACCGCAATCCAGGAAATCCATACTGGAATCGCTGTCACGGGTATATTCGTTATTATCTACAAAATATGATTCCATCGCCGTAGCTACAGAACGAATATCACTCATAGTACGGGAAACTTTACTACGCGTCTGGGCGGCCAGAAAGTTCGGGATAGCAATCGCCGCCAGAATGGCAATGATTGCCACTACAATCAATAATTCAATCAAAGTAAAACCTTTTTGTTTACACAAAGACATAGTTGCCTCCATCATATTAGGAATTCCATCGGTTCTTCGGGAGCCGGCGTTCCCTCACAAAAACAGATATCATTCCATTTGTCGAAAACTATTTTAGAAACTCCTTGTTTCAGGCAGATAAGGGAAAAGTAACATTTACCTGACATTTATGGACTCTCCTGGCTTTCTTTTTTTCAACATCAGGTGTACATTTAAGAAGTATGAGAGGAGATCCTGATGAGAGGAATAAAATTATCATCTATTCTTATTATCACTCTGGGACTTTTTTCAGTTCTGGTTATTTCTGTAGCGTTAGAGACCCCTAATAAAAAGGAAATGGAAATCAGAGAAAAGCTGAAGAAAGTTCAAACTGACTGGCAGGCGTTGGAAGATGCAATTTATTCTTATGAGATTGACCGTTGCGGGATATATAAACCACCCGATACCATGCCGCGAAGAAGGTTATATCCCGATACTTTCCTGACCTTTGAAACTGAACCTGAATTCATTAACCACCAGCCGGTCGGAGCCCATCATATCGCTTTCATAGAAAATGATCCATTGACTACACCCATCGCCTATATCGATAAAATCCCCATGGACCCTTTTAATCCCGGCCATTATTATGGATATACCTGCTGGACTATTTTTGACCTGGTTTACGAATTAGCCTTATTTCACAGCCCTGGCCCCGATGGAAAAACCGACCTTTCCTTAATCACCCTGAGGGAAAAACTGGACCCTTATTTTCAGAAACGTTCCCAACAGGTTGTAAGCAACACTATGGAGTTAATCGGAGAAGAAAAAACCATGGTCAAGAATATAATCACTCCTCTCCTGTATGACCCTACCAATGGACTAGTCAGCCAGGGTGATTTGATTTTATGGCTGGACTTACATGGAGAGTTCGGATCTAAGGGAAATACCTGGGCTGATTCACCTGCCTCAGATGATGATATCTACAATAAAGTGCTCAATGGATTTCCCCAGAAAAAGACCTGGGATAATCAGCCTACCCATATGAAAGAGTTTATGTCCCAAAGAGAAAAGGTGAATGTTCCTTCTTCTATGCTGAAGGTTTTTCATGCGGCTGGAATCACCCTGCAAAAAGAGTTGACATCAGGGGAAAGACCTCTGCTCAAACCTTTTTTCCCTCTGTATAATCATATTAAACAAAACTACACAGGTTTCTTCAAAAGCCCAGGGTCCTTAAGCAAAACCGAATTGGAATCCTTGCAAGATTGGAAGAAAACTTCACCCCAATGGTGGAGTGCCTTGGCAATAAATACCCAGAGGAGGACAACCGGTGAAATATATCCCACCGGTTCCTTGACACCCATACTTCCTGTCTATGGTAAATCTATGCTTCTTTGGGCAGGGGAAGAACTCTCATACGGAAATATCAGCGCCGCTTATCTTATCTATCGCACCCTTTCAAATGACCTTTTGTTTATTCAGAACTCCTCGGAGATTGAATATCCTTCTCCCCATTACACCCGTATTATGAGTCAGTTAACAGAGATGTTAAATAAACTCTATATTGAAATCACCCACCGAGATTCAATCGCCAGGAGACCTGTGATTTCTGTCAATCATCCGTCTCCTTATGCCGTCTATATGATAAAAACGAATATGCTTTTGATTCATGGGGTCAATAGTAATATGGATAAATGGAAAGAAGATATCGATGATGATAATAATCATGCATCTTATTTAAAAAAATATATCGAGAATTTCCCATCCCTGAATAGAAAAGAAACCCTGTTTTATTGGAATAAAGAGCATCCTCTCTGGTGGCAAGAAATGAAGAAAGCCCCGGAATACTGGCTTTCCTCCAAAGTGGATCAAGTTCCCCTGAATCGGCAAAAGACCCTGATACTCAATGAAAGAAAAGACAGTCCCGGTTTTAGTTATGATTCAGTCCTTGCCGTTGCTATATGCCCGTATATGGCCAGCCAATTGTTGTTGATTGATGAAGCCATCGACCAGGAAGATATCCAATCTGCCAGGGTCAGATTGGATGCTCTGGAGATATTTATTAAGAAACTGGATCCTTATCAAAGAAAACAGGGTAAACTTATCTCAGAAATCCGGCAAATCATTGATAGAAAACGCCAGGACATTCAATAGCTGTTTTTTTCTCTTCCCTTGATTCAAATCAATGAACCCGCCGAGGGAACCCGATAGGATAGTCTTATTGTTTAATCACTAAGACGATTGAGAGGATATCCCTTTATATGAAGACTCTTGTCACTGCTGATACGATTATTCGCAGTTTACTGGCCCAACATCCCCAATGCCGGGAAATATTCAATCATTACGGGATGGCAGGCTGTGGAAACCATGGGCCGGAAGGGCCGGAAAAGCCTGTCTGGTTTTTTGCTCAGAATCATGGTGTTCCCCTGAACCAGCTCATCAATGAGTTAAATAGCAAAATAACGGAGTAACCCGAATAAATAATCTCCCGGCAGGGTCTGCCAAAAGGTTTTGAAATATAGTATCCTATAACTTCAAAATAACGATTCAAAGAGTTGGGAGATTTTCATGAAAACCCTGCGTATTTTAATCTACAGCCTTGTCCTGAGCCTGCTGGTCAGCGGTGCCTGGGCATATGGGGAAGTTCCATTCACCATGGTGGATCCTGCCATTGATAATGAAGGGCCCTTTACTTACCTGGCCTATCCTAACCTGCAAATGGCTATGATGGCAGGAAAAGTGGGATTCCAGATTACTTATGATGGAGCCCTCATGAACCGGGAATCAGAACTCTGTTTCTTCTCCGGGAAAGACTTGAAACCTGTCATGGTCCGGCCCAAAACCATGTTGGAAGGATATATCCCTGTTTACCAGTACCAGTGGAAAGAGGGGAGTATCTTATATCAGGTGGAAACTTTTGCCTGGTCATTGGATGATGACCCTGTTTCCAACCCGGTTGCTTTCATCCGGGTGAAATATACCAATCAGGGTAAGAAACCCGCTGAAGCAGCCATCACCTCCGCCCTTCGATTTACCGGGAAATTTAAACGTTTTGATTATAATCCCCCCTATGCCTTCTCCACCGGTTGGACCTACCAGATGGAAGGCACCCAGGTAGTCCGAAATAATAAGATGATGTATCTGGCTCCTCCCAATGCCATCAAATTCGCGGTTGCCGGAGAACCTTACCAAAAACCCTTTATTGGGGATGATTATTATGTCTCTGACAGGGCTGAAGCCTGCCTTTCCCAATATGCTAAGACCCTGGCGCCGGGAGAGACTAAAACCCTGGATTTTAAATTCCCTTATCGAAGTTACTCTACCCTGGAAAGCAATGATTCTATCAAGACCCTACAGGCCGCTTCCTATGACCAGTTCCGGAATAAGTGCGTTACCTTCTGGAAAGAAGAAATGGCCAAAGGGATGCAGGTCTCTATTCCCGAAAAGAAAGCCAATGAAGCCTGGAAAGCCAATATGGTCCATGATTTCGTGGCCATCATCTCCGGGAAAGACGGAGCCTGGATTCCCAGCGTCAACCGATTCCAGTATTGCGGATTCTGGCTTCGGGATGGGGGATATATCGTCCGTTCATATGATATGTACAGCCATCATTCCACGGCCGCCCGCTGCCTGCAGAATTTTATCCAGTATCAAAAAGAAAACGGTAATTTCGAGTCTCAGGAAGGACAAAGGGATGGTTTCGGCCAGGCCCTGTTTGCTTTGGGTGAACATTATTTCATGACCGGGGATAAAGCGTATGCGGAATCCATCTATAAACATTTCCCTCCTGCGGTAGAATATCTGAAGAAAGCTCGAAAAACCGACCCTCTGGGCCTGTTGCCAGGGACCACGGTGGCAGATAATGAATTGATAACCGGACATTATACCGGGCATAATTTCTGGGCGCTGCTGGGACTACGGACGGCTGTCAGAATGGCTAAAGAATTAGGGAAAACCGATGATGCCAAAAACTTCCAGGCTGAATATGATGATTATTACAAAGCTTTCATAGTCCAGTTGGAGAAAGTCGCCGGAAAAGATGGATATATCCCTCCAGGCCTGGATGCCGAAGGAGGCCAGGATTGGGGAAACTTTATCGGAGTCTTCCCCGCTGAGATCCTTGATCCTTTCGACCCCAGAGTCAAAGCCTCCCTGGATAAAGTCCATAAAGAAAAGTATGCTGAAGGAGTCATGACTTATCTAGGCAGAATCCATCAGTATGTTACGGTGAAAGTAACCCAGAACTCTGTCTATCGAGGCGACCAGGAACAAACCTTGCAGGATTATTATCATATCCTCTCCCACATGGGATCATCCCATGAGATGTTTGAATGGAAACCCCAGATTTATGGGAATCGGGATGTTATCACCAATTATCCCCCTCATGGATGGGGGTCGGCCATGTTCACCAGCCTTTTCCGAAATATGCTGATAGCGGAAAGAGGCGGTAACGGCGGGATTGATTATCGAGACCTTCATTTATTTACTGCCATCTCCCCTGAATGGGCTAAACCCGGACAGTCAGTCAGCTTTACCAATGCTGCTACTGAGGTGGGACCCTGCTCCGCCAACCTGCAATTCAATCAGGAGGGAGCGGTACTGACCTTTAAACCCCAATATCGGAGACTCCCTCGGCAGGTGGTACTTCATATCCCTTATTTTGTGGATTTGGTGGATTACCAGACCGATGCCAAATTCAACCGGATGGAAAAAGGATGTCTGGCCCTTAGCCCGGATGTTACCAGGGTTACCCTGAAATGGAATCGAAAGAAAGATATCGAGCCTCTCAGTTTTGAGAAAGTAGTCAAGGATTATCGGGCCGAATATGCCCGCCGTTATACTGAATATCTCAAGGCAGGCAATAAACCGGTGAAAGTCGAAGCCCCCAAACTCCTCTCAGCTGATGAACGTAAAAAGGATTTTGAGGCAAAGTATATTAAAAACGACTATATTCAACCCGCTGAAGAATAAGAACCTTTTTATTTCCGGTTATATCTCAAACAGGCAGGATTCATGTTATGAGTCCTGCCTGTTTTGTTTTTGATGATACCACTATTATCCAGGGATATTCTTCCTCAATTCCCTACCCCTACCCCTTCCCCAGCCTCCCCAAAGCTCCTTGAATATCAGACCCCAGAGGTATTCTGGGAACTATGCTACAACTCTTCAGCCGCCACCCTCCCTTTGAGTTGAAACAAACAGCAAAACCCGGAGTATGCTGCATTTCAACTGGTACAATTTTTGGGGGCCGGTCACTCTACATCCTGATATTTAAAATAAAGAAAGGGCAGACTCAATCTAGAGCCTGCCCTTTCTCTTCAGAAACACTCTTCTCGTTAAGGACTATTCTTCTTTTCTCCAAGCAGATTCAGGAACTGAAGTAGCAGCTTGGGGATAAGCGATATCGAAATTAGGTGGAATATCTCCAAAGGTCGCTTGAAAGGGGAACCGATAGCCTGTAGGCTCTAAATCATTAGTGGGAGTTAATCGATATGTAACTAATTCTTTTTTGAAGGTTGTAGTATCCAATTCATCTGACACAACCAGATTCCAATCCGGTGTCCTCTTTACGATCCAAGGACTATATCCTGTTTTCCATCGTTTCCCGGTATCTTTCCAAAATCCGGTAATTGTATCTCTGCTTACTAAACAGATATTATCTGTAACCTCACAAACTACAAACAAATCCTCTTCATCCAAGCTCCAGAACATATCTCGTGAACCAAATTCTCCAGAGAAATATACAGTGTAATAGGAAGTATCCAAGGTCCAATCACTCTTGACTGAGTAAACCCTGATTTGCCCTTTACCACCTCCCGAGATAATGAACTCCTTTTCATTTGGTGAAAAAACTCCATAACCACTTACTGCTGGTGAAAAATTTGGATCATCAAATTCTACAGTTTGATGTAACATCAATATATTTGATAGTGTATCAACAGAATAAACCATTACACCATAACCTGTAAAAGTACATACCATGTTTCCTGAAGGATGTATGAAACAAGGTAGTCCACCAGAAAAAGTTCCAGTAAATTCCAATAGTCCGTTATCCAAAACCCTGAAGGTTTGCCCTGTATCAGTTGAGATTACCATCTTCCCGTTAGGTAAATACTTCGTATCCGCCGCATTCATTGTTTGATAAACAGTTATCAGACTTACAGTTCCATTTGAAGAAATATAATACTGACTCAACTGTCTATATGGATTAATTAAATAATAATCTTGTTTGGGACTGACTCCACCCCAAACACATCCATAACCTGTTTGTAATTTTTGCCCTGTGTCCTCAATTCTTCCATTAGGATAAATTCTTAAAACAGCTGTATAATCTCCTTCCCCCATTGGGGCAAAAATAAGCATGACCCGGTCTGAGTTAACTGAATATCCCCATGACATAAGAAACAAACAACAAACACTTAATAATAGTTTATACATTGGCTTTATCACGGATAGACCTCTCTGACTAACCAGACATTATCGACTGACTCATCCCCATCAATATCTATCACATCCTTCCAGACTGCGGAGATATCCCGCTGATTTGTCCTGTCTGTTACCAACCTGGGTAATTTCCCATCCTCAGCGATTTTCCCTGCATTAGTTTCTAAATCGGTCCATCCCCCATAGGCCATCCACCAGGCAGAAAGATAATTCCCATTTCCTCGCCAGGTAATATCAGGATCTTTCCCATAAGTTCGCAAAACATCATTTGACCAATACTCGGAAGAACCTTGAGGAACATGAAGGATACCCGCTATGGCATCAGTATGGCTGGCATCTTCAAAAACCGAATAAGCTCTCTTTTGATTGGCATCATCAATAGGATTATAGACAATTCGCTTTGCCTCATAACCAGTTGCTGAATACATAGATATATTTTGCACCTGAGAATAGGTACCGTCATCATATCGTATAACTTTCAATTCTTTAATATAGCCATTTTCATCCCGATATACTATACGAGAAGTTGGAAAAACAATCGAAGCTTTTTCATCATAAGTAATGTCTATCTGAGGATATCTCACATTGATAGAGAATGATCGGATAGGATAAAACTGTGTTTCAGACAAGGTTTGCCCAGTAGAATCAGGTATCCTCAAGACCCGAATCGTTTCAGTTGCATCGGGTGGGTTACAGTTGGAATAAGCAAGCCATACATACCCTTCTTCCCCGGCAGATAAACCGATATCATAGATCCAATCATCCAAAGGATTTTCCCAATCTCCATCCATTACCATTTCTGCTAATTGTAGCCAAACCATATTGGTTGTATCATAACGAAATACTTTTAACACACTATGTTGCAAACAACCCTCATACACTTCCCTCCCCCAGTTATAGGCGACAGCAGAGTATAATTTACCTGTTGGAGAGGTACTTATAGCGATATCTTTTATTCCAAGTGGACCTATTTGAGATCCTTCAACATTCCATGGCTGGAAATGTAATATTTGCCCCATAATAGGTGTATTAAGAAAATGATAGTCAATATTTTTTAGCGAAGTCACCCATACCGGTTTCTTGAAGTTATCCTCAGGATAACCAGCAGAAACCAGCAATAAACAAAAGAATATTAATAAATAATTAGATATCTTCATTATGGATACAGCTCCCGGCTAACGGCATAGCCTTCATTCTCAACACCCGTAAAATAAAGTCTTTATTATTTATATATAGTTAGAGGGGTTTCAAGACAAAAACCTTACATTTTTTTTAAAATAGATATAGAGGTTTGATATATATGGGGGTTAAAACTTCCCACCTTATCAAAAAAGGGGGGGGAGTCTGAAGCAGCCCAGTGGGCTGCCACTACTCGAAGGGGACTGTTAATATCAGGGTACGGACCTGTTATCCAGTTTTTTACCGTTACCCCAGAAAGGACCCAATAAAACAAAAAGTTTTCATTCTCCCCAATTTCCCCATAACTCAGTCGGAATGGAAGTAGGGTCAGGAATTGAAAAGATGACCATCTTAGGATTGGCAGTTATATAATCATGATAAATATTACTATATTCAAAAATATTCCCAGTCTCTTCCAAGCTTCCATCAGGTGAAACCACCCTAGTCTGAATTCCTCCAGTGGTATCCAACTTTTTTATGAATACTATTTACAGGCTATTGATTAAAACCAAACAAAGAAAAAAGCGGTAATGAGGGCTACTCATTACCGCCTGATGATAATTAAATCTAGAGATAAGGTTGCTTATTCAGCGGCTGCTGCCGGAGGGGTAAAGACTCGGGCTGCCAATTCCTGATCAATCATGAAAAGGGACGCCGGATTATCCTTCGCCAGTTTGAGTTTAGCCAGAAGAGAATTCACATTATCTTCTTCTTCCACCTGTTCGCCCACAAACCACTGGAGGAAATTGAAGGAAGCATTATCATTTTCTTCCCTCGCCTGATTCACCAGTTTATTGATACAGCTGGTAATATGCTCTTCATGTTTCAGGGTCTGTTCAAAGATATCCAGAGGAGATTTCCAGCTGGAGGGGGGTTCTTTAATAGCCTGAAGTTTCACCGAGCCACCCCGGGTCAGGACAAAATTAAAGAATTTGGTGAAATGAAACATTTCTTCCTGGTTTTGGACTCTTAACCAGTTAGCAAACCCTTTCAGTCCGATGTTTTCACAATGGGCTGCCATCGACAGGTAGAGATAGGCTGAATAGAATTCTTCAGCAATCTGATTATTCAACGCTTTTTCCATAACTTTATTCATAGGGTGTTCCTCCCAGTAAGATGTAAGTACTTTTCCCTATTATAACTCAAAGAGTTTCAATGACAATTTTCAGGGAATGGTTAATCTTATAGAACAGGATATCCTCCTAAAAAGTTCCCCCTTTGAATTCATTTCGGGAAAAGAACTCAAAGGGGGACAACTACCTATGGAGATTTTTAAATTGTAATCGTGTTTCAGTCGAAATGGAAGTCTCTTCGGATGGGACCCTTACCCCGCCCCCAGTCAGGTACAAGTTTAAAGAAAGCGGCATGAATGGGGGTTTTCTGATAAATCAAGGCAGCTCCGATGATATGTTCATCCCGGTATCGGTAATCTTTTCCATATCCAATCGAAGGAAAGAATTGATGCTGAGAAGTCATTATTTCTTGTATAACCTTCTCCAAAGCTCCCTCCTTAACTAAAACTGTTTTTTCCTGGCCATGAGGGCATTCATCCCATAACTTTGAATAAATTTCTCATGATATTTCTGGTAAGCTGAGTGGAGAGAAACCAGTTCCAACCCCGTAAAGACTCCGTTGATAAAGACCGCTAATCCTCTTTGGTCAAGTATCTGGGGGAAAGATTTCAGTAATTCATCCAAATCTTTCTTCTGAGACTCAAAAGTATCCCTCATGGCATGGGTGGAGGATTGCCTTCCCATGGTTTCTTCCAGATGATGAATCTGATTCCAAACCTCCCCCTGGTCAGACTGGTAACTATTCTGCGATTGCAGGCTGGAAGCCACCGACTGCATCTTTTTGGCCCGGATCCCGCTGGATGCTACATAACCTGAATCCGCAAATTCCGGCCCGACTGAATGCCATCGCCCCTGTTCGGTACAACTGACCGGGATAATGGTTTCCGAATGCTCCTTCAGCAGAACCGAGGCATTGAGAATCCGATTCTGCTTAGCTCCCCTTAATTCTTCCCCATCCAGAATCAATACGGCGTTATCCCCCTTGTTGACAGCCCACAGCTCAGGAACATGGCCCGATTCATTCACTTCCCGAATCGACATCGTCCCCAGGCTGAAGGCTTCCCCCAGTGTGATATACCCAGGCCCCTGCATTTCCTGGGCAATCAAAGGGAAAACAGTCATATTCTTAAATGTCTTCCCTTCTCCCGGTTTCAAAGAACCCAGGCATTTCTGCATAGATTGATTCATAATAACTCCCCCTGAATCAGATATTTTGTGTGGGAGACATCCAGCCTATAAACCGTGGAATGTCCCCCTTATTGATATTCATCCTAACCTTCAGATATGACAGGAGAGGTCATGACCTGATGGGTTGATTCTTAATGTGTTATAAGCATATTAAGAATGTTTTGAAGGAAAATCTGAAAGAATCCACAAAATAAAATGAATAAAATCACACTTACCCTGGTTATTCCCTATAACGATGAGAGATTTTGTCTACTTAAAGAATCGCAAAAAAGTATATAATGGGTCAGAACCCATCATTTTTTGAACGGGAGGGATATGTCTATGTTATCTATCACCCAAAAAACTAACGGGTTGAGTATACTTCTCAGCCTGTGCATGATTTCTTCAGTATTTTCAGCCCCCTGGGGAAAGACAGCCAAAGCCCCGGAAAATCTGCCCGCATTTAAAAGCTCCATTCAAAACGTAGTCCTTTTTAAAAACGGGCTGGGTTATTTTCAACGGGAAGGGAAAACCTCTCTTAATAACAACTGGGCAGAAACAGAGATTGATTTTCCTGCCATATTAGGAACTCTCTGGGTCGGTTCCCCGGACCCTGGGACAGTCATTCAGGAAATCCTGGCCAGTAAAGATACGGTAACAATCAATCTGCCGGTACAGAACCTGGATGAATTGATAAATGCCAATATAGGCCGGGAAATCGGGCTGGTATTGGATACAGGAACCAGTTATGGAGCGCTTCAATCCCAGGGAGAAACCCCGCAGGATTCTTCCATCCAACCTGTTCCCCGGTTATCTTCAGGATTAGTGATAATGAAACTGGCCTCCGGCGACCTGGCTGTTTATCCCCGCAGCTCTATCCGGTCGGTTTTTTCCAAGGGAACCCTGCAGACCACCCAATCCCAGGATTCCGTAGTTCGAAAACTTAAATTTAAAGTGGATGGGAAGATGGGAGAAGCCCGGATTGATATTTCTTACCTGCAGAAAAATATTTCCTGGGTCCCTTCCTACCGGATTGATATTTCCAACCCCGATAAAGCCCTGATCCTTTTTAAGGCTATGGTGGTCAATGATGCTGAGGACCTGCAGAATACTGATTTATTCTTTGCAGTGGGTTATCCTAATTTCCGATACACTGATTTTGTCTCTCCCCTGACCCTGGACCAGAGCCTGGCCCAATATATCCAGTCCCTTTCCAGCCAGAGGGGAAATGCCGGGTTTGGCGGATATTCCCTTTATATGATGCAAAACGTTGCTATGGGTGTGGATTATGCAGCCAAGGGGGTTACCGACACCTATTATGGAACCCCACCCAGCGCCAATCTTTCCATATCCCCTGAAGAAGACCTATATTTCTACCAACTCAATGATGTGACTCTGGCTAAAAATCAACGGGCCGAATTCCCTGTTTTCTCAGCAGAAATCAATTATCAGCATGTTTATACCTGGGAAGCGCCTGATATCCTGAATGTGGATGTCTATGGATTTAAACAGGGCAATCAACGCCAACAACCTCAAAACGATATGGTCTGGCATTGCCTGAAACTGGAAAATACGACCGATTACCCTTGGACCACCGCCCCAACCCTGGTGGTCAATAACAATAAACCTATCTCCCAGGAAGACCTCTCCTATACCTCGAAACAGGGGAAGGTTTATTTGAAACTGACCGCTGCCTCGGATATCAAAACCGAACAACGGGAAGAAGAAATCGACCGGCAACGCAACCATCTTATCAATGATTCCCGATATGATAAGGTAACTATTAAAGGAGAGCTGGCCCTGAAAAATTACCAGGCTAAAGAAGCTAAAATGGAAATTAAGAAAAATCTGGTAGGGGAAATCCTGGATTCCTCCACTGACGCTAAAGTAACCCGGAAAGTGGAAGGGTTACGAGGCATTAATCCAGTATCCCGGCTGGATTGGGAAATCACCCTCGCCCCCGGCGAAGAACGCATCCTTAAATATGAATATGTGATCTTTACACGGTAGTTTTTCTTCTAAAAAAACCTAAGGAGCTGTCAGCTTGTGATGACAGCTCCTTATTTTTATATTCATGAAAATATTATAATACCCTCCTTTAAGTCCTCCATCAGAAGCCGAGCCGTGGTATTATCAATAAATAAAGGCAGGCAAACCCCAGGGTACAGCCGGGGGAGCCGGGCCTTTCTGTTTCATAGAAGGAGAATATCGATGTTTTCTTTCAAGCTCCCATGGTTAATCACTGTAGTTTTGATAGGAGGAACCTTAATAATGAATGGCACCACTGATGCAGAAGCCAAAAAGCCGGCCGCCCCGGTGAAATTGATTCCCAGGGAAATACTTTTTGGGAATCCGGAGAAAGCCAGCCCCCGATTATCCCCCGATGGAAAAAGGATAGCCTACCTGGCCCCGGTAAATAATGTCCTGAATGTCTGGGTCAAAACTATTGGCAAGGAAGATGACCAGCCTGTAACCAAAGATACCTATCGAGGCATCCGGACGTTTTTCTGGGCCTATGATAACCAACATATCCTCTACCTGCAGGATGTCGGCGGCAATGAGAACTGGCGGGTCTATGGGATAGATATGAATACCCTGGAACAAAAGGATTATACCCCTTACGAGGAAGTACAAGCCAGGGTCATTGAACATTCCAAAGATTATCCCCATGAACTCCTGTTGGGAATGAATAAGGAGAACCCCCAGGTCCATGATGTCTATCATCTGGATTTGAGGACAGGAGAATTGAAACAGGTGGCCAAAAATCCAGGGACTTTCAGCAGCTGGGTCATTGATGCCAATCTCCAGGTCCGAGGCGCCACTGAATCCCGGGAAGATGGGGGAATGGACCTGCTGGTCAGAGACTCCACTCAGGGAGAATGGAAGAAAGTTATCAGCTGGAGTTTTGAAGATTCCCTGAACAGCGGCCCGGTGGATTTCACTAAAGATGGGAAATCCTTATATATCGAAGATTCCCGTAATTTCAATACCACCCGATTGGGCAAGCTGAACCTGGAAACAGGCAAGGTCGATTATCTGGCTCAGGATGCCCATTATGACCTTTCGGGAATCATGATGAATCCTGATACCCGGGATATTCAGGCGGTTTCTTTCCTCAGGGCCCGAAACGAATGGGAAGTCCTGGACCCTTCCATCAAAAAGGATTTTGATGTTTTAAAGAAAGTAAATCCGGGGGATTTCTCCATCGTCAGCCGGGATACTGCCGATAAAACCTGGCTGGTGGCCTATATCGAAGATAAAGCCCCGGTCTCCTGGTATGCCTATGACAGGGAGTCCCATCAGACAACTTTTCTTTATTACAGTAAAAAAGACCTGACTCAATACTCCTTAACGGCTATGGAACCTGTCTCCTTTAAATCCAGAGACGGTTTAACGATTCATGGCTATATGACCTTCCCGGCAGGTGTCCCCCGTAAAAATCTCCCGATGGTGCTTAATGTCCATGGAGGTCCTTGGGCCCGTGATTCCTGGGGATATGACCCGGAAGCCCAATGGGTTGCCAATCGTGGGTATCTCTGCCTGCAGGTCAATTTCCGGGGGTCCACCGGGTATGGGAAAGATTTCCTGAATGCCGGGGATAAACAATGGGGCGCCAAGATGCATGATGACCTTATCGATGCGGTAAACTGGGCGGTGGAAAGAGGATATGCCAACCCTAAGAAAGTCGCCATCTATGGAGGGTCTTATGGGGGATATGCGGCTCTGGCAGGAGCCACCTTCACCCCGGATACCTTCAATTGCGCAGTAGATATCGTTGGCCCTTCCAACCTGATTACCCTGATTAAAACAGTGCCTCCCTATTGGTCCACCTTCCTGGCCAATATGAAACGAAGAGTCGGCGACCCCGATACCGAAGAAGAATTCCTGAAATCCCGGTCCCCTCTCTTTAGCGTGGACCGTATTAAATGCCCCATCCTGATTGGTCAGGGAGCCAATGACCCCAGAGTCAAACAAGCTGAATCAGAACAAATTGTGGAAGCTATGAAAAAGAAAAATATCCCCTATGAATATGTCCTCTTCCCGGATGAGGGACATGGATTTGCCCGGCCGGAAAATCGGCTGAAATTCTATGCCATTGCCGAGAAATTCCTCTCTAAACACTTGGGTGGAAGATACCAGGATTAGACAGCTTCACCCAAAATCTAAAGCCCTCTTTTCAAACAATACAATACTGATAAGAGGGCTTTTTTATATCATCTGCCGATGCTGACTTGCCGGTGGATGGGTTATATCAGGGAGAGACTCTCAGCCCTGATTGTGAAATATATGTTGAACAGCGTCCGATATGTAAAATCCATCCTGCCTAAATTTTGTTTTAGCACTATTATGAACTAATAAGGTTTAGTCCAGTAAGGTGCTACATAAACCTGGTCCAGCTGGACCTCGGTGGTTGGAACAGCTCCTCCGGAAGGAACCGAATAGCTGATTCTCACCTTGGATATCTTATACCAGCTGGAATGGGGTACCGTGAATTGCCAGGCATACGCCGCCCAGGCAAATCGGTTTGGTTGTCCGGTGCTATCAAGCCCCACCGCCGGGCAATATCCATTGACTGCTGAGGAACTCACATCAATAGCGGCTAAAGGATGGCGTTCCCTGCCTACCGCATCATAAAATTCAAATTGCAATTTTCCGGCTATTTTACTCTGATAGGTTGGGCTGCCACGGAAATGCAAGGCCGCCGCTATCTGGTCCCACCCGAAAGAGGGTTTAGATGCTGAATCGGGAGTAAGGGTCACATAGATCGGACCATATTCAACGGCTACCGATTGCCCAGCGCTGCATCTTAATCCCAGCCAGCCTTCGGTCGTAATGGTATATTGAACCACCGTCCCCCCGCCGGATGAATCTACCGTCCAGGTTTTACCCGCATCACCTAACCCATTATCAAAAGTCCCAATAGCTGGTAATTGAGTGCTAAGGTCATAAGTCATAAAATGATAATCTTGATACATAGCATCCATTTCATCATCATGGACATAAAAAGCCCAAGAAGTGGATATACAAATTTTCATAAGAAAGGATAACCACAACAATATTACCCAGAATCGCTTTGCTCTTTTCATCAGAATCCTCCTTTATTTACTTCAAATCCCCAGGAATACTAATAGATTCAGAGGCTTGTAGGAGTAAGTTTTGATTCTCTTCAAACAAATCAGTCCCCGTCATATCCGGGTCATAGACATCATAACCAACCAGTCCATCTCCCCCCAATAGATAGACAAACCGTCCCCAAGTGGCCATTGAAGCTTTATTTCTAGATATAGGGCTGGAAGTAGCATTTCGGAAATATTTTCCATCAACAACATTATCCGAGATATCCATCCGGGCGGCAGGGTGTCCACTGATTCCAGCCGGCCCTACCCCGAAAAGGGTAGAACTCTGGGTCATGACAGCTAGTTGAGGTTTAAATCCAAAGGGGCCCGGTAGGGCTGTCCAACTCCCTAAGGAACCATCCAGCTGGATATCCGCATATTCCAGGTAACACCCAGGAGTTCCCGCTACTTCTCCCAAACAATAGATTCGATCCCCCCGGTTAAAAGCCAGATAGACAGTTCCGCTGATGGTACTGAAAGAGGAGGTAATTTGGGTATTTGTGGTAGTCCCGCCATATGTCGTATCTATTACCCCATATTCATNNTCATTGCTGGATAAGGCATATTGGGGCATAAAGGTGGTAGTACCATATCCTCCAAACACATATATTTTATTACCTACAATCAGGCTCCCGCAATTAGCTCTGCCTATTACCAAATGATGATTTGCGCTTGGGTCAGATAAATACCCATTTTCATCAATCTTTGTATAATATATACCTATAGAATTGGGATATTCAGTTGCCTTAATACTTCCTCCCACAAAATAAACCCAATTCCCTGTCGTTGCGACAGCACAACAATCCAATCCCATCCCATTTCCACATAAAACAGTCGTTGTTTCTCCAAAAGTACCATCAAATTGTATTTTAATTCGAATATAATTAAAAAATTGGCCCTGATATAAATACCAATTATTCACAATAACAGGATCATTCACTCCAGCATACCCCTCAGTATAAGTTTTCCACCCATCAGCAGAAGCAAAACTAAAGGCTAAAGTAAAACTCAAAAGACATAAAGTTA
>DIVR01000061.1 GCA_002428325.1 bacterium UBP4_UBA6127
GCTTCCATCAATAAGTATGTGGAAGGTAAGTTCACTGTGGATGCCAGGGACAGAATTTTTGTCCGATATAAAAGCAATATTCCAGTATCATCAGGGCTGGGCACTTCAGCCGCCATGAATGTCGTTTGGCTGAAAATGATTTTAAGTGAATTACCGCCTGAGGAACTGGCTGAAAAGGCGTTTTGGCTTGAGAAGCTCCTGGGAATTGCCGGAGGCCGCCAGGACCAGTATGCTTCGGCAATCGGGGGCATTAATTATATGTCTTTTCACCTGAATCAGGTCAGAGTCCATCCGATGGCCCTTTCACCTGGTTTTATCCGAAAACTGGAAAATTCACTGGTGCTTTGTTATACCGGTAAAAGCCGGGTGTCCGGTAATCTGGCTACCGAAGTTATGAATAATTACAGCCGGGGCCATAAGAAAACTTTGAAGGGCCTCGAAATGATTCGAAACGCAGTATTGGATATGCGGACTTCTCTGCAACAGGAAGACCTCGATGGTTTTGCCCGTTGCATGAATCAGAATTGGGAAGGCCAGAAAAAGCTGGCTGACAGCATTACCAATCCTGAGATAGAGAATCTCTTTGAAATTGCCTTTAGTCATGGTGCCATTGCAGGTAAAGCAACCGGCGTCGGCGGTGGTGGAAGCCTGTTATTTTTCGGGGATAAAAAGTCCCTCCTTAAGGCGATGGGTTCAATGTGCCATGTAATACCCTTTAAATTTGATTTTAAAGGGATACAAATAGCAAAAGAGTAAATTCAATTTAAAAGGGTTAGTTATGAAAAGAGCTTTAGTGATTGGGGGAGCGGGATTTATTGGCTCTCATTTATGTGAAAGGCTTCTGGCTGTCGGCCATGAAGTGATTGCCCTGGATAATTTTATTACCGGGAATCCAAAGAATATCCAACATTTGAAATCGTCTAACTTCAGTTTTATTGAACATGATATAACCAAGAGCGCAGAGGTTCCCGGGCCTTTTGATTATGTTCTGAATTTTGCTTCTCCGGCCAGTCCTGTCGATTATATGGAAAAGCCTATTGAAACGTTGGAAGTTGGTTCTTTGGGAACCCAGAATGCTTTGAAAATCGCTGAAAAATCCAACGCTGTTTTCATGATGGCATCAACCTCTGAAATCTATGGGGATCCGGAAGTCCATCCGCAAAAAGAAGATTATTGGGGAAATGTCAATTCCATTGGACCCCGGAGCTGTTATGATGAAGCTAAACGATTTTCTGAAGCTTTGACCATGGCCTATCACCGTTATTATAATGTGAATACCCGTATTATCAGGATTTTTAATACATTTGGCCCCAGAATGAGGTTGCGAGATGGACGAGTGGTTCCCAACTTTTCTGTTCAAGCCTTGAGTGGTAAACCCATAACAGTCTATGGAAGCGGAAATCAGACCCGGAGTTTCTGTTATGTCTCGGATTTGGTGGATGGAATTGTCCGGTTACTGGATGTGGAATATCACAACCCGGTCAACTTAGGTAATCCGGCTGAAATGACCATTCTTCAATTTGCCCAGAAAATTATTGATATGACAGGGTCTTCCAGTGAGATTATTTATGAACCACTCCCGACAGATGATCCAAAACAGCGTAAGCCGGATATTACGTTAGCCGGGAAACTATTAAATTGGAAACCTGTCGTTTCGCTGGATGAAGGATTAGAGAAAACAGTCGCATGGTTTAAAGAAGCGATTAATCAAGAATAAGGAGTTTCAGTACTATGAATGTAGCAGTCGTAGGAACAGGTTATGTTGGTCTGGTTACAGGAGCGGTTTTTTCCGACTTAGGTAATGATGTCATCTGTGTTGATAAACTTCCCGAAAAAGTGGATATGTTGAATAAATCCATTATGCCTATTTATGAGCCTGGACTGGAAGAAATGGTGGTTCGTAACAAGAATGACGGACGTTTGACCTTTACCACAGATTTAGCAAAAGCTGTTAAAGAATCCGAAGTTATCTTTATCTGTGTAGGGACTCCTCCAAAAGCTAATGGTGAGTCTGACCTAGCTCAAGTGAGTGAAGTGGCTGCTGAAATCGGTGAAGCGCTTGACCATTATATTGTTGTTGTAAATAAAAGCACAGTCCCGGTTGGCACTGGTGACCTGGTGCGTAATATTATTGAAAAAACCAAAAAACAGGATATTCCCTTTGATGTGGTATCCAATCCGGAATTCCTGCGGGAAGGGTCCGCAATCAGTGATACATTATATCCTGACCGGATTGTTATTGGGGCTCCCAATCAGCATGTTGCTATGAAATTGCTGGAACTCTATGCGCCGTTGGAAAGACCTATGCTCATTACGGATGTCTATTCTGCGGAAATCATTAAATATGCCAGCAATGCTTTCCTGGCCACAAAAATTTCCTTTATCAATATGATTGCCGATATGTGCGAGAAAACCCATGCGGATATAACGCATGTTATTAAAGGCATGGGATTTGATTCCCGAATCGGTAAATCATTTCTCCAGGCGGGTTTGGGGTATGGGGGGTCCTGTTTTCCCAAAGATACATTGGCCCTGATTCATACCGCTTCCAAGCATGGTGAGGAAATGAAGATATTAAAGGCCGTCGTAGAAACGAATGAAGAACGGGTGAGTCGATTTATCGGTAGGATGAAAGAAGCATTAGGTGGATTGGATGGAAAAACTTTTGGAATACTAGGGTTAGCATTCAAACCTAATACCGATGATATTCGATTTGCCAAAGCTCTGGATATCATTCAAATTCTTCTGGCAGAAAATGTCAAAATCAAGGCCTATGACCCGATTGCCATGGAAAATACCAAAAAGGTCATCCCTCAGATTCAATATTGTGAAAGCTCTTATCAGGCGGCTGAGGGGAGCGATGCTATTGTCATCGTTACTGAATGGAATGAATTCAAACTCCTAAACCTTCAAAAGGTTAAAGATATTATGAAATCCCCCTTCATTTTTGACGGCCGGAACATCTATGATCCTGACCGGATGAAATGCCTGGGATTCCAGTATTATTCCATCGGCCGTTAATAAAGCTGAGAATTCTTCATCAAAGGTACCTGTATGAATCCAGTACCGGACCAGGGAACTAAAATTCGATTGACACAGATGGCTTCTGCGGCAGGGTGAGCGGCTAAAATCGGGCCGGAGACCCTGACGCAGGTCCTGCGTCATCTTGATGTGAAAAAAGATTCCAGGTTGCTAGTCGGGATCGAAGGTTCCGATGATGCTGGCGTATTTTATCTGGATTCCGAACGTGCTTTGGTGCAGACTGTCGATTTTATTACTCCCATTCTGGATAACCCTTACTATTATGGAGCTGTGGCAGCTGCCAATTCAATCAGTGATGTTTATGCAATGGGGGGAACACCGCTTACGGCCTTAAATCTGGTCTGTTTTCCAATCGGTGTTTTACCTGTTGAGGTTCTCACGGAAATCCTTCGAGGAGCGATTGATAAAATCAATGAAGCTGGAATATCTCTTCTGGGTGGACACTCCATAAATGACAAAGAACCCAAGTTTGGATTGTGTGTTACCGGTCTTGTTCATCCCAATCATATTATACGCAATCGGGGAGCCCTTCCCGGTGACCGGCTAATCCTGACCAAGCCTATTGGAAGTGGTGTCATAACTACGGCCGCCAAGAATGACCAATGTTCTCCCATGGTCCTGGATGCTGCCATTAAAGTAATGACTCAGCTGAATAAAGAAGCCAGCCGAATCATGGTTCAATACGAGGCTCATGCTGCTACTGATATCACAGGGTTTGGCTTACTGGGACATGCCTTGGAAATGGCGCAGGGAAGCTCAATCTCTCTTTCTATTGATGTCTCGAAAGTGCCTTTTATTCCCGGTGCAGAAGACTTGGCTCAAAAAGACCTGTTTGCTGGAGGTTCTCGTCGTAATTGGGCTTATGTAAAGAAAAATATCGATATGCAAAACAGTTGTCCCAGTCATATTACCGGGCTCCTGGCCGATGCTCAGACCAGCGGGGGGCTGTTGATCTCCATGTCAAAAGAGAAAACCTCGACATTCATCAATTCATTAAATGAGGCTGGAGTTACTGAAGCAGTTGAAATCGGTGAAGTAAGACCTTCAGGAACACATCCTATCATTCTTAATTAATCTAAGCCGTTAAAAATTTTCTCGTTCGCTTTTAGGATCTCTTGTCATTAAATCCATCACAGCCTGTTTGACTGATTTTTCATCATGAATGACATTGTAGATCTCATTGGTTATCGGCATTTCTACTTCTAGTTTATCACTGAGCTTTTTGGCTGCTTCCGAGGTTTTTAATCCTTCCACTACCATACCGATTTTCTGGAGGGCCTCATCGGTAGAAAATCCTTTGGCCTTTAATTCCCCAAACATCCGGTTTCGGGAATGTCGGCTCATACAGGTTACAACCAAATCACCCAATCCCGACAGCCCGGAAAAGGTTGCCGGATTGGCTCCTTTCTTGACTCCCAACCGGGTCATTTCTGCTAAGCCTCGGGTAATCAATGCCGCTTTCGTATTATCTCCAAATCCCATTCCATCACAAGCTCCGGCGGCAATGGCAATCACGTTTTTCAATGCGGCTCCCATTTCAACCCCCACTAAGTCCATATTCGTGTATACTCGGAAAAACCGGGTTGAAAAGATATCCTGAATTTTGGCTAAGACCTGAATGTCAGAACCGCTGACAGAGACGGTTGTCGGGATATCCATACTGACTTCTTCAGCATGGCTGGGCCCTGAAAGAGCCGTTATCTGAGAACTGGAAAGCTCCGGCAGGACGTCCTGAATCACTTCTGACATGGTTTTTAATGTGTCCATCTCCAACCCTTTAGCGCAACTTATCAGAATATGTCCATGGGAAAGGTATGGTTTTATAGAGGTGCAGACTGCTCTCATGACATGGGACGGAATCGTTAAAACAATTTCTTCAGAACTCTGGATGGATTCTTCCAGTGTCTCCGCTATCATGACATTATCGGGAAGAACAAAACCTGGCAAGAGCCGGGGGTGTTTATGATTGATTCTTAAATGGTTCAGGGCATCTGTATCTTTATCCCAAATGGAAACCTGTTGATTTTGTTTGGCCAGAAGTCTAGCCAAGGCTAATCCCCAGCTTCCAGCTCCAATGACAGTTATTTTTTGCATAGCAATACTCTCTGGAAACCTTGTATTTATTTGAATTGAAAGTTAAATGTTAGCAGATGTAGAATCCACTGACAATGATATAGATCCTGGATAAAGGCAAAAGGAATAATTAATTCCCGTACCCCTCTTTTTGTGTTATGTTTTTTCTTTCATAAACCATTTAATGATTCGAGGTATAAGATGCCCTTTGTTGATTGGCCTTTAGAAAAATTAAAAGCATATCAGCCTGAAATTAATAAACCGGAAGATTTCGATTCTTTTTGGAATAAGTCCCTGCAGGAAATTCATTCCCAACCCCTCAATGCTGTGGAGACTCCCATTTCTCATCCTGTAAAAAACATACAATGCTTTCGTTTTAAACTGGATGCTTATGGGGGAGGGAAACTGGTTGGATATTTCCTCCGTCCGGTTAAATCCGAACCTGTTCCTTTGGTGGTGCATTTGATTGGTTATACCGGGGATAAGGGATTTCCCCATAGTTATCTCCATTGGTTGTCTATGGGCTGTGCTGTTTGTACAGTCGATACCCGGGACCAGTTCGGTGAAAGTTATAGTGACAGGGGGTTTGGCCGGGGGCATGGAGTAGGGTGGATGACTCAAGGAATCGAGTCTCCTGAAACTTATTACTATCGATTTGTATATGGAGATTGTCTAAGGGTTTTAGACTTCGCTCTGGGACATGATGGAATCGATAACAGCAGGATTTGTGTGCATGGCATCAGCCAAGGCGGAGGGCTTTCACTTGCCACCGCTTCCATGGATTCAAGAATTACTCATTGTATGGCGGATATCCCTTTTCTTTGCCATTTTCGCAGAGCAATCGAAATCTCTACAGAGTTGCCCTATACGGAATTTGTTCATTTCTTGAAACGATTTCCTGCCTTGGAATCAAAAGCCTTAAATACCCTTGATTATGTTGATAATCTGCATCTGGTAAATCGTATCAAAGCAAAAACCCTGGTTTCAGTGGGGTTACAGGATATAGTCTGTCCGCCTTCCACTGTTTTTGGGGTGTATAACCAGATTTCAGCTCAAAAGGAAATTAAAGTTTATCCCTATTTAGCCCATGAGGTCTCAGAATTCCACCTGGATTTAAAAATACGATGGCTGGCAAAGGAATGGTCTCTTTAAAATAGGGTATTATTTTTAAGAATCTGATATACTAAAACATGGTATAATGCACTGTTGTAAAAACTGAATCAAAACAAATAAGGTGAATCATATGAAGAAATTAGGGAATTTCACATTGTTCCTTCTGATTCTTGGTATTGTCAGTGTAGGTTTAGCTCAGGTGGCTGGGCAATTTGCCTTGGATCGAGCCAGAACCGCTGCTGGACAAGCACCTGCTGGAGTTAATCCGGAAGATTTTGCCCGTTTTGAAATGGGTACACGAGCCATGACTGGTGAGCAGGCTGAACCCGCTCCTGCACCTGAAATCCGTATGATCCCTGTTGTTGAGGGAGAAATGATTATTTCTGCCAAATCGGGTGAAGTTTTACAGAAACCTGAACGTAAAATGGTGCCTGAAACCATGAAAGATCAATATTTTGATGACGGGACCCATGGTGATGAAGTGGCGGGAGATGGGATTTATTCTAATGTGGTTGTTCGTAAGGATGTCATCAGCAAGAAAGAATATACCCAGAGAATTGCATTGGAAAATCTGATTAATAAAATGTCCGATGACCGCCCTGTTGATTTTTACCGTGTCTATGTTTCTGCTGATTCTCCCAATCCGAAAATTCCTTCTACCCAATATTGGCGAACAAAGAAAAATGATTTTATTGATGATTATAAGACTCGGATTTTAGCTCCCTATAAAGATGAAAAGGGTGAGTTTTATCCTGTTTATGAGCCTCCCAAACCCCAAGTGCCTAATGCAATGATGATGATGGGACAGACAGGTGAGGGTGGACCTCAGAATGTTTCATTGCCATCTGCCATCCAAGGCCGTGTTGATGGAATGAATGAGATGGGTCCCATGACAGGCTCCTATTTCGGTGAACAGAACAGAATGAAATAATGAAATTATAATGACGCAGGCTACCCCTGGAATGAAAATTTCTAGTGCATTTGTATCTGAAAGGGAACGAGTTCAGAAAATATTTCAAACACTCCGTTCTCTTTATCCGGATGCCAAATGCAGCCTGCGTTTTTCTAATCCCCACGAATTACTGGTGGCTACGATACTTTCTGCCCAATGTACAGATGATCGGGTGAATCTTGTTACGCAGACTCTTTTTAAAAAATATCCCACGTTGAAATCTATGGCAGAAGCTTCATTGGATGAATTTGAGCAAGATATCCGTTCAACGGGTTTTTACCGAAATAAAGCCAAAAACATAATCGCTGCTTCCAAGTTTATTATGGAAAAATTTAATGGTAAGGTCCCTTCTGATATGGAATCATTGCTTTTGTTGCCGGGAGTGGCCAGAAAGACGGCAAATGTTGTCCTGGGGAATGTATTTGATAAAGCCCTGGGGGTTGTGGTAGATACTCATGTTCAACGGTTGAGCCTTAGAATGGGGCTTACTAAGCAGAAATCTCCAGAAAAAATTGAACAGGACTTAATGAAATTATTAGACCCTACTCAATGGGTTCTTTTCTCACATCTGATGATATACCATGGAAGAAAAGTCTGTTCAGCAAGGAAACCTGAATGCGCTTTGTGTTCCATTGAGCCGTTCTGCCCTAAAATTATCTAGTCTGAAAGGACACATCCCCTCAAATTGGATAGTCATTATGATTTGCTTTGGTAAGCTAGAGGCTTTATTTCGATAATTGATTATTCTTTTCAGATGATAGCTGAAAATCCGCTAAATTATTCATATGGAGTCATAGACACTCAATGGGGTGTATGATAAAATATTTACCACAGTGGGCGCATAGCTCAGCTGGTTAGAGCGTTCCGTTCACATCGGAGAGGTCACAGGTTCGAATCCTGTTGTGCCCACCATTTTCCTAATCCACTGTTATAAATTCCACATCATTTTTTGCTTCCCAGGATATTCATTGACACCGGTATCTATATTCAATCCAACCTTAAATTGAATGAATTAATTTTCTTAAGATAATAATGGTTCAGGGAGTAGAAAACTGTTTATCTGGTTTGACCTTATTTTAAAAATGCAGGAAAAATCTGTTAAGCAGTAGTTGATGAAGTCTTTTTAACGAAGACAGCCTTATGTAATTCTCTTACTTCATTGGGGGTGAGTTCCCGATATTGCCCTCTTCTAAGTCTGCCAAGTTTCAACGGACCATATTCGGTGCGAACGAGATGCCTTACCTCAAACCCGATGGCTTCAAACATTCGCCGAACCTGACGCTTCTTGCCTTCTGCAATTCTGACTAGAACTTCTGAATTGTTTTGGAATTGCTTCAGGATGCTGATTTGAGCCGGAGCTGTGATTCCATCTTCCAGAAGGAGTCCTTTTTCCAGTTTTTTAGCTTGAGTCTCGGTTATAAACCCCTTAATTGTTGCTACATAGGTTTTCTTGATCCCGTAACGAGGATGGGCCAGCCGATAAGCTATATCTCCATCATTAGTCATTATCAGTAGTCCTTCAGTGTCCTGGTCCAGACGGCCCACAGGATATAAACGCATTTTAATGCCAATCAGGAGATCCGTTACCGTAGGTCTTTTCTCAGGGTCTTTCAATGTCGTAATATAGCCTGCCGGTTTATGCAGCATTAGATAAATATTCTGCTGGATTGGGGTTACGGGGTTTTGTTTGAAGATAACCTTGTCACGCTCTGGGTCTATCATATGACCCATCTCAGTGACCCGCAGTTTGTTAACCTGCACAAAGCCCTGAGCAATAAATTCATCTGCCTTGCGGCGGGAGCATACTCCACAGCGCGCAAGGAATTTATTAAGACGTTCTTTCATAAGTTGAGGGGAAATAATAGGTAATCTTAATATTATAACAGATTCTATCTCCAATGATGATGAAAGATTGGACTAGTCGAAATCTTGATAAATGGCTGACAGATCGATATCTGCCATTTGGGTCCCTAGATACTTATTTTTAAGGAAATCGACAGCCCGGGTAAACTCAGGGCTGGGAGAACCGTTTTGAATGGCCAGATAAGCTTCCAAAAACGCAGCTAATTCATCGGAAGCTTTAACTAGCTTGCCATCCCGGGGATTGAAAATATTATCATTATAATTTCGGCTGATTTCTTCTGACGGAATGGAAATCCGTATTTTATCTTTATATACAACGTTTTCGAATTCATCTTCGGTGAACAGCCTCAATTCTTTTTCCCAGGAGGGAGGAATCATCTTTGCATGATAAATCTTTTGTTCCATTTCTTCTTTTTCAAAACTCTTGATCAGCTGTCCCAAACCTTCCACCGAGGTTTTTACTGGATTGATGATATCTCGGGTCAGGACTTCTGGCAGGTCATGGAAAATCCCTGTGAAGAAATTATTAAATCTTCTTCGGGAGCACCCCTCTATTTCCAGCGTTAACAGATAGGATAAAAGAGCTACAATGAATGAATGTCCCAATACTGAGGTTCGGGGAATACGATGTAAATGGCTCCAACGGATTTGAAACCTGAGTTGCCCGCATAAATCGATGAATTTTCCATAATCTTCGTATAAAGCCAACTGTTGAACACCGGTCAAATTATAATATCGCCGGGTTTGATTCTTCAGGCTGGCCTTTATATCATCAATTTCATACCCATTGGGGTCTGACCTCTCAATAATCTGAAATTCCCATTTAGTTGCATGAAAATGAGCAGCATTTAAAATTCTTCTATTGATTGTTTCAGTATCATCGGTTAGATAGTTTTGAAATCTCTGGAGGAAATCACTTCCCAAAGGAGTCATGATGGGACTCAGTTGTTCCAGAACCCATTGATTTAATTCTCTGTATTTTTCTTTATCATTTTTAATTTTATGGAAAATCTGTGGCTTAAGGTCCGTCAGAACCAATCTCTGAAGGAATTCGAAAATACCCCCTTCAATGATTTCCATCCAATCAAAATCCGGTTTATCTTCATCAAATTTACCCAGGACATAGGCGATAACCATCTTATGGGCTTGTTTATCCAGTTCTCTCATTTCTACCGGGCATATTTTGTCATTCCATCTGCGCATATTGGCAGAATCCATTATTTTTAATAGAAAAGATTTCTTTAGCATATGGGTACCTATATCCCTTTTAAATAGAGTGCTGGTATATCAAATCAGTTCATTATATAATGAGCCACCATTATTGAGACATGGAAGGGAGAAAATATGAGTAGGAAATCAATAAAATGGGTGTTTATTTATATCTATATATGTTTTTTAGTCTTCTGTCCGGCTGAAGGCAGAGATTTTCATGTTTTTGATGTGGTTGGTGACAGTATCTCTTATGGAATTAATCCAGAGGAGGGAACTTATGGCTGGGTTCAAATGATTATGGGAGAAGGAGGGGGAACCTATCCTCCGGCTCAATCTACGACCCTGTATAGTCTCTGGCCATCCATAACCGCTTATAATACTGCTGCTTCAGGGTCTAGAGCCTCCGATTGGGCAGCAAATAATTATTCTCTGCTCTCTACTGTCATGGGGCATCATCCTGATCTTGTTATTGTGATGATTGGAGGAAATGATTTCATTGCTTATTCAGCTGATGGAAATGTGACAACCGCTGAGTATCAGGAATACCAGGAGAATCTGAATATCATATTGGATACCCTCAAGACCCTCTCTCCTCAACCCGTGATTCTATTGGTTGATTATTATGATTTATTTGATGGATATAGCCAATCTTTGCCTTTGACTGGATATTCTTATCGGAAAATGTCAGAAACTGTGGTCAATGGAAATCAGATTATCAGGGATGCAGCTTCTTTGAAAGATTGTATACCGGTAGATATTTATCAGCCTTTTTTTCATCATTGTTATGGCGGCTCCCTGGGAGATACTCAGCATCTCCTCCCGGATTATGTAAAAACTCCTCTGACTGATTTTGATATTCATCCCTCAACAGCAGGGCATCGGGTCATTTATCAGACAGTGTATCAGGCACTCAAGAACCTTCAGGCGACCCCGGTAACCCATTGGGAATTATATCCCTGAGCGTTCCCGACGGGGTGAAATTGAAATCCATTATGACGATGCGGGTTTTGGCATGCTAGAATTATTTTATGAGTTCATCAATTGGTGTTTTTGATTCCGGTATAGGCGGATTATCTGTTGTAAAGCATCTTTTTATGCAATTACCCCGGGAATCTGTAATCTACTTTGGAGATACGGCCCGGGTTCCTTATGGCTCTCGTTCTATTGATACCATCCGAAGATATGCTCTCGAATGTACTCAATTCCTGATGTCTTTTCATGTGAAATACATCGTAGTAGCCTGTAATACAACCTCTGCTGTTGCTATGGATGATATCAAAGGTTTATTTGGAAATCCTGTCATTGGCGTTATTGAACCAGGTGCCAGAGCCGCTGCCAGGGCTACTCAAAATGGGCGAATTGCCATTATCGGAACGAAGGCTACAGTTTCCAGTAATGCATATAAAAAAGCTATTCATACCCTAAATCCTGATTATAAAATTTATTCTCAGGCTTGCCCTCTCTTTGTTCCACTGGTAGAAGAAGGGATGCTGGAAGGCCCTATCACGGAATCAATTATTGAATATTATCTGGATCCCTTACTCAAAGAAGGGATTGATACCCTGGTCTTGGGTTGCACTCATTATCCATTGCTTCGTCCAGTTATCCAGAAGGTCGTGGGTCGTTCTGTCCGGTTGATTGATTCTGGAGAAGAGGCGGCTGTTGAAGCAAAGACCCAGCTTATTAATCTGGGTTTGGAGTTAAAAGACTCTACTCCTCTTTGTCATCAGTTTTTTGTCAGTGATCACGTAGCGAACTTCGAAAAAATTGGTGCTGATTTTCTAGGAAATAAACTCCCCAAGGTCCATAAAGTCGAATTAAAAGAAATCCCGGTATTGAAATAAAATGAGGATATAAATGTCACTCAAAATAAACATAAATCAAGACCGATTAATTAATCTCTTTCTTGATTTAGTTAAGATTCCTTCCAAACCCTGTGATGAGAAAGTTGTTGCTGCCTATATCAGAAGTTTTCTTGAAAACCTTTCCTATGAAGTTCAGGAAGATGATGCCGGCCTTAAAGTGGGAGGTAATACTGGAAATCTGATTTGCCGAATTCCAGCCACAGCCCCTGGTTTTGAACCGATTGCCATCCTGACCCATATGGATACGGTTGTTCCTTGTGAGGGGATTGTCCCCGTTTTGAAAGATGGGATAATTTCAGTGGATAGCCAGACAGTTCTGGGGGGGGATGATAAAGCAGGAATTGCTGAAGTCTTGGAACTGGTAAAATCATTGGCTGATGGACATTATCCCCATGGCGAGATTGAACTGGTTTTTACCATTTCTGAAGAAACCTATATGTATGGTTCACGGCATTTGGATTTGAGCCGGCTGAAGTCCCGATATGCCCTTGTTCTTGATGAACAGGGTGCTCCAGGTGCAGTCATCAATGCGGCTCCCTATCTATATACCATGGATATTCAATGTAAAGGGAAAGCAGCCCATGCCGGGATGTGCCCCGAAACAGGTATCAGTGCGATTCAAATAGTATCCCAGGCCATCACACAAATGAAACTGGGAAGGCTCGATAATGAGACAACAGCCAACATCGGCATGATTTCAGGGGGACATGCTCGAAATATTGTTCCTGAAGATGTTACTCTTATTGCTGAATGTCGGAGCCTTAAGTTGGAAAAGGTTACCCGGCAAATTGAGCATATGAAATCTTGTTTATCCCTAGCAGCCGACGAAATGGGGGGAACTGTTCAGTATGATATCCGGCAAAGTTTTCCCGGTTACACGCTGGAAGAATCTAATTATTTGGTGCAATTAGCTCATCAATCCGCTTTGGAATTGGGATTTAACTCTTCAATACGGCATTCTGGAGGGGGTACGGATGCTAATATCCTGAACCATCAGAGTATTACATCCATCGTATTATCCATCGGCTATCGAGAAATGCACAGCAGCCATGAACATGTTTATGTGAAGGATATGACTGATAGCGTTCATTGGCTTTATTCTATTTTACAGGCGATGTCAGGTAACCATGGAGAATCCAATTAATAAGGTGGAGGATAATAATCCTTCTGTTAAAGCACCTCTAGAATTAGAACCAATGATTTCACGGGTTATGAATTATCAACCCAATGCGCCGATTTCTGAGATGGTTCATGCTTACCGTTATGCTGAAAGAGCACATGCCGGTGTGAAACGTTTATCCGGCGACCCCTATATTTCTCATTGTCTGGCTGTGGCAGAAATCCTGACTGGATTGAAAATGGATGTCTCAACAATATGTGCAGGTCTGTTGCATGATGTGATTGAAGATACCCGGATCACTTTTGATGAACTGGAGAAAGAGTTTGGTAAGGAAGTTGCCCAGCTCGTTGAAGGAGTCACCAAAATTGGTAAGAAAAAATTTGATGACAGTGAACAACGTGAAGTTGAGAATATCCGAAAGATAATCCTTGCAATGGCCCAGGATATCCGGGTCATTATCATTAAACTGGCTGACCGTCTGCATAATATGCGTACCCTCCAGTATCACGATAAGGTTAAACAAATTAGAATTGCAACGGATTCTCTGGAAATCTATGCTCCGATCGCCCATCGTCTGGGAATCGGTAAAATTAAATGGGAGTTGGAAGATTTAAGCCTCAGATATCTGAATCCTGATTTTTATGAAGAAGTTCAGGTCTTGATTGCCAAAAAAAGACGCGAGCGGGAAGAATATATCGATCAGGTGAAGAAATGTCTTAATGAAAGGCTTACCGAGTCTAAAATTAAAGCCCGTATTGAGGGCAGGCCTAAGCATTTTTACAGTATCTATCAAAAAATTCATAACCAGAATAAAGATATTGATGATATTTATGATTTGACGGCTATCCGGATTATAACCGACTCGACTCGTAATTGTTATGAATCGCTGGGTTTAGTGCATACCCTCTGGAAACCTATCCTTGGCAGATTCAAAGATTATATAGCTATGCCCAAATCCAATATGTACCAATCTCTGCATACTACTGTCTGGGGGCCTAATAATGAGCCCTTGGAAATTCAAATTCGAACGGAAGAAATGCATCGAATATCTGAAGAGGGTATTGCGGCCCACTGGTTATACAAAGAAGGTCTTAATCTTACCAAGGATCAGTATGATAAGCGTTTTGGCTGGCTAAAACAGCTTCTGGAATGGCAAAGCGAAACCAATGATCCTAATGAATTCATGAAAAATCTCAAGATTGATTTATTTTCCGATGAGGTTTTTGTATTTACCCCCAAAGGGGCTATTAAGGAATTGCCGGTTGGCTCCACAGCGGTTGATTTTGCGTATGCGGTTCATACTGAGGTGGGACATCATTGTATTGGCGCTAAGGTTAACGGAAAGTTGGTTCCCCTCAGAAACCCTCTTAATACAGGGGATATATTAGAAATTATTACTAATAAAAGCGCCAATCCCAGCAGGGATTGGCTCTCCTTTGTAAAGACTTCTCGTGCCCGTAATAAAATTGCTCATTATTTGAAGCAGGTTGAAGCTGAGCAATTTATCAAAACTGGTAAAGATGAACTGAGTCATGAATTAAAACTGATTCATGTCAACTTCCAGGATGTTGTTAAATCTGATTCACTGAAGAAAATCTGCGCAGATTTAGGATTCCCGGGAGGAGAAGAATTGTTCTTTGCCATTGGTTCTGGTAAAGCCAGCGCTAAAAATGTTGTAAATCGGTTGTTTCCATCTGCAGATAAACCATTACGAACAGAACCTCCCCAGGATACTCCCTTTGAGAGAAGCCAGGAAGGTATTTTAATCAGGGGAATCAAAGATGTATTGATTCGTTTTGGTAAGTGTTGCCATCCTGTTCCGGGTGAACCTATTATCGGATTTATTACCCGGGGGAGAGGAATCTCCATTCATAAAACCAATTGTTTGAGTATCGCTCCGTTTCTGGAAGATCATGAACGGATTGTTCCAGTGGTCTGGGACACTACATCATCCGGTAAACATTTGGTGCCTGTACGTATTCTGGGGCATGACAGGCAAGGTTTATTAAGGGATGTACTGGATCAGATTGCTATTATGGGGATTAATGTGAATTATGCCAAAGCCCAACAGTTATCCGGTCATAAGGCACAGATATTGGTCACCTTGGAAATAGCTGATTATCGTCAACTGGATGAAATTATTAAACATATTAATCGAATTAATGGGGTGTTAGAATCCAGCCGAACTAGTCGGGTACGATAATAAAAAAAACCGTTTCACCTATTAAATACGTCTGAAACGGTCTTTTTTTTAATTTTGTAAAACTATCTCAAGTTAAGCAGTTTTGACAGCTTTTACAACTTTCCCACTTCGAAGGCAACGAGTACAAACATAGATACGTTTGTTTACTCCCGGGGCAAAATTGGCCCGGACTCTCTGCAAATTGGGAAGCCACCGTCTTTTAGTTTTGTGATTTGAATGGGAAACATTATGGCCCACCTGGGGACCTTTTCCGCAAATATGACAATGAATGGCCATCTGAAGGCTCTCCTCATTAAAAGTATTAACCTTAATAATTTAGCAAAAAACCAGACTCTTTTCAATCAATATCTTATATCCTTCTGACACACATGAAGAAAACTCCTGCCTAATCATTCCCATTAGATTGCTAATCCCTGTTGTTTTTGGGTCAAAAAGATCGATTTCTAAAAGGATTTTGACAGCTGTCAAAAGATAAAGTTCAATATTATCAATAGTTTACAAAAGTGATATTTTCTAATAGCTATTCAGTTTAGGGATTTAATGGAAAATGGAATGAACAATCCCTATGGAAGGCTGGTTTTTGTATGGGGAATAAATTATTTATTGACATAAGTAATGTAACTCAAGCAAAATCTGGATGTGATAGGAGTATGGGACCCAAAAAAGATGGATGATATATTACAAAATTCAGTTCAATACTTAAAGGGGGTTGGACCCCAAAAAGCCCAATTACTGGCATCTATGGGAATCTATACCTGGAATGACTTATTAGGTCATATTCCAAGAGATTATCAGGATTGGGGAAATATAAAAAAAATTAAGGATATTGTTCCCGGTGAAGTTACTACTATTCAGGGGCGAATTATAGATGTCAGGGAATATAAGCCTCGAGGTGGCTCTCGAGGAGTTCGCCATATTTTAAAGGTGGCCTTGTCTGATGAGACGGATGTCTGCCATCTGGTCTGGTTTAACCAGCCATACAGGGTGAAACAATATCAATGGGATAATACTCTGGTTGTTACCGGGAAAGTTCGCCAGGGACCTCAGGTAATGGAAATTGACCCCTTGGATGTAAGAACACAAGATGATGCGGGAACAGATCATAAAGAGATGGGACTGGTTCCTATTTATCCCTTGACCGAGGGGCTGGACCAGCGACTCTTCAGGAATATGATTAAACAGGTTTTGGACCAGATTGTGGAGGGTGTTGAAGAGCCTTTACCTGAGTGGGTATTAAAAAAACATAGATTCTTTTCCCGTCAAACAGCTCTGAAAGAGATTCATTTTCCTTCCAGCCTCGATTTGGCTAAAAGGGCTAGAACCCGATTGGCTTATGAGGAATTCCTTCTTCATCAACTGGCATTCTGCACCCAGAAAAAACATCATGATTCTACCCGAAAACCTTTTCTATACCTGAAAAAATATGCCCTGATTGAGAAATTTCTGGAAAACTTACCCTTCAGTTTAACCCAATCCCAAAGAGTTTCAGCCAGGGAGATCTATCATGATTTACTCAAACCTTCTCCCATGAATCGGTTGCTACAGGGGGATGTTGGCTCTGGTAAAACTCTGGTTGCTTTTTTATCCATGTTATTGGCCGCTGCTAATGGATATCAAAGTGTTATTATGGTCCCAACGGAAGTCCTGGCAACCCAGCATTTTAAGACTTTCCAAAATTGGCTGGAACCCCTGGGAATTCATGTTGCCCTTCTCACGGGTGAAGTGAAGGGTAAGCTTCGCGAGGTGAATCTGGAACAAATTCGCAATGGGGATGTTCAAATCATCATTGGAACCCATGCTCTTCTTGAAGAAGGAGTTGAATTTAAATCTCTTTCTCTGGTGGTAATTGATGAGCAACATCGATTTGGTGTGGTTCAAAGGGAGACTATTCGAAATAAGGGAAATTATCCGGATACCCTGATTATGACCGCGACACCTATCCCTAGAACCCTTTCTTTGAGTGTCTATGGTGATTTGGATATTTCCACTATCAATGAGCTTCCCCCGGGCCGAATTCCCGTTAAAACTTTTTGGCGTATAGATACCCAAATCAATTCCATTCTGGATTTTGTCAGGGAACAAATACATTCCGGCAGACAGGCCTATGTTATCTATCCTCTGGTTGAGGAATCCCAAAAAATCGATCTGAAGGCAGCCATTCAAATGCATGAACATCTTCAGAAAGATATATTCCCTGATTTGAAGGTAGGGCTGGTCCATGGAAAAGTACCTAAAAAAGAACAACGGGATGTAATGAATTGTTTTGCTAATGGAGAGATACATATCCTTGTCAGTACGACTGTTATTGAAGTGGGTATTGATGTTCCTAATGCAACGATTATGTTGATTGAGCATGCTGAACGGTTCGGCTTATCTCAGTTACATCAATTAAGAGGACGAATTGGCCGGGGGGCTCATGAGTCATTTTGCATCTTGATGACACCTGAAAATGTCTCCTCTTTAGTGCGAGAACGTATTTCTATATTGACTCAAACCACTGATGGATTTATCATAGCCGATAAGGACTTACAGCTGCGCGGTCCGGGTGAATTGCTTGGTACTTTGCAGCATGGGATGGGTCAGTTTAAAATTGCGGACCTTTTGCAAGATCAAAATTGGCTCTTAAAAGCCAGGGAGGATGCTCAATCAATTCTCAGGGATTCAGAACAGAAAAAATACCAGCCTATCTATCATTGGTTAAAAAATTATTTTGGGGATAAATTCACATATGCCTCCACTTCATAAGAATAAAGAGTTGAATCATATCGAAGTTAAGCGGCTTACAGCCTTGCTCGAATTATCCAGAAAAATGACTTCGGTCAATAATCTGGAAGAAGTCCTGAAATCTGTTGTAGTGGTCGCAAAGCAGCAGACTCAGGCTGGTAGCACCAGTCTGATGCTTCTGGAAGATACCCATCATCTGGTCTATAAAGTTGGAGAAAATGTTGATAGTGAACATCTCGTTAACCTGAGAATTAAACTAGGGGATGGCATTGCTGGATCCGTCGCCCAAACCGGTAAACCAATTTGGGTTAGGGATATTGAGACGGATAAAAGGTACCATCGTAAGAATCTTCCCAAATATAAAACCCCCTCCTTTATCTGTGTTCCCTTAATATCCAATGAAAAAGTGATTGGAGTTTTAAATGTAACGGATAAAGAAGATTCTCAGACTTTTGAACAGGATGATTTTAATCTCATTACTATCCTGGCCAGCCAGGCGGCTATGACAATTGAAAATGCCAGGCTATATTTAAGTACCCAAGAAATAAAAATTTACTTGCAAAGTGTCTTAGATAACCTTACCGAAGCCATCATTGTTATCGATACCGATAACAAATGCACATTTATAAATTCACTGGCCTATAGAATCCTGGATACCCGGGTAGATGACCCTATTGGTAAAGAATACCCCCAGGTTTTTCCCGATAAAATTATTCAGATATTGAATCGGGTTATCCGAAATATCTACATTTATGGTTCTATCATCGAAGAAGAGATTGAATTTCCCGATCAGGTTGGGGGAATCAACACCTTGGGTTTCAGCGGCTCCTTAATGAAAATTAAAGATAAAATTACGGGGGTAATTGTTGTTATCAGGGATATGACCGTAACCCATGAACTGGCGAAACTCAGAGTGATGAATCAAATGAAATCTGAATTCATATCCATGGTCTCCCATGATTTAAGGACTCCTTTAACTGCCATAAAAGGGTCTGTCACCTTGATGGCCGATGAGAAAATTGGCAAGGTGAATTCTCTCCAAAGCGAAATGTTGAACCTTGTGCAAAGAAACACAGAACGTCTGACCCGCATTATTGATGACCTTCTGGAAATATCCTACGCTGAATCAGGGCAGCCCCTCCGCCTGAATATCACTAAATTTTCTTTGCCGGAACTCTTGAATGATATTGTAAAACTCTTTGAGCAGCAGGCGACTGAACATGAGTTGTCGTTGAAATTAATTAAGCCGGAGACCATGGAAGATGTAGCCGGCGATGCCTCCAGAATACAACAGGTTCTGGTTAACCTTATCGGAAATGCTTTGAAATATACTCCTGCAGGCGGAACTGTGAGAGTGAGAGCCAGGGATGAAGATGATTTTTGGGAAGTCTCAGTCGAAGATAGCGGTATCGGAATCCCGGAAGATGAGATTGATAAGATTTTCCATATCTATTATCAGGTGCATCAAAAAAATACTGAAACTCACTGGAAAGGCTTTGGTTTGGGACTGGCTATCTGTAAGCGTATCGTGGATGGCCATAAGGGAACCATCAGAGTAACCAGCCAGGAAGGGAAGGGGAGTACTTTTTCCTTCCAGATTCCCCATGACCTGTTGGAAGATTAATTATTATTTAACTTTATCAACACCACATTATTTGATTCATAAATAACTTGTCCCCGTGTGAACCATTTATCTTTTTGTTCAGATGTTAAGAAATAATTCTCAATGTCTCCGAGATAAACATATTGAATATGATATTTTTTAATTAAGGCATCTGTCAGCGCCTTATCCTTGGACTGCCACAATAAAGATAAGTCATTAAGCCTCTTCTCAACTGTCTTGGGATCATTTCTCCATATTTGTTCATGGTTGGCCCATCCCAGAATGGAAGGAAGTCCTGTGTTGGATGAGATTCTTCCTGAATAAGTATAAGCTTCATTCCCATATTCCAGCAGGGTGGGAGTTCCCTGGATATGTCTGTTGATCCACAGAATGGTATTTAAGTCATCCGGGTGGGAATCATTCAGGTAAGCCATTCCATTTAGGGTCCATTGGGATGGTTGAGATATTCCTGTCCTGCCTAAAACGCAAACAGGATAAATCATAACAGCAAAAAGCAATCCCAACAGTCCGCCAAGAAGGTATTCGTTATATTGTTTCCAGGCCTTTATGAATAGAGATGCTCCAGCCAGTGCCAATAGGGTCCATCCGGTAAAGTATGATTTGAAAATCGTATTCATCCGGTAATTTTCAGTTCCCGAAAAGGGGTCTCTGAAAAAGACCATTTCTGGAATGGCCAATAAGATAAATCCTGTCCCACCCATTATCCAGGTAAAATATTCTTCGGTTGAATGTCTTTTGCTCCATGCCATATAAAAACAGGCGATTGACATCCCCAGGCAAAGCCCGCCTGAAAGACTTCTCATGAGGGTTCCTAAAAGAAACCATGAAAACAGGTATCCTGTGAGAACAAAGAGAATTCCCTGCCATCCCAATATTCTTTTCATCTTTCTCAAGATAGGACGTAATAACTCCAGGGTTATGAGGGTGAAGGGCAAGGTTATGACGGTAAATAATTCTAAGAGAGTAGTTGATTGGGACACCCTTCCAATTCCGCTAATGGACCGAGGCAATTGAAGGTAATATCCTCCCATCAGTAAAAGGGCCCCCAATAGGAGGGTGGTTACTGTGAGAAGTTTTCTTGATGTAAAGGGGAATAAAAGCCAACCCCCCAATAAAATCAAGGCTGGCAGGGTGTCCCAGGGGTTTACAGCGGCCAGAGATGAAAGGACTATGGCACATAAAACAGCCAGCCAAATAGAGGTAGTGTCATTTTTTAAGGCGAATATTATGGATAGAAATAGCAAAAACACCGGGAGATTTAAAAGATGGGCGTGTAAATCCCCATGGATGAAGCTGAAAAATGGAAATTCAGTAATAGCCTTTGGGATAACCCTGGAACTTCTCCAGTAATCAAAACTACCCTGCCATCCTTTCTCTATAAATTGGAGCATTCCATCCATATTCCCAACAATCAGTACCAACAGTATTCCCAATAGGGCAGCTTGGATGCCGGATGAATTAAGTGTCTTGCTTGTTTTTTCTTGATTGCCTGAGGAACCTAATTGATAACTCAGCCAGGCGCAAATCATACATGAAATGAAAAAAACAGTCCCCAAGGCCAGGTTATATCCATATTCTCCGGAGATACCCGATATCTTGCAGATCTGGACTAAAAGGTAATGCCCGAAATAATAATAATGAATCTTCAGTCCTGACATCCAGGGATCGGTCGGAGGAAGGCTCTCGTTTCTCAGCAGGGTATTGAAAATCGAGAAATCCATGTATTTTTCAGCCCCATAAATGGCGGGTACCTGTGCTCTGAATATGAGAAAACTGATGAAACTCAACAATCCGATAATCTCAAAAAATAAAATTAATTTGAATTGTTCCTGTATGAATTCCAGCGTTTCTTTACGCCATTGTGCAGAGTAAAACCAACTGAAAATACCCAAGGCTATCCCCAGCCATAATAGGCTCCATTGGGTGTTGGGCAGGATTCCCCAATATCCAAGATTCCAGGATAGTAAACCCATCAAGGTCCATCCCATCATTCTGGATAAGGGATATCCTCGGTCGGGGAATTTTCGAAATGCCTGTAAAATCAGGGGTAAAACCAGGAGTCCCCCGATTTCAGTGACTATCCACCATATTAGTATGTTCAACATAATGAACAAATAAATTAACCAAATGCAACCTTTCCGTCAAGAAGATTCTCTCATAACTCACATTCTTTCAATAATCCCTCTCTGTAATGGACTCATAATGGAACTGGGCTGACCCCCTCCGTTACGACTCCCTTCCTATTCCTCTTAAAAAGGAGATGGATAATTGGGGGATAGGATTAGTCATTAACCCTGGGTTTTTGATATGATTGTATCGTGAAAGGGATTCTGATGGAGTCCCTATAATTAGGTTATTTAACAAAGAAATTATGGAATAAACATGAAAATTGGTTTTATTAGTATTACTTCTGAAGGATTGCCATATCTTGGCATACTTCTGGTGTTGACAGTTGTCGTTGGCTTGATTAGCCCCAAATGGGCTGTTCTTCCTTTGCTAATATTCATCTTTGTGGGTTTTTTTTTCCGGGATCCCAAGCGGGTTATTCCCCAGGACTCCCAAGCGGTCCTCTCAGCGGCAGACGGGAAAATCGTTATCATTGATGAAGTCCCCAGCTTGGCTAATCCGGCTGAAAAAGTTAAAAGAGTCAGTATCTTTTTATCGGTTTTTAATGTGCATATCAATCGAGCGCCTGTGACGGGACAAATTAAAGCAATCCGTTATACCCAGGGGAAGTTTCATAATGCTATGGAGGGTAAATCCTCTGTTTATAATGAAAATAACCTTTTAGAAATTGAGCATAATGGGCATCGGGTCTGGGTGAGACAAATTGCCGGCATGATTGCCCGAAGGATTGTCTGCTATTGTTCCGAGGGAGATACTCTCCGAGCAGGCGACAAAATCGGTATGATAAAATTCGGCTCTCGAACGGATATTTTCCTTCCTCTGGATACGGAAATCACTGTTCATCTGGGAGACCGGGTTAAAGGAGGAGAATCCATCATCGGAATGATGAAGGATTAACTAGCAATGAAAAAAATAGGAACTATGAAGGGGATTTATCTTCTTCCCAATTTGTTTACCACAGCCAGCCTTTTCTGCGGTTTTCTGGCTTTGGTTTTTTCCTATAACGACCAACTGGAATTTGCGATATGGTCTATCTTAATTGCCGTTGTCATGGATGGCCTGGATGGCAGAATCGCCAGAATGACCGGTACATCCAGCAGTTTTGGACTCAACTATGATTCTCTCTCTGATTTGGTCTCATTCGGAGTGGTCCCGGGGTTTATTGCGTATAAACTGGCCCATGGTTCCGGAAGCCGAATTGCTTTGGCCGCCTGTGCAGTCTATGTGATTTGCGGAGCTCTCCGGCTGGCTCGTTTCAATGTTCAGGTTCATGGGGAGGAAAGCCAGGGGTTTGTCGGGCTTCCCATCCCGGCTGCCGCTGGCATGTTAATGTCCAGCATTATGGTCTTCCAACGTTATCAGTATGGATTTATGCCTAAATGGCTGCCGCTGTTGGCCTTCTTATTGGGATTATTAATGGTCAGTAATATTCCTTACATGAGCCTGAAAAAAGCAAAACTGGAAAAACAGAAACCTTTTAATTCCCTGGTGGCTATGGTATTGGCAGTGGGATTAATCATCATGGCTTCGGAATATCTGGAAATTGTCCTGTTTACCATGTTTGCCTGCTATACTCTGTTAGGTATTGCTACCGGGTTAAGGGTCCCTGTCTGGAAGCTGCCGGGCATCGGATATTATATCCCTGTTCCCGCCAGTGTCAGTTCGGGAAAATCAGATTCACCTCATGCCTCTAAACAAGGAGATTCTAAATAAACAATCCAATGGGGAGGGTGTATGCTCAGTAAATTCTTTTTGAAACCCTGGTTGGCTGAGTGGGGGCCTCAATCTAAATTCCCTAGATTCCAGCAAATGCTGGTTGAAAATGCCGCTCAAGGTTTCATTGCTTTGGGATTGATTGCCGGTGGGTTGGTCTTGGCTTTGGTATTTGAAAAAAAGTTTGGGTGGTTATTAACAATATCAGGGATACTATTCCTCCTGAGAATTTTAGGCGTTTATTGATTGCAATACAATCAATCCCGGGAAAATTTATTTAAGATTAAGCTTTTTGATTTTATTTTCTAATTCTTTATTTCTGGGTTTCAATTTTAGGGATTTCTCCAGGTATTCTCTAGCTTTCTCATGATTTTTCAGTGCGGAATAGACCTCTCCGGTATGTTCCAAAATATCGGGATCATCAGGAGATATTTTTACTGCTTTTTCCAATAATTCCAGCGCCTTATCCAATTGTCCCTTTTTGTAATACAGCCATCCCATACTGTCGATAATATGGGGTTGTTCGGGTGCCATCTGCAGAGCCTTCTCCAAAAGTAGCTCGGCTTCCTCAAGATGCTTTCCCGAATCAACCCAGAGGTACCCCAGGTAATTATATACATCAGGATCATCAGGCTGAAGAGCTACAGCCTTCTGCAGATATTCTATGGCTTCTTTATCATTACCCTCTTTATGTTTGAGAATCCCTAACCGATATGGAAAAATATACTCCTGAGGATTCTTTTTGAACCCTGACTCAAATTTTTCAATGGCTTTTTTATTATTCTCAAGAGCCAGGTATGAAATCCCAGTCATATAATCCAACGCCCAATCCTGGGGGTATTGGACCGATATCTTTTCCAGATAATAAACGGTTCTCTCTACATGATTTTCATTTAGAAACCATTCCAGCATGATTGATAGAGTTTCAACCTGGTTATTGGACTGGGAGATGGCATCCCTGAAAAGCAGAAGTGCTTTCTCCGGATGATTTTCTTTTTCTTCAATACAGCCGAGGATGATTCGGGATTTGGAGCGGCCGGGACGGTCGGTAATCAGGGGAGTCAGAAGCTCTCTCGATTTCTGGTATTCATTCTGCCAAAAGTAGGATTCTCCCAGATATTCTTTGGCAATATTATTATTGGGCTCTGATTTTAATATCGACTCGAAAAGCTGACCGGCCTCAACAAATGCCCGGCGTTGCATATAAATCTGCCCCAGCCGCATTTGAACAAAAATATTGCCAGGAGCAAGGGTCAGGGCTTTCCGATAAGTCGTCTCTGCCTGGTATATTTTTCCAAGAGACTCATAGGCTGAACCTAGATTGATAAATGCTAAAGGAATATGAGGGTTTATCCGAGTGGCTTTTTCATAATGCTCAACCGATTTCTGGTAATCTAGTCGTAATGAGTATAAATTACCCAGTTGATAATGGCTGAATATATCGTTGGGTGCCAGAGTTACCGCTGATTCATAATGTTCAATGGCTTTGTCGATATTGCCTGTCTTGAGGTATTCATCCGCTAATAGGGATTCTCCCTCATTTAAAGTGGAATCCTGAGTGAGTGCCTTTTGCAGTTCAGTAATCGCTGAATCATGTTGGTTTGCCTGAGCATACAAGTTTCCCAATAATAAATAGGCTCTGGCAAGAGAAGGGTCCCAGGTTATGGCTTGAACCGCATAACTGGAAGCTTCGGAATAATCATTTTGGATATATTTGATTTCAGCGATTTCCTGGTAAAACCTGCCAAAAGTTGTATCTGTTTGGATTCCTTCCCGAAAGGATTCGATGGCATCCTCCCATTGCCCTGAATATTTCAAGTACATGCCGGTCAGATAGGTCTCAAGGATAATATTTTCTTTTCGGGCTTCTTCATTACTGTTCAAGATGGCTTTCAAGTCCGAAAAAGTCATATCCATTACCGGGACATCCGTAGAATCCACGGGAGATTGTTTTGCTGTTGCGAAATGAGGAATCAAACAAATAAGGCTGAATGATATGACAATTGTATATTGAATTAACGGATTTAATTTATTCATGAGATAATCAGGGCCTATGACTCACTTAGTCTTTAAAATCTTATATAATCTATAAAACATTCTAGGTTTTGGTTTGACAGGGCGTCAAGCAAAATATCAGGAGCTGTAATAATTGTGACTTATGCTGAAGTAGCCTTAAACCTCCCGGTGCATGAACTGTTTACTTATGAAATTCCCTTGGAAATGGCCGATACCCTCTGTGTTGGCAGCCGGGTACGGGTTTCCTTTCGCCATCGAAATGTAACCGGGGTGGTTGTCCGGTTATCTTCTCAGACAGACATAAAAACAATCAAACCTGTCCAAACCTGCCTGGATCCCTTTCCTGCTTTGACTTCCGACCTTTTCCCCCTGTTGGAATGGGTGTCGGATTATTACCAGTGTTCTTTGGGGGAGGCTATTCATGCGGCATTACCTAATCTGGGCAAAGGGAAAAAACATATATTGGATAAATTGCCGGGACTGGATGAACTGGAAGAAAAATACGGGTTCATTGAACCAAATCATAAAATCCCCACTCCCGAACAGAAAACAGCCTTGGCTACCATCCACCAGAATATAAGTAAAAGGAAATTCAATGTCTCTCTCCTGTATGGGGTTACCGGCAGTGGAAAGACAGAGATCTATCTTCAGGCTATTTCCCGAACTCTCGCTCAGAAAAGGAATGCATTGGTCCTGGTGCCGGAAATTGCCTTAACCTACCAATTGATTAAACGATTTAAGGAAAGATTTGGGGAACAAGTGGCTATTCTTCACAGCGGTTTATTGGGAAGCCATCGCATGAAAGACTGGCGGCGGGTCCGAATGGGAGAGGCCCGGGTTGTTGTCGGGGTTCGTTCGGCGGTTTTTGCTCCAATTCAAAAATTAGGCCTGGTCGTTGTGGATGAAGAACATGAAATGACCTTTAAACAGGACAATACTCCGAGGTATCATGCCCGTGATGTGGCGATAATGCGGGCCAAACTCAATAATGCCTCTGTTATATTGGGCAGTGCCACTCCCTCATTGGAATCTTTTTATAATGCTGTCACCGGAAAGTATCAGTTGATTGAGTTAACCCAACGTATTGATAACCGGAAAATGCCTCATTGTGAGATTATCGATATGAGGCAGGAATGGGATAATCTTGAGGGGAATCAGATATTATCCAGTCCTCTTCAAGCTGAAATAAGAAAAAGGCTGGATCTGAAACAACAGGTTATCCTCTTTCTTAATCGGAGAGGTTTTTCTACCATTTTAATGTGTAGGGGATGTGGAAAAACTATCTTTTGCTCTCAATGCGCAGTTCCTTTAACCTATCATAAGGTGACCGGAAAGGTGCATTGCCATTATTGCGGCCTGAGAGCCAATCCACCCACTAAGTGTCCGGTTTGTGGAGAAGAGCTGGTCAAATATCTGGGGCTGGGAACCCAGCAGGTTGAAGATGAAGTTATAAGATTGTTTGCCGATGCCAAAGTCGCAAGGCTAGATTTGGATATTACCAGGAAGCGGGGAGAATACGAGAAAATCCTGGAAAGTTTTATTACCGGTGAAACCGATATACTATTGGGTACGCAAATGATTGCTAAAGGTATGGATATTCCCAATGTTACCCTGGTGGGAGTAATTAATGCTGATATGCTTCTATGCCTTCCTGACTTCCGGTCTTCCGAAAGAGCTTACTCCCTTCTAACCCAGGTGGCAGGGCGTGCCGGCCGCGGTACAACACCCGGAAAAGTGATTATTCAAACCTATAATCCTTCCCATTATGCTTTGAAGTCAGTGGTTAAAACAGAGAGGCAGGCTTTCTATGAAAGGGAGATTAAATTCAGGAAAAAGCTTTATTTTCCCCCCTTCCGGAGACTTATGTTGGTCATGTTCCAGCATAAGGTTCAGGCCCAGGCCCTTTCGGTATCCGAACATTTTGCTTATCTGGCCAGGGAATTATCTAAAGGGATAGAAGGTTATGAAGTCGATATCTTAGGACCGGCAGCTGCGCCTATCCATAAGATTAAAAATTATTACCGATACCATGTCCTGTTAAAAAGTAATAATCCCGGGAAAATGAGAGATATTTATCAGCAGGTAATGGAACAGCTTCCCAAACAGACGAAACTCTCAGGCACATCAATCCATGTGGATATGGATCCCAGCGTCCTGCAATAGATTAATTTTTCCGGGGATTCACAAATACAGCTGCTCCGCTGTGGGTAATCCAGGCTTTTTCCAGTTCTTCTTTTTTATAGACCACATGTCCGGTTGATTCGTTTCGGGTTCCCGGGTCATTACAGATGGGGTCACCGTTTTCATTGAAACCCCGAACCAGGATAATATGGCCTCCCGTACTGTTCATAGGAGAATTTTCCAATTCACCTTTACCGAATTTAATGGAAATGATAACCGGATTCCCTTTGGCGATTTCTTCTTTAATAGGGTCGAAACTGCTGCAATATCTGACATAGGACTGATAACCTAATTCACCTGCATAAGCGGCATTATAAACCCAGTTCCCATAAATGCCGTTATGTGGGTCCCATACTCCCTTTGCCACTTCTGCGGTTGGGAGTTCTGTCCCATGATAATGGAGAGCCATGGCCAGGGAGGTTGGATGGCAGGCCCTCCAAGAGATATCCTTATTTTCCACTAATTGTGACCGGAAAGGTACTTCCAAATCTCTGATCCACTCAGGTTTTAATGTGTTTTCAGTGTTGGAAGGATAGAGAAGTCTCTCCTGGTCTTTCTTTTTTGAATAATTAGCATAACTGGCGCAAATCATCCGGATGGATGGAGTTTTTTCAGGAGACTCGCTAAAAAGCTTGATCCGATATCTGAATTCTCTCCCTGATACTTTCATCTTCAGTTGGTCAGAATCAACTTTGGCCGCCCAGGACTCTTTGTTCTCTCCCTCCTTAACAACAGGATGTTTCCCATACCGCAAGACTTCATGCCAGGGGGACCAGAATGGGCTTCTGCCTTTAACCTGAACTTCATAGATTAGATAAGTCCCTTCCGGAAAGGACCCGTTCCAGGAAAGTACTAAGGCTTCAAAAGGAAATTCAGAGTGTAAGATGGGTGAGGTGAGCATCCCCTCCTGAAAATATTGATTATCATCGTTTTTTGCCAGTTCAAGTTGAGCGGATGTCCCATTATAAACAATATTACTTAGTTGATACTGGGAAAAGTCTTTCTGTGTATCATGGATAAAATAGGAACATTGAGGTCCCATAAAAGCATATCCCCCGGAGAATAATAAGGATGTGAATATTATACAAATACTAATGGCTGTTTTTTTCATTTGTTTTCAGATGTAAAAGAATTGAGCAAATTTTACCATAATTGGGTTATGGAATTAATCTCCCGGCCAGATAACTCAGGATATGGGATAATTTGGCTGGCAGCCAGAAAATCTGGTTCATGGTAACTTCATAGAAATTGACCGGGTCGGTGTGGCTTATCTTTCCCAAAGCAAATTGAACCATAAATCCCATATTCCACAAGCTCAGCAGAGTGAAAAGTAATATCCAGGCATAATCTGCCTTCTGATGAGTATTCTTATCTACCCAATAACCTAATCCCAGGGCGTAGAACGGCAGTAAATCCAGTAATCTGCGGTACCCAAAGGATGAACCACAATACCAGTTGGTCGGAACGCTGTTGATATATACTTCCAATAAAAAGAAAACCAGGGAAAATCCTGCCAGGAGTTTCTGCTTTTTCACCAGGAAGAATAATCCGGTTATACAGAAAAGATAAATGGGGTTCCAGAGGAAAAAACCGTGTTGACTGGAAAATAATACAGATAGTATTCGGGGTGATGTCCAGTTCATGGTCTCTTTTCCAATGGGTATCAAAACAAATGTCCCGTAAATAATTTTCCAGATAATAATTTGAGGCAGGCAGCCAGTCCCGAATCCTGAAAGGAGAAATATAATCTTTTTTACATGATTTTCTGTCCGGTTAATCCCCATATCAACGAGAGGTAACCCAATGATAAAAAGATTCTGCCAGCGGACCAAAACAACCAACCCTGCCATCAATCCCAAAAGGAACATCCGGGGGGCAGAATACGCAGTTCTCCATTTCCACCAAAAGTATATAAATAGAGCGATGGTAAAAAATGCCAGCGTGTGAGCCATGCTGGGTACCAAATACATGTAATAAATCAATGGGGTGGAAAACCATAAGGCTATTATTGCCAGTAAAGCAGTTTTAGACGAAAAGAAATATCGGCATAAACGAAAGGTGAGGATGAGTCCCAGAAGCCCATAGATAGTCGTTCCCCAGGTTACGGGAATGACATAAAACAGGCTGTACCCATCGGCAAATTCCGTCTGGAAGAAAGTATCCACCAGGGATGCTAAAATATGGCCGGCTAGGAAAAAAGGTGTCCATAAGATTGCCGGGCCGATGGAAACCCGGTTTGGAGTATGTCCGGTAAGGGTTTTCTCTTCTGCAGGGGAAAAAATGGATTCCTCAACGGAGGCTGGATGGTATTGGCTGATTCCGCCAAGTTGATTCAAAATGATTTCATTTTTCTTTTCGAAAACAGACCGATAATGGGCAAATTCATTGGCATACTGAAGGTCATGGTCAATAAAAAAGGACCGGACTTGAGCATAATACGATATCCCATCGCTATTGATCCAGGGATGCCAAACCAATAACAAGGCTAAATATATCAGTATTAAATATCTCTCAAAAGTATCCAGCTTGAATTTCATTTTATTCACCATAAGCATCTTGGACATATATATTATCAGCAATAATCCAAAAGGTTGATAGTTTTTAGGAGATTTCATGTGGTAAACTTTTTCTATGACTGAGGTTATGGAAAATAAACCCCAACTCCCCGCTTGTGTTAATCATCCCGACCGGGAGGCTATGGGGGCTTGTAACCGTTGTGGTAAACCCGTCTGTGACCAGTGTTCGGAATGGTTGCAGTCCCGATTGTACTGTATTTCCTGTTATACCGAGGCCGAGTTTATGTTTGCAGCAAAGGAAATACCTGATAAAGAAAAACTGGATTGGTATGAAAAACCCCAGAACCACGCTTCTTTTATCATTCTGGGAGTCATTATGATGCTTTCCGGAATCATGGGAGCAAAAATGCTCTCTCCGGTTATTGGCTGGATAGTCTGGGGTGCCGGGTGTATAGTCGGGCTGGTTACTTCAGGTTTTATTCTAATCGGGAAAATATATGATAAAAGCACTAAAATACTTATTATCTTATTTATATTGCTTGTCGTATTTTTATTCTTATTAATGTTTATTGGAAATTGATGCAGGCAAATCGGAATACTAAATGAAAATTACCCGCCTTGAGTTGTCCCAGTATCGGAATTATGAAAAGATATCTGTTCAACTGGATTATCCCATTTGTGTCTTTATGGGAGAAAATGCTCAGGGTAAGACCAACCTTCTTGAATCCATCTATGTGGCAGCAACCGGTAAATCTTTCCGTACCTCCAAAGATTCTGATTTGATTCGTTGGAATGAATCCTTTACTCATATTCATCTGGACTATTGGAAAAAGGATATCCGCCACAGGATTTCTCTCTCCCTTGCCCCCAATGAAAAAAGATATAAACTGGATGACAAGAAACTGGATAAACGTTCTCAGCTTTTCGGCCAGTTAGCCATTGTTCTGTTTACCCCGGATGATTTGAACCTGGTGAAAGGGGAACCTGCTACCCGGAGGCGTTTTCTGGATTTTGAGATTTCCCAGACCAGCCCTTCCTATTTATATTCGCTGCAACGATATTACCGGGTATTAAAACAGAGAAATACCGCTCTCAGAGATGCCAAGTATAAAAAATCATCGATTGAACTGGTAAGAATTTGGAACAGCCAGCTGGCTCAATATGGGGCTGAAATCATTCATGCCCGTCAGAATGCCTTATTTAAACTGAATCAGACTCTGGATGGTATCTTCCCTGAAGTTTCCGGGAAAACCTCCCAATTAACCCTGATATATAAGACGTTTCTTCAAGATGATTTGTTATTGGATTTGAATTCCCTGAAGAAAAAATTTCTCGATAAACTGATAAAGATGGAACATGAGGAGTTAGCCCGGGGAACCACCTTGATGGGGCCCCAGAGAGATGATTTCGAGGTGTTATTGAATCAACGAAGTATCCATGATTTTGGTTCTCAGGGGGAGCAGCGTTCAGCGGTTTTAGCCTTGAAATTATCGGAGATATATTTTATTCAGGAAGAAATTGGAGATTTCCCGGTCATTCTGCTGGATGATTTCACTTCAGAATTGGATGATTCCCATGTGATTTCGATCATTCGAAGCCTTCCCCGGAATCTCCAGATATTAATCACATCAGTTCATACCTTACCCCATCCTTTTTCTGATGCTGATGTGCGATATTATCTCATTAAAGAGGGGCAGTTGGCGGGGAAAGGTGAACCCTTACCAGGCTAAACTGATTGACAAAGCTTTCAAAATATCACTAGACTATCTTTTTATTTAAGGGGTAATGATAAATATATGCTGGAAATGTTAACCTGGGTCATGTTGGCTCAAACCATCCGGATATCGATTCCGTATGTACTGGCTTCTTTAGGCGGTGTCTATAGTGAAAGATCCGGAGTGGTCAATATTGCCCTGGAGGGAATCATGCTAAATGGGGCATTAGGAGCCGTTCTGGCTAGCTATTATGCCCAAAATGCCTGGATTGGTATCCTGGGAGGAATGGGAGCCGGACTTTTGACCGCAATCCTTCTGGCAATTATTACCATCAGGTTCAAGGCTGACCAGATTGTCAGCGGAGTTGCCATAAACCTTCTGGCTATTGGTCTGACCAAATTCATTCTTCGGCTTGTATTCAACAGTTCCAGCAATTCTTCCCGGGTGGAAGGGCTTCCCATCTGGCATCTTCCGGGAGTTCCCATGGACTCATTTTGGAATTCTGTGATTGGTTCTCCTCTTGTCCTGCTGACCGGAGTGATTATCCTTGTTTCCCATATCATCATGAAGAAATCGGTTTTTGGTCTGCGAATCCGAGCGGTTGGAGAACATCCTGAGGCGGCTGATTCGGTGGGTATCAGTGTCGCCCGAATGCGTTATTGGGGAGTGCTTATCAGTGGGCTGCTCGCGGGGTTAGCAGGAACCTATCTGGCTTTGGAACAACATCAATTCACACAAAATATGACCAGTGGCCGGGGGTATATTGCCCTGGCAGCCATGATATTTGGCAAATGGACCCCTGTCGGAGCTGTCCTGGCTAGCCTTTTATTCGGTTTTTCCGAATCCTTGAATATTCAATTTCAGAGTATGGGATACCAGATCCCCAATCAGTTCATCCAGATGATACCCTATGTTGTGACCATGGTCGTCCTCTTGGGAGTGATTGGTCGTTCGGTTCCCCCAGCGGCAGATGGAAAGCCTTACGAGGCTGGGAATTAACCCTTGGGTGGAAAGGAAGATTATCAGATGTCGAAACCATCATTTCAACCTTACGAGCTCATAAAACTAAAACGTGAAGGCCATAGACTGAACAGGCAGCAATTGAGTGGCATGGTGGAAGGTTTCACCCGGGGGACTATCCCTGATTATCAGATGTCAGCTTTTCTGATGGCTGTTTTTTTTCAGGGGATGAACCCGAAGGAAATGTTTGATTACACCGAGATTCTTCTCCATTCAGGTAAATCTATCGATCTCTCTGGCCTAAAAATTCCTTCCGTGGATAAGCATTCTACCGGAGGGGTGGGGGATAAAGCGAGTATTCCTTTGGCGCCTTTGGTCGCCTCAACGGGTGTCCCTGTCCCCATGATATCTGGCAGGGGATTGGCCCATACAGGTGGAACCCTTGATAAACTGGAGTCGATTCCCGGGTTCCAAGTCAATCTGAGCCAGGCTGAATTTATCAAGCTCTTGAAGAGTCATCGGGTTGCCATGATGGGACAGACCCAGGATATTGTCCCGGCCGATAAAATGATATATGCCCTCAGGGATGTAACCGGGACGGTGGAAAGTTATCCCCTGATTGTCGGAAGTATTTTAAGCAAAAAATTAGCGGAAGGAGCATCTGGAATTGTCTTTGATGTTAAAACGGGTTCCGGGGCTTTTATGAAAGATAAGGAAGCGGCAGTGAAGCTGGCAAAAATGCTGGTGGCAATGGCAAAGAAATTTAAGCGAAAAGCGGTCGCCCTGGTAACGGATATGAATCAGCCTTTGGGTAATACGATAGGTAATTCCCTGGAAATCAGGGAATCCATTGAGATGCTTAAGGGAAAAGGACCTGCCGATTTAGAAAATATTGTCCTTGAACTGGGCGGCTGGATGTTGAAATTTGGCGGCATCTCCCGGAATGTTTCCGAGGGGAAGGCCCGACTTCGGGAATCTCTGGCGAATGGACAGGGATTGGAATATTTCCGGAAGATGGTGGCAGCTCAGGGTGGAAACCCTCAGGTGGTAGAGGATTATTCCTTATTGCCCACCGCCAGGCATACAATGCTTTTAAAGGCCACCCATAAGGGATATATCCATCAAATGGATGCCTTGAAAATTGGACAGGCTTCGGTTCTCCTTGGCGCTGGGAGAATCCAGCTCGATTCGAAAATTGACCCGGCGGTCGGTTTTGTCCTGAAAAAGAAAATTGGAGATAAGATTGAGGCGGGTGAACCTTTTATGGAAATTCATTATAACCGGAAAGAGTCTCTTGCCTTGATTCAGGAATTATTGCACCAGGCTTGCATTATCAAGAATAAACCCGTTCAAAGACCTTCATTGATTTTGGAAATCATTCAATAGAATCAGGAGATTCCTAAATGCCTAAACACTCCGTTGTCGTTGTTGGAAGTATTAATATGGATTTGGTGGTCGCCTCCGAGCGGCTTCCCAAAGCCGGGGAAACTGTACTGGGCGGTACCTTCTGTATGAATCCTGGAGGAAAAGGAGCCAATCAAGCGGTGGCCTGTGCCCGGTTGGGTATGGAAACCCGTTTTATTTCTGCGGTCGGAGAGGATTCCTTTGGAGTAAGCCTCTTGGCAACGTTAAAAAAATACCGGGTTGAGACGGCTTTTGTGAAAACTGTCAATAAAACTCCCAGTGGAGTGGCCTTGATTGGCGTTGATAAATCAGCGGAAAATCAGATTATTGTGGCTCCCGGTGCGAATGATTCTATCTCTCCCTCAGATATCCGAAAGTCCAAAAATGCCTTCAAAGAGGCTTCTGTTCTGTTGCTGCAGTTGGAAATTCCCATGGATACAGTTTTGACAGCTGTCGAAACTGCCCGAAAAGCCGGCTTGAAAATAATTTTAAATCCTGCCCCTGCCAGGTTGATTCCGGAAAAAATCTTCCCAATGCTGGATTTTATCATTCCCAATCAATCGGAATCAGGTTTATTGACGGGAACCAGGGTAACCAACCTGGATTCAGCCATTAAAGCGGCTAAGTTATTATTGAAGAAGGGTGTGGGAAATGTCCTGATAACCCTCGGCAGCAAAGGGGTGATGAGGGTCAATTCCCAGGGGGTTAAATCTTACCCGGCTTATAAAGTAAAGGCGGTTGATACTACAGCGGCTGGAGATGCTTTCTGTGGCGGTTTCACCAGTGCTTTGGCTATGGGATATTCCCTGGATAAGGCTATCCCTTTTGCTCAGGCGGTCGGCGCTCTCGCCGTTACCCGGCAGGGAGCTCAGCAATCTATGCCCTCCATGGCTGATGTTAAGAAATTCCTTAATACCATCTAACATCTCTTAACTGATTTATCCTTGAGACTCGGAGACCCCATGTTTTTTATCTCCATCGGGGATACTTCTTGGGAATCGTCTTCCTTCTTATTTAAAGGATAACCATTCCTAGAATTCTTGTTAATTTGTATCAGGCTTGAAACAAAGGGCTATCGGAGGGGTAACGGAGCGGGTCAGAGACACTCCGTTAATCTTCCTAATAAAACCTATGCTATCTTGCTTCCCATTTAAGAATAATTCCTAGAACACATATCCGGAATGAGGGAACCCATAAGTATAAAAATAAAAAGAAGGCCTGAATCCAATTCTCAGGCCTTCTTATTTTATTGTATATGATTCTAAGTTATTGTCCGGGAGAGGCTGTCATATCAATGGTCTGGTCGTCTTGAGTGCCTTTGATTTTATCCAAACCCGCTGAGATGATATAGAACCTGCCTCCGCTGACCAGGGACTCATAAGGGGTCCCCCAGGGGTCCTTGGGGATAGAACTGCCGCCCATAGCTCCTGATTTTGCCAATTCTTCTAAACTAGATGGGATTTGTCCACTATGGTCAACCCGGTAGATTTCAATTGCATTTCGAATAGTGTTTAAATCAGCATCGGTTATTTTGGTTTTGGCCAGCTGCATGGCGCCGATTTGAGTTTGCCCGGTAACCCCGGCAGCGCCCTGATCCACTGTAATCCCCATGGCTCCAGCTACTTTTTCAGCGCCTTTTCCTTCTTTATATCCCTGAATAAAATCCTGAATCGGTACCCTGAGCAGATAAAGACATCCCGCAATTATTACTACAAAAATAAAAAATTTACCTAATTTACCTAAGGTCATATTATTTCACTCCCAGTTCTCATCATAAATCAAATACCAATAGGAATCAATCAATGGATAAATTGGACCCTTCAGGAAATAACTGGGGAGGGGAATAAGGGGTGTTGGGATGGGAAAAAACTATCGAGAAGGCTGAATATCATGAATATGGAGATCAATGGTCTGGATCCCTTTATAATCATTCAGCCTGACCCTTGCCAAAATGTCCCATTTTGGGCTAGGAGAGGTAAATTGGGAAGACTCTTCGGCATGGCCAAACCACATGGCTTCGGCATGGCAGCTGCGGCTCCAGACATGAAGTTTTAAATGGGTGTTTTTAATGATGCGGGGCCGTCCATCGGTGTGTAGTCCCTTAATAAGAAAAACCGGTTCGGGATTCCCGGGGCCATGGGGTTCCAGCAATGTCAGGCTCTCCAGCAATGAGGGATTCAATTCGTCTAAATCTACCATGGCATCGATATGGGTTCCCGGAGACTGAATCTCAGGAGTAAACCCGATGGAAAGGGCATATTCATTGATCGATTTCCTGAATTCCATGATTTGCTCAGGTAAAATCGAAAGCCCGCAGGCCATTTCATGGCCGCCATATCCAAGGAGGTTATCCTCACAATGCTCAAGGGCATCCACAATATGGAATCCTTCCACCGAACGGCCGGAGCCTTTCCAGCAGCTGTGATTCATCCCTATCAGTATGACCGGCCTTTCAAACTCAGAGACCAGTTTGGATGCCACAATGCCAAGGACTCCAATATGCCAGGTGGGACTGCTTAAAACAATAACCGGTTCTTTGGAAAGATTTACCTGGGAGTGGACCAGTTCCAATGCAATATTATAAATATCGGTTTCAATCAAGCGGCGTTCTTTATTATATTCTTCCAAAGTATCAGAAATAACCAGGCTTTCTTCAAAAGAATCGGATAGCAGGAGATTTAGAGCCATATCGGCATCCCCCATCCGACCGGCGGCATTGATCCTGGGCCCTAAGACAAACCCTACATGCCAGGAATCCAGATTCTTATTGTTTAGCCGGGTCTTGTGAAGCAGAGCATTAAGCCCGGGCCATCGGGTGTTTTTCATTTGTTTCAGGCCATGTTTGGCAATGATTCTATTTTCTCCATCCAACTGGACAATATCTCCCAAGGTGCCGGCGGAGGCAAGGTCCAGAAGTTCATAGCTGTTCATCTCATCCCGGATTCCGAAAATCTCCTCAAGTGCCTGAGCTATTTTAAAGGCAACCCCGGCGCCGCTCAGGTATTTATAGGGATAAGATTCTTTCACCAAAAGGGGATGAATCACCGCATAAGCATCGGCGGGAGAGGAATGATGGTGGTGATGGTCAGTGATAATAACATCGATTCCCAGGGAGGCGGCATATTTCACTTCCTCATCGGCTGTAATCCCGCAATCTACCGTAATAATCAGCGATACTCCCCATTCCTGAGCGCTTTTTATCGATTCTTTTTTGATGCCATAACCCTGGTTCAGGCGGTGGGGTATATAGGTCCTGATTCTCCCAGCCTCTGTGTATTGGCGGAGGGAATGGACCAGGATGGCTGTTGCGGTTATTCCATCCACATCATAATCACCATGGATCATGAGGGTCTCTTTGCTGAGAATGGCTTTTTGGATTCGGCTAACTGCTTTTTCCATCTGGGTGAAAAGAAATGGAGAATGAAGATCCTTTAATTCCGGATTCAGAAAGCCATTTGCTTCCCGATCTGATTTTAAACCCCGATGCAGGAGAAGCTTGGCCATTAATTCAGGAACCTGGAGGCTCCTGGATAAAATGGATACTTCTTCCGGGTCAAATTGGGGAACGAGCCATTGATTCGTCATTATTCTTCTATCACCAATTGGGTGAAGTCAGCCAGGTTTCTAAACTGAGCTTCCAATAGTTCCAGTAATGCCAATCGGTTCGTCCGGATTCCTTCATCCTCAACCATGACCATGACATCATCAAAGAAGGCATCTACCTTGCTTCTGAGTCCGGCAATGGACTGTAAGGCCTGCAGGTATTTTTTGCCCTGGAGACTCTGTTGAATCTGTTGGGATAAGGATTCAATGGATTGATAGAGATGAGCCTCTGAATCCCCCTGGAAAAGGGTCTGGTTGACTTCTCCAAAGGAAGCCTGCTCATATTTCTCACGGGCTTGTTTGAGTATGTTAATGACTCTTTTGAAGGCGACCGTCAGCGGCAGAAATTCATCCAATACCCTTATTTCCTGCAGGGCCTCAGCTTTAAAAAGGGCATCATTGATATCATCAAAATCAACCGAGAGGATGGCATCAGCCGAATCGTAACGGATTCCCCTTTCAATCATAAATGCCCGTAAACGCTGCTGGAGAAATTCTTTGATCTGAGAAATGGCGGGGGTGCTGTCTATGCCTACAGTCTCCTGATAGAAACGGGCGGAGGCTTCCAGGCATTTCTGGATGGAAAGTGTCCAATCCTGATGAGCAGAAATCACCCGGATGATTCCATTGCCGGCGCGGCGAAGAGCAAAAGGGTCTTCCGAACCGGAGGGTATCATCCCCACTCCGAAACAGCCTGTAATGGAATCCATTTTATCGGCAATCGAAATAATAGCTCCAATAACACTTCCAGGTAATTCTGAATCAGTTCCTTTGGGAAGATAGTGGTCTTGAATGGCTTGAGCTGTTATGGGTTCTTCATGATCATGTAAGGCGTAAAGTTTTCCGACTACTCCCTGTAATTCGGTGAATTCTTTCACCATCTCGGTAACCAGGTCTATCTTGCATAAAAGGGCCGCTCGCTTCACCTGGGTGACTTGGGTTTCGGGAAGATTTAATTCTTTGGCAATTAATTCGGAAAGCTGAGAGAGTCGATTGGCTTTCTTATCATAATTTCCCAGTTTGGCCTGGAATAATAATCCCCCTAATTTGGGGAATTTATCTTCTAGTTTGGTCTTGGTATCTTCTTTCCAATAGAATTGGGCATCAGAAAGCCGGGCTTCTAATACTCTTTCATTGCCAATCAATATATTATTCGCTGCGTTGCTATCAGAATTATGCACAGAAATAAAGTAAGGTTGGAGTTCTCCTGTATCATTCAGATAGGGAAAATATTTCTGATGGTGTTTCATGGTGGTGATCAGGATTTCTGAAGGCAGGGCTAAATGCTCATCCTTGAAGTGGCCTTTTATCAGGGAAGGATATTCAACCAGATTGGATACCACTTCGAGTAGTTCCGGATCTTGATCCGTGGTTCCCAGGGCTTTTAACTTTTCCAGAATCTGGGACTTTCGTTCATCCGGATCAACCACAACAAAGGCATCCAGTAATAATTTCTTATATAAAGTCATATCCGCTTGCGGCAGGGTAATTGGTCCTTTGCTTCTGACCGGATGTCCGTAAGTGAAGTTGTTGCTGGTAACATCCGCCACATTGAATGAAATAACATCAGTGCCATAGAGTGATAATATCCATCGTAAAGGACGGGCAAACCGATACTGGCTGGCTTCCCAGTACATGGATTTGGGAAAGTTCATTTTGGAGGTTAATGCCCGGCAGAAATCGGGTAAAAGTTCAAGACTATCTTTCCCTCCCATTTTCTTGTTGACTGCCAGGTATTCACCTTTTTCATTGGTATGCTTGAATAAATCCTCTGGAGAAACCCCTTGAGTTTTTGCAAAACCAAGGCCTGCTTTTGTAAGGGATCCATTGGCATCGTACGCAACCCGGCTGGGAGGTCCAATGATTACTTTTTCGCTTAAATCCTGAACTGAAGCTAAATCTTCAACGAATAATGTCAGCCTTCTGGGAGTCGAGAGTACTTTTAAATTACCATGTTGAATCTGATTTTCATCAAACCATTTGGCGGCAAACTCTTTAATATAAGCACGAGCCGGACTAATATATCCGGCCGGAATTTCTTCCGAACCTAATTCCAATAAAAAATGATGGGTTTCCACAACAATATCTCCCTGTTATATGGGTTAAAGATTTTCAGGAAAAAGAACGACATTATATTTAGACTTCAGTTGATTGATCCAGGTATTATATAGTTCAATGGCGCTTTCCTCACGTAATGCTTCAAAAACCTGTACTTTTACTGTGTCAAAATCCCTGACTTGACCAATAATCTTATTATCAACTTTAATGATATGGTATCCTTTTTGACTTTCCATGATGGGACTGTATTGACCTGAGTCCAGGCTGAATGCCATCTTTTCAATCTCAGGGTAGGATACCAAATCCCCGGGACGAATCGGGTGGCCTAAATCTCCCCCGGTGGATGCCAGCGTCTCGGAAAAATCTTCAGCCACTTTTTTAAAATCTTCACCACTTTGAATCAAGTTATAAGCTGTTTCCATCTTGGTTTTTATTTCCGCTTTTTTTTCTGGGGAGGCTCCTGATGGAACTGCCATGAAAATATGCCTTAATCGGACAGCATCACCCGTTCGATATTTGGAAAGATGTTTTTGATAGTAATTACGGGCTTCTTCCATGGTGAGGGGTTTGAATCTTGAATAGACGTTTAAATATAGCAGTTGAGAAACTTTATATTGGTCACTTAGGTTTTGTTTGTATTGTTTATCGGTAATTCCCTGTTTTTTGAGGTTCTTTGAGAATTTTTCTTCATCTCCATAGATTTTTTTCTCTTGTTCGAATTGTTCATCGATAACCCCGGGTTTGGGTTCAATTTTTTGTTGGTTAGCTTCTATCAACAGGATTTTCTGGGTTATCAGGCTGTCGAGTACTTTAAGTTTGCTTTCTTGAGGAGAAAGCCCAGTGGTTAAATCACTTGTCGAGGGCTGAACCCATTCCTTCAAGTATTCAGCCTTGCTAATTTCGGTATTTCCGATTTTCGCAACAATAGAATTATTCGATTGTCCCCAAACAGAAGGACTATTTATAAAACAAAACAAAGATAGAATACCTATAGTTGTAGTTGTCACTACTCTTGAGGGAAAACGGGTCATTGCTCATCCTCCAAAGAAATATCCTGAGGTTGAATACCATATTGTTGAATCTTGTCTCGGAAATTCTTCCGATCCATATCTGCTTTCTTGGCAGCCTTGGTCAGATTCGCACCGGTAGCTTTCAGAAGCGCAGTAAAATACTGAGTTTCAAATCTCTCCAGGATAATTTTTTTAGCTTCCCTGTATGTAAGATCCATCAGGGAATCATCATTTAATCCTGTTGTTACAGGAAGTTGGTATCCGAGTTGGAAATCGCTTAATTCCAGCTTATTATCTATACATAATACCACAGCCCGTTCGATCAGATTTTCCAAGTCTCTTACATTTCCCGGATAATCATATTCCTGAAGAAACGTGGTTGCATCCGGGGATATTTGCTTCACTTCTTTACCGCAAATTAACGAATATTTATTGATAAAATGCTGCACTAGAGCCGAAATATCCTCTTTTCTTTGGCGCAGGGGAGGAATATGAATGGGGACCACATTCAATCGGAAAAAAAGGTCTTCCCGGAAGGTTCCTTTTTTAACTAAATCTCTTAAGTTTCTATTGGTGGCTGCAATGATACGGACATCCACTTTTTTACTGGAGGTTCCTCCGACAGCCTCATATTCCCTTTCTTGCAAGACTCGAAGTATCTTCCCTTGCAAAGAGAGGCTCATATCTCCAATCTCATCCAGAAATATAGTGCCTCCATCGGCTAACTCAAATTTACCGGGTTTAGTATAGGAAGCATCGGTAAAGGCTCCTTTGACATGTCCAAACAATTCACTTTCCAAGAGGGTATCCGGAATAGCAATGCAATTCACTTTAATGAGGGGTTTATCCCGCCTGGGGCTGTTGTCATGAATAGCCCGGGCTATCAATTCTTTACCTGTCCCGGTTTCCCCGGTGATTAATACCGTGCTCTTAGAAGGGGCCACTCTTCTGATCAGTTCAAAAACAGCTTGCATGGGTTTGCTATGGCCAATAATGTTTTTATAGGGATGGCTCTGGTCAATTTCATCTCTTAGATAGGCTATTTCATACCTGAGATTTTTCTCTACCAGTTCTTTTTTGACAGCATGAAGGACTTCACTATTTTCAAACGGTTTTTTGATATAGTTTACTGCTTTTTCCTGAATAGCAGTGATCACATCGTCAATTGATGCAAAGGCTGTAATCAGGATTACCGGGAGCAGGGAGTTGGTTTTTCGTATTTCCCTTAGCATTTCCAACCCATCCATTTTAGGCATACGGACATCACTGATTACCAGATCGAAATTATCCTGATGGATTGCTTCCAACCCTTCCAATCCATTGGAAGCTGTCTCGACAGTATAGCCTTCCAATTCAAGAAGAAGTTTTAAAGCTCCACGAAGATTCTGTTCATCGTCAACTACAAGGATTTTTGCCATAATTAGAAATTATCCTCTTTATTGATTTTCGCCAAAGGAAGCCAAAGGGTAATCTGAGTTCCTTCCCCTTCCTTGCTGGTTAATTCTATATGTCCCTTATGATTCTGGATAATCTGACTCACGACAGATAGACCCAGTCCTGTTCCATCATTTCGAGTTGTAAAAAATGGGTCAAATATTTTCTTTTGGTTTTCTTCACTGATTCCAATCCCATTATCAGATAATTGTATCCCAAGCTGGCCTTTCGCATTGGGTTCCAGATATTTAATCCTAATCACGCCACCTTCAGGCAGGGCCTGGCATGAATTCAATATCAGGTTTAAAAAGACCTGTTGCATCTGGTCTGGATCGGCGGCAATTAAGCCAAAGGGATTCGTCTCAAGATGCTCAATCACATATTTATCCCGTGGATATTGAGTCTGTGCCAGTTGGATGATCCGATGAATCATAGTATCTGGGTCCATGGGTAAGATTCGTGGCTCTTTAGGTTTAGCAAAATCTAGGAATTCCTGGATAAAATTATTCAACCGATTCACTTCTTCAATAATAATCTGAATGAGTTCTCTTTCCTTGGCATTTTTAAGGAATTTATCCCTGAGAATTCCGGCATAAGATTTAATGGAACCCAGAGGGTTTCTGATTTCATGGGCAATCCCAGCGGATAATTTTCCCAGTGAAGCCAGTTTGTCCTGTTGATGCATCTGATGTTCCAATTCTCTAATTTCCTTCAGGTGGGAGGCCATATCGTTATAAGCATGAGCCAGGTCTTTCATTTCATCCCGTGAACGAATTCTGATTCGATAATCCAAATTTCCATTGGATATTTCCCGGACTCCTTTTACTAATTCTCTTACGGGACTGGAAATAGTCCTGGCAATCAGAAACGCTAGAATGAAGGCAAGGATGGAACTGACAGCTATCATGAGTCCATAAAAACGAGTCTTATATTGGCTCCATACTTCACTGACGGTTGATTTAGGGCTTCCTAACAGGATAGCCCCAATAATATCCCCCTTGGGGTCTTTAATCGGCTGACAATGAATCTGAAGTGAGATATCCTGATATAACAGATTTTCTGAAGAGAAAAATTGGCCTTTTTCAAAGACTGTTTTTTTAAGGGCTTGGCTTTGAGGGTCGTTGGGATAATCTTTAAAATCAGGTTTCAACATAACAGCCACCACTCCCGGAGCTATTGTGGGAATGGCATCGATCATCCCTTCCTTTGTCCATATTCCTACCTTATACCCTCCCATGAATCGGTTCTTGTAATAAATTTTTGAGACCGAGGTAACCATTATTCCTGTCAGACCATTTTGAGTTGTGGTGATGGTATATCCCTGCCAGACAGGATTGTGCAAAACATTGATCTTGGAGGTGTCTTTGACATACAGAAGCATTTTATCCGGAGGAAGATATTCCATGTCATTGACTTTTTGATCGGTGGGAAGATTCTTCAGAAATTCATTCATTCGTTTCAAGACAACCGTTCGATTCAGGCTGTAGAGGTTGGTGACAATAACCTTATCTTCAGCCAACAATTTGGAAATAACCGCGGTCCTGCTAAACAGCTGTTCTTGCCGTGAATTGAGGATTTTTAAGGCATTATCCAATCGCTGGCGGCCTTCTTCTTCCAGAAAATTTTCATTAATGGAAAGAGAGAGATAAACTGCGGCCAGCATCGGAAGGATACCCACAGCAAGAAAAGCTAAAATTAATTTGGTTTTAATCTTCATCTGAATGGTTGGCTCCTAATCAGGGAGTTAATTCCCTCCCCATTTCAATTTAGTGTGGAGAATCTGGAAATAATCCCGATTAGGAGAATTGATTAACTGAACAGAACGAGAAGCTTTTTGGATTCTCACGGTATCCTCGGGTTGCAGGGCAAGACCTTCCTGTCCATCTAAGGTCAAATAGGTATTCTGCTGCGGAGTCAGGATGGTTACATCGACTTTGTCAGTTCCCTTAATGATCAGGGGGCGATTACTGAGGGTATGCGGGCAGATGGGGGTGATGATTAAAGCATCCATTGTGGGATATACAATGGGTCCCCCGGCAGAAAGGGAATGTGCGGTTGAACCGGTGGGAGATGAGATAATCAGTCCGTCCGCCCTATATTCTGTGACATAAGTTCCGTTGATATTGATTTTCAGATGAATCATCCGGGCCAGAGTATCCTTGGTGATGACCGCTTCATTCAAAGCCGTATTACTCCAAATAGGGGAGGTTGAAGCCGATTCTTCCCCATTATCCATATCTTTGGAATTTCTCAGGACGATGGCTTCCAACATCATACGTTTTTCAGTCGTAAAATGGCCCTCTATAATTTTCTCTAAATCCTCATATAATTCTTGAAATGAGGTGCTGACCATAAATCCCAGGGTCCCGAAGTTGACACCCAATACCGGCTTGTTACCTAAGACACCCATTCTGGCACCCCAAAGCAATGTTCCGTCTCCACCCAGCACGATGATTAACTCGCATAATCGGTATAAATGAGATAATTCTGTTTTTTCACAGTGTATTTTAGCCGTCTCAGCGAGGGTATAGGGGATTATTACTTTTTTACCCCGGTTGCTTAACCATTTGCAGAGTTTGTTAACTTCCCTGATGGCATTAGGCTTTTTCAGGTTTGCGATAATCCCAATGTGTTGGATAGCTTTATTTTTCATGAGTATTCCCTGTCTTTTAGGGTTTTAACTTATTTTAATAGGTTACAGTATATATAACTCAAGAAATCGGAGTTTTCTCCATAGAGCTGAGTTGATTTTCCCCAGGTCCTTGGTATCGGGCCCATAACAGGAATTCTACATTACCGGATGGACCATGCACTGGAGACTCCATATCTCCCAAAAGATGATAACCTATATGGGTTGTAAAATTACGAATATCATCCAGAATCGCTTTTCGGATGACCGGATCCCGGATAACCCCGCTTCCTTTATCAATTTCCTTACGTCCTGCCTCGAATTGAGGTTTTACCAGGGCCAAAAGGTAACCCCCTGGCTTCAAAAGGGGAGTAATGGCGGGAATGACTAATTTCAGAGAGATAAAAGAGACATCAATGGTGACAAGGTCCAGGGTTTCCTGAATTTGTTGAATATCCAGATAACGGGCATTCACCTTTTCCATGACGATGACCCTGGGATCATTTCGAAGTTTGACATCCAATTGCCCATATCCGACATCAACCGCATAAACTTTGGCCGCTCCATTTTGGAGCAGGCAATCAGTGAACCCTCCTGTGGAGGCGCCGATATCTCCACAAACCCAGCCCTGAGGATTGATATTAAAGCCTTTAAGGGCAGCTTCCAGTTTTAATCCCCCGCGACTGACATAAGGAATTGGCATACCTTGAAGTTCGATTTTTGCATCAGAAGGGATTAGAACTCCGGCTTTGGTGGATTTTTGTCCGTTGACATAAACGACACCAGCTAATATCAAAGCCTGGGCTCGGCTTCGAGATTCAGCTAAACCCTGGTCATGAACCAGTTTGTCTAAACGCTCTTTTTTGGGCTGAACAGCTTTATTCACAATCATTTACCATTTTATCATATCCCCAGCTCCTCAGACCTTCCTCTCTCACATATCAACAGAGGATGAAATCAAGGGGAGATTATTAACCTTTTATGGAGGTATTTGAACGGACTTGTAACGGAGAGGGTCAGACCCTCTCCGTTACAAGTCCGTTTCCGGGTCAAGGGTAATCCAGACAGAAAAGCAACGGATCAGGGTCTCCAGACTCGTTGCCGGGAATATTAGGAAATTAATTTCCAATCATGAAAAATAATGTTGACAGGGAGATAAAATTCAGTATAATGGATATAACAGGCAAAGAAGAGGAGTAGTAGGACTACCAGCCAGTTAACAGAGAGCCGGGTAAGGTGAGAGCCGGTAACGAGCCAGTCCGAACTCGCCTTGGAGCCTCAGGGATGAACGAAATGATAAAGTAGTTCCTGACGGGAAAGACCGTAACATCTTAAAAAGAAGTTCCGGGCAACCGGAAGAAGCAGGGTGGTACCACGGGGTACTGCAACTCCGAAATATGCAGACACTTCGTCCCTGGTTGACACAATGAGGTCAGCCAGGGATTTTTTATGGGCAGTCTGAAAAGCAGTCTGTATATAAAATTACACAGGAGGTAAGAACCATGTCCGAGCGAGTATATGTTTTTGACACAACGCTGCGGGACGGCGAGCAGTCCCCGGGGGCGTCTTTGAACACCCAGGAAAAAATTGAGATAGCGATGCAGCTCGCCCGGCTAGGTGTGGATATAATCGAAGCCGGATTTCCCATCAGTTCGCCGGGTGATTTTGAAGCCGTTAAACTGATTGCCGAGAGGGTCAAGGGCCCGGTGATATGTGGTTTAGCCCGGGCCAAGGATATTGATGTGGACAGAGCCGCCGAAGCCATTAAGCCGGCCGAACGCAGACGAATCCATACCTTTATCGCAACCAGCCAGATTCATCGAGAGAAAAAGCTCCGGATGAGCAAAGAAGAAATTATCGATATGGCTGTGAATGCTATCAAACGGGCCAGGAATTATACCGATGATGTGGAATTTTCCCCGGAAGATGCGTCCCGAACCGACATTGATTATATGTGCGATGTGATAGAGGCGGCTATCGATGCCGGCGCTACCACCATTAACATTCCGGACACCGTGGGGTATTCCAATCCCTTTGAGTTTGGTAGTCGAATTAAGTATGTCCGGGAAAAAGTGCCGAATATCAATAAAGCGATCATCAGCATTCATTGCCATGATGATTTAGGATTAGCTGTAGCCAACAGCCTGGCTGGTTTGACCAATGGAGCCCGGCAGGTGGAATGCACCATCAATGGCATAGGGGAACGGGCAGGAAATGCTTCCCTGGAAGAAATTGTCATGAACCTGAAGTGCCGGAAGGATTATTTCAAGCTGGAAACCGGCATTCAGACCGAACAGCTCTATCGAACCAGCCGAATGGTCAGCAGCTTAACCGGTCTCCCTGTTCAACCCAATAAAGCCATTATTGGAGGGAATGCCTTTGCCCATGAAGCTGGAATCCATCAGGATGGGGTTCTGAAGGAACGGACCACCTATGAAATCATGCTGCCGGAAGATGTCGGCTGGGTAGGGACTTCCATGATTATGGGAAAACATTCAGGCCGGCATGCTTTCAAAGAACGGCTGATCCAGCTGGGTTATAACCATTTGAACGAAGAACAGACCAATAAAGCCTTTGAGCGGTTTAAAAAGCTTTGCGATAAAAAGAAAGTGGTCTATGACGATGACCTGATTTCCATAGTGGAAGATGAACGGATGCAGATCCCAGAGACCTATATTTTTTCCTCCATTCGGGCCATCAGTGATAATAGGGATGAACCCTCAGCGACCGTGGAGATAATCCGGGATGGGAAAAGCATGAAGGCTACTTCCACCGGGGATGGTCCTGTAGATGCTGCTTATAAGGTTATTCAGCAATTGACTCAGGTCCAAGCCCATTTGGTGAATTATAATCTGCAGGCCGTTACCCAGGGAACCGATTCTCAGGGCGTGGTAGTAGTGACCCTAGAAGAAGATGGCTTGAATGTAACCGGAAGAGGGTCCAATACGGATGTAGTGGTAGCTTCTGCGATCGCTTACCTCAATGCCATTAATCGCCTAATTTTCTTCAAGGAGAAGAATTTGAAGGCCAAAAAAGAAAAAATGGGCGAGATCATCTAGGCCTGAGGGTCCATAACTATGAGTTTTAAGGTAAAATAATAGATTAATAATCGCGGCCGGGTGAGAACCCGGCCGCATAAGAAAAAACCCGCCCTATTGGGATTAACCATAGAAGGAGATAATGTTATGGGTATGACAATAACTGAAAAAATCCTGGCGGCACATGCCGGTAAGGCATCTGTCCAGGCAGGAGAACTGGTAGAATGCAATGTTGACTTTGTCATGGGGAATGATGTTACGGCGCCGATTGCCATTAAACGTCTCCGTGAAAACAATATTACTGAAGTGTTTGACAAGGAACGAATTGCCCTGGTCCCGAGCCATTTTGTCCCGGCTAAGGATATTAATTCTGCCCAGCAGGTCCAGGAAGTCAAAGATTTTGCCAAAGAATATGACATTAAATATTTCTTTGAAGTCGGGCAGGGTGGGATTGAACATGCCCTGTTACCTGAAAGAGGATTAGTTTTACCCGGAGATATCGTGATTGGGGCTGATTCCCATACCTGTACTTATGGTGCTCTGGGAGCCTTTTCCACCGGTGTCGGGTCTACCGATCTGGCCTATTGTATGGCAACAGGAATGACTTGGCTGAAAGTGCCTGAAACCATGAAATTTGTTTTCCATGGTGAATTACCCAAGTGGGTCAGCTCCAAGGATATTATCCTCCAGATTATTGGAGATATTACGGTTGATGGAGCTCTTTACCGGGCCATGGAATTTGATGGTGATACTATCCATAACCTTTCCATGGAAGCCCGAATGACTATTTCCAATATGGCCATTGAAGCCGGGGGAAAGTCAGGCATTATCGTTCCGGATGAAACAACCGAAGAATATGTTAAATCACGGGCACAACGTCCCTATAAATTTTATAACAGTGATCCGGATGCCAAGTATTGCTATGTAAAAGAATATGATGCGACCAAGCTGGAACCCGTCGTCTCCTGGCCGTTCCTCCCGGATAATGTCCATAAAGTCAGTGAATCTACCCATGTCAGTGTGGACCAGGTCATTATTGGTTCCTGCACAAATGGCCGGATTGAAGATTTGCGGATTGCTGCCAATATTTTAAAGGGGCGGAAGGTCGATAAGAACCTGAAAGTGATTATTTTCCCGGCAACCCAGAGTATTTGGACTATGGCGCTGAAGGAAGGCTTAATCGAAATATTCAATGATTCCGGCTGTATCATAAGTCCTGCAACCTGTGGACCCTGCCTGGGCGGCCATATGGGCATTCTTTCTTCCAAGGAAACAGCCATTACCACTACCAACCGGAATTTTGTCGGCAGAATCGGCCATCCTGATTCCAAGGCCTACCTTGCCAGCCCGGCAGTAGCGGCAGCTTCCGCCTTGACTGGACGAATCACTCATCCGGCTGAAGTGATGGATTAATCCCGTTGGACCGAATCTAATTTTGAGAAAAGGTAAATACTATGGAAATCACAAAAGTTACTGGAAAAGTTTTCAAATATGGAGATGATATCAATACCGATGTCATCATCCCGGCTCGGTATATGAATACCCATGACCCCAAACATCTGGCTGCCCATTGCATGGAAGATATTGATAAGGATTTCGTGAATAACATGAAGCCGGGGGATGTGATTGTTGCCGGGAAAAACTTCGGCTGCGGTTCCTCCCGTGAACATGCTCCGATATCCATCAAACATGCCGGAGTGGGTTGTGTTATCGCTAAAACCTTCGCCCGGATTTTCTATCGGAACTGCATCAATATGGGACTTCCTATCATGGAATGCCCTGAAGCAGCTGAGGAACTCCAGGCGGGAGATGAAATTGAAATCAATTTCGATGAAGGTACTATTACCAATAAATCCAATGGCAAGGTCTATAAGGCCCATCCATTCCCTCCTTTCATGAAATCCCTGATTGAAGCCGGGGGCTTAATGAACTATGCCAAAGCAAAGCTGGCTGAAAAGAAATAATTATTTCTGAATTTTCTTGATTCAGTCTGAATCCTCTTGATTCAGAATCATAAATCGAATATTGTATAGAACGGGCTTTTGCCCGTTCTTTTTTTATATGATTCCACTCAAAGATAACATTCCATATAAGCATTTCCCGCTGATGACAACGGGATTGATTCTGATATGCCTGGGAGTCTTCTTGATTCAGGTCAAATTAGGTATTCAGGATGTAAATCTGGCATCCATTTATGGAATGAGACCGGCCTATTTGTTCCAGGAACCTTCGTTTGAGCATTTTCTAACACCATTAACCAGTATTTTTCTGCATGGAGGATTAATGCATTTACTGGGTAATATGTGGTTTTTATGGTTATTTGGTAATAATCTGGAAGATGAATTGGGACATATCCGATTCCTGTTATTTTTTCTTTCGGGTGGATTATTTGCTTCCTTGGTTCATGCGGGTATTTACCGTTATTCACATATACCGGTCATTGGAGCTTCTGGCGCTATTTCTGCTATTATGGGAGGTTATATTCTTTTATTTCCCAAAGCTCGCATTAAATCTTTGATACCCTTTCTTATTTTTTATAAAACGGTAGAAGTCAGAGCCTTCATTTTTCTGGGATTCTGGTTCCTTTACCAGTTGTGGGGAAGCCAGCTGCCGGTTTTCGGTTCCAATAGTGGAATTGCTTGGTATGTCCATATCGGAGGTTTCTTATTTGGTTTATTATCAGTGAAGATTTGGGCGCATAAATGAATAGATTTCAGGAGAAGGACATCTGATGAGTTGTTATGATGCCATTATTATCGGGGGAGGTTTGACAGGTTTAGCCACTGCTTATTATTTATCCGGCCAGGGGAAAAAGATTTGTCTGATTGAAAAAAAATCCGAATTAGGCGGACTCTTGGAATGTTACCACTTAGGAGACTATTCCATTGAAAAATATTATCACCATATTCTTCCAGGAGATGTTGAATTATTGAGATTGATGGAAGCCCTGGGATTGGGCGGAGATGTTCAATGGCGGCCCTCTTTAGTGGGATATTGGATGAATGAGAAAGCCTATCCTTTAAATACCCCAATTGATATCATGAGATTTCCATTTCTTTCCATGGGGGATAAATGGAAACTGTCCCAATTGGTAAATAAATGCCGGGGAAGCAAATCATTCAGTACGCTAGATTCGATTTCAGCCCGAGACTGGGTAATTGAAAATGCGGGTGAATCTGTCTATCAGAATTTCTTTTTCCCCTTATTAAGAGGAAAGTTTGGTGATAATGAAGCGGTTATATCGGCAGCCTGGTTGCAGGAGAGGGTAAGAATACGGTCTAACCGTTCAGTTTTCAGGGGGGAGAAATTAGCCTATCCCACCGGAAGTTTTTCCATATTACTGGAAGCCTTGCAAAGTGTTCTAAAGTCCAGAAAAGTGGATATTATACTCAATACTTCAGTAACAGAGATACTTTCCACAGAGTATTCTTTTAAGGGTGTGAATACCGAAACGGATACTATTGAAGCTCCTATAGGAATTTATACTGGTAATCCCCAGGGATTGGCAACAATTGGGAATGAGTTATTGAATGATACATTTTTGTCTGATCTCCAAAGGATTCCTTACCAGCATACCCTATGTCTTTTACTGGGTTTTGATAAGCCTATAACTTCCTCCTATTGGTTAAATATTGGAGATAAGTCCCTTCCTTTCTCCTTGTTGGTTGAACATACCAATTTCGTAAAGAAAGGGTATGGGGATGATCATCTGGTATATTTGGCTTCCTATTATCAGAATCAGGATAATGCTGATTTCATTGAGGATGATTCAGTTATATTTCATAAATGGTACAAGGTGCTTGAGTCAATTTATTCCTTATCTCATGACAGCCTGAGATGGTGGAAATTATCTAAATCCAGCCATACATCCCCTATATATCGAATCGGATATCTTGAGAATCTAAAGTCAGATTTTTCTACTCCTATGAATGGTCTTTACCAGATGGGAATGAGCAAATCCTATCCGGAGAGGTCTTTAAATGATGCAGTGAAACAAGCCCGAAAAATGTCTGATTGTCTCTAATCGTTTTTTTTTAATAATATACTTGAAATAGTGGCATTGTTTTCATAAACTATGGGTATTGATGTGATTGAAGTTAGAAGGGATAAATATTACTTGACAGTCATCGGGGTATAACCTAAACTTTGCTTAAGAGGGCTCGGATCATGGCATATACTAATTTATCCTTAAAAAAGCAAACTATTATCAGGAAAAATGCCACCAATAAAGGTGTCATCTTAATGACTGCTCTGGTGATTACAATGATATTGGCGGTGGTGGCCTCTACCATTTTGGCGTTAGGTTTATGGTCTTACCAGCAAGCGACCTTTTATGAAGATTATAATCAGGCGTTATATTCAGCTGAAGCAGGGATAAATTATGCCATTTCTGCTAATACGGCTGGATGGGGTCCTGTTAGCAGTTCATCCACGGGAAGTTTATTTAATGCTTCATTTTATGTCCAAAGCAGTACTATGGCCGGAGATACTATCAGAATAGTTTCTACCGCAACAGTGAGTCGCCTGACCAACAGAGTAAGGGCTGTTTCTGTTGATGTCATTGATCAAGATCCATGGAAACATTTTATCTGGCAAGGTTGTTCAGGTGCTCCTGCAGGTAGAGATCCAACTGATTATCCTGATGGGTATAATTCAACTAGTAATGGCCCTGCTTATGGTAAAGGGGAAATTGGGATTATTACTTATTACAACGCACCCTGGGCTTATGGTGGAAAGAAATGGCAGCCTTATTGGAGTAAAATCACTTCCAAGGCTGTTCCCAATGCCATATATATAGGTAGAGATACCACAATTGTTAATTGGACTCCTTTAGCGGGTGGGGTTACTTATCAATTTTCTACAATTGGGAATGTCATGCCTGTATCTATTTCTGGATTTTATTTAACTGTTGTAAATCCCACAACCTATAGAATATCTGGCAATTACACTGGATTGCTATACATTCAAGGGTCTATTGTAATGTCTGATGATATGAGTATTTATGGTCAATTGTATGCAGTAGGTGGGAATATAACTATTAATAAATGTGAACTTACTGTTATGCAGGTAACGACTCGAACTCCAGCTAGTATTACAGTGGCACCCCAAGACAATGAAGGCGACTCATTCCAAAAATATGTCACCATTGGATGTATAGATACTACAGCATCTTATCAATGCCCAACCACAGGAACCTTAAATGTAAATGCAGGGAATATATACCAGGGAACCGGTAATTCCGAGTTGCATATGGGTTCGATAACACCAAATTATTATGCAGGGGTTATGTTTGTATCTAATGTAAACTTTAAGAATGGTCAGGGTACTATTATCAATGGAGTCATCATGATGATGAGTAATGATATCAACGGATTCCCATCCGGTGACTATTATTATGACCCTACGGTATCAGATGATGCCCCCATTTTAGGGATAGCGGTAGATCATATTTCTGGCAAGAAAGTTTTGCCCGGTACATGGAGAGAATTACCTTCGGACTGGAGTTTATAATGAATAGAATCAGTAAAATCTTCACCATAGATCTTAATTCTAATGGATTTTCTCTGGCTGAAGTAATGATAGCTGTTTTGATTCTGAGTGTTGCTGTTTTGGCCATTTTTGGCTCTGTCCTGATTGGAAAATACAATACAACCAAATCACAATATATTGTCAATGCTTCCAGTGTGGGAAAAAATCAAATAGAAATCATAAAATCGCTTGGATACTACAATGCAACCAGTCCCGATTATATTAAATACAGCGTTACGAGTGTTAAAAACAATCCTAATCTTGCCATCGGAGGCACTTTCAGCCGGTCAAATTTATTTAGTCTGGATACTGCCTATGATGTAGAAGCTACCTATGAAGATAACTCAACTTTTGGCGCTAGTCGTGTATTAAGAATGTTCAAGGTTACTGTCTTTTTACATCCCACTCTTGCAGCCGATACTGCAACAGTACCTTTTGTTGATCCTTTGGTTACTTATATAACTTATTTAACCGTCGGGGGAAATTAATGATGTGTGGAAATTTGAATAAAAAAGGGGTCACCTTGATTGAAATGGCTGTTGTAACGGCTCTGTTTTTGGTTGTTATGATTCCCATTATGAGCATATATAATCAATCCCTGGTAAGTTTATATGCGGTTGAAAAAGTATCAGATTCACAAAAAAACGCTGAGAATGGTTTATTTTTTATTTCCCAGGAATTGGCTGGTGTGGTGAATTTTTATACTATCAGTTCTACTTATTTCAGTGCCAATACTTACCGTAATACGAATGTCTCTTTTTACTACCAATCTTCCGATAGTACCTTAAGGCGATATCGGGGAATTGGATTCACAAACGGTGCTGTAATTGCAAGATATGTTACTGGAGTAAACTTTACTTATATTTCTGATACTACTTACCAGCCAACCTATAGTGCTGCTTCTGTTGTCGGTGTGAGAGTTAGAGTTACCACCAATGCTCCTGCTAGTAATATTACAGACCCAACCTCAATTGGGCCTGAGGGGTTCACTGTTTCATCCTATATCTGGTGTAGAAATCGCTCGACCAATTGATTTAATCCAATCTTTAAGTATCAATTTTCAATGCATTATTAGTAGTTATGCTTGTATTTATAGGTTTATTATGGAGGGTTATTGATGACTGATTCATGTATTCGTTCCTTTGAAAAACAGGATCTATTTCCCATATTGGATTTATGGAATGCCAGTGTGCCAGCTGATGGGATCACCCAGGATTTGTTTGAGCGAAAAGTCTTATTGGATGGAAATTTTAATCCTGAGGGACTGATATTGGCTGAAGCTGATGGACAGCTGGTTGGATTCATACTTTGCCTGGTCAGGCAGTTTCCCATGGAAATAATAGGGATGCAGGAAGAACTGGGATGGATCACTATGGCCGGAGTACGTCCTGAATATCAGAGAAAAGGAATCGGCACTCAAATGTGGGAAAAAGGTGAAACCTTTTTTCGGAAAAGAAACCGAAAACTGATATCGATAGCGACCTATTCTCCCAATTATTTTATTCCGGGGATAGATGTGAAAGAATATGCCAAGGCAATTGAATTCTTCGGGAAAATGGGTTTTAAGCAGGGAGCCAGGCCTTTATCTATGGATAATCCAATTGTTACCTACAGGATACCTGAAGAATTGGCGGCCAAAGAAACAAAACTTAAGGAAGAAGGAATTATCATTCGTCCCTATCGGAGAGAAATGATAACCGATTTATTAGAATTCATGCGGAGCTATATGCCAGGGGATTGGCTAAAAGGAATCCGAGATAACTTGACTCTTTTAACTATAGGCAAGTTCAAAGAAGAACAAATCCTTCTGGCAATGAAAGATAATGAAATATTAGGATATGCCCAATACGAAGAAGAGCATTTTGGACCCTTTGGAGTCAGAGATGATTACCAGGGGAAAGGGATAGGGCAGGTCCTTCTTGCTCGAACTATCGAAATGATGCATAATCGGGGACACCATAACGCCTGGTTCTTATGGACAGATGATAAGGCTGCCCATGTTTA
>DIVR01000048.1 GCA_002428325.1 bacterium UBP4_UBA6127
CTTCCAATACCTCGATATTATCGACTTGTTGGATTTAAATCCTTCTCTCCCGGCAAAACCTCCTGAGCCTGATCCACAGCTCTATCTGTTCAATTAAGCTGTTTTTTTATTGGACACTAGTGATTAAGAATAATTATTGAACTGTTTTTTAAATCCAGCTTTTTACCTGTAATTAACTTTTGACAGCTGTCAAAACGACCCCTTCTCTAACTACCTCAAAAGGATAGAAATTGCCGAGTCGGCTAATTTTTGATACGATAACTTTGGAAATGCTATATGAATGACCTACTACTCTCTATACTAAAAATCAGCACCATCATCGGATTGGTGCTGATAAATGCTTTTTTTGTTGCTTGTGAATTTGCTGTTGTAAAAGTACGCCGAACCCGAATTGATACCCTGGCCCAACTGGGAGATTTTCGGGCTAAAATAGCCGAAAAAATCCTCACCCAGATGACGGCCTATTTATCCGGAGCCCAAGTCGGGATTACAATTGCCAGCCTGGGATTGGGATGGCTGGGTGAACCCTATGTGGCCCATGTCATAAATCCTCTGTTAAAACTCATAGGGCTGACGAACCCTTCGCTCATTTCCGGTATTGCGACCTTTCTTGGATTTTCTATCATCACCACGGCACACATTGTTTTGGGTGAACAGGCCCCCAAGGCTTTTTCAATAGAATTTGCCGAAAAGACCTGTTTATGGATTGCCCTGCCGTTTCATGTATTTTATAAAGGTTTTTATCCCGTCATCTGGATATTGAATTCCGCCTCGACATTGACCCTGAAAATGCTGCGGTTGCCCCCGGCTACTGATAAGGAATTGTCTCTTTCCCCGGAGGAATTACGGATTATTGTTACCGAATCCGGCGCTAGCGGACAGCTCTCGGCAGTTGGGACCCAGCTTATGCAGAGAGTCCTGACTTTCACCACCCGAACCGTTAAAGAAATCATGATTCCCCGAACGAATATTATTGCTGTCGATATCCATGAAAACCCGGAACGTATTATGGATACGGTCATAGAGAGCGGCTACTCACGTATGCCGGTCTATGACCAGACCCTCGATAAGATCCTGGGCATTGTCTATACCAAAGACCTTCTGGCGGCCTCAGAAAACCGGTCCCTGATTCATGTATCAGATATCATGCGTTCTGCTTATTTTATTCCTGAAAGCATGAAAGTCGGCCAGTTGCTAAGAGAATTCCAAAAAAGGAAAATCCATATGGCCATCGTGGTTGATGAATATGGAATGACCTCAGGATTGGCAACCCTGGAAGATGTTGTTGAGGAAATTGTCGGAGAAATCCAGGATGAATACGATACGGAAGAAGAGCGAATCCAGAAAATGGCTGATGGTTCTTTAATCGTCGATGGGACGATGGGAACCAATGACCTGACCCAGTACCATGGGATACATTTCCCTGATTCCGATGATTTCGAATCAGTGGGTGGATTTATTCTATCCAAGCTGGGAAAAATCCCCACCGGTGGAGAATCAATCCAATACCGTGACCATGTTTTCATTGTGGCAGATGTCCACCAGAACCGGGTTAATAAAGTTAAAATCATGCTGAAAAAGAAATAATCAATACATGCCTGCCTCTTTGTTTCATTATTCTAAAACGCGCTGAAAAGTCCCTTTTCGATATGGTAAGATAAATACCGTTCATCAGTTGAAAGGATACTTGATAAAATGAGCTTGTCTATCACAGAAACGCCTAATGAATTAACCAAAGATATTGATATTGCATCCCCTTTAGAAATAGTTAGAATCTTACGACAGACTGATTCTCAGATTTATAATGGGTACCTGGGTTTCCCGGGTTTTCAGGACTCGGAATCTCTTAATGCCATCTCCAATTGCATCAGAAAAACTCATGCCATCCTAAGAGCCCCCGGGAAGAAAGTCATTATTTTAGCCGGAGCCGGCACCAGTGGACGGTTAGGCATGTTTACGGCCAGAGATTATAATCCAGCCATAAAAAAAGCTTTCGGTGAAAAGAATCTCATCAAATATCTTATGGCAGGTACCAATAAAGCCTTAATCGCCGCGCAGGAAGGTTCTGAAGATGATGCCATTCATGCTGTTGAAGAATTAAAGGCCCTAATTGGTGATGCAAAGCATGTTGCTTATATCGGTGTTACCTGTGGAATGTCTGCCCCTTATGTAGCCGGGCAGCTAAATTACCTGTTAAATGAATTTGAGGGAAAACGGCTCAAAGGATATGCGGGACTGATGGGTTTTAACCTTTTGAGCAGAGCCAGAAATGTCCCCATTGAACAATGGGATAAAACCTTTAAAGAGGTCTCTGACCGAACCTCTCGGAGTCCTTTTGGCATTATCCTGAACCCGATCACCGGGCCGGAACCGGTGACCGGTTCCACTCGAATGAAATCCGGAACCTCTACTAAACTGCTCCTGGATATGATTTTCAATTTTTGCATCCAACCTTCCCAGGATATCTCATCCGACCTGAAATCTTTTATGAAAGATTTTGAAACCACTCGGACTGCTGTTTACGATCAACAGCTACCCATCTCTGAATTAATAAAAAAAGGGGGAGAGACTCTTTCCTCCAAGGGACATATTTATTACCTGGGAAAAGCACCTTATGGAATTCTAAGCCTGGTAGATGCTTCAGAATGCCCCCCAACCTTCGGAGCTGATTTTGAAGATGTTCGAGGTTTTCTGGAAGGGGGCTGGAATACCCTTCTTGGCAAGGGAAACGATTTAAGCCATATAAGTACGATCCATCGCATTGGAGTGGAAGAATTCATAACCGGCAAACTACCCAATCTCACGGAAAAAGACATAGTTATTGTCTTAGGTGAAGGAGCCCCGGAAAAAGTCCTTCAGCAAAAAGTGACTCAGGGGATGTCCCAGCTTAATGGAGTTTGGAACTGGAAAAAGATTTTAAGTGCATCAAAGAAAAAGAAAGCCACCACCGCTTTAGTCGCTCTTCAAACCACCCATTCTTCTGCCTCCGGAAGGAAATTTGCCGGGATTGATGTTGTCATCTCTCCCATCGTCCCGCTTCCCCTTCATTTCAGGGAAATCGCCGCCAAACTGATTTTAAATGCCATCACAACCGGAGCTCATATCCTGACAGGTAAAGTCTATCAAAACCGAATGGTGGATTTAAAAATCAGCAATAATAAACTTTTCTTCAGGACTATCCAGATTATTTCAGCGATCATGAAAGCCGATGAAAGAGTAGCTCGGGATTCCATGCTCAAATCGATATATGAGACGGATGTCCTTACCCCGGAAATATTGGAAGCTCCCATCTCTGACCATATCAACAAGGCTACAGGAAAGACCAAAGTAGTTCCCAAAGCCCTCCTTCTGGCAACAGGAAACTTTACTTATAAAAAGGCATCTGAAGCTATAAAAAAAGAACCCATTGTCCGGCATATCATCCAGAAATGGGCTCTCTAGAACTCTTTGAAATAATTAACTAATAAGACTAAACACAGTTTCTAAAGCGGGGCTGTCGCCAGTGGAATAGGTGACAGCCTCTTTAAGTGTCTTTTTCACTAATCCCGTTAAGACAGTGCCTGAACCGACTTCTATCAATTCTGTTATACCCAGGCCCTGCATTTCATAAAGGCTGTCTTCCCAGTATACGGAGGAAACCATCTGAGCCTTCAAGGCTTCCCTCAGAACCGCACCTGAAGTCGATGCTTTTGCCGTAGTATTAGAGATAACCGGGAACTGGGCATCTTTAAATTCAGTGGTATCCAGAAGGTTTGAGAATTTTTCATTCGCTTCTTTTAAAAGAGGGGAATGGAATCCACCGCTGACAGGCAGTGGGATTGCTTTCTTTTTCATTTCTTTTAATGTGGATACAGCTGCTTGAACAGCGGGTATTTCTCCAGAAATGACAATCTGACCGGGACAATTATAGTTAGCTACCACCACCACCCCAATGGACTGGGATATTTCTTCACAAAGGGATTTCACCTCATTTGCAGGCATACCAAGAACAGCTGCCATCGTTCCGGGAACACTCTGAGCTGCTTCGGCCATCAATTTTCCTCTTTGGGAAACCAGTTTCAATCCCGTTTCAAAATCAATCACCCCAGCGGCTGCCAGAGCTGAATATTCACCCAATGAATGGCCGGCCACACAAGTTGGAACAGATAGCCCTTTTTCCTTCAGGACTTCATAGGCCGCCAGACTCACAGTATAGAGTGCCGGTTGAGCATTTTGGGTAAGCTTGAGCTGGTCTTCCGGACCCTCAAAACAAAGTATTTTTAATGAATACCCTAAAATCTCATCGGCTTTATCCATCATAGATTTGGCAGATGGATAAACATCATAAAGATACTTACCCATTCCAACTGTTTGGGAACCCTGACCGGGAAAAATAAAGGCTCTACTCATAATAAGATATTTTCCTTTTTATCAAAAAATAATTTCAGAAGGAAGGTTTAGCGATAATCCAATAACTCTAATTCAAAGACCTACATCCAGCTGCATTCTACATTATTTGAAGAAGATGGCAGGCATAGTATTACAACCCTATCGGGGGAAATTTCATCATATTTCCATCAGGAAACAACCCCATATTCCCATTCGATTAACCTTCTTCAAATCAATGATGCCTGTAACTCAGGAAGTTATCCCTACCACCTGATAACACTGGAACCCCAGGTTAATCCACTCCCGAAAGCTACCAGAATAATAATATCGCCTCGTTTGATTCGACCTTCTTTAGCTGCCTCATCCAAGGCTATTCCAATTGAAGCCCCAGAAGTATTTCCATATCGGTCAATATTCACATAAACCTTTTCATAAGGAATGCCAAACTTATCGGCAGAGGCTTTAATAATTCGGATATTAGCTTGATGAGGAATCATCAAGGCCACATCATCCGCAGATATTTCACAATCTTTCAATGCCCGCTCAATTGATTCACCCATAACCCGAACAGCAAATTTATATACTTCTTTGCCATCCATATAAATACAATTCTTTTTTTCTTCCAACAATTGGGGTGTAAGCGGTTCCCGGGAACCTCCCGCAGGGATATAAATCAAATCCGCTGCGCTTCCATTGGTTCCCATGTATTCGTAAATCAAACCCCGATTAGGATGTCCTGCTTGCAGGACAATGGCTCCGGCACCATCACCAAATATCACACAGGTATTTCGATCAGACCAGTTCAAACTCCGGCTCATGACTTCAGCGCCGATGACAATCGCATTTCGATATCCCTGCCCCAACATCAAATTTTTCACGATGCTTAAGGCATATACGATACCGGTACAAGCAGCGCTGATATCAAAAGCAACAGCATTCTCGGCGCCCAGTTTATGCTGGACATAACAGGCCGTTGCCGGAAATACCACATCCGGTGTAATCGTAGCTACCACAATCAGATCGATTTCATCCGCTTTAAGGTGAGCCGATTTAAGAGCTTTCCTGGCCGCCTCACAGGCCAGATCAGAAGTCGATTGCCCCGGAGCAGCGATACGCCTTTCTTTAATTCCGGTCCGAGTAGTTATCCACTCATCGGTTGTATCGACTATCTTCTCTAAATCTAGATTGGTTAGTTTTTTTTCTGGGACATAAGAACCCGTCCCGATTACGGCAATACCGCCGTTTATTTTAGTTGATTGTTTTGACCCCGACATATAATAAAATTATACAACAAGACCGCCTTCACCATGAAATGGAAAGGCGGTCTGTATAATTTTATTTAGTTCGTATTATTCTTCAACCGGTTTTATTTCAGCGGCTATTCTCTGGTTCACATCATGGTTAAGATATTCCATGCAGGACCGAATGGCATTGGCAATCGCCTTGGCATTAGAACGGCCGTGGCAGACAAAGCTGGTCCCATTGATACCCAGAAGCTGGACACCGCCATATTCTGAATAATCGACTTTCTTCTGGAACCGTTCAAACGCTGATTGGATAGCTGAATAATCATTCCCATTCGCTAAGACGGGTCCCATTTCTGCCATCAGAGATCGGAGTATCATCTTGGCCAGGCCTTCGCCGAACTTTAAGATGACGTTACCGACAAATCCATCACAGACGACGACATCGACTCCACCTTTGGGAATATCCCGACCCTCAACATTCCCAATAAAGTTAAGAGGCAATCCCGCTAATAAATCATGGGTCTTGCTGGTCAGGTCATTTCCTTTTTCTTTTTCTTCGCCGATACTGAGCAACCCAATGGTAGGATTCTGTTTCCCCAGCACATTTTCATAATAGACTTTGCCCATTATTGCAAAATGCACTAAATGCTGGGGCCGGCAATCGACATTAGCTCCTACATCGAGGAGAACACAGGGATCTTGAATCGTCGGGATGGTAGCCGCTAATGCCGGGCGGCTAATACCTTGCAACCTGCCTATTTTAAAAAGGGAAGCCGCCATCACCGCACCCGTATTACCGGCAGATATAAAACCCTCCGCCATTTTCTGACTGACCAATTCAACTCCGACGCAGATTGAGGAATTCTTTTTTTGTTTTAAAGCCATGGCTGGGGAATCATTCATCCCAATGACTTCATCACAATGTACTATAGAAATCCTGGGATTGGACTCTCCGCCTAATTCGGCTAATTTGGGTTTGATCAGGTTTTCCTGACCGACCAAGATTATTTCTACACCATACTTTTCGGTAGCTATCAAAGCACCTTCAATTTCTGAAGCAGGCGCATGATCGCTCCCCATTGCGTCCAGGACTATTTTCATAGAATACCTGATTTCAATTAAACTTCGACGACTTTGCGCGCCTTATAATAACCACAGGAATTACATGCCCGGTGCGGCAATTTGGCCGAACCGCAACGAGGACACTCAGACAAAGCGACAGAACGAATTTTGTCTTGGGCTTTACGGCTTCTCTTCTTTGATCGGAATACTCTTCTTTTAGGAACTGGCACAGGAACACCTCCATAAAATGCAATAACTCATATATAACCCGGATTCAGAACTTAGTTAAATTTAAGTCCCTTCAATTTCCGGAACGGGTTCGAATCATCCTCTTCTCGGCATTGGCATTTCACGAGATTGAGGTTACTTCCACAATTAGGGCAAAGCCCGAGGCATTGCTCAGAACATAATGGTCGCATGGGAAGGCTTAAAATCAAACTCTGACGGATGGGGTCATTTAAGTCTAAGTCAACTCCCTCATACCATTCTACATCCAATTCATCGGGTTTAAGTTCCTCTTCCTTCAAGGAAGGGGTTTCATCAGCCAATGAACGAAAATCATATCGTATTTCACCCTGAATCTTTACCGGGGCAGATTCCAGGCATCGGGAACATACCATTTTAACAACGGTTTCCAACTTGCCTTCAATCAATACCTGGGAGTGTCTTTTAAATACCAGGGCTTCTACACGAACCGGCATCAAGATTTCCGGAAGGTTCGGATCCGGTCCAATTTCCGAAGCTTGCACTTCGAAGGAGATTGTCGTCGAGCCTTCCGCGAGGGTAGTCATATCTAATTTCATTTCACGATTCCTTCATAGCGGCCCCTGATGGGCACACTATATTCCCTCGGGATTTTTTCTGATTCTAAATATATACAGAATTAAAATTATAAAAAGCAACCGAGATTCTGTCAAGAAAAAAGCGATATTTACAGGTATTTTCTCTTCTCGGCATAATGACAGTCTATATTAAGATTATACCTTAAAAATCAGTACTTATCTCATTTATTTTCAATAATTAAATCAAATCCATCCCTATCCTAAGGGCAAATTGAGAGAAATCAAAGATATCAAAGAGGAGAAAACACCCAATATCCCCATCCAAGGCCAGTTGAATGCCATAAATCACACCCAATATTCCGGTTGAAGAGAAAGATTAAGAGCCAGGGTTCGATTCCGTTGCTGGTTTAGCTGACGTATTCTATCCAGGAAGAGTTGGGCCGATTTCAAATCAGGATTAATAACCAAAGCTTCTTCAAAAGCCTTTTTTGCTTCTTCATATCGGTTAAGCTTGATAAGTGATTCCCCCATTCCATGATATGCGGCAAAGTGCCAGGGATTGAGTTCAATGGCATCTTTACAATCTCGAACCGCTTCTTGATATCGTCCCAATGTGTAATAAACCAGGGCCCTCTGGCTATAGGCTTCAGCGAATTGAGGTTTCCGCCGTAAAAGAAATGTTAATTTACGAAGAGCTTCTTCATTTTTCCCATCAGCAAGCAGTATCCGTGACTGTTCAAGAATCTGCCGTGAATCTGGGCCGGCTTCATTAAACCAAAGATCTCGAAGCAATTCCAAGGAAACCCTTCGTTCCCCGGGATCTTCAGAATGGAGAGATTCAACCAAAAATACTTGATTTTCTTTCATTCCCTTACGGGTTAAAAGATAGGCTGAAAACATTTTATCGGGGGTATTTCCATTTTTCACTGTCTGGCTCAGAAAACGATATTGTTGAGGATTAACTTCCCTGATAATCTCATCGACAGCCTCTCTGTCCTTCCAGTTTACACGTTTTATTTTATCCAGAACTTTCTGGCCCTGAACCACCGAAAGAACTCCCTGCAACAAATAGACCAAGCTGCCAAGGATAATAATCAACAAGCCCGCTATAAACCATTTTTTCATCATACACCCGCTTTCCATCACCTCTTTTCTCAGTATATCGCAGCCTGATGAAGGATGAGAAATCTTTTGCAAGATGAACGTTTTGTGGGAAAATAATCCTCTATGAAAATTGGACTTATTTCTGACACCCATGGGAAAATCCACCCCAAGGTATTGGAAGAATTAAATCATGTGGATATGATTTTGCATGCTGGCGATATCGATTCAGAAGAAATCCTCGTTGAATTGGAAGCTTTGGCTCCCGTCTATGCAGTAAGAGGAAATATGGACAGGGGTGGACTGGCCTCCCGGCTTCCGGAAACTCGAATATTGGAATTTGAAAGCGTCACCCTGATGCTGATTCACCAGGGATTATGGGGAGAGACTCCAAGCCTACCGGTTCAGGAAGCCATGGCAAAAAGAGAAATCAACCTGGTTTGTTATGGTCATACGCATTTGCCTTATTGGGGTCAAATTCAGAACACATGGTTTATCAACCCCGGAGGCGGAGGACGAAAAAGGTTTAATTACCCCCTGGGAGTCGCTCTTCTGGATTTGAATGATGGGAAATTTACTACCCAGCTTATTTCTTTCGAGGTTTGACCCCTCTACTGACAAGATCCTTTTGGGTAGATAACTGATCCAAAACCTTGATCAGGGGATTAAGATCCGGTAATTGACGGGAATTAGGACTGACCCAGGCGTATTTTATTCGTCCATCTTTACCTATCAGGAAAAGAGCCCGGCGGGAAACCCCCTTCCATTCATCCAGCTTTTCAAAATAAGCACCATAAGATTTACTGGCTTCTTTATTAAAGTCAGACAAAAGGGTCAGTTTGATTTTTTCATATTTTTTCCATGCCTGATGAGAAAAGGGTGAATCGACACTAACCCCATAAACCTGCAATCCCAGAGAAGTATATCGAGATTCCAGATTTTCATACTCATCCATCTGGCGGTGGCATCCCTCGGTAAAATCGAAAATATAGAAGCTAAGAACAACGGGTCCTTTCTTTAATTCTTCCGAAAGGACCACCGGCTGAATAGAGTCATCCAACAAACGGAATTCTGGAGCCCGGGCACCTACTTTTATTCGAGGTGGGGAATTTCGGACCGGTTGAGCCGATATCAAGAATAAACACATCCCTATGCTACAGGCTAAAATCAATAAAGGAATATTCCATTTTTTCTTAATCATTTTATAAATCCTCCCGGAAAATTCATCCAGAAAAACAAGGCAGAACGTTGATTATCGGCAAACAACATCCACTGGATGGAGGGTCTCGATAACCAATGGTGGACAAACAGCCTGCCTGTTTATCTGATTTATTTTGTTTATGATACCATATTGCCTATTTTTGGTTGGGTTCCAATGTTATGATAAGAATTCATGAATTTGATAATATTTATTCTTCACTTTTCTAAACAGGATAAAGGATTTGCTGAAGGGGATTTCCATGGATAAACCGGGTCATAAATTACTGACTAATCTTCCTTGTTGGATGCAAGAGATAGGCCGGTGTGAAAAGGGATATGAAGGCCGATTTCTTACCAAAATCGAGCATTGCCTGCCCTGTGATGTTTTTGCCCGGGAAGCTGCCCACCAGGGTACGACTTCTCAAGCTTTCATGATTGAACAACTCATCGGATATGACCAGTTCATTATCAGCGAGATGCAACGGGCCAATTTAAATCTCAAACAGAAAGTTGATGAATTGTCGGTATTATTGGATATCAGCACCTTGATGCAGGGGACCACTGACCTGGATGAGATTCTCTATATTATCCTCAGCGGATTGACCGCGGGTTTTGCTATGGGTTTCAACCGAGCCCTTCTATTCCTGGTGGATGAAACCCATAAAGAATTGGCTGGGAAATTGGGGGTAGGCCCTGTCAGCGGTGAAGAAGCTAATCTCATCTGGACCACTATGAGCCAACAAAACATCTCTCTTTCCAGAATGATTACTCCTGAAGCCATCCATACAATCAAATCTTCCAAGATGACTCAACTGACTCAGCAAATCAGGAAACCATTGATTTCTGAAACAGGTATCCTGACTCAGACAGTGATTGATAAAAAGGCTTACCTTATCACGGATGCTTTCCATGACTCCAGGGTGAACCCGGATATTTTGAACCTTTTGCATAGTTCCATGTTTGCAACAGTACCCCTCCTGGCTAAAGATAAAGTCATTGGGATTATTTATGTGGATAACCTCTACTCCCATGACGCTATCACAGAGGAAGATATGGAATCCCTGACCCGGTTTGCCACCTTAGCAGGATTGGCAATCGCTGAGACTATGGCGTATGAGCAGATTGAGCATTTTAATGAACAATTGGAAGCAGAGATAGCCCGGGCAAAAAATGAACTCCAGGCAAAAGAAAGAGAATTGGCTCATAAGGAAAAATTAATCGCTTTAGGACAGATGGCCGCTGGTGTAGCCCACGAATTGCGTAATCCCATGACTGCGGTTAGAGGTTTCGCCCAGAGAATTTACCGAAGACTTCCTGAGACGGACAGGAATAAAGTTTATGCCTCCATTATCATGGAAGAAATGGACCGTATCAATCAGCTCATTAAAGATGTCCTGGATTATGCCAGAAAGGGAGAACCCCTTTATGAGCTGAATAATATTCATGAATTACTGGAAGATGTGATGTTTCTATTCAAGGATTCCCTGCAACATCATCCCATCCAAATCAAGAGAGAATATGCCTCAATCAGCCCCTTTTATTTTGACATTGGCCAAATGCAGCAGGTTTTTACCAATATCATATCCAATGCGATTGATGTCCTCCGGGACGGCGGCACCTTAATCTTAAGGTCTCGGTTAGAAGGGGAATGGGTCTATATTGATATTGAAGATACAGGTCCGGGAATCTGGCCTGAAATATTGAATGATATCTTCAATCCTTTTTTTACCACGAAAGGAGCCGGAACCGGGTTAGGACTTTCAATTGCTGACAGGATTGTGGAAACTCACGGGGGAGATATCCTGGTGAAATCCAAGGTTGGACATGGCAGTATCTTTACTGTTAAACTTCCCTATCGGCTCAAATTAACAGATTCGATTGCAATGGATTTAGGGTATTAAGAAGAGATTGAATAAACCTTTCTATCCTAAATAATCAGAATAGAATATTAAAAAGAGGTATTGTTTATGAACCATTTACCCCAGTTAATTCTGGTTGTGGATGATGAGAAAAATATCCGACTGTTATTCGAAGAAGAACTTACCGAGGTCGGATACAATGTAATCTGTGCTGAAAATGGGGAAGAAGCTCTTACCCTTTTCAAAACCCACCATCCGGATTTAGTCCTATTGGACCTGAAGATGCCGGGTATTCATGGGGTTACTGTCTTGGAAAAACTCCGGGAAACAGATAAGCAGACGCCTGTTTTTGTTGTTACAGCCCATGGCGCCGGCAGTTCTCTCCAAAAGTCTCAGACCGAATATACCATCAGAGAAAAAAATCTTAATATTATTGACTATATAACCAAACCAGTGGACTTGGACGATTTAGTCGCTAAAGTAAAAAAAACCATTGGCCCTCCCAAAATCGGCCAAGCGGGATAAATTTCTTTCTTGACATGGTTTAAGTGTTCAGTATAAGTTTTAACCAAAGCTGGAATATTTCCTTGCACTAACAAAGGAGCAGATATGTTTAATATAGGTGATCAAGTTGTTCATAAATTTCATGGCGCCGGTGTTGTCGCCGGTATTGAAGAAAAAACCCTGGAAGGTGATATCCTCCAATTTGTCAGAGTCCGCTTAACGATGCAGGAAGGGGATATTCTGATTCCCCTTAAGAATGGTATTACCCCTGACCTTAGGAAAGCTGTGACGGATGAAGGAATCAAGGAACTGGAAGAAATTCTTGCCGGTAAGAAATCAGTCGTTGAAATCAAGGATGAAGATACTCCTATTGATCCCAAGGAGTTAATCAACTCCAATGACCCGTTTCAAATCGCCCAGGCCATCCGACTGCTGACCCAACTGGTTAAAGAAGAAGATGCTGATGCTAGTTACAAAGATTTACTCAGCAGCGCCCGGATGAAACTGACCAGTGAATTAATGCTTATCAAAGGGATTACCAAAGCCAGTGCTCTGGCTTTAATCAATCGTTCCATACATGGCACTGAAAAATTTATGCGTGCCGCACAGAAACGCAGAAAAAAAATAGCTAAATCCAAGGGTCAGTCTTAGTCTAAACCTACTCTACAAATTCTTCAAAAGCACCTAATTTCCGCCGGATGGCCTCAAAAACGACCCCCGGCGGAAATCCTTTTTGGGCCAGGAACTGAGCCATTTTCCGTTTTCGTTTCTGAGGATCGATTTCCCCTGCGTAATTTTTCTTTTTTGTCAGGGCCTGATTTGCCAGTTCCAACTGTTCAGCCTGACCAAGATAGGGTTGGATAGCTTCTTGAATCCAATCAGGGTCAATTCCTTTTCGCTTTAATTCGATTTTTAACAGCTGAATTCCCCGAGGCCTCGTCCGGAGTCGGCTTTCCACATAATCAAGAGCAAATTGCCGGTCATCCAGAAACTTCCGTTTCTGGAAATCGACAATGAGTTTTTCGGCCAGAGTTTCAGGAATTTCTCTTTTATGAAGCTTATTGCGGATTTCCTGACAGGAATACATTCGGCGGGACAACAGTTTCAGGAGATATTCTCGAGCTCGGGCATATTCTTCTTTTTCGACCAGAGCTTCTAATGTTTGCGGGTCTACTTCCATCCCTACCATTAAATGGGCCTGTTGAAGAAGATTCTCCCCTACCCCTAAAAAAAAGATATCATCAATAAAGATTGAAAGTCTTTTTTGTCTTCTCTTCTGAGGCTCTATAGATGTAATAATCGGCATCAAATCACCTTATTAATGAAGAAGCCCTGAAGGAAACATAGGACTATTCTCTCCCCAGGGCTTCTTCATCTTACACTTTCATAATCATCATCTAACTTATGTAGTTTCAGCTTTCTTTTTATTATCTTCTTTATAATCATTACCCAGGGGGAGTCCCAGTTTTTCTCGAACTTTATGATCGATATCACGCTTAATATCAGGATTGTCTTTCAGGAATTTCCGGGCATTGTCCCGACCCTGGCCTAAACGTTCACTCCCATAAGAGAACCAAGTCCCGCTTTTATCAATGATTTTTTGATTAACGGCTAAATCCAGAAGGTCCCCTTCCTTGGAAATCCCTTCTCCATGCATTACATCAAATTCAGCTTCTTTAAAAGGAGGCGCCACTTTGTTTTTGACCACTTTGACCCGATGGCGGCTGCCGATAACGGAATCGCCTTCGCGGATGGTAGTAATTCTACGGATATCCAGTCGAACAGAAGAATAGAATTTTAAAGCCCGTCCACCGGTAGTGGTTTCGGGACTGCCAAACATTACCCCGATTTTTTCACGAATCTGGTTGATAAAAAAGACACAAGTTTTAGTCTTACTGATAGCCGCCGTTAATTTTCTGAGGGCCTGAGACATCAAACGAGCCTGTAATCCGACAAAGGAATCTCCCATATCCCCTTCAATTTCAGCTTGAGGAACCAGGGCGGCCACCGAATCGATTACGACTAAATCCACCGCATTGCTTCGAACCAGGGTTTCAACAATTTCCAGTGCCTGTTCTCCGGTATCGGGTTGGGACAGCCAGAGATTATCCAAATCAACCCCCAACAGCCGGCAATAAGATGGATCTAAAGCATGTTCCGCATCAATAAAAGCAGCTATCCCGCCGAGTTTCTGGACCTCTGCAATAACCTGAAGGGTCAGGGTTGTTTTCCCGGAGGATTCTGGTCCAAAGATTTCCACGACTCGGCCCCGGGGAATTCCACCAATACCCAAAGCAAAATCCAGAGAAATGGAACCGGTGGGTATCGCGGGTACCTCTAAGTTAGCGGAATTCTCTCCCAACCGCATAATGGAGCCTTTTCCAAATTGACGTTCAATCTGCAATACAGCTAAATCCAAGGCTTTTTCCTTGGCAGTTTGGGTTTTATTGTCTACCTCATTGGCCATCTTCCAATATCTCCTTCTTTCGCTGATTTGTTTTTTCATATCATCGGTGTGTTTAGATTAGTAAGTTTTCACATCCGAGTCAAGCAAATTTCCATCTTCTTTTGTGTAAACTTTACTACCTAACATTTATTACCCTACCACTTTAACCGATACCCAAGATGAAATCAAGTAAAAAAAGAAGAAATAGTGAAATAGATAATCAGCCCTGATAAGCCAAGGGGAAAAGTCCCAAAGGAAAAGGGAAAAGGAAAATAAACCTAATAAGCAGAAAACCAAGGGATACTGAGAACCCGAAGGGTTCCTGGTTGCATCCCGACCCCTGAGAGGGCTAGAATGGCAGAGAAACTCTGATATTAAAGGAAATAATCCATGAAAAAGATATTTATGACCTTGCTCCCTATAGTCTGTATCAGCCTGCTGATGAATACCCTGGCTTTAGGGAAAAAAGCCGATAATCAACCGGATACCAGCAGGATAATGAAGGCTGTCCAGCACTTAACCCGAGAGATAGGTCCAAGACCCGCGGGAAATGAGAATTATATAAAAGCCATGGAGTTTATCTGGGATACCATGAGTACCCAGGGATATGATGGTAATTATCAAAGTTATAGAACTCCCGGCAATCAGACAGCCCGAAATTTGGATTTCTTGAATGCCGGAACCCAGAACAAGGAATTAATTCTGGCCGCTCCGGTTGACAGTGAGCCGGACTCCACCGGAGCCGCTTCCAGTGCTTCTGCGGTTGCCCTCTTGCTGGAAATGGCAAAAATCATTAGAGATAATCCTTATGCCGAAAACATCCATTTTCTATTTTTGGGAGCTGAACTGGACCAGTATGGATATGAAGAAGGCCGGTATTTCGGGTCCAGCCAGTTTGCCGCCTACCAGAAAAAACTGGGAATAAACTTTCTCAATGGAGTCATCTACCTGAATAATCCAGGCGGGGAAGGCAAACTGGTCATCAAGAAAGCGGCCGGGACTTCTTCCCTTCTCTCCGACCGGATTATCCAAATTGCCCAACGATTGAATATTGCTTGCGAGTTAAAGGAAGTTCCCCGATGGCAGCCGATGTTGCCTTTTGAAGATGCGGGTATTTCAACCGTCTGGCTGGAAAGAGTCCCGGAGAAAGAAACCAAACAGAGGAAAAAATCAGAGGAAAAAGTCTCTTCTCAGAATCTGGAAGAAACAGCCAGGCTTCTGATGGAAGTCATCCAATCGGGGATTTAAAAACACGCAGGAAATTTCCATGCAGTATTTTCCGGAGGTCCTCAGAGGTGAATCCCCTGGCTTGAAGGGTATTGATTAATACAGGGTATCCGGAAGCATCTTCCAATCCTCTGGGGAAATCCCTTGCCCCGTCAAAATCACTGCCTAATCCCACATGGTCAATACCCGCCAGAGTAACGGCATGTTCTATATGGTTGGCAACATCATCCACTGTAATTTCACGGGTAGGATTATCGGAAGACCGCATGAAACCTGAATAGAATGAGATCCCCACGACCCCACCCCGGATTGAAAGCCGTTTTAAAAGCCTATCCGGAATATTCCGTGGAATATCGACCAGAGACCGGCAGCAGGAATGGGAAAAGATAACCGGACCGGGATATAGTTCCATAACCTGTTCTGAAGTTTTTTCGGAGGCATGAGATAAATCAGGAATCATTCCCAGTTCCCCCATCTGATGGATAATTTCTTTTCCCCAGGAGGAAAGCCCTTGATGCCGGGGAGTATCATCGGAAGAATCTGCCCAATCATGGCTATGGGTCCAGACCAGTGTCATGGAACGGATACCCATTTTCCATAGCTGATATAGATTTTCTGATTTATGGTTCAGGGCCTGGCCCCCTTCCAGACTGAGAAGGGCCGCAATCTTACCAGACAGGGCTATTTTCTCGGCTTCTTCACCCGATGCAGCCAACTGCATCATATTGGGAGCTTTTTGAATTTGCTGATGAAGTGCCTGAATTAACTGAAAGGCACGTTCCATCCCCAAATCTCCGGGATACTTTACAGAATCTATCCAGACAGCAAATCCCTGAATTCCCACAGTTCCCAGCTTTAATCTTGGGATATCGATACGGGTATGGGAACAGATTTGGGAAAGGTCGGTTTCCTGTTCCACTACTCGAAGCAAGGTATCCGCATGAGCATCAAATACAAATGTTTTTTCCATTACAGGAAACCATCATACAATGAGCAACCTCTCAATGCCATAAGAAACTGACCCTCTCAGCAGAATCGTTTAATTTAAAGGAGTATAGGCTTTATTTAACAGTTCCCGACGTTGCAGTTCCAGTTTCCGGGAAAGAGTCTCAAAATCCTTGAAGGTTATTTCTTTGCGTTCATAACGGGCTTTGAGTTCATCATTCTCCTTATAATTTCGGTTCAACACATCAATGTCATTAAGAGTTATAGTTCCTTCCAGAGAAGAAATACCAGACGAAGATGAACCGGGCCTTGATGATTTATTCTTTAAATATTCGACCGTTGAAGGCTGGTCCCAATATTTGACCCACCCGATTAAGTTGACCAAATCCACCTGGTAATCAGCCGAAATCGAAATAGATGAATTCCGGTTATCAGACTGGATGGAAACAAGTCCCGGAGGGTGAAGTCCGCCCGAAGGGGTGGTACTCAATGAACCGCCTACCTGGCGAATGGTCACATCCACAGACTTCCGGCGATAATCTATTTTGTCCACCCGAACCCTGTAATTATCAAACAGCTCGCTGTTATTCCGGGAAAGAGTTACCTCCCGGTCTCTCTGGGATGAAAATATGTATAGCCGGGCGGAGGGATTGGCTGTATCTCCTTCCAGAGTAGTCAATTCAACTGTGATATCCTTATACACAATCCCGTTGCCGGCACCCGGGGAAATTGACCCTTCATAATAATCTCCGGCTCCACCGGCTCCTCCTGTCCCATAGACTTCCTGGCTCTTTGCAATCACCTTGTTCAGTCCCCTCTCAACACAGGAAGGTTCCAGGTAATTCAACCGGATAGTTTGTCTATATTGGGCATACCCTGCCAGTGGAAGCAGTACCAGAAAACCTAATAGAAAAATGTAAAATCGTAATGAATTTTTCATCATAATGGTACCTTTCAATGGTTTCTTTTTCTTCATTATAAGACATTTACTGATAAACAGACAGAATATCCTTTCTATCCCATTTTTATCATTTCATCGGAAATAATACCCCTTTAGTTCCCCCTTCTACCAAGATGGTCTATAATTTAAACATCCGTTAAATCAATATATATATATTATTTATTTTGACTAAAATCTAGATAATTGGGGCTGACCTTTAAAATTATCCTACAATGAGAAAAGAACTCACCGAACAGACCTTTATTTTTATCACTGTCATCAAATGGCTCATATTAGCCACTATTCTGGGAATTGTTGTAGGGTTTGGTACCTCCTTATTCCTCAAAGCCCTGGACTTGGGAACCATCCTTTCTCATGAATACCCCTATTACTTTTTTGCCATGCCTCTGGCTTTTTTATTCTGCTCCTGGCTGGTCAAAAAAGTACTCCCCGAAGAAGATACTCACGGAACTGAAAAAGTGATTGAAGCTCTTCATAAACATTCCGGCCGAATCAAACCTATTGAACCTATCCTTAATTTTCTGACGCCCTTGATAACGATTATTTCCGGCGGTTCGGCCGGGAAAGAAGGACCCTGTGCTGAAATTGGCGCAGGCTTGAGTTCCATGCTTTCTTCCTTATTCAGGTTAGATAATTACGACCGGAGAAAAATGGTCATCTGCGGTATCAGCGCCGGATTTGCCGCCGCATTCGGAACCCCGATCGCCGACGCCATTTATGGAGTTGAAGTCCTCTATGTCGGCTCCATTCTCTATGATGTTCTTCTCCCTTCATTTGTCGCAGGAATTGTCAGTTACCAAGTAGCCACCAAAATGGGAGTGGTCTTTTTTACCCACAATCTCAGGTTTGTTCCTGTCTTCACTGAGACCTTCTTTTTAAAGGTATTGGCGGCGGGAATATTTTTTGGGCTTTGCTCCTTCCTGCTGATAGAAACTTTTGAATTGACCAACCGGCTGGCAGCCAAATTTAAACCCAAATCATACTATCGTCCTATTGTCGGGGGATTGGTTATGATTGCCCTGGCCTTCGTTTTTTCTACTCAATACCTGGGGCTGGGACTGGGGATGACAGAGTCGGCCCTCCTGGGCGAGAAGGTCCCCTGGTATGCCTTCCTGGTGAAAATAATCTTTACCTCCATCACCCTTAACTTTGGGGGGAATGGGGGGATTGTGACCCCTCTTTTCTTTATCGGAGCCACCTCTGGCAGCTTTTTTGCCAATCTGTTCAACCTCGATCCGGCTACCTTTGCCGCCCTGGGATTCACCGCTCTCGTGGCCGGTTCAGCCAACACCCCCATTGCCGCCAGTATCATGGCAGTGGAACTCTTCGGTTCTCAAATTTCGTCTTATGCCGCCCTGGTTTGCGTTATCAGTTTTTTTATCACCGGGCATCGAAGCATCTACCCTTCTCAGGTGGTAGCCTTCAGGAAATCCAGGTATATTAAAATGGAAACAGGTGTGGAGGTCGATGACCTCGAAATGCACTTTAGATTACGTAAAGGAACTCTGATGGTAAAGATTCTGATCTTTGTTAATGCTCTTTACGAAAGGCTTTTTTCCCGTCGGAACAAATCTGACTAGTTTGAGACTTTTGTCTGGACAGCGGGAGATAATCCCGTCATAATTTTTTTGACACCGATGCCTGTTTTTGATAAAGTATTTTAAAGGGATTCACTGATCCAAGGTCGAGGTAAAACTCTAGTTTTTACCGTCTCCAATTCTTTACTCAAGCGGGGTATATATATGCCTTTTGTACCGAAGTATCCTCTCAAAGAACAAGACATTATCAATGTTGGTAATGTGTACTGGAATCTCCCGGCGGCTTCACTCTATGAAGAAGCTGTTCGTCGCCGTGAAGGTTTAATTGCTCACATGGGGCCATTAGTCGTCCGGACCGGCCACCATACCGGGCGCGCTCCCAATGACAAATTTATCGTCAAAGAACCCAGCAGTGACAACAATATCTGGTGGGGAAAAGTAAACCGTCCCATCAGCGAAGAAAAGTTTGATAGCCTGCATCGCCATATGCTTTCCTATTTACAGGGCAGAGATATTTTCATTCAGGATTGTTTTGTTGGCGCTGACCAAAATTACCGGGTTCCAATCCGGATTATCACTTCAACCGCCTGGCATTCTCTTTTTGCCAGAATCATGTTCTTGATTCCCAAATCAGATGAAATTAAAGAACATGTCCCCCAGTTTACCGTCATCAATGCGCCGGGTTTCCATGCGATTCCTGATGAAGATGGCACCAATTCCGAAGTCTTTATCACCATTCATTTTGGAAAACGCCTGGTTCTTATTGGCGGCACCAGTTATGCCGGTGAAATCAAGAAATCCATGTTTACCATGATGAATTATCTGCTTCCTGCCAAGAATGTCTTCCCGATGCACTGCTCATGCAATATCGGCAAAGATAATGATGCAGCCGTATTCTTTGGACTTTCCGGCACGGGAAAAACAACTTTATCCGCCGATCCAGAACGGAAACTGGTCGGCGATGACGAACATGGCTGGAGTGAAAAGGGTATCTTTAATTTCGAAGGCGGCTGTTATGCCAAAGTCATTCGGCTTTCCAAAGAAATGGAACCAGACATCTATGCCTGCACCGAAAAATTCGGCACGGTTCTGGAAAATGTTGCCATCGATACCGAAAACCGCCGAATCGATTTAGATGATTCCACCCTTACTGAAAATACCCGTGCAGCCTATCCTGTGCTTCACATCGATAATAGCGTTTTCCCGGGTATCGTAGAACACCCCAAAAATATCATCATGCTGACTTGTGATGCTTTTGGTGTCCTTCCTCCGATTTCTAAATTAACTCCGGAGGGGGCCATGTACCATTTCATTTCCGGATATACTGCTAAAGTGGCCGGAACTGAAAAAGGTGTAACGGAACCTCAGGCTACCTTCAGCACCTGTTTTGGCGCTCCATTTATGGTTCTGCATCCTACCGTTTATGCTCAGTTGCTCGAAGACCGCATTAAACAACATAATGCTGACTGCTGGCTCATCAATACCGGTTGGAGCGCCGGCCCTCATGGGGTTGGTTCTCGAATGAAGATTTCCTACACCCGGGCCATGGTTACAGCGGCCCTCAACGGTTCGCTCAAAGATGTCCCGATGGTTAAGGATCCTATCTTTAATGTCATGGTTCCACAAAGTTGCCCGGGGGTTCCTTCTGAAGTGCTTAATCCGAAGAATACTTGGAAAGATAAAGATGCTTATGATGCTATGGCTAAGAAATTGGCCAACCTTTTCCAGGAAAACTTCAAGCAGTTTGCTGACAGTGTACCTCCGACTGTCTTAGCTTCAGCTCCCAAAGCTGAATAAGTTTCAATCAAATCTATTTGTTTTATCAAGCCGGAAATCAGATGCCTGATTTCCGGCTTTTTTATTACACCAGATATCCCCTTATATCCGATGTTGAATAATAAAATAAATATTTAAAGAAAATAGGGTAATCAAAAATACCCATGAGAATTTTATGAACAATTGAATTAATGAATCATAGTAAACAGTAATACTTTGGGACCCAGCGGTTGTGCTAATCTGATAGCATTTCCGGCCATCCACATCATATTGATAGGATATACCTTTATTGATGTTGAATTCGGCCGGTTGATTCTTTTGGTGCTACAATCACTATTCTTTATTTGCAGGTTTATTATTCACAGATATCCGGCTTAAAGTATCCATCATCAGATAACGGTCATCCCATTTACAGGTAGTAAACCTTGAATAACCTTCTCCCGAAACTCTTTTATAAAATATGGCGGTTACTTGAGATAATATTTGTTCACCTGAACCAGTAAAGGAATTCATATCTTTAAACACTAAATAAGAGGTACCATCATTCGTTTCTACTTCTTTTGGTTCATCTATAAATCCCTTTTCAAAAGTCATCTTTATGGTATCTTTTACTGGATCACATTCAAATATTCTTAAACAATTTGCAGACCCTCCAGACCAATAGGTAAATAAAACCTTATCATCTATAGAATAAGCCATAATAAATCCATCATAATTAGAATAGGAGTATATTTTCTTATATCCTTTTGAGACCGGCTTAAAAACAGTCAATGTCCTTAAATAATTGTTTTCACTGACCACACAATAGTATTCATAAGGGCTGATATCCTTCCATTCTCCTGTATCCCAATA
>DIVR01000002.1 GCA_002428325.1 bacterium UBP4_UBA6127
TGCGAAGGCGACACTGTATTCTGACAAAGGGGTGGGTTTCTCTGTGGTGACAGTTTCGTCAGGATTTGCTCTGGATACTATCTCCGTGGTGGGATATGATTCTACCCGTTTCACTTTTCCCTGTTTCTTGAGCAAGGTGAAATATTCTGATTTTCTAATAGATAAGCTGCCGAGAGTGATTTATGAAGGGACTACACCGATTGAGAATAATTTCATCCTGTTGGGACCCTATATCCATAAATCATCCTTATATAATAGCAGCACATCAGTTGGTGCCTATCTAAGTTACAGTAATCCTGAGGATTCCGGTAAAGTCCTTGGGATGTTAACTTATTCGATGTTAACTCTATATAATATATCATCCGCCTTGAAAGATCGGGTTGATTTAGGACTTTATACCCTTTCCACTGGCGGAAGCTGGGATTTAGAATGGATGAGGCTGTATCCAGTATTGAATCCGAACAGCGGGTTTACGACCGCGTCAGATACGGCCCAATGGGCTTATGAAAATGCCGACGATACCAATGTAAAGCCTGTGGTAATGTGGGATCCCTCGTTACCAGGTCCGGGCGGGACCCCAGGCAGTCTGGCATTGCAGTTTACAGCTGCCAGCCAGGGAGTGAAAATGACGGCCCAGTTTGCCAACTGGATTGAGACTGAACCCAATGAATGGTACACCCTGCGGGTGCTGGTCCGGGCCGACAATCCCACTCCGGCCAATAATAATGTTACGATAGCCGCCTATGCTTATAATGGGATACCGCCGGCGGAGACCGATATCAGTACCTATATGAATTTCTCCGCATCCTCTGTCTGGAAATGGTATGAAGTTCCCCTGTATTCCTCCGGGACTTCCATGTATCCCCAGTTAATGATTAAAAATGGAACCACCGCCAATGCCCGGATCCTGATTAATAAATGGGAAATCATCAAAGCCAAACCGGAGACGGAAATGGTCTATGGCAGTCCGAAGGTAGCTGGAAGCACTCAGAGCTGGAGCAGTTCCACGGAGTTGAACCGGTGGGCATTTGAAAACCTGAATCCGACGGCGGATGGAGTGAGTGGAGCCCCCACCTACCAGGTAACTAATGGGGAGTTGATGTTTAATTTCACTGATACGGCTTATCGGGGAATCAAGATGACCTCGGCGGTTACCACCGGGATAGTCAGGACCGGAGCGGTGAGTGTCGGTAAAGGAGCTGGGATGTCTGTCAAGTTTAGAAATGAAGGCAGTGTCTTCTATCCCTTTATCCTGCTGGCAGCCTTTGGTACTGATTCGGTTAACAGCGCTGATTTTAAAGAGTTGGCGGCTTTTGCCAATATCTACCACATCAATACCAACAAGAAGCGTGAAATCCGATTTGCCTATATCTCAGGGATGCCTTATGTGTATCAGCAGTTCTGGGTCAAAAACGGCGGTCCCTCCAAGTTCTTTGTCGATGAAATGAACCTGGAAGCTGATCAGGACCTCTTGAATTACTGGGACAGCACATTAGCCCCAGCCAGTTTTGGCTTATACTAAAAGGCTACTTCTGTTATTAATTGGGATATCCAGCCCGATACTCCTTTTCGAAGGGGTATCGGGCTTCTTGTTGTAATCTTGGGCATAGGTACTCCACTACGGAAAATTGACAAATGGTAAAACAATAACTCCTTTAGTATCAGCCCTTTGCTATTTTGACAGCTGTCAAAGAGGGACCCTATGGAGCCAATATCCGGTTGGTTTTCATAATAATAAGTGAATCTTCCGATAAGTGTACTCAATGAGAGCCATTAATGATTTCAATTTCTTCTAAGAGAAAAATACAGTGAGAATTCCTTCTTTGGGAGTTTTTATGGTAGGAGCTCTTTTCCAGTCATGGATATAAAAAAAGGCGGGGGTAAGAGAACAAATCCCGCCTGCTGAAGATAAATCTTGTATATCAGTTAATTAGTGCGGTCATATTTTTCATTATTACGCTGAGTTCGGATAATATTCCCAATACTGACGGTTCCATTGGTAGGGTCATAATTGGTATAGATCCCATCTTCACCAGTCGGTGGAGAACCCGAGAAATTAGCTGCTCGGTCCGGTCCCCAGGAATAAATGAGATAATCTCCGGCATGAAGATGTCGGGAGGCCGTATAGTAGCTTCCATCATCTCTATATTGTGGATAATTATAATAAGTCAGCCGTTTCATTTGTTCTTCGGTTACCCCTAAAGGGGCAGGGGGCGCCTGTTCCATAAAGGCATCATGGGGAATGTTGGTCAGATAGGCCACCGGAGTTGTCAGGTAAATCGGGAGCCGGGTATGGAAGGCTGCTGGCAGGGGTGCCCAACCCGGAACATCATTCATAGGGGGATAATTATCATAATCAGTACGATAAGCTTCCAATCCAGTAACCGCCGTCCGGGTATCTGCTTTGACCCGGCTTACCTTGGAACGGGTCTGAGCTGCCAGAAAGTTGGGAATAGCAATAGCAGCCAAGATGGCTATGATCGCCACCACAATCAATAACTCAATCAGGGTAAATCCTTTATCAAATTTCATTACATCACACCTCCTTCCCTTTTCCTCATGGTAAAAGGATATGCGTTTTTTGTCAATTATTCCGGGGTAGATTTATCGGGGAATTTTATCCATCAGTAAATTGCCAGAATGGTCCACCGAATTGGGAAATTGGGTTTTGAGTTCGTAGAAAAGGGTGTTGGCCCTAGTATTGTCTCCAGTGTTTTGGTAATGCCACCCCAGCAGGTATCGGGCATAAGCCCCCACCTGGACCCCATCTCCATAATAGCAGTCATTAAATTTATCAATGGCCATTTGGAGATATTTAACCTTTTCATCTCCTTCAGAAGATTGGGCCAGATAGAGGACCGCGCATCCTGTCCGATTGATATCAGGATATTTTTGAATCATTTCTTCCAGGCTTTTCTTGGCTTCAGGGCTTTTCCAGTTTTTATTAGCCACCTGATAAAGGGATTCGGCTTCCCGGAGTTTTGCATCCTTGTATTTCTTCCGGTCCAATGCCATTTTTTCTTCAAACTTAGTTCGGAGGGTTTCACGCCGCAATTGGATTTGTTGTTGTTTTCGCAGGGGTTCCAGAAGTTGGTTCATTTCTTGAACCTGATTTTCCAGCTGAGTAACCCGTTGTTGAAGAGCCTGAATCTCAGATGCTGGGGAAGGTTTGGGGGAATTGGCTGCCAGGGAAACTCCAGCTACTAAAAGAATAAGAAGTATCATAGAAAAAGGTTTCATAATAACCTCCGTCAAAATGAAAGAGTCGGGTATCTGCTTCATTGTAGGGAGGAAACCCTCCGGGAGTCAAGAAGCTCGATGAAGGATTCTTTTCTCCGAGAATGGAATTGGGTTATGATGATTTTAATTCATTAAATATTGTTTATTCCTATATGAGGTTTGTATGCTCAACTCAAAAGAACGTGTCATTATGGCGATGGAACGCCAGATTCCCGACCGAGTACCTGTCTATCCGGTATTTACTGCTTATCATGGGGCTCAGGTGGCTGGTATCCCATATTCTGAAATCTCCCAAAAACCCCAGTTGACCAATGAAATTATCTGCAAGGTAGGTTTGGAATATGGATTTGACGGATTGACCCTTTATGCCGACCCGCCCAATGACTGGAATGCCAACTTGGAACTAATATCTCAAAACAATGAGATGTATTATCGAAGTATTAATTCAGGTGAACTGGTAACCCGGGTCCCCTATGATGATATGCCGGTAGCAGTGAATCCAGACCCCCCAGTGAAAGAAGAATCCGATATTGAAAAGCTTCGGGTCACTCCTGTCTCTGAGTATTTTGATAAAGGCCGGATGGAAACTGTCAAAGAAGCGGTTAAACAATATGGGGATAAGGTTTTTATCACCGGGCATTGCGCTGCCCAGACAATGAATTACCTGACTGAAGTCCGTGGGTCTCAGCAGGGGATGCTGGATCTTTATGAATATCCTGAGCTGGCGGGGCAAATCATGGATATCGGGTCAGATATTTCCATTGAATTAGGGAAGGCTTATATTGAAGCAGGTGTCCATGGAATCTATATTGGGGATGCCTGGTCTTCCTGCAGTATCATATCTCCCACCCAGTTCAGGGAATTCTGCCTGCCCCGATATAAAAGGGTCGTGGATACCTTTCATTCTTATGGGGTGAAAGTCTATCTCCATATCTGTGGAAATTCTTCTCCCCTTTTTGAGATGATGGCAGAAACCGGAGTGGATGCCATTGAACCTTTGGACCCTCTGGGTGGCGTAAAAGTGGAAGATGCGAAAAAAAGAGTAGGGGACAGGCTGTGCCTGATGGGGGGAGTCAATACCCTGACCCTTCTGGATGGGACTCCTGAACAAGTCTATGCGGAAGCTAAAGTCTGCCTGGAAGCAGGGATGCCCGGAGGCGGCTATATGCTAGGGTCCGGAGATGATATTCCCCAGAAATCACCTAAAGAAAATGTGGAAGCTTTGGTTCGGGCTGCCCATGAATTAGGTAAATATTAGAGCTAATTATGTTTAATTCCTAAACCCTGGGAAAACCCTCAGTTTCAAGTTTCCCCGGGGTTTATTTGTTAATGGATAATGATTTTAAATTCTTTGATTTGGACAGGTTTCTTATTATTTTCCCAAGGCCTGAGGTAATGGAGAATAATCAAGGTTTCTCCTTTTTGAAGGGCTTTAAATGACCAGGTTTCTTTCCCTCCCTGGCCCGTCAGGGGGATGGGGCTGGTTTTTGATTGAAACTGGGTTTTCATGAGCCTGATTATTTTTTCATCAAGAGGGGCGCCAAATTCCCATTGGTATCCAGTGGTGGGATTGGAGTCCAACCTTAGATTAAATATATCACCCATCTGGACATGGATTGTTTGACTGGAATCCTCAAAGTTATGTATCTGATGGGGAATTGGGGACACAGGCCCATTTCTTTTGGCACACCCGGGATTCATGAGAATGAGGCATCCCAGCATCGTTATTTTTAATAGGGTGGTTAAGAATCTTTTCATAATAATTCTCCGGTTTCATTTCACAACCACAGGTCTAAAAGAAAGAGAATAACCCTGTTTAAATATTGTATATCAAAGAAATAAAAAGAGAATAAAAAACAGGGAAGAAAGCTTCAAAAAGAAACCTTCTTCCCTGTCTGGGTTGAGGAGAAGAGTTTAATTATTCAAATCGTAGGGCATCAATAGGGTTCAATTGGGCGGCCATCCGCGCAGGGTAAAACCCAAAGAAAATCCCAATAGCGCTGGAAAACCCGATGGAAAGGACAATGGAGAGTATAGAAATATAAGTGGGCCATTTTGCAATTTGGGATACCAATAAGGCACCCCCGGTTCCCACTAAAATTCCTAATAACCCACCCAAGGCGGAAAGAACAAAAGATTCCACCATGAATTGGGTGAGGATATCTTTACCCCTGGCGCCCAATGCCATGCGGATACCAATTTCCCGGGTTCTTTCCCTGACAGAGACCAGCATGATATTCATGATTCCGATTCCCCCGACAATCAGGGAGATAGAGGCCACGCTGCCCAATAGCAAAGTCAGAATGGATGAAGTGGCTGTTGCCATGCTGGTGATATCGCTCTGAGTACCGATAAAGAAATCATCATCGGACCCTTCTTTGATTCGATGCCGCTGCCTGAGCAATTGGGTGATTTGAGTTTTAGCTTCAGTCATCTGGTCTTCAGAGACAGCTGAGAGGAAAAGGTTTTGGACATAGGTCCTGTTAAGCAGTCTTTTCATTAAGGTGGTATAAGGGACAATAACGGTATCATCCTGGTTCTGGCCGCTACCCGACTGTCCTTTTTCAGCTAAAAGCCCCACAACTTTAAAGGGGATTTTCTTGATTCGGATAATTTTTCCGATAGGGTCTTCGCCCTGAAACAGATTTTTTGCGACTTCGGTGCCAATAACGCAGACTTTATTGGCCCCTCTAACATCCGAATCCGAGAAGATATTCCCGGCGGTGGTTTGCCAATCCCGGATGATAAAGAAGGCCGGCCCAACCCCTGAGACCGATGAGCTCCAGTTCTGATTCCCATAAACAAGAGGAGACGATGTGTTTAACATGGGTGTTCCGTTAAGGATAGCCGGGCATTCCTGTAAAATAGCGTCCGCATCCTTGGGGATAAGCGTCTGAGTAGAACCAAACCCCTGCCGCATGCCTCCGGAGCTCCGGTTGCCGGCCATGACCATTATGACATTGGTTCCCATGCTTTTAATTTCTGATTCGATAGAGGCTTTGGCTCCTTGTCCCACACTGACCATGATAATAACTGCTGAAACACCGATAATGATTCCCAGCATAGTCAGTCCGGAACGAAGCCGGTTTCGATTTAGGGCCATCAAGGCCGTTTTTAGTGTAAAAAGGAAATTCATGGGTTAGATCCCCTCTCCGCTTAGCATTTCTTCTTCCAGGGTGGCAGGGATGGATTGTAATATTTTATTAGCTTCCAGATGGTCTTCCACATCCTTGTCGAAGAGAATCTTGCCATCACGAAAGAAAAGATTTCTTCGGGTATATTGGGCAATATCTTTCTCATGGGTAACCATGACAATGGTAATGCCTTTTTCTTCATTCAGTTTTTGCAGGATATCCATCACTTCCACACTGGTTCGGGAATCGAGATTCCCAGTCGGTTCGTCCGCGAGAATAATGGAAGGGTCATTTACCAAAGCCCGAGCGATTGCCACCCGTTGCTGCTGGCCGCCTGAGAGTTGATTTGAAAAATGATGGCATCGTTCTGCCAGCCCAACGATACTGAGAGCTTCCATGGCTTTCTCATATCTTTCTTTATTCGAGGTATTGTTATACATCATGGGGAGTTCCACATTTTCCAGGGCAGACGTCCTGGATAACAGGTTGAACTGCTGGAAAATAAACCCGATTTTCTGGTTTCTGATTCTAGCCAGTTCATCCCGGTTCAGGGTGGAGACATCAATTCCCTCTAATTTATAAATTCCGCCGCTAGGCTGGTCCAGGCATCCCAGGACATTCATGAAAGTCGATTTGCCTGAGCCGGAAGCGCCCATGATGGCGACAAATTCACCTTCTTCAACTGAGGCTGAGACTCCCCTGAGAGCATGGACTTCTACATCTCCCATCCGATACACTTTAGTTAAATGTTCAACTTGAAGTAATGGCATATTTTATCTCTTTTCCTTGATTAACGAGGGGGTCGTCCTGAACTGGTCAATGGGTTAGATGTCTTTTGGCTGCTATTACTGCTGGAAGAGGTTGAATATCCAAGAATCACATTATCCCCTTCCTGTAAGTCACCGGAGACAATTTCTGTGTAGCTGCCATCCGTAATTCCGGTGGAAACTTGAACCGGAGTTGCAACATCATTACCCTTGAGGATATAGATTTGGCTTTCTTTTTTAGTATTATTGGAATCGGTCGTATCTTTTGAAGAACGAGTCGATTCGGCTTTGGCAGCATCTTTTTCCATTTTGAATCGAAGAGCGGAATTGGGCACTCGCATGACATTGTCACGCTCAGCCACAATAAAGGTTATATTGGCTGTCATTCCCGGCCGCAACTCCAGATTAGGATTATCTACTTCAATGATCCCCTGGTAAGTAACCACGTTAGAGGTGGTAACAGGTTCGAATCGGACCTGTCTGACAACACCTTTAAATGATTTGTCTGAATAAGCATCCACGGTAAAACTGGTTTTCTGTTGTTCGGATACTTTACCGACATCTGCTTCATCAATGCTGGCCATCACCTGCATCTTGGAAAGGTCCTCAGCAATGATAAATAAAGTTGGCGCTGAAAGGCTGGCAGCCACCGTCTGGCCTACTTCGACTTCCTTGGAAATAATGGTTCCGTTAACAGGCGCCACAATGCGGGTATAACTGAGATTCAACTGGGCTTGATCCAGGGCAGCTTTGGCATGGCTAATGGAGGCCTTGGCTGAAAGAATCTGAATTTCGGCAGACCGGACTTTAGCTTTCGATGCTGTTAATTGCGCTTTGACAGACGAAATCTGGGCTTTGGATGCATCATAACTTGCCTGGTAGGATTCATAATCTGTTTGGACTCCATCCATTTCACTTTGAGAAACCAGGTCTTTCTCCCGGAGTTGTTTATACCGATTCAGGGTTTTCAGGGAGTTATCTAACTGGGCTTTGGCTTTTTGAGCATCTGCCTGGCTGGAGAGGATACTGGCTTGAACCTGAGCTACATCGGCTTTAGCGCTTTCAAGTGAGGCTTCGGCGCTTTTTTCATCAGCTTGAGCTGATGCCAAAGTTGCCTTAGCCTGAGTAAGAGCGGATTCATAATTTCTTGGGTCGATTAAGGCAATCAGCTGGCCTTTTTTTACTTTTGAATTGTAATCGACATAAATATCCTGAATTCGGCCGGAAATCTGGCTGCCGACACTGATTTGGGTAACGGCTTGTAAAGTCCCGGTGGCGGTTACTGTTTCCTGGATGTTATCACGGGTGACAGCGGCTGTTCTGAAACCTGTTTTAGTGTTATGGCTTTTATAATACAGGCTCATGCCATAAACAAACAGGATGATGATAAGAAGGCTGCCAATAATCCATTTCCAATGTTTAACTTTTTTCATAATAGGTCCTCGATTCACATTTTATATGTGGGAGTAGTTATTTTCGTCCAATGGATGTGTCTAATTTGGCGCAATCAGTCTGGTAATCATAAATTGCACCAGCCAGGCTGACCCGGGCATCGGTATAGGACACCTGGGCATCGGTTACATCCAGCAGGGTCCCTAATCCGTTTTCATATCGGCCGGTGGCCAATCGAAGGGATTCCTGGGATTGCTCTACCAGTTTCCGGGCGGCTTTGATTTTTTCTTCTCCGCTCAGCACATTATAATAATTAGTGCTGACATCTAATTCTGTATCTTGGAGAGATTTAGTTTGTTCAGCCTGCAGGGCTTTTAGCTGGGATTTGATCTCATCCAGCTGGGCTTCAGTATTAAAACCGTCAAAGATATTCATACTGAGAGATAATCCTGCGGACCAATTTTTATCCATAGGAAAATCTTCTCCGGAACCGCTGAAAGAGCCACTGGCTGAAAGGGTGGGAAGATGGCTTTTTTGAGTGTACTGCAAGGAAGCTTTCAAGGCTTCATTTCGGGTTTGATATACCAACAGGTCAGGCCGGTTCTGGTCGGCTATTTTGATTAATTCAGGTAAATCTTCGGTGGCCCGTGAATACTGGGTTTCTTCCAGTTGGGGAATGGAGTCTTTCCAATTACTCAAACCCATGGCATTGGCCAGGGTTCTGATGGCAATTCGGTCATTATTAATGGCGTTGACCAGGTTGAGTTCCGCATTGGCTACTTCAACCTCCGCTTTGGTAACATCTAATTTAGCTACTTTTCCCAATTCATAGGAGGTTGTTGCCAGTTTTAAATGAAGTTTGACGCTTTCCAAGGTCTCCTTGGCGATTATCAACTCTTCTTTGGCTTTTAAAGCAGAAAAATAAGCTGATTTTACTGTTAATACCACGTTTAACTCTTCATTCTGGTAGGTTAACTGAGCTTGTTGAAGATTCTGTTGATATTTTCGGATGTAGGCCGGTGTTTTACCGAAATCATAAATCAACTGAGAAGCTGAGAGTGAGCCGTTGTAACTGTTTTTTGATTCGGAATCTTCCTGTTTGGACCGTGAATACTGGCTGTTTAGATTGACTTGGGGAAGCCAGGAAGAATAACTGCCTCTCAATTGGGCTTCCGACTGCCGTATTGATTCCCGGCTCTGCATTAATGAAGGATGGGTTTCCAGCGCCTGGCGGATGGCATCAGAAAGTTTTAGTTCAGGTTCGGTTTGCGCAATAGCCAACCCGCTCAGCAGCAGAATCACGATACCCATCAGAACGGCTTGTTTCCATTGATTGAAGTTGATTGTAAACTTTTGCATATTCTTTAAAATCCTTTTGACCCCGGCAGGGGCTGAATTGATTAAACTAGAAATATCTTTTCCAGATTAGATTTCTCGCTCTTTCAATTTAGACGTTAGTTTTCTTCTGTTTGTTCCCTTCTTTGATTTCACTGTACCTTTCTCCGGTGAAGTGCTTCTTGCGTTGTAAAGGTCTCCCAGCTCGGTATCTGTCATGCTGGAAAAGCGTTCTGTGATTTTACGGTGCAAGGCAATCAGGGTATCCTGATCTTCAGGGCTTAATTGGTCCAAAAGAGCACTAGTGAACTTAAGCCGATTCTTTTGAGCATTCTCAAATATCCGTGAGCCTCCAGGAGCTAATCCCAGTAAAACAACCCTCCGGTCCTCCTCAGAACGATACCGGGTGATTAATTTCTGCTCCACCATCTTATCGGCTACTGTTGTCGTGCTGCTGAGAGCCAATCCCAGTTGGATGGCTATTTGGCCCATCGTAGAAGGCCCGTTCTCGCTTAACAGATGCAGGACTTTCATTTCGTTCCGATTGATATCTTCATCCGGAGCTCCCCGATCTATTAATCGGGACATGCGTATGAACATCTGGTCCATATACTTCATTAAATCTTTAGCTTTCTGTGTGGACTTAGTCATTTCTTTCCTCGTTTCTAATATTTCGATATTCGAATTATTCTAATTTAGTATATTACAGTATAGCTGTCAACTTAATTGAACGATTTTTCTGATAATCAGGGGTATAGGTATAATAAGAAAAGTGTTAATTGAATCCTAAGACCAGGAGAATCAAGTCTAGAGGAGAAGGATAAGGATGAGGAGGAAAGGATAAGCATGAAAGACATATTACCGTTCAAGGGTGAGGGTCAATGGTATAAAGGAAATCTGCACACTCATAGTACCCTCTCAGATGGAAAAAGGTCCCCGGAAGCAGTAGTGAATGCTTACCGAGAATCCGGGTGGGATTTTCTGTCGCTGACCGACCACCGGATTTATGGGTATCATTCAGAGTTATCCAGCCCTGATTTTCAGGTGCTTCCGGGAATGGAAATGGATATTTGGAATGAAGAACTCAGCCGGCATAACCACATCGTCAGTATCCGCAAGGAAACCAATGGTCATAATTATCAGGATTTATCCAAAATTGAGCCTCCTAAATGGAAGGGGAAAACCAGTGTCCAACAATGTATAAATGAATTGAATCAAGCCGGAAACCTGGCCTTTTACTGTCACCCTGTCTGGTCCCGAGTGGAACTAGAGGATATGTTAGGGCTGGAAGGGTTAATCGGGGTGGAAATATATAATTATGGCTGCCATGTGGAGAGTGGTACCGGTTCAGCTGAGATCTATTGGGATTCCCTGTTAAGGCGGGGTATTCGGGTATGGGGTTTTGCCACCGATGATGCCCATTTTAAGCTACGGGATTGGTGTGGAGGGTGGATTTGTGTGAAAGCTCCTGATTTAACAGAAAAATCTCTTATCCAATCAATTGTTGCGGGAAGGTTTTATTCTTCTTCCGGTCCCCGGATATTGGATTATGGATTAAAGGAAGGGGAAGTGTTTATTCAAACTTCTCCGGTAAGAGAAATTCATTTTATCACTTGGGAACCTCATGGAAGAAGTGTTTTTGCCGGAGAGGGTGAGACGTTGGAGGAAGCTCGATATCAGCTAAAAGGGAAAGAAACCTTTGTCCGGGTTGAACTGGTGGGGTATGATGGCCGAAAAGCCTGGTCTAATCCCCTATATCCTGAGTTTTAAGAGATGCTTTAAATGAGATCTTCTACCTGTTTATATTATGTTCCAGGGGGGGGTCGGAATCCCTTTTGTTCTCTGAATTCGGCTTCTTGGTATTAATTTTTCGAAAAAATCAGGACTTCGTGTTATATTAAGACTAGAACTACCGAGAGAATTAGAAATATCATCAACAAAATCAAATAGTGAGGGGAGGTCTGTTTATGAAGGCAAATCGAATTTTAACGGCTATTGCCCTTTTCGCCGTAGCGGCCCTGTTATCAGGATGCGCTACTGTTGATAAGAGTTATACCGGACGTAAAAACACCTTGGTCAAGGATGTGAAGCCAGGTTATTGCACTGTCTATGAAAAGGCCAAAGACTGGACCCGGATTGCCAAGATGACCAATGATGAGATCTGCAAAGCCCTTGGCTGTGAAGGCAAGGAAAGAATTGTCACCAAAGAAGTCATCAAGGAAGTCCCGGTCGAAAAGATTGTTACCAGAGAAGTCATTAAAGAGGTCCCCGTGGAAAAAATCGTGGAAGTGGAAAAGGAAGTAAAGAAACCCTTCCTGGTTCTTCCCGGTGTATTCTTTGATTTTGACAAGTCCAATCTTCGTCCAGCTGGTATTATTAAAGTGGAAAAATCCATGGTGGGCCTGAAAGAGAATGGTTATCCGGCTATTGTGATTTCCGGGCATACCGATTCTTATGGCACCGATGAGTACAATGTGGATCTTTCCCAGCGTCGGGTTGATTCTGTGAAGGCTTTTATGGTCAGCAAAGGTTATCCTGCTGAAAAAATTGCCACCAAAGCCTATGGCGAAAGCAAACCGGTTGCTTCCAACAATACGGCAAAAGGCCGTCAACAAAATCGTCGTGTGGAATTTGAAATGGCTGATTAATCAGTCCTGTTTTGAAATATGTGAACCCGGGATTCTCTTCCTGAGATACCCCGGGTTTTTTTGTATCCGGTGGAAGAACCGAGTTTGAAGAACATATTGACAGTAAATACCAGCTTTGGTATAGTTCCCTCCATGAAACGGTCATTCCAATATCTAACCTTATTAGTGGCATTGATTTGCATTCTATTATCGGGTTGTTCATCTCGGGCAGAGCAGAAGAATAATCCAGAAAAAACATTATCCCAGATCCCTCAGCGTAATATAAAGACCCTCTTGGTATTGGGGTTTGGGACTCAATCCGATGATGGATTATTATGGGGACCCTATTGCAGCCGGATATTACAGGATAAAATCCAGTTTGCCCCCCATGAGATTATCTCGATTCCCAGTCCCAACTTGATTGATGGATTTTATAAGACCTCCCAGTATCCACGGGAAAAATATATGGATACGAATGAAGAAATGGAAGGCTATTTTTCCCAGGCTTATGGAATAGACCCAATATTAACAGGTAAAATCATTCAAAAAGGGGATACTATCCGTTTTCTGGGGGCTATCCGGTTTCAAAACGGCAAAGATAAACCTATCCCTGTGGAAGTGGATGGCTCCGTTTCAAATCCGTCTGAATTTATGAACCGTCTGGCCTTGGCCGTTCTCACAGAATTAAAGGTTCCTCTGACCGATGCCCATAAAGAATACCTGAATAAGGCCAACTCTGGTTCGGCCGAAGCTTTTAAGCTGGGAGCCCAGGCTTTTACGAAGTCTTCTCTTGAGGATAAACAGGCTCTGGACTTATATAGTAAAGCCATGGCGATGGATTCAACTTTCATTTTTGCCGCCTTGGGGGCTTGTGAACGGGTGACTCAGGACGACCCCCGGCATGCCTTGAATTTTATAGATTATGTTCGGATGCAGCATCCTGAGAATCCTTCATTTTCTATCCTGGAAATGTATTATTTGGGTATCCAGAACAGCGATACGACTAAAATGCTTCAACTGGCCCAGGAAGTCTTGAAAGATAATCCGGAAAACTGTATGGGGATGGCCTATACCATTTATGGACAAGGAAAGCTGAACCATCTGGATGAAGCTGAAAAAATGTCAGAGAAATTCCTGGAGACCTATCCGGAAAACTGGTATGCCCATTCGCTGCATCAATGGATCCTGCAGCGGCGGGGACTGCAGGCCCGAGGTGGAAATTATTCTGACCAAATGACCCGGCAGCAAAAATATGAATTTGTCCGATATTTAAGATTAGCCCTTGAAGAATCCATATTATGTGTGAAACTGCATCCCCGGTCTTTACAAAGATGGGGAGTTTTAATGGAGGACCTGATGGAAACCGGGGGAAGTGATGGGGATATCGAAAGAGCTTTCAGTAGGGCGACCACTATCAATCCTCATCAATGTTATCCCTGGACTGTCATTCTCTGGAATTACCGGCCTGGATATTCCAATCAACCGGAGAGAGTCAGGGACTTGATGGCGGAAGCCATGCGTCTGAATCCTGATGACCATGAATTTGCCCTGTTAGTACTTAAAAATATTGATTGGTATATTTATAATAAGTTTAGTGCGGAGGCCCACCGATATTTGATTTCTGATACGACCACATTGAACAGTGCCATTCACTGCATGATGGAATATGCCAAGGCTAATCCCGATGATGAAAAGACCCTGTTGGATGTCATCAATTACCTGGAACATGCCCATCTGAAAGGGAAGCCCTGGGAGTTTTACAAGCTGATGAAGGATCCTCCCGACTCGTTGAAACATAAACCTTCCATGTATTACCAGTTTAAGGCCCGGGCGGCTTTTGATGCCAATGAACCTAAAGTGGCTGTTCATTATGCGGATTTATGCCTGGCCTCTTCTCCCTCCAGCGGGGATGCTTCCAATGCCTATATGCTTAAGGCATTGGAAATCTTTTCCCGAAGTCCGGATGAGCAGGGATTCCAATATCTGAGTAAGGCGATTCAAATTGAACCCAGAAATTTGTTTGCTTACAAAACATATGCCAAGTATGCCGGAGAAGCCAATCAGCATGTTTCTGAAGGATTTGGTTATATCCAGAAGGCGATTCAGGCGGACTCCCAAAATGCCTGGAATTATGCTTTCCAGGCCAAACTCTATGCCTGTAAAAAAGATAAGATGAATGGGATGAAATCGATTGATGAAGCCATCCGTCGTGACCCTAAAGTGCCTGAATTCCAGAAAATCAAACAAGAAATAATGGTCCTTCCCTGAGTCAAATAGGAGTTAGTTTATTGAATCGATATCATGAGGTTTTGAGAAGGAGTCTGAATGAAAACTATAAAATGGGTACGATTGGGTTTGATCGTCTGGATTCTTTTATCCCTGGCGGGATGTTCAAGAGGGGTTAATGAGAAAATATTTAAAGTCCCGAAAACACCTCAACGGCATTTGAAATCCCTTTACCTGGAGAATTTTACCACTCAGGCGGATGATAATTTATCCTGGGGACCCTACTGTACCAGGATTCTTCATGAGAAATTGGAGTTTGCTCCCAATGAGATACTCTATATTCCCTTTTATCCCCTGGTTGCTTACGATAAGTTTCTGGCACCCAATATCCTGGAAGATAAGGCTCCCTCAGGCAACCTGGATAAAACCCGATACTTGGCTAAAATTTATGGCGTTGATAATATCTTGCAAGGCAAAATTATCAAAAAGGGGGATTCTCTGGGGTTTGAGGGAGAACTGATTAATTTATCCAGTAATAAAACTCTCCAGAAATTTAACCTTTCAGGAAATCTCAATAATCCATCGGTTTTTTTTAATCAGCTTTCGCAGGAAGTATTAAACCGATTGCAGGTATCTTTGAGCCCTGAGCAAAAAAAATATCTGTCCCGTAACAATACCGGGAATGGTAAGGCTTTTAAGTTTGGGATTGAAGCTTATTCTCTCCCGGGTGAAGAAAATAAAAAATCCATGGGGCTTTATGCGAAAGCTATCCAAAATGACCCTGAATTTCTGTTTGTAAAAAATGGGTATGCGGTCCGGCAGCTGGAACTTGATTATAAAGAAGGTTTAGCTGAACTGGACCGGCTGATGAAAAATTATCCCCAATATTACAGCCCCTTTCTCTATAGCCTGTATAAAAGGGAATGGGATGAAGAAGACTCTAATGCCTCAATCCGGATAGCCTATAAAATACTAAGAAGTAATCCTGAAAATATGGTGGCTTTGAGTGATTTGGTGTTTGCCAGAATCAACCAACAACAGTTTGATGAGTCGGATAAAGTTGCCCAGAATATGCTGGATCTGTATCCTGATTGTTGGTATTCTCATCTGATTGCCGGGAGTAGCGCGAAGCAACGGGCCCGGTCGGTTCGAAAAGGCCGATATTACAATGAAATGAATCCTGAAGAAGAAAAAATATATCGTGTCTATAGCTCCGAGGCTCTTTCGAAAATGAGGCAATGTGTCAAAATGAATCCCTATTCTCCCCAGGCTTTGGGAAACCTGATGGGAGAATTACTGGGTAATTGCGATAATCTCTCGGAAATTGAATCTTCTTTCACCAAATCGACCACCATGAATCCCCATTATTATTTTGTTTATGACCAGATACAGTGGGTTTATGCTCCAGGATATACCCATCAGCCTGAGAAACAGCAAAAATTGTTGGCGGAAGGGATTCGTCTAAATCCAGATAACCCTGATTTCGGTCTAGGTTACTTATATATGTTTCGTTGGTACCAAGAAGTCCATCCCGATTCTTCGGATATTAAACTCTACAGCCGGGATACTCAGACCCTGGCAAATATCTGGTCTTCCTTGAGTCAATATTCCAGGGATTATCCCCAGGATTTCCAGATTTTTGACCGGGCGGCTAATTTGTATCAAATCAAGGGGGATGCTGAGAAAGCCTGGTATTTTTATACCCTTATCCCGGATAATGCGGAGGCGGTCCGGAAAAATCTCCATGAGTTTTATCTGCGGAAGGCCCAGACGGCCAAGAGACTTCAAAAATATCCCCTGGCGGTTGAATATGCCGATAAATGCCTGCAGGCAAGTCCCTGCCGGTTCTGTGCAACTAAAGCCTTATTGATCAAAGGATTTGTGGCATTTGCTCAGAAAGATACGAAAACAGGATTCCAAAACCTGGAAATGGCCCTGGAACGTGATGGGGAAGGCCTGAATGCTCTCAGTGAATTTGCTTATTATTCAGGCCAGTATGATTATAAGGTGGATAAGGGGATTGAATGCATCCAGAAAGCTATTAAAGCGGATCCTGAGGATGCCCGGTATTATGCAATTCTGGCCCGCCTGTATTGTTCAAAAAAAGATAAGGCCCAGGCGTTGAAATATATTGATGAAGCTCTCTGGCGTGACGCCAAGGATCCCTGGTTTCCCGCCCTGAAAGAGAAAATCAAATTAATGCCCTGAGTATCGGGATTTATTTGATATTTTCAGGTGAATCCTGCTTTTAAAGCCCTCTGTCCCAGGGGGCTTTATTTATTTATCATAGAGTGTAAATGATAATGTTTTAGGGGAAAAGCTGTTTTTCCTCCCTCCCGGGAGATATGCTAAAATAATTTTATTCAAATTAGTGCGGGATAATTCCTAGAAGGATCAATTCGAATCTATGAAAGCTAAAATCTATATTACTTTGAAGAGAACCGTCCTGGATCCTCAGGGCAAAGCCGTGACCAATGCGCTCAATTCCCTGGGATTCAATAAAGTCCTGGATACTCGAGTGGGTCGTTATATTGAAATTGAACTCAAAGAAAAAAACAAACAAGCAGCCGAGAAAAAAGTCCACCAAATGTGTGACCAGCTGCTTTCCAATCCGGTGATTGAAGAATACCGTTTCGATTTGGACTAAGGATTGGGCAGGGTCCGGTGGGTCCCCTGATAATAGAAAGATGAAAAATCATTTATGCTTGCAGTGCTGCTTTTCCGGGATATATTCTCAGGAAAGGCCGAGACTGGATACTCCCAATGGTTTTTCCCTGACAGGACAGATAACCCCATTCAGTGAAGTTTTGCCTGGAGGGATTATGCAAATCAGGAGCAACCGGCCAGCTTAATACGGATGGGAAATCAGGTAAACCTTTTACAGATCCAATTCCTTGTATCCCCGGTTATGAAGCATTAGGTTTTTTTATGTGCGGCCAGCCGGGCCAGCGGCTGTTTTTTGGAACACCCGCAATTTAATCAGCATATATTTGTTTTGGAGGGTCAATTAAACCCGTGAAAACTTCTAAAAAGAAATTCGGCATTGTCATTTTCCCCGGTTCCAATTGTGACCATGATTGTTTCCATGCCGTTGAAAGTGTAATGGGGCAGCAAACCGTCCCCCTTTGGCATAAGGATTCCGATTTACAGGGAGCGGATTGTATCATTCTTCCCGGTGGATTTTCTTATGGTGATTATCTTCGTACCGGTGCGATTGCCCGGTTTTCCCCGATTATGAAATCAGTGGAAAAATTTGCGAAAGCAGGCGGTCCGGTCATCGGCATCTGCAATGGTTTCCAGATTCTTCTGGAAGCGGGTCTGCTTCCCGGCGCCATGCTTCGCAATACCTGCCTGCAGTTCCGCTGCCAGTATGTGAATATCCGGGTGGAAAACACGGATACCCCTTTCACGAACTGCTGCCAGCCGGGACAAGTTCTGAGAATTCCCATTGCCCATGGGGAAGGGAATTATTTTGTTGAGGAGAGCCAGTACCAGAAAATAAACCGTGCCAATCAGGTGATTTTCCGGTATTGCGACGAATTTGGCATTCCGACTCCTGAATCCAATCCTAACGGCTCCCTGGGCAATATTGCCGGTATCTCTAATAAAGCCGGAAATGTGGTCGGATTAATGCCCCACCCGGAACGGGCTTCGGAAACGATCCTGAGCTCTGCTGACGGAAAAATTATCTTTGAATCCATCGTGAGTTATCTGACGAAATAAGGACGCCCTCTCGGGCGGGAATCCTGGCTGGATTAAAGCCGACTTCTTTTCCGAGAACGCGACGAGGTTGAAAATAAAATGGAAGAAATTAAAATCACCCCGCAACTGGTTAAAGAACATGGACTGACTGAGGAAGAATATCAGCGAATCCTGAAATTTCTCGGTCGGGAACCGAGTTATACCGAACTGGGCCTTTTTTCGGTCATGTGGTCGGAACATTGCAGTTATAAATCTTCCCGGGTCCATTTGAAAAATCTCCCCATCCGGGGGAAACGGGTCGTTCAAGGCCCTGGTGAAAATGCCGGTGTCATTGATATTGGCGACAACTATGCCATTGCCTTTAAAATTGAGTCCCATAACCATCCTTCCCAGGTGGAACCCTATCAGGGCGCTGCCACCGGGGTAGGGGGTATCATCCGAGACGTCTTTACCATGGGGGCCCGGCCGATTGCTTCCCTGAATTCTCTCCGGTTTGGAGATTTGGAAACGGATCTTACCAAACAATTACTGGGGGGCATCGTTTCCGGGATAGCCGGATATGGCAATTGCATGGGGATTCCCACCGTTGGCGGTGAAGTTTGTTTTGATCCCAGCTATGCCGGGAACTGCCTGGTAAATGCCATGTGTGTCGGCCTGGTGAAAAGCGATAGTATTGTCAAAGCGATTGCCAAAGGGGAAGGCAATCCTATTATTTATGTCGGTTCGACCACCGGGAGAGACGGAATTCATGGCGCCAGCTTGTTGGCTTCGGCTGAATTTACCGAAGAATCCAAAGATAAGCGTCCCAATGTCCAGGTGGGGGATCCCTTTCTGGAAAAACTTCTTTTGGAAGCCTGCCTTGAATTAATCGAGAAAGATTTGATTGTCGGAATGCAGGATATGGGTGCTGCCGGCCTGATTTCTTCTTCCAGCGAAATGGCGACCCGTGGAAAATCCGGTATCCGGATGAACCTGGATAAGGTCCCGCGTCGGGAACCCGGCATGATTCCTTATGAAATCATGCTTTCGGAATCCCAGGAACGAATGCTGGTCTGTGGTAAAAAAGGCAAAGAAGAAGATATTAAGAAAATCTTTGAAAAATGGGATTTGAAAGCGGAAGTGATTGGGGAAGTTACCAATACTGGCCGGCTGGAAATCCTGGATCAGGGTAAAATCGTAGCCGATGTTCCGGTCCATGCCTTGACGGAAGAAGCTCCGGTTTATAATCGGCCCTATAGTGAACCCAAATATATAGCCAAAATCAGTGAAAACAAACTCAAGGTAACTGAACCCAAGAGTTACAATAAAGCTCTGTTAAATGTGTTAAATTCTCCCAATATCGGGTCTAAGAAGTGGGTCTATCGGCAGTATGACCACCAGGTCCGGACAAATTCCACCATTCTTCCTGAAAAAGGTGATGCTGCTGTTCTTCGGATCAAAGAAAATGGGAAATATATTGCCCTGACTACGGATGGAAATGGTCGCTATTGTTACTTGAATCCCCGGCAGGGCGCTAAACTGGCAGTAGCTGAAGCTGCCCGAAACTTAGCCTGCGTAGGAGCTGATGCCTTGGCAATCACCAATTGCCTGAATTTTGGCAATCCTGAGAAGCCTGAAATTATGTGGCAGTTCAAGGAAGCCATTGAAGGCATGAGCGATGCTTGTAAACATTTTGATACCCCGGTAACCGGCGGCAATGTCTCCTTTTATAACGAAACCAATGGAAAAGCCATATTCCCGACCCCGGTGATTGGAATGTTAGGCCATAGTGATCCCAAAGATTTCAAGAATTCTGATGTTCCTTTCTGTACAGAAGGATTCAAGGATGAAGGGGATATTATTATTTTACTGGGTGAGACCAAAGAAGATATGGGCGGGTCGGAATATCTTTATGTCCATAAAAAAGATTGGAAAGCGGCTCCTCCTTCCCTGGATCTGGATAAGGAGCTGAACCTGCATAACCTGTTACGGGAATCTATCCGTAAAGGTTTATTGAAGTCAGCCCATGACTGTTCTGACGGTGGATTAGCGGTTGCTTTAGCGGAATCCTGCCTGACCGGTAATCAGGGTGCTGATATCCAGCTGCCTGCCAATAAGTTATCGTTGGCTGTTCATCTTTTCAGTGAAACCCAGTCCCGGGCGGTGGTTACAGTGAAATACGACGAGGTAGAAGCTCTGGGAGCCTTGGCGAAGAAGCATAACACTCCCTGCACTGTACTGGGGAAAGTTCAGAGTCATGATTTAAGTATCAGCCTCAAAGAACGGGGTACTGCCGGCCGCCAGGGTAATGTAATTTCTCTTACCCTTGAAGATATGCAGAAAGCCTTTAATACAGCGATTAACCTCTAATAGTTAGGCTAAAAAAAGTTATATACAAAAGCCGGATGAGCTGCAAAGTTCATCCGGCTTTTTTTATTGGATGCTATATAAAGGAATCAAAGATTTTTGAATTGGGCATAGGCCAGGATGGCTTTGGTATAGCTGGCGGGATTGCCGATATCCAGACGGTTTTCCATAATGGTTATTGCCTCAATGGTTTCTTCGGACAACAGCTGGCAGACGGCTGGAGTTAATTGGATTTCCCCTTTTTTATCTGGCGGGACCTGGGCCAGGGCATTGAAAATCGAAGGATGGAAAATGGCTCTGGCAATAAATCCCAAGTTGGAGGGTGCTTCTTCCCGGCTGGGTTTTTCAATCATGCCTTTAATCCGGTATCGGCTGTCTCCCAAGGTTTCCGCATCCATCACTCCACGCCGGGGAATATCCTCATCGGGGATTTCCTGGACAGCCAGAGCGGCATGCCCTGTCTGTATCATATTATCTATCAATTTCTGGGATGGATTTTCTCGCAGGAAAACTGAATCCCCGAATAAGACCAAAAAAGGTTCATTGCCAATAGCTTCTCTGGCGCAGTAGATGGCATCTCCCAGCCCCTTTGCTTCAGGTTGGAGGATATATTTAATTTTCCCCTGCCAGGGACCGGGAGAATTATCAAAATAATCCCGAATCATATTTCCTTCCGGTGATACTATCAGGATAATCTCTTCAATTCCCGCCTGGAGAGCTTCCTGTACGACCAGTTGAATGACAGGGGTTTCCAGCAGGGGCAACATGACTTTTGGAATAATCCGGGTTACCGGATAAAGCCGGGTTCCTTTTCCGGCGGTCGTGATAACAGCTTTTCGTATGTTCATCGATGGGGTTCCCTCACCTGGGGCAGGAAAGTGTGGTACCCCTGGGATTTCAGGTGAGATAAAACAGCCTCCATCTTATCTGCAGGACAAGTTCCGACAATAGCTCCCCCTGACCCGGCAAATNNAATTTAGCGGCGGCTCCGGCGGCTCTGGCTTCCAGGACCATTTTTTCCTGGGAGGGATTCAGCCGAACCAGGCTCTGCCGGATATTGAAATTTCGGTCAATCAGAGGTCCCAGCTCAGCTCCCCGATTGGCCTTGATAAGTCCCCTGGCCTCGATGGCAAGGTCATTGAGTTGCCGTAACCCTTCCTGGACAACCGGATCTCCTTCCAGGTATCGCTCCCTGAGGTTGGAATGGTAGATTTCTGTTCCTTCATTGGTTATTTCATTGATAGCGACAAAAAGGGGAGGGAGAGTTTTATAATCCAGTTCTTCCACCTGCAACTCACCTTCTTTAGTCTGGCGGAGGAATATCAGTCCTTCATAGACCTGGGCTACCCGGTCCTGAGGTCCTGAAGGAATCCCCAGATTCTCTTTCTCGGTTTTCCAGATTATATCCACCTGGTCCAGCAGAGGGATCTCATAGTGGGCATGGGTTATCAAGGTTCTCAAAGCGGCTGTCAGCAGGGCGCTGGACCCTGCCAGCCCCACCCGGTTGGGAATAATACTTTTCCAGGTTAAAGTGAAATTAGGGCATTCGAAGGGCCGGTGGGTCTTTTTTCCATAAGCCATTAAACGTTCCAGGAGAGCAATCATTAGACGTCGCCCTCCATAATAGCCCCGGTCTCGGATATGTTTTTGAAAATCATCCAGAGAGGCCCAGTCTGGTATCTCAATTTCCGGCTCACTTATAATCAACCGGCTGGAAGGTTCCAGGGTGACTTCAGCCCAAAGGTTTTTTATGGTTAAGGATAAAGCGGCGCCCCCAAAGGCATCTCCCGGGTTTCCCATCAGTCCCAGCCGGGCATAAGCGCGCTTGGTTATTTTTTCTGCCATTTGACTCATTCCATTGAAAATATTTCTTACACCAATATATTAACTTAACTCTTTGAGATAATTCATTAAAATCCATTTAGTGAATCAACAGACCTGAACCAGAACCTGACAATATCAATCCAGTAGTGGCGACCCACTGGGTC
>DIVR01000056.1 GCA_002428325.1 bacterium UBP4_UBA6127
GTCTGGTTTTTGGGGTCCATTATAAAGTGGACTCCAATGGTAACGTTTATGTTTCTGTTTCTGGTGCCAACAAGGTGGATATCTATAATGCTGCCGGTTCTCTCGTGGAGACCCTTGCCCCGACTTCCCCGATGTGGGATGGCGGTACATTTACTCCTCGTGGTGTGGCTTTCAACAGTGGTGATCTGAACACCAATACTCTTTGGGTGGCTCGGTTTGCTACTATTGCAGAAGCTACAGGTTCTGGTCCTATCGCCGTCTTTACACCTCCAGCGGCCATTGACAGCTGGTTTGGTTATTCTTTCTAAGAGGATTGTTTGCGATAAAATATAAGGCGGAAAGACGTTAGTTTTTCCGCCTTTTTATTTATTCTTATTAAGGAGATTCATCATGAGCTCTTTAAAATGTTTGTGTTCACCCCGGATTCTTATCTTGGGGCTTATCTTATCCGTGTCTTTATCTATATCCTCAAATGCTGTAGTTGCAGAGAATGATTCAGCAGAAGCATACTATAAAAAAGCTCAAAACTCTATCCAATCTGGCAATATAACTGGGGCATTGTCAATCTTGAGTACCCTTGTAGATAAATATCCCACCGAAGCAAAAGGATGGTACAATCTGGGGAATGTTTATAAAGATTTGAAAAAGATTGATGAAGCGGGAGATTGTTATAAGAAAGCTTTAGACATTGACCCCACCCTGAAGGGAGCCCGGTATAACTGGGCAAAAGTCAGAACTGTCAGGGGAGGTAAACATTTTGATACCTATGGAGCGTTGAAAGATTTTGAATTGCTCTGGGCCGATGATGCCAATAATTTTAATCTGGCTTATGAAATAACAGATTTATATTTCAGAAGAAAAGATATGCCCCAGGTGGCTAAATATGTGAAGGAAATGCAAAGAATAGCTCCAGAAAAAGCAGAAACTTATTATTATCGTGGGCTTATTGAAGATTATTCCAAAGAATTTACCAAGGCCCTGGGTATTTATCAGGAAGGTTATGCCAGGAACACGGGTTCTAATGTATTGAAAGATATAATTTGGGAATCAAATATGCGGTTGGGTAATTTATCCCTGGAAACGGGTGATAATAAGAGAGCTTACCAATATTTCAAAAACGCTTATGAATTGTTTCCGGGAAATCCCGGTTCTTATTTCAGGTTAGGAGAGACTGCCTGGCTGGTTGGAGATAATGCTTTAGCAATAGAAGCTTATAGCCATTTTACCAGTGCCAGGCATAGCTCATGGCAGGGGTATAACAACCTGGCAGATGTCCTTTCTCGGGACACCAGCCAGATTAAGAATGCTATCCGGGTAGCGCAGGAGGCCTTACGTTGGAATCCGAATGCCTGGGAGGCTAGAGATACCCTCGGTTGGGCTTATCTGAGAGATGGAAAACCGAAAGCGGCTGAAAAAGAATTTCAGCAGATGTTCAATTTGTTAAAGCTGGATTGGAAGGTAGTTAAACAAAGTTCTATTAATCAGGCTGTTGAGGTTTTAAATAAACTGCAAGAAGATACTCGCAACCATGTGATGGATTATCTGATTGTAATCAAAGATAAAAGAGCTAAACAGATTCAGAAACAATTGAATGTGGGTAAATAATTCAATTAAATACCTTACAATCAATGGGGATATCTTTGACAGAAATTTAAGATTACTTCAGGATTATGAAAAGAATATTGAAATATTGATAAAGGAAATATAAGCAGCGATGGATATATTAGTAGCAGACAGGGCCGGGTTTTGCTGGGGAGTGAAACGGGCTTTGAAAATAGCGGAAAAGACAGCCGAAGAATCCCAGGGGACAACGGTTACCTCCTTGGGTCCCATTATTCATAATCCAGCCATTGTGGAACAACTACATCAGAAGGGATTAAAAACTGAAAAGAACCTGGAGGATATCCGGGAAGGAACTGTTATCATCAGGGCGCATGGAGTCCCTCCGGAGACCTTTCAGGAAATTGAACATAAGGGTTTAAAAGTGGTAGATGCTACTTGTCCGATTGTTAAAAAATCTCAGCGGTATGCCAAACGTCTGACTGATGAAGGGTATCAGGTAGTTATTGTAGGGGATAGGAATCATCCTGAGATTATTGGGATTTTAGGGCATTCCAATGGAAATGCGGTTGTATTGGATGACCCTGAGGAAGCCGATAAAGTCTCTCTTAAGGAGAAGGTTGGGCTGATTGCCCAAACCACCCATACGGTTGAAGAATATGAACGTATCCAGGAAGTTATCCGGCCTCGGGTCAAAGAAATGAAAGCCTGTGATACCCTTTGTTTTGAAACTACCCGGCAACAATCCAGCTCAGTTGAAATAGCCCGGCAGGTGGATATCATGATTGTGGTGGGAGGCCGAAACAGCGCTAATACGGTTCGCCTGGCTAATATGTGCCGGGAAACCGGTGTGGATACCTATCACGTAGAATCGGCCGCTGAACTGAAATTGGAGTGGTTCTCTGGTAAAAAGAAAGCAGGAATCACCGGGGGGGCTTCAACTCCTGATTTTTTAATAGAAGCCGTGGTTCGATGGATTCGAGAAATACCAGGTAACTGAAACTCTCTTTTCCCTGTATCAGAGAGTGAGGATAGGGTCATCTTCTGGCTCTTTTTGTGGACTTCTTCTTTATTTCCTATCGATGGGCTCATTTTCTGATATTCTTCTGTTTCACCTACTGAAACCTGCTAAAATAAAGGCTATTTGGCTGAACAAAAACTCAGATAAACAGGAGGACTTTCCTATGTATCAAACCATTGCTGAATTTCTGTCTGATTGGCAACAAGAAAGTGTGAATACAGCTAAATATCTGGATGTTTTGACGGATGGTTCCTTATCAGTGAAAGAGTCTAATGAGGACCGGACCCTGGGCCGGATAGCCTGGCATATTGTGACGACTATTCCTGAGATGATGAAACATACGGGTATTACTATAGAGACGGTTAAGGAGGATGCTCCTGTTCCAGCGACTGCTCAGGAAATCGCCCAGGCCTATCGTTCAGCAGCTTCCTGTTTGGTTGATTCTATCAAGTCCCATTGGACAGATGACTCTCTGAAGGTGGAAGATTCTATGTATGGAGCGACCTGGTCCAGAAGTCTGACCCTGCAGGTGTTGATTCGCCATGAGATCCATCATCGGGGACAAATGTCTGTCCTGATGCGTCAGGCCGGTCTTAAAGTTCCTGGTATTTATGGGCCCAGCCGGGAAGAATGGCAGACTTTTGGAATGAATCCACCGGCTGTTTAACCTAATTAAAATAATAAATAATTTAAATAATGGAGTGTAATACGAATGAAACAGTCTATTAATGAACCTGCCCGGCAGATTCCGGTTGCCGGGGAATATGATGTGATCGTGGTCGGTGGAGGCACCGGTGGGGTAGTGGCTGCCATTGCCGCCGCACGAAAGGGAATGAATACCCTGATTGTTGAACAGTTTGGGTTCCTGGGTGGGTCTCAGACCGCCGCTCTGGTTACCCCTTTAATGTCGATTGCTCCCGGTAATACCAGTTCCATCGGGGGGATTAATGAAGAAATCCGGCAGCGGATGTTGAAAGCTAATGCTTCGGCGGAACAGCCGGGGATTGCCGATGGATGGTTTGACCCGGAAATGTTGAAATATGTCCTGGATGATTTTTGTATGGAAGCCGGGGTGAAAATCCGGTTCCATTCCTTCTTCAGTGAAGCCATTGTGGATGAAGGCCGGATAAAAGGAATTATTGTTCAGAGCAAGTCCGGCCGGCAGGCTCTCCTGGCAAAACAAGTAATTGATGCTTCAGGAGATGCGGATGTGGCTGTATCTGCCGGGGTCCCTTATGAAGCGGGCCGTAAAGTAGATGGCATGAATCAGGCGATGTCTCTCCGGTTTAATATGGGAGGCATTGATTTTGATAAGCTTTGCGCTTATCTGGACCAGACAGAACCCCAGATGGCTCCTCATCAATGGCCTTTTGTGGAAACTGCTTTTACCTTTGATAAAGAATATCCCCTCTCTCCCTTATTCAGAAAAGCCCTGGAAGATGGTAAAGTAACCGAAGAAGATGTGGTTTATTTCCAGAATTTTTCACTGCCGGGATGCCCTGGAATGATGTCTTTCAATTGTCCTCGAATCACTAACCGGGTCAAAGGGTATGATGTTGATGACCTTTCCAACGCTCAAATCCTGGGCCGGCAGAAAATTCGAAGGGTCGCGGCTTTCTGTAAGAATTATATTCCTGGGTTTGAAAATGCCTATATTGCCCTGGCAGCTCCCATGGTCGGAATCAGAGAAACCCGCCGGATCATTGGCGAATATGTTTTCTCAGCCGAGGATGTCCTGCATGGCTCCCGGTTTGAAGATGCGGTAGCACGGGGAAATTATCCCATGGATATCCATCAGCCAAAAAAAGCCAATGTTTCGGTTGAATTTGAAGAAGATTTTATCTCCAAGATTGAATATTATGAGCTTCCTTATCGTTGTATGGTTCCTCTGAAAATTGATAATCTGCTGGTGGTAGGCCGATGTAGTTCCACCACTTTCGAAGGCCAGTCTGCAATGCGGGTTCAGGGTATTATCAGAACCATGGGCGAAGCGGCTGGATATGCGGCAGCTTTAGCAGTCAAAGATAATTTGACCCCTCGCCAGGTGGATGGAACTCTCATTCGGCAGCAGCTTCGGGATAATGGAGTGAAAATCTAACTTTTTTAAAAGTCTGTTTGTTTTTTTGAGGAGTAACCTAATATGGATGCCCTGAATGCAATTCTAGGCCGGCGTAGCATCCGCCAATTTCAGCCTCAACTGGTTCCTGATGAGCTAATTGCGGAGTTATTAAAGGCAGCTATGGCAGCCCCCTCGGCTAAAAATGAGCAGCCTTGGGAATTTGTCGTGGTAACCAAGCGGGCCATGTTGGATGCAATAGCCCTGGACCATCCCTATGCCAGTATGTTCTCTCAGGCTCCTTTGGCAATCTTTGTCTGCAGTAATATGCAGAGGATTAAAGTTCCGGAATACTGGATGCAGGACTGTTCGGCAGCCACTCAGAATATACTGATTGCTGCCCGTGCCCTGGGATTGGGTACTGTCTGGGTTGGAGGCTCTCCCAGGGATTCCAGAGAAATCTTTTTCAGGGAATTACTGGGGCTTCCTGAGCATATAATTCCTGTTACCTTGGTTGCTGTGGGGTATCCGGCAGAGGAAAAGTCTCCAGCAGAAAGATTTGACCCTTCCAGGATTCATTATAATGGCTGGAAATAAGAGACTCTTCAGGGGGATCAATGGATATCTCGATTAGGCGGCTTCGGCAGGGTTGGCTGATGATGAAAACCTTCAGTAACTGGCCTCAATGCCTGTGGCATAATTATTCTTCTCCTCCGGCTGGAGACCTTTTTGAATATAAAATTCGAAAAGGTTATTCTTTTTGGGGCAGGCCCGGTACCCTGGACCGGGGTATCCTGATGGAAATCTGGGGAGAACAATGTTATGCCCCTGAAGGATGGCAGCTGAACTCTACCGATATAATTGTGGACATTGGCGCCCATATTGGAGTCTATGCCCTCTATGGGGCTGCTCAGGCCTCAAAAGGGTGTGTGGTCGCTGTAGAACCAGACCCTGAGAATTATACTCTCCTGGCTCGAAATATCCGGCAAAATAGGATTTCCAATTGCCATCCGGAAAACTTGGCAGTTGCCTCGGTAGCAGGGACTCGGGATTTATTTCTGGGGACTCCTGGTGAAACAGGTGGCCATTCCTTGGTCATAGAGGGAGGCCGGAAATCCCTGTCGGTTCAAACTATTACTCTGCAGGATATCCTGGATAAGTATCATTTGGACCATATCGATTGTCTGAAATTGGATTGTGAAGGCAGTGAATATGAGATACTGGGAAGCCTTTCTCCTGAATTATGGAAAAAGATTCATCGAATTGTCATGGAATGCCATGATGTCGATCAGGAACGAAACCTGAAGACCCTGCAAACCCTTTTAAAAGATAAAGGGTATCAAATTATTAAGACTCAACCTATTTCTCCCGGCTTATCTTTTGTATATGCCAGATAATCAGGTGTTATCCTATGACTCAAAGGGCTGAACCAACCTTGAAACCGGTTTTGAACCGATTAGTTTCCCTGGATGCTTTCAGGGGATTTACGATTATGGCCATGTTGCTGGTCAATAATCCCGGTTATGACCAGGCCTTTCCTGACCAACTTCGCCATTCCCCCTGGGGACATTTTGTTACTTTCTGCGACCTGATATTCCCTTGGTTTCTTTTTATGGTAGGGGTTTCCCTGACTTTTTCAGCCGCTTCTTTCCGGAAAAGGGGAGGAGCTAGATTCTCTTATTTTATGAAGGCTTTACGGCGTTGTTTGCTGCTTGTCTTTTTTGGCATATTGATCAGTTGCAGCCTGTATAAGCGAATGGCAATCGGAATTGGAGGAGTCCTCCAGCTAATTGGGTTGGCTTACCTGGCCGGAGTCTTTCTGTATGAGCTTCCTAAAAAATACCGATATGGGGTTTCCATCGGCTTATTGATATTTCACTGGCTGTTTATCCGATATGCCATGATTCCGGGTGTGGGCAGAGGTATTTTCACTGAAGAGGTTAATATCTTTCAGTATATTAATAAGACCTACCTGGCTCATTGGCATCTGGCCGGATTGATGTCAGTGATTCCCACCGCCGCCCTGGTATTGATTGGGACCTTTATAGGGGATCTTTTACGGGATAAGAATAAGGAACCCCTGTCTAAATTGAAATCCATGCTGATTACTGGAGCCGCTCTGGTAATTATGGGCCTCCTCTGGCATCTCGACCTGATGATGAATAAGGCTTATTGGACTCCTTCCTATATCCTTTTCTCAGCCGGGACAGGATGTTGGATGCTGGGGCTTTTCTATTGGCTGACTGACATCAAAAAATGGCAGAAATGGGCTTTCCCTTTTGTAGTCTATGGGATGAATGCTATCACTGCGTATTTTGTTTCCATTATTGTCAGGATCCATACGGCTCAGGAATGGATGACCACTAATGCTCAGGGGGACAAAATAACCCTCTGGCAAGCGATGTTGGATTTCTGGACCGGACTGGCAGGTATCAATCTGGGGTCCTGGCTTTTCACTGTCAGTTATATCACCTTCTGGTGGTTTATCCTTTATTGGATGTATCGGAAAAAAATCTTCCTTAGAGTTTAGTGTTGGATTATTAAATTTACTTCTCCTATTTTGTTATTGCTGACAACCAGATGATACCCAATACTGATAGTCTCAACCTACTAGTGGCAGCTCACTGGGCTGCTTGGGAAATTATTTGTCCTATTGATAAGGCCGATTTAGCGAAGGTAAAAATTCCCCATTATTAGTATTTTCCTCTATTGAGGATTGAGCATTTTCAGAATGAATCCTAAGATAGAGAAAGATTTTGACAGCTGTCAAAAATAAAGAATATTGATTGTAAATGGGTTACGAATTTTGACTGTTGTCAAAAACAGCCCTGTCTGACAAATAGCCTGCCAACCCGATAGAAAATATTAAGAATAATTTTTTGATATAGTTAACGGCTCATCAGACAAATACCTCCCCCGGGGGGAAGTGTGATGTTGAAGGAAGACATATCGGGAGTCATCTTTTTAAAGTGGATAGTCCCTTTCCGGGTAAAGAGGGTTTTGTATTGGGAAGATCCAGAATATATAATTCCTTTTCCCTTTTGAGGATTTTTCAAATCATCATTCAGGATAATGAGAATTGTTTTTCCCGTTTCCGGGTCTTGAAAAGAGGCCGAAGTAAAAGGAGCTTCCACTTGGATTTGAGTAGATATCTTTTTCATTGAGGCTAATTCCCTCTGCCATGGGGATGCTTTTCGATATAATTCTCCCAGCCTTTTCATTGTTTCAGTTTCTTTCCCATGAATCGATAAAAGTCCTGTCCCTTCCCGGGAAACAGCTTCTTCTGAGAGGATGGGCCAGCCTGGTTGGATAAAATGAGAAGAGACAGGCGAATCATCCCCCGGGGACTGACTGGAATCTCTGTTATTTGGGACCGGCAGGAGACTGAAATAGATGACTCCTTTCATTCCAGCTCTCAATGATTCCCAAAACTGCCATTCAATCTCATCAGGATGGGGCATTCTCCACTGCAGGAAGGCTCCCTTTTCATAGACTACATTCCCTTTTTTATCATAATGCCAGGGTCCATAAGTTTCCTCAAATCCCTGAGGCATTATCCAGGGGATTCTTTGTTGGGAATCAGCCCTGTTTTTCAATTCTCCCAGCCAATGCCGGTAATATCGAATGGAGGTATCCATGGAATTGGGTCCATGGGGATTCCCTTCCCCAAAAAAAGGATAGACATCCAAGGTCAGGACCGGCAGTTGTGTCTGGTATCCCATGGCATCCAGATTTCTTCGAGGAGTTACCGTCAGACTGAATCGGAAGGGGTCTTTATTTGCCAGGGATTTCCGGAGGGATTCCATATAACCCATTTCAGCTGCTTCAGGCTCATCGGCCAATACATAACCCCTTAATGAAGGCAGATTCCCCAGGGTTGCATAGATTTGTTCAGCCACCTTTTCAGGGGATTCCTGATACTTATTATTCCTCCATTGGCAGGCTGCTTCCGGAAGGGCCAGGACTGATAATTGGCATTTCTCCGCTAATCGGCAGAATTGAATCAAATCATCATCCGGGATATTCACCACCCAGAGAGTATTGACTCCCTGTCTTCGGGCAAGACCTTTCATCAGGGACTGGGTCAGGGTCCATTTATCCTGCTGGGAATTTTTAGCGATCCATCTAGTTCTTTCCCATGACCAGTAAACACCCAAGGGGTAAGCGGGGGATTGGATAATCTCTTTGCCAGAGGCTGAACTGTTATTGGCATTTTCAACCAGGCACCACGAATGCCCTGTCAAAAGGACCGTTCCCAGGACCAGCAGAGTTAGGAGAACTTTTCTCATTACAGCTCAGGAGGGAAAGAATCCTTTTTGATATAGACCATTCCCTGGAATGTGGCTATCAGCTCATCCTGGGAATTTTTGATATCGACCAGGTAGGTTCCCAGTTTATGGTTCCGGCTGATTTCTCTGGCTTCGGCTGTCAATACATCCCCTTTTCGGGCTGCCTTGAAATGGGACATAGTGGTGCTGATTCCCACAGCGGCATTCCCATGGGAATTGCTGGCGGCGGCAAATGCCAAGTCTGCCAGAGTGAATACAGCTCCGCCCTGAATGATATCCAATCCATTCAGGTGCCTGTTTTCCACTGTTAACCGGGTGATAGCCCTGCCTTCTTCAACTTCAATGAGTTTGATTCCATTAAGGCTGCAAAATCGGTCATTTTCGCTGAAATGCTTTTTGATTGACTCCATATCTGGCATCATGGTCTTTTTCTCCTTGGATATGATTGTTTACTTTGACACAATCCCCCTCTTCTTTCAAGGGGATTTAAACGGACCGGATTCGGAGTTGATTGGGAATTGGACCCAGGCTGATGGCTACAGCCTGGGTCTGGCTCCCTTATGAAAAGGAAAGGATAAACAATCCATATAAGGGTTTAACTGTAACTAAATCAGAAGTTTATTGATTTATCACCAGGGGAGATAGAGGGTGAATCCAGGCCCTGATGGGAGGGTAAATGGGATAAGATGAGTAAATTCAGTCAGGTGTGATATTAAGAAGGATAGATTCGATAAAATCCGATTTGGCCTGGGTATAACCTTCCCTGTCATTTCTGAATTGAAGAGATAACTCTTTTTTAAGCTGTCCATATTTATCAGCCATCTCTGGATGAGTCCGAAGATAGTTTCTGAAAGAAATTTGCCGATGTAATTCCCGGTTATCTTTGTCACACACATATAAATGGTGGTCAGGCCATCCTGATGGAGAGATAAATGCTTCTCTTCCCTGGATGCCTAAGTCTCCCTGATGAACGTATCCCAGGGTTGCCAGTAATTGGATGACTTCAGGAAGATTCCTGCGGGAATCGATCATGATATTCATATCGATAATAGGTTTGGCTGCCAGACCGGGAACCGAGGTGCTGCCGACATGCTCTATTGCGAGGGCCAAATCTCCCAGAACGGGTATAATCTTTTCTTTGAGAAACAGGAATATTTCTGGCCAATGGGAATCATGATCAACAATAATAACGGGCGCAGGCATTAATCGTTCACCTCAAGAATCTAAAATTAAATTATGATTATACTATCTTAAGAAATCGAGGATTGTCTCTAAAAGGAATATGAGGATTCTTGAAATCATGAATAGGTCATCTATAAATGTGGTAAAGGGAGTTAATGTATCGTATGCCAATCAATTATAAGAACCATAAAATTTATTTTCAGGCTCATCGGGGAGGGATGGGAGAAGTCCCTGAACATACTCTGGAAACTTATGATTATAGCTGGAGGCTGGGGGGAATCCCTGAGACGGATATCGGCTCCACCCGGGAAGGGGAGATTATCTGTCTGCATGATAATACCCTGTCGCGAACCACCAATGCCCCTGAACCGGTCCGGAACCGGGACATCTCTACTTTATCCCTTGAGGAAATCAAAAAATGGGATGCTGGAATCTATTATGGAGAACAATATCAAGGCCAGAAAATTCCGACCCTGGCTGAGGTCCTTCATATCCTGCAGCATAATCCCCTCTGGGAAATTTATATCGACCTGAAGACAGCTTACCTGGAACAATTAAATGAATTGATAAATCATTATCAAGTGGCAGGACAGGTCATCTTTTGCCATGATAAACAGGAAAATCTGGTTGAGTTCAGCCGGCTTAATTCACAGGTTCGCACGATGCTTTGGATAGGGGAGCATCCCCAGGAGATTGAACGCAAATTTGAAATGGCCCGGAAATCCGGGTATGAGGGGTTAAGCCAGGTCCAATTCCATCTCTATCGAAAACATATTGAAGGCCCCATTGAATACCATATTGATGATGATTACCTTGAATATGTTTTGGAAGAAACCCATAAGGCTGGAATTGATTTTCAAGTCTTGCCCTATGCTTTTGACAGGGAGTCTCTCACCCATCTGCTGAAGTTGGGAATCTGCTGGTATGCGGTGGATGAACCCTATAGATTTGTGAAGCTGATTCGTTAAAAGCTCTCTTCCTCAAAAGAGGAGGAGACTCAAAGACCCTAAAGACTGAAACCTTCTCTCCCTGTAAGGAGGGGAAAAGAGAGGCGGTAGGAACCAAATCCATCGTTTATTCAAAAAGAATAAAACAAACGGTATTGATAATAAAAGAGTTATGTATTTTTGACAGCTGTCAAAACCCTTCATGGGTCATGGGAGACAAATCACCTCTCCATGGCCCGGGATGATAATATCACAGGTGGCCAGGATGGTTTGCCTGCTTTCCAGGAGGGCTTCAGCATCAACTGTCTGAAGAGGGTCGGGAAGTCCCAAAAGGGTGTCCCGGTCAGGAGAAACTGTTTTTTTATCTTCCCACCAAAACAAATCTCCCGCCATACAGACTTTTTTTCCTGCTGATTCGAATATCAGGGAGGTATGTTCCAGGGTATGTCCGGGGGTGGGGATGATCTGGATTGAAGTACCGGTAATAAATCCGCCATGGGGAACCATGCTGTCTCCATAAAAACGAAGATTTCCCTCATATACAGGCAGGGGAGGAAAGAGCCTCAGGTTCAATAAATGGTCCAGATGGGTATGGGTCAGGTAAATCATATCCACATCAGTTACCTTCAAGTTTACCTCGGCCAAAGCATCCAGAAGCCTGTTTTCATTACATCCAGGGTCTGCCAGGATATTATATCCCCCTTCCTGAATCAGGACTGTGGTGGGAGATGCCACAAATTCCCGGTATTGGAGTCGGGCATAGCCTTTCACTAATATCTGGTATTGAGCCATTTCACTTTCTCCTTATAGCAATGAATTATAATCTAAAAAGGCTCATGAGGGCGTTTTTTCCGGGGGCAATTATTACCTTCTCTAAAAGGTTTCCCTGTATAGAATGAATTGTGATAGTTTAAAAAGGATATAAAACCCAACCATAACTAATACAAGGGAATATAAAAAGGTGAGGCTGACTGATATGCAGAATCATTTCTACCATAAACATCTAATTGTTTTCATTATCTTATTAGGGACAATTTATTCTTTTGTGTATGGAGAGCCTCCTTCTGAGCTGGCTTCCAGTTATGCCATAACATCCTCATGGGATTATTATCTGACCCAATCCAATGCTAAATTAGGGAAATATGAGTTTGATAAAGCCCTGCAGGGAGATTCCAGAAATCCTCTCCAATGGTGGGGGCTGGCAGCCTGCCATCGAGCCTTGGGAAATTATGGAGATGCTTATCGGGCCTCCCTTCAGGCCCTGGACCGGGGCCGTTATACTCCTCAGGGAGAAATTTACCTTTCCAGGGCTTTTGAGCTTCAATCCTATGCCATCCAGTCAGGAGAACTGACAACTCTTTGTGAATCCATTATCCAGGACCCGGATGTTACTCCTTATTTTAAATCTTTTACCCAGTGGGTACAGTATCACCAATACCGAATGGGGGGGGATTGGGAAAGAGCTCAAAAACAACTGGGAACCCTTGGGTTTATGACTAATTTTCAAGTGGCCGGTCCCTTTGAAAATGAAGGGAAATCAGGGTTTGACGCAGTTTATCCCCCAGAGACAGAAATCAACCTGGATACTACCTATAAAGGGAAACTGGTGGATGTCTCCTGGATACATCCAGATTTAAGCCGTTATCAGGGGGGAGCCATCAGTCTGGGAAGTCTGATAAGCCCTTCAGAAAATGCTACTGGTTATCTATTAACCTATGTTTATAGCTCCACCGGTCAATGGGCGGCCCTGAGATTGGGAGGCAGCGCCCTGAAAACTTGGGTGAATGAGGTTCAGGTCCTGGAGAATCCAGCTATTCGGCAGGGGAAATTCGACCAGGAACACTTGGCTGTTTACCTGGCCCAGGGCTGGAATAAAATCTTGATTAAATCAGGCATCTTAAAAGGGAATTGGGACCTTTTTGCCAGAATCACTGACCTGGATGGGAAACCTCTGGATGGAATCACCTCGTCTGTCAGTGGGGATGTTATTAAAAGTTACCAGTCTCCTCCGGGAATGAAAGAAAAATATGCTTCCAAACCCAAAGTAGAAATGGGGGCTCTCTATGCCCTGGAAAAAGTCTGCCATGATAATCCCAATTTAGCCCTGGCCTGGGCTGACCTTGCTTACCAATATACCATCCGATGTGTCCATGATGAAAATTCCCAGGAAAACCTGGTGGCTGTCGAATCTTCCCTGCAGTATTATCCCCGGTCTGCATACTTGGCAAAACTCTATGTTGATTGCCAGCCGGATATCAACCTTCGCCGGCAGATGCTGGAACCTATCTATGCCTGGGATTCGGGTGAATTGGAATGCCTGAACCGGCTGGCAGAACTGGATGCCCAGCAGGGTTTTTCTGAAAATGCCATGACCCGCCTCCAGATGCTTATTCGGAATAATCCTGCCTATGCCGCCGCCTGGTATAACCTGGGTTTGGAAAACCGGACCCGGGGCTGGCAGATAGAAGCCGCCCGCTGTTATGCCCAATTTACATCCAAGGCTCCCATGATGGCTGGGGGATATTTTCAATTAGCCAATCTTGCCGGGCTTAATCTTTCCAATACCGCTAAGCTGAAACTCCTGGAAAAATCCATGAAGCTTGACCGGACTTATTATCCTGCCTTGGACCAATGGATGAATTTAAAACAGCAGGCGGGAGATACCGCCGCTGTATATAGAGGATATGAAACCAAACGGCTGATTAATCCTTTTGATGTGAATGCCATCTGTTCCATGGCCCGGCTTTATCATGCCAGAAAAGAATTTAATGAGGCGCTTGATTTCTGCCGGAAAGGATTAAGCCTTTCTCCCCAGAATCCAGATTTGCTAAAGGAAAAAGGATTGATTCTGGAAGAAACAGGCAACTCTAAAGAAGCCAGAACCGCCTGGATGCAATCCCTCAAATCAAGGCCCAATGATACTTGGCTGTCTGATTATATGGCTTATCTTGCTCCTGACGAGGAAAAGTATTATCAACCCTATCGGTTGGCCTTTGAGCAAGCGACTTCATTGCAGCAGGAAAATTTGGATGTATCCCAGTCAAATATCTTAAATATCCTGGACCAGTCGGTGGTCAGGGTGTTTGCCGATGGCAATTCCAGCCAATATCGGCATGAGGTGACCCGAATCCTGACGGATGACGGAGTCAAACAAATGTCCCAGTTGACTGTTCCCTATACCCCCTCAACCCAGAAACTGGAAATCCTGAAAAGCAGGGTAATTAAACCCGATGGGACAGTGATAGAAGCCTCTGATCTGGGTGATGTGAATCCTTCCAGTGTGGAATCCCGGCTATATTACGATTATTCTGTCAGGCGGCTTGCCCTCAAGGGCGTTGAAAAAGGAGCCTGGATAGATTTTGAATATCGGCTGGATGATGTACAGTCCAATATCTATGGAGAATATTTTGGGGATATGTTTGTCTTCGGGGGGTATGACCCCACCGCAAGGGCTGAATATGTTCTGCTGACTCCTTCAAAACGGAAATTCAACTATTACCAGGAAAAGATTCCCGGGACTCCTCAAATAAAACTTTCTGAAGATGGACAGACACGAATCTACACCTGGCGTCTGGAGAATATGCCCTACACTGAACGGGAACCTATGATGCCTTCCTACTCAGAGATTCTTCCTTATCTGAAAATCTCTACCTTCGATACCTGGGACCAGATGTCCCGATGGTATTGGCAGCTTATCCAGGACCAGTTTGAAGCTCCCGCTGATTTAAAAGAAATGGTGCAGCAACTGACCCGGGATAAGAAAACTCAATTGGAAAAAGTAAGGGCTTTATATAATTTTACAGTAACCGATGTCCGATATTTGGGGCTGGAATTCGGTATTGGCGGGTATAAACCCCATAAGGCAATGGATATATTCAGGGCTCGGTATGGGGATTGTAAAGATAAAGCCACACTCCTGATTACCATGCTGAAAGAAATTGGGATCCCAGCCGATATTGTCCTTATCAGAACAAGGGATTTAGGGAAGATCGACAGGACTCTCCCCAGCCTGGGACTATTTAACCATGCCATTTGCCATATTCCCGAAGTGGAGGGAAAAGAACTCTGGCTGGATGGAACCGCTATGTACACGTCATTAGATGAGTATCCTCCCTCAGACCAGGGATGTGAAGTGTTTTGCGTGAATTCAACCAGGGGTGTCTTTAAAACAACCACCACTTTCCAGGCCTCCCAGTCGGTGGCAAGGTATGAAACAGAGATTAACCTGAATCCGGATGGAAGCGCTGCCGGAACCCGGTTGACCCAATTAAAAGGGACATTTGCTCCCGGGATGCGGTATTTCTTCTCCAATACCGCGAAAATCCAGCAGGATGTGGAACGCCAGTTTAATGCTATCTTGCCGGGAACCAGGGTGGAGAATATAAAACACTCGGATTTTACTGACTTGGATATCCCCTCCCAGTTATCTTTTGATTTCAATGTCCCTCCCATGTCAATGAAAAATGGTGAACGGATCCAGGTGTTTGGGAATCTGTTTCCCTTGGGGCTCAGCTCTGGATATGCCCGCCGTTCTGACCGGCAGCACCCGATTAAGTTTACCTTCCCCTGGACTCGGCAGATTATTACCCGATACCAGCTCCCGGCGGGATACCAGGTGGAAGCACTTCCCCAGTCCCTGGAAAAAGAATATCCTTTCGGGAAATTCTCCATCCAGTATCGCCAGGAAAATAACAGTGTTTATTTTAATGAAGAATTACAGCTGAAAGAATGGGAATTGTCCCCTGCCGATTATGCGGAATTCAGAAACTGGTGCAGCCTGGTGGATAGAAAAGAAGAAGAAAAAATTATCCTGAAACCAAAAAAGTAAGTTATCCCGGAAAATGTAATGAGAGTCGGTATCAATGAAGCTCTTTTTAAAACAGGGATTGTTTTTTCTTTGCTGAATCCCGGAAGCGGGAAGGATATCAGGTTAAGCCGGCTCAGGGTTTGGCTTGTTCTTCAGGGACATATATGACTTCGCCGGGACGGGCATATTTATGCTGTTCCCGGGCCAGTTTTTCAATGGTATCAGGGTTGCCGGATACTAATTTGCTTTTTTCAGATTCCAACAGGCCTATTTCTTTATTGGCGGTATTCATCTGCTGCTGGAGAGAGGCTTTTCGTTCATTCAGAGACCGGAGTTCCAGTAATTGTTTGAAAATAAGGACCATGGGCAGAGAAAGGATCAACAATAAAATCGTCCATCCTCTTCGGTCCAATTTGAACCCCAGATTTAGTTTCCTTTTAGTTTTCTGGCTGAAAAAATGTTTTTTCCGTTTCATGAGTAACCCCAGATATTTTTACATTCTGCCTTCCCCAAGTCAAGGGAGAATATTAATATCGAATCGGAGTCAGTTGGGAATCCTTTCTTATTAACATGATGGAACAGGTTCCCCGGTTATAAAGGTATCCTTTTTTTCCGGTGAGAATGAATAAAACCACCTGTTGAAGATGAGAGGCTCTTCTACCGGATATGTCGTGTTTCAGAATGGCAATCGAAACAATATTTCCCCTCCATTTTTAGATGTCCGGTCGTGGGCTGATGGCATCTCTGGCAATTAAGCTGAACTACTTTTTGGCTGATAGGTTTAGCATGGATAACCTGGACATCAGTGAAAGTGAAAGCATAAGAGTGGGAAAATCCATTTCGTGCTTTGATGGCATATTTAGAAATCAAAACATAAGGGACATGGCAGTCATTACAGGACTGAGCCCGATGGACCCCGGACTGCCAAGCTTGATACTGGTCTCGCATAACATGGCAATTCACACAAGCTTTCGGGTTGTCTGTCAGGTAAGAATAACCCCGGGCATAAATAAAGGTATAAATCCCGATGCCCGCCAATATCCCCAGCAGGACCGTAATAACCATCCCTGCCGGTTTCAACCAATCGGGTATCCTGATTCGATTTGCCATATAATCATTTCTTCTTTTGGGCTTTCATGGCTGAGATTTGAGACTGTCTGGCATAATCAATGGAGTCTCCCAGTATCCGGGACGTTTCCTGGGGAGAATGGAATCCCATGGAATTTTCCGCATTTACAAAATCCCATCGCATGGATGAACGTCTGAACAGGTTTCTGGCTTCTACTAAATCCGGCTCTGAGGTACCGGAGGTCTGGGCTGCCTTGATTGCATCAATTGCAGCGATATTGGCTTTTTCAGCCCGTGACATCAGGTTATATGTCTTATCCTGAATTTCCAGAACCCTTTCTTTCATTTCTTCTTCTGATTGGCGATGGCAGGGTAGGCAGGCATTGGATATGTTTTCCAGGGGAGTCCTGATCCAATGGTCTGAATATTTGACCGCTCCCATTCGCTTATAGGGCATATGGCAATCACTGCAGGTTACCCCAGACCGGGAATGGATGCCCGAAGACCATATCTCGAATTCAGGATGTTGCATCTTGATCATGGAAGACTGGGATTCCGCATGAACCCAGTCTTTAAATCCTATCTCATCATAATATGATTCGATGCTGTCGATACTGAGTCCTTTTTCCCATGGAAAAGTCAGGTATTTACCGGGCCCTTTAAAATAGTATTCCACATGGCATTGTCCGCAGACATACGTTCGCTGGTCCTGGTGGGAGGCTTTGGTTACATCAATACCCCGCTTAGCCATGGCCTCAATAAAGGCAGGCCGGGTAACTCGAAGTTCCAAAGTCTTCCCATCATGGCAATCAGCGCAGGAAATTGGGTGGGTAATTTTATGCTGTTTAATCAACTCATACATATTGGTGGCATAAACTTTTTTGGGGCCGATCTCTTTGAAAAGTTTTGGCAAGTCTGAAGTTTTACATGTAATGCAGGTGCCGGGTTTATCTTTCCCCAGCCGTTTGATTTTTTGGACATCTTCCAGGGCTCGCATATGTCCCTGTTCTTCTCTGTATTCTACTGAAAAGGCATATCCGGCAAACATCCTTTTGAAATTGGGGTGTTTATTCAACTTGTCATAAGATTCAGACCCCCCGTATCGGCCATACCTGGAATACTGTGACAACTCTGAGGTACGCATGGTTTTCATGTAATCATCATATTGTTGAGGAAAGTTTTGTTTCCAGATAATCGGGTCTGGTTCATCCGGGTCGATATCCACAATTTTCAGATAAGTCAGCCGGGCTTCTTGCTGATGCTCAAAAATGGAAATCAACAGGCCTGTGGCTGCCATGGTCAATATTATTATCCCCAAAAAAATGAAGCCCAGTTTATATTTCGCCATAATCCACTCCTTAATGGCGAAGGTCAGAGAGTCCTACTACTCTTCAATTTAATCCAGTTTAGAGAGGAAGTCAATTCAATGAAAATAATACTTATAAAAATAATTCGATTCTGATGAATACTTCCCTTAAAATAAAAGAGAATATCCGCAGATAAGGAATCGAGGTACGGGAGTAATGACTGAAGAGAAACTTCTAAAACTATTGACTGATGTTAAGGAAGGCCGGAGGGATGTGAACGAGGCCCTCAAGGAATTGAAATTTCTGCCTTATGAAGATTTAGGGTTTGCTAAAGTGGACCATCACCGAGCGTTACGCCAGGGAACTCCGGAGGTAATATTCTGCCAGGGAAAAACCGTGGAACAGGTGGTGCGGATTGCTGATAAAATCCTCCAGGCAGGCCAGAATCTCCTGGCGACCCGGGCAAATTTTGAAATGTTCAATGCGATCCGGCAGAAGTATCCTGATGCCCAATACCATGATCCGGCCAGAATCATTACCGCAGAGGTAACTCCTCTGAAAACGAAAAAAGGATTGGTGTCGGTGCTTTGCGCCGGAACCTCTGATATCCCCGTGTCTGAAGAGGCAGCAGTAACCGCAGAGGCTTTGGGGAATGAAGTCCGGCGAGTCTATGATGTGGGAGTGGCTGGAATTCACCGGCTGCTGGAACAAAGAGAAGTCTTAACCGATTCCCGAGTCTTAGTTGTTGTTGCGGGCATGGAAGGAGCCTTACCCAGTGTGGTGGCCGGCCTGGTCCATTGTCCGGTCATTGCGGTTCCCACCAGTGTGGGGTATGGCGCCAGTTTTGGTGGGGTCTCAGCCCTGCTGTCAATGTTAAACAGCTGTGCTTCCGGGGTTTCGGTAGTCAATATCGATAATGGGTTTGGCGCCGGATACATTGCCAACCTGATTAATAGTGAGAAAGGAAAATAATCTCCTGATGAGAATTGCCTATTTTGATTGTTTCTCCGGAATCAGCGGAGATATGACCCTTGGGGCTTTAGTCGCTGCCGGGGTACCGTTTGAAGAATTAAAATCCGGATTAGATACTCTGGGACTTTCAGGGTATGACCTGGAATGCCGAACGGTCATAAAAAAAGGAATCACAGCAATAAAAGTGGATGTGATCGTTCGGGAAAAACAGGTGTTCCGCCATCTGCCGCAGATAGAAAAAATCATTCAAGGAAGCCAGCTTCCTGAGAGAGTTAAAATCGATAGTTTAAAAGTCTTCCGCCGATTGGGCGAAGCTGAGGCGAAGGTCCATGGGATTCCTCTGGAAAAGGTCCATTTCCATGAGGTTGGGGCCATCGATTCCATCTTGGATATTGTTGGCTCAGTCCTGGGACTCCATCTGTTGAATATCGAGAAAATTTACAGTTCAGCGTTGAATTTTGGCAGTGGGACGGTTAAGACTGAACATGGGGTGATCCCTGTTCCCGCTCCTGCTACCGTAGAATTATGCCAGGGGGTGCCCGGTTATGGAAGTGATATCCCAAAGGAATTGGTAACTCCCACCGGAGCGGCCTTGATCACCACTCTGGCCTCAGAGTTCGGGTCTATGCCGCCGATGGATGTTTCTTCCATCGGATATGGGGCCGCCAATGCTGATTTAGATATCCAAGCCAATGTTCTAAGGGTCATGGTTGGGGAGGGAAGTGAATCTGCCCAGAAAGATTGTATTGTGGTCCTGGAAGCCAATCTGGATGATTTAAATCCCCAGGCCTATGAATGCCTGATAGAAGATTTACTGGCCCAGGGTGCTTTGGATGTTACCTTGGCTCCAGTCCAGATGAAGAAAAACCGGCCGGGAATCACGTTGACTGTCCTGGCTTCCCGGGAAGTTGTCCCCGGGTTGGAAACCCTTATTTTCAATCAGACTACGACTTTTGGCATCCGGTCATGGGAAGCGCAGCGAACGATACTGGACAGGGAATTCCAGATGGTCTCAACCCCCTATGGGAATATTCGAATTAAAATCGGCCGGCTGAATGGTAAAATTGTCTCGGCTACCCCTGAGTATGAAGATTGCCGAAAACTGGCGAAAGAAAAAGGTATTCCCCTGAAAAGAATTCAACTGGAAGCGATGAAATCATTCAGTTATTGAAGATAGATTTCCAATTTCTCTGATAGGCTACAAAAAAAGGCCTGCTCTTTGGATGAGCAGGCCTTTTTTTATGTATTATGACTTATTTGCTAACGTTGATCATTATTAACCATACTAAGCACCGTATTTAATTCCCGAATCATATCATTGGAATTCTTAAACCCTTCCATCCGGAATTTCTCAGTGCCCGCCCGATTCAGAATCAGAATGGTCGGTACCCGGTAAATATTGTAATGCCGAAGGGGTTCAGGATTTTCTTCACCTTTCACTTTCACGGTAATGAAATTTTCAATCATCTTGACCAAGGTGGGATCTCTGAAAGTTTCTGTCTCCAACTGCTGGCATTCTGAGCTTTTGTCTGTGGAAAAATAGATTAAAACTGGTTTTTCCATGGTGGTTGACAGGCTTAAGGCTTCCTGGGGAGAATTGCTGCTCCAGACAATCTCAGTGGTGGAAACTTCCACATATCGGACAGCATCCGCCACAACGTAATTTTCCGGACCGGTAAAATAATTACTGACAATTACTTTACCTTCCTGTTCAAAATCATAGACACCCAAATCGATAGGCCAGTCGCCTACCCGCATATACTGGTTTCTGACCACCGCGGTGGTTCCCCGGGCATGGACAACCAGGTAATGGGCATCGGAAGCATACTGGCTGGGATTGACCCAGGCTTTCAGATTATATCGGCCATTGGGGAGTTTGGTGGTGAAGGTGACCGTATGGGTTCCATCACCCTTGGTGGAATATAATTTACTTCCCGCATAATTATTGCCGAAAGCGCTTTCATTCCAGGTTTTGGGGGGATCCATGACACAGGCCGTCGTGTCCGAATTATCAGTAATAAATTCCAGGGCCCATCCCGGTGCGGTTATTGAGATTAATCCAACCAATCCTGCTATCAAGAGAAATTGATATTTTAAGGATATCTTTTTTGTAGGTCTCATCGGACACACTCCTTCTTTAGGCAAAAAACACTCTTATCTTTATATTCTATTGCAAGCTGTGATTATAAACCAAAATTGTCAGTTAGAAAATAGAATCAAATCATTTTTAAATATCGTTCTTCAAGAGATAGGACTAATCAGGCCTGTCTCTGAGTTCATCAATTTTATTTCTCAATGCCAGCATATCTTGCCAGGATTCCTTTTTTGCCGAGGCATTCCTCAATAAATAGGAAGGATGAAAACTGGGTAACAGGGGAATTCCTTCGTATTCAAACCATTTGCCTCTCAATTGGCTGATAGGGGTCTGGGATTTCAAAAGTGTCTGGGAGGCAAACTTCCCCAGGGTGCAAATCACTTTAGGTTTGATGAGTTCCAACTGGAGTTTCAAATAGGGTTCACAGCATTCTATTTCATGGGATTCAGGATTCCGGTTTTCCGGGGGGCGGCATTTCAGGACATTGCAGATATAGACATCACTGCGTTTGATTCCCAGGGAACGGGGTTCTTCAACCATCTGGGTCAGAAGCTGTCCGGCCCTGCCGACAAAGGGGACTCCCTGGATATCTTCGTCTTCTCCCGGGGCTTCCCCGACAAAAACCAGTTCGGCCCGGGGATTGCCCACTCCAAATACCACATTATGGCGAGTTTGGCAGAGGCTGCATTTTTCGCAGGTGGAAACCTTGCTTCGGAGTGCTTCCATTTCCGGGGGAAGGGCAACTTCCGGGACAGCGGTTGCCAAGGCCGCCGCTTTTTGGGTCCTGACAGAGATTTTAGGTGTGATTACCGTTGGGGAAGACTCTGGCTTTAGGTCAGCTTCTGGTTGAATCTCCGGTTCAGGAAATCGGGTCTTTGGTGTCAATGAGTTTCTATTGATAGTAGTGATGTCAGCTCCGGTTTTCTGGACAGCAGGCGCTGCCCGGCGCAGGGACGGAACGGGCTTATCTTCAATGATATGCTCAATCTGTACCTGGCTAGAGATTTGCCCAATAATTTGTTTTAGGATTTCCTGAATGGATTCTGCCATACAATAAATATCCCGTGATTTAAAAAACAATCCCTTTGCGGTCGGAATCTGCATAACCACCCGATATGTTTCGGCGGAAACCAGCCGGGTCATCGGAATAAAGCAGCCCGGTTTCCAAATCAATTAATTTATCTTTGTAAAGTTTCACCAGGGATTGATTGAAAGTCTGGTTACCCATTTCTCCGTTTTGGATAGCCTGTTGCAGTTCGTTGATTTTTCCTTCATTGATGAGCTTACGAACGGCTGCCGTAGCTACCATGATTTCCATGGCAGGGACACGACCTTTTCCATCCGCCCGAGGGACTAACCGCTGGCAGATAACCGCCTGAATAGTGTTGGAAAGCTGTTTTCGGACTTGAAGATGCAGATGGGGAGGATAAAAATCCAAAACCCGGTCCACAGCCTGTGCGCAATTATAAGTATGGAGGGTTGATAAAACCACGTGTCCGGTTTCCGCAATCCCCATGGTGACCCGCATAGTTTCTTCATCTCGGATTTCCCCTACCAGGATGACATCCGGATCCTGGCGAAGAGCATGTTCCAACGCATCTTGGAAAGAAGGACAATCGGTTCCGACTTCACGTTGGCTGACCACGCTTTTTATATTGGAATGCATATATTCAATGGGATCTTCAATGGTCAGAATATGCTCAAATCGGTGAGCATTAATAAGATTGACCAAGACTGCCAATGTCGTGGATTTACCCGAGCCGGCAGTTCCGGTGAGTAATACCAATCCACGTTCCATGGTGGAAAGGTAGTTCATGACCCCTTCTTCCAAATGCAGGTCCTGAACCGTAGGAATGGTTAATTTGATAGCCCGGCAGGCCACATCATAGGAACTTCTCTGCCGGAACACATTGATACGGAATCGGCCTAATCCGGGAGCCATATAAGCAAAATCAGCGCTCCCATTCTCTTCTTTATCTTTCTGAAGCCGAGGTGTGGAGCATAACTCGTTTGCCAGTTGGGCGGTATCCTGGGGTGTCAGTTTCGGATAATCCACAGGGAATAATTTCCCATTAATACGAAATAAAGGTGCCGAATTCGTTTTTAAATGAAGGTCAGATGCCCCATGCTTAATCATTTCATGAAGCAGCAATTCAAACTCGGATATCTGCATTTTATTCTACCTACCTCGCTTGTTGAGCAGCCGGAGGCTACCCGTTGATTGTTTGGAAGAAAAGGATTGTAAAAAAATTATACACCAAACGGGGGTGAATCAGGCAACATCCCCGGAAAAGCGGTCCAAGATTGCTTTCGCAATGGCCCATTTGGGTAATGGACCCATCGATTCGGGTTCTTTCTGATGTTTTCCAAGTAGCAGGACAGTGTTTTGGTCAGAACCAAATCCCATGCCCGGCTGGGAGACATCATTGGCAATGATATAATCCAGATTTTTCTCTTTCATCTTCTGTCGGGCATAGGTTTCTAAATTTTGGGTTTCTGCCGCAAATCCAACCAGGATTTGATGGGATTTCTGTTTTCCCATTTCTTTAAGGATATCCAAAGCTGGGGTTAATTTAAGTTCAAGGGTGGATTCTCTCTTCTTAATTTTCTGTTCAGAAGGTAAAAGGGCCTTAAAATCCGAGACAGCAGCTGTCATAAAAACCATATCGGCTTGAGGGTAATGTTTCATCAAGGCTTGAGCCATTTCGTCAGAGGTTTGTACGGGTAGTGTCTGGACCCCATACGGAGGCCTGAGATTGACCGGACCTGAGACCAGAATCACTTCAGCTCCCCGTTCCCTGGCTTCACTGGCAATAGCATATCCCATTTTTCCTGAGGAGGGATTACTGATAAAACGGACCGGGTCGATATATTCCTGTGTTGGACCGGCGCTGATGAGTAACTTCTTGCCGGCATAATCCTTCCGGGGTTGGAGGGCTTCTCCCAAAGCACTCAGTATATCAGGAATCTCTGCTAGTCGGCCTGTACCTATCCTACCGCAGGCTAAATAACCCTCTGCAGGCGTGACAATACGGATTTCCCTATCTTTTAAAACGCTTAAATTAGTCTGGGTAGCCGGATTCTCCCACATACCATCATTCATGGCGGGAGCTGCTACGACAGGTTTTCGAGTCGCCAGGAGGGTGGCGCTGAGTAAATCGTCGGCAATTCCATGGGCCATTTTGGCCAGGGTATTGGCTGTGGCAGGCGCTATCAGAAAAGCATCCGCTCTGTCAGAAAGGGCAATATGCCCAATTTGCCATTCCTGGTTTTCTTCAAACAGGTCTATCATGACTTTTCGGCCGCTAAGCCTTTGAAGGGTGTCCGGTGACATTATTTTTGCCCCGGACCGGGTCATCACTACCTGGATTTGGGCTCCCATATCCTGGATGCGGCGGAGTATCTCAGCCGATTTATATGCAGCAATACTGCCGGTTACTCCCAATACCACAAATTTACCTTCCCAGGGAAGGGAGGGGAGGGTTTCCTTTTTGCTTATTTTTTCGGAGTCAACCATCGGTGTACCCTGCATTTTTCTGCCGCCAGGATGGCCCTGACTTTTTCAACAGCATTATTCAGGTCATCATTAATGACAGCATAATCGTAGTCTTTCACAAACTTGTATTCTATCATGGCATTTCGGATACGAACGGTCAGTGATTCTTTAGACTCGGTATTGCGTTTAATGAGCCGATATTTTAGTTCCTGCATTGAGGGGGGAAGAATAAAGATTGAAACACATTCAGGATAGGCTTGTTTGATTTGCTCAGCTCCCTGGACATCAATTACCAATAAGATAATCTTACCCTTACTGATTTGATTGTTGACCCAGGATTTTGGGGTGCCGTAAAGGTTTTCATGGACTTCAGCCCACTCCAGGAAATGGTTTAATTTAATCCGGCGCTGGAATTCTTTTTGGCTGACAAAGACATAATCTTTCCCGTTGATCTCTCCCGGACGGATGCTCCTGCTGGTCATGGATATTGAACGGACCACATCCGGAACCTTCTGGATAACCTCTAAGGCGATTGTTGTTTTACCGGCTCCTGAAGGGGCAGAAATCACTACAAGGAGTCCTTTGGGTTTTCTAAGAAATTTTCGCAGAGTTCGGGTTGGCAAGGGAATATTCCTCTTTCATATAGGCCATCAATACTTTATCTATTAACTATATATTATCATTAAAATAATGAAGAAATGGAAAATACCGGGAAGAATATTGACTGCCCGGACTTATCCATTTCTGAGATTAAGGATAGAGTATTTCCCCTTTTTTGACAATTCTACACCGGTCCTGATAGCATTTCACCATAGAGCCCCCTCCTGTAACCAGTTCTGTAAATAATGAGAGATTCTGATATCAGGAAGCTTTTTATACACCCTATTTAATGAAGGCAGGCACGAAAATATATGTTTATCAGTATGACAGGTTTTGGCCGAAGTTCCCGAAATGTCCAAGGAAAAGAACTGGTAATTGAGATAAAATCCGTCAACCATAAAGGGTGTGATGTTTTTGTCCGGTCCAGCCAGGAGCTTTCCAGCCTGGAACCCCATATTATTCAATATGTGAAAGAAAAAGTGCAGCGGGGCCGATTCGATATAACCGCTTATTTCATGAAATCCGGTTTGACCGGCAGCGCCGCCCAGGGGGCGAGTATTAATCTTGAAACCTTGGAATATTATCAGGATACCTTTCAAAAAGTATCCCGGAAAATGAAATTGGCGGCACCGGATAAATTAGAAACGTTCCTGAATCTTCCCGGGGTCCTGGTTCTAGAAGCCAATGGGTCCTCCAAAGACTGGAAATGGGAGGATATTAAATCTCTGATGGAAGAGGCTATAAAAGGATTAATGGAGATGCGGGCCAAAGAAGGGGCTAAACTCCAGAAAGATATTGTTGCCAGGATGAAGTTTATTGAGAAATCTATTAAATCAATCAAAAAACTGGCGCCGAAATCCCAAAAAGAGAGAGAAGAACGGCTTCATCAGGAGTTACATCGGCTGGTCGAAGAATCGGTGGATAAAGTCGATCAGGGAACATTGGCGTCCATTGCCATGGGATGTCTTGAACAGACCGATATAACTGAAGAAATCGTCCGAGTGGAAAGCCATATTATCCAGTTTTATGAAACGGTTAAGGCGGGGCAGGCAGCCGGACGTAAATTGGATTTTATTTTCCAGGAGCTATTCCGGGAATTTAACACCATGGGTTCCAAGACCCCCCATTCAGAACTTGGCAGGATCGTGGTAGATGTCAAAACTGAACTGGATAAGCTTAAACAGCAAATTGCCAATATTGAATAACTGAATTGATCACCCTGGAACAGTGGTTATTCCTTTTTTTCGGATATTTAACCGTTTTCTGTTCCTGCTTATGCTATCATTGATATGAAGTATATAAACTTCGACTATGCAAAAACCTGACCTTTTATCCCTTCCATTGGAAGAATTAACTGGATTGATTCAATCTTTAGGCCAAAAACCCTATCGAGCCAAACAGCTTTATGGCTGGCTTTACAGGCAATTGGCCACTGGTTTTGAAGAAATGTCCGATTTACCGAAAGAATTCAGGGCCCTGTTGGAAGAGAATACCCGAATCTCCCAGATGGCCCCGATAGGGAAGACTGTTTCTTCCGATGGAACCCGCAAATACCTTTTCACCTTAGAGGATGGCCAAACCATTGAATCAGTTATGATTCCTGATGCCGACCGGCTGACCCTCTGTGTTTCCTCCCAGGTGGGTTGCGCAATGGGCTGTGTTTTCTGCCTGACAGGGAAAATGGGCTTTTCCCGGAATTTAACCGCCGGGGAAATTGTTGGACAGGTATTAGCTGTGGAAAGAGATTTATGTGAAGACCCTTATATCCATCCGGATACAGGGTTGCCAGTTGAAAAGAAAGAAAATGGGCCTGTCCATCGGTATTTGACCCATATCGTGGTGATGGGGATGGGCGAACCTTTGCTGAATCTGGATAATCTGTTGAAGGGGTTGAAAATACTGACCCGTCCGGAAGGTATGAACTGGGGACCTGGACGGATTACCGTCTCTACCGTAGGGGTTGTTCCACAGATCGATAAATTTTTAAATGCGGACACAGGAGTTCGTCTGGCTATTTCACTGACATCGGCTGATGATAATAAACGGGATCGGCTGCTTCCGATTAATAAGGTTTATTCTCTGGCCCAACTGATTCAGACTTTGAAGAAATATCCTGCGGCTCAGCGGCGTCCGCTGACCTTTGAATATGTCATGCTGAGGGGAATCAACGATTCCCAGTTAGATGCTTTGCAACTGGTTCGATTACTCCAGGGGCTGCATGCCAAAGTAAATTTAATCCCCCTGAATGAATCCCCGGATGTCCCCTTTCAGCGTCCGGCCAGGGAAACCATGCTGGCATTCCAGCAGGCTCTCTGGAAAGCAGGGCTGACTGCCACCCTTCGAGAATCCCGGGGTCGGGATATTCTGGCTGCTTGCGGCCAGTTGAAAGCCCAACGGTAAAATTTGAAAAAGTAATCTGAACCAAGAACAGGGAATTCCCTGTTGGCTGCTTCCATCACATTCGTTTAATGATTTCCTGATCTCCAAATTGAATTTGAGCCCAAAAGTCTTTTCTTTAAGCCGGATGCTATCCAAAGAACCCTGTTCCCTGTAAACTGTAAACTATATTAAACTGAAAATAAATTAGAGGAAAACTGTAATTAATGAAAAAAGAAGAAATTTATAAATATATCCAGTCCAATTATCCCAAGACCTTTGCTCTGGGAGACCTTGCCCGTCGTTTGAAAAAAAATGGCGTTGAGCGGCCGGATGTCAGAGAAGCCATCGCCTGGCTGACTCAGCAGGGTAAAATTCGACAGGTTCAGGGGCAACGTTATGCCCGGACGGATACAGCGCCTGCTGGCACTAAAACGGCAAGAACTGCCTCAGGTCCCCGTAAAGCTCCGATTATTCAGGGAAAGCTGGAATGTTTCTCTCAGGGATTTGGATTTGTGATCCCGGAAGTAGCAGGTAATCCTGATATCTATATCCCTGAAGAAGCCATGAAATCTTCAATAGCTTTAAATGGGGATACGGTTCTGGTAAAAATTGAGTCCCGGCCCCGAGCCGGAAAACCCCGGGGTCGAATCGTTAAACTGGTGAAACGTAATAAAACCAGTTTTATTGGTTTATTTGAATCCGACCGATATGGACAATTTGTGTCTCCCCAGGAAAAAAGAGTTTTTCAACCCATCAGGGTCCCCCGGGGAAAATCTGGTAAAGCCCAACCGGGCCAGATGGTCATGGTAAGCCTTACAGAGCCTGCTCAAGGAAAAAGCTCCATTCTCGAAGGAGAAATTACTCGAGTTTTGGGATATCCGGGAGACTATGGTGTGGATATGGAATCCATTATTGCCAAACATGGGCTGCCGATGGAATTTTCTGATACTGTCCTGAAAGAGGCTGAAAAACAGGCCTTGAAATCGGTGATGTCCGATGGCCGTTTAGATTACAGGGATAAGCTGATATTTACAATTGACCCCGAAGATGCTAGGGATTTGGATGATGCCGTATCTCTGGAACATACCTTTGAAGGCCATTATCTGCTGGGAGTCCATATTGCTGATGTCAGCCAGTATGTTACTGAAGGCACTGAATTGGATAAAGAAGCAGGTACCCGCGGAACTTCTGTTTATTTTCCTGACCGAGTCATACCGATGTTGCCGACAGCTCTTTCGAATGGGGTTTGCAGCCTTCATCCGGCTGTGGACCGGCTGACTTTGAGTTGTTTTCTAGAATATAATGCCCAGGGGACTTTGTTGAAGACCCGGTTTGCGGAGACCATCATTCGAACCCGGGCCCGATTTCATTATGACCAGATACAGGATGTCCTGGATGGGAAATCAACCCCTGGATTCCTGAAAGAATATTCTGATTGCGTTCCCCTTATCAAGAAATTGTCTGAACTGTCCCTGTTGCTCCGTAAAAAGAGAGGGGAACGAGGGTCCATTGATTTCAATCTCCCGGAAGTGAAAATCATCCTGGATGATAAAGCCAAACCCATTGGTATCAAAAAGGAAGAAAACACTCTTTCCCATCAATTGATTGAAGAATTTATGTTGGCGGCCAATACAGCCGTAGCAACCCATATGCATTCCCAGAGTATTCCTTTTGTTTATCGGGTGCATCCGTCTCCGGATGTTGAAAAGCTTAGAGAATTTTCGGCTTTCCTGAGACCTCTGGGATATAAACTCAAAGTAACCGATCCCATGGAGGCCAAGGAAATTCAAAGGCTTTTGAAATCAGCGGCGGGAAAACCAGAAGAACGGTTGATTAACAGCCTTTTACTCCGGTCCATGCAAGAAGCTCGGTATAGTGTTGAAAATAGCGGCCATTTCGGGTTGGCAGCCACTTTTTATACCCATTTTACTTCACCTATTCGGCGGTATCCGGATTTGATGGTACATCGATTGCTTCGCCGGGACATTCAAAAATCCCTGGCTGCTTTGAATAAGGAAGAATTATCAAAACGGCTGGAAGAATCCTGCCGCCTTTGTTCTGAAGCTGAACGGCGATCCATGGAATCTGAACGGGAAGCCAAGCTGACTAAAAAACTGGAATTCCTTCAGGACCATCTGGGTTCGATTCATCCGGGGGTTATCTCCGGTGTTGTCCGGTTTGGAGTCTTTGTGGAAATGGATGATATCCTGGTAGATGGATTGATTCCTCTGGAATCTCTGGGGAATGATGAATTCATCTTCCTGGAAGACCAGTACCTTATTAAAGGTAAGAAATCGAAACGGAGTTTCCGATTAGGGGATTCAATTCGAGTGAAAATTGCTCGGATTAACCGTGAAGAAAATAAAGTCGATCTTGAATTGGCTTGATAAGATAATCAGCTGTATATGAAAAAAGGCGGTTCTGTTTTCACAGAACCGCCTTTTATTTTGGAAATAATTTCTTTTCCGAAGAATGGATGAGGTTATTTATTAACCGTATCCTTGAGAGCTTTCCCCGGGGTGAATTTCGGGACATTCCTGGCAGCTATTTTAATTTCCTTGCCAGTCTGTGGGTTTCGGCCTATCCGGGCTTTCTTCTTGGTAACACTGAAAGTGCCGAAACCGATCAGCGCAACTTTCTGTTTTTTCTTCAGGACAGTAGAAATACTGGCGATTATAGCATCGACGGCATCGCCTGACTGACGTTTGTTCAACTTCGAAATTTTGGCAACGGCTTCAATTAGCTCTTGCTTGTTCATGGAATTATCCCCCCTTTACCATAATTTTAAGATCGAATTATAAAAACACTTGAATATTATCAGAACCCGATTTTTTGTCAAGGGAATTTTATAATTATTTTTATAAGAAACCCCTGATTTTAAGCAGGAATTCAAGTTTGGATTTCCTGAAGGGCTTAATTAATGGGGAAAGAACCCCTTGGATATCTTGAAACCTGGCTTCCGGTAAGGGTTTATTGACGAGGTTTCCGGATTCTTTCTATAGTAATAATTAGAATTGAAAGAGGTATTTATGGAAACACGGGAATCTTTTGAAAAATTGGAAGAGAGACAGCTGGCCCCTTATGCCATCAGCAGTCGCCAGTCTCAGGGGAGGCATTATCCTGAACCGGAACATCCTTACCGGATGGTATTCCAGCGGGATCGGGATCGGATCATCCATTCCACGGCATTTCGACGGCTTCAATATAAGACCCAGGTTTACATTACCCAGGATGGGGATTATTACCGGACGCGGTTAACCCATACCCTTGAAGTGTCCCAGATTGCCAGATCCATGGGCCGGATGCTGAGACTGAATGAAGACTTGGTGGAGGCCATTGCCCTTGCCCATGACTTGGGGCATACTCCTTTTGGGCATGCCGGGGAATATGTCTTAAATCGCTGGATGGAAGGATATGGAGGGTTTGAACATAATTCCCAGGGGCTCCGGGTGGTGGATTTCCTGGAATGTAAAACTCCCCAATATCCCGGATTGAATTTATCCTATGAAGTGCGAGAGGGTATCCTTAAGCATGCTGTGTTTGAAGCTGACTCTGGAGATAAAACGAGTGTCTCTCCCAGAAAAATGCCAACCCTGGAATGCCAATTGGTCGATGTGGCTGATGCGATAGCGTATAATTCCCATGATCTGGATGATGCCCTTCAGCAGAATTTAATCAAACTTGAAGATATCAAAAAACTATCTTTATGGGAGGAATACGCAGGTCTTTTATATGAACGATATCCTCATATCAGCCGGATAGAATTTAAGTCCCTGGTTATCCGGTCTATTATCAATGCCTTGGTTGAGGATGTGGTCAGGGAAACAGAGACCCGGCTAAAAAAAGAAGGGATACATTCTCCGGAAGGTATTCGGCGGAGGGAAGGGAAAACCTCTGATTTCAGCCCGGCTATGAATCCCCGGGTCCAGGAATTAAAGGAATTTTTATCTGCCCATGTCTATCAACATCCTCTCTTGGTGAAAAGAAACCAGTTGGCTGACCAGTTACTGAGTTATTTGTTTGAGCAGACATTAACCCATCTGGAGCAGCTGCCTGTTCTTTTTCGGGATCGGCTGGAAACAGATGTTCCTCAACGGGTTGTTTGTGACTATCTTGCCAGCTTGACTGACTGGTCTGCCCAGGCAAAATACCAGGAGGCTATCTGACCTTGGACCGTTGGATTAATTGACGGTCAGAGTGAGATATGGACTATAATAAGAATTAATAGGAGTCGGTAGGATTAAAGTGGAAAATATATCTGTTGTAATCTTTGAACAGCCCTTATCCCCCACCGGATAAATTTATTTGAGTGAAGGAGATTTCGTATGCCTGTTAAAAAAACATCTACCCCTAAAACAGAGAAACCTAAAGAAAAAAAGGCTCCTGCCAAAACAACAAAATCTACAGGATTGAAAATCAAGAAATTTGAAATTCCGGCCCCGCATGCCAAATCTGTCTATCTTTCGGGACAGTTCAATAAATGGAATACGACCTCCCACCCTCTCAAGATAGATCCTAAAACCGGGATTTGGAAGGTATCAATAAAACTTCCAGCCGGCAGGTATCTCTATAAATTTATTGTTGATGGTGAGTGGTGGTCTGATCCGAGCAATCCTGATTGGGAATGGAATTGTTACGGGTCCCATGATTCTGTCCTGACAGTCAAATAATCTGGATGGATAGAAATAAATAAGCGTCTCCAGACCGAAGGAAACGGGTCAAGAGACGCTTTTGTTTATCTGGAAATACTACAAATCAACCTTGATTATGGGCCAAAACGGACAATATCCCCGCTGCTGGTTGTCCCATTAGTGGGGTCATACAGGGTTTCCATTTCATCATCATCCACATCCGGGCCATGGCTGGAGACTAACCACTTATAATTTCCAGAGCCTGCTGGAAGGTCATAGCAGGACTCATAACAGGCACCTACTTGGCCAGGACTTTCTTCTTCATGTTTGTAATGGAAGGGATGGGCCTCATGGGTGTCTTTATCAGAGCTTAGATTCGGAAAGACATCGTTGAAAAGGGAACTGACATAAGCCACCGGAGTTGTCAGTGTAAGAGGTGTATAGAACTCTCCTTCCGCCGCATCATCATGGGGATTGTTATACCAGGGGTAGGTATTATTATCCACCATATAAGATTCAAGAGCCGTGGCTGTGGTCCTTTGTTCTGATTGAGCCCTGGATACCTTGGCCCGAATCTGGGCCGCCAGAAAATTGGGGATGGCTATAGCCGCCAGAATTGCAATGATGGCTACTACAATAAGTAATTCAATCAGGGTGAAGCCCTGATGGGTGTATGTTCTTTTATTCATAGTTATAATTATCCTTTCAGTAAATCATCGAGGTTGTTAAGGGCCAAAACGGACAATATCCCCGCTGCTGGTCGTCCCATTAGTGGGATCGTAGACTATCAACCCTGCACCATTGCACCAGAGATCCGGTCCATTGCTTGCAAGATAATATGCATATGCGTTGTTTTGATTACCGGTTGCTGCCATTTCTCTCAAGACGAAAAAATTGGGGCTTTGGATATAGTTGAAATAATGGAATTCATGCTTTTTGGGGATATTCCCTGGAGTATTTCTTCCCTCGAAAATCTCATCAAACAGGGAAGATAAATAGGCAACCGGGGTGGTAAGGGTATAAGGCAGAAAGTGTGGTCCAGCATCATCTGCTATTGTCGGGCTAATCTGTTGATCTCTTCCATTGTAATAAGGATAGGTATTATTATCAACATGGTAAGACTCGATGGCTTGGGTAGAAGTATGAAATTCCGCCTGAACTCTCGATACCTTGGCCCGAATCTGGGCCGCCAGAAAATTGGGAATGGCTATGGCCGCCAGAATTGCAATGATGGCCACGACTATAAGTAATTCAATCAGGGTGAAGCCCTGTTGAATAGGGGTTCTTTGATGCATAGTTATAGCTTTCCTTTCAGTAAATCATCGAGGTTTTTGTTGAATGAAAAATTTGAAGTGATGGTTAAAAGGAAAAAATGGGGGGAGCGCGAACTTGTTGGGGGGTGACTTTTAATGTTTGGACAAAAGGTACTTGAACCAAAGGGTGAAACTCGAAAATGATCGGCACTATACCAGCCAGAATAATGGATAAATCTCCCCGGAGGGTTTCCATGAGAAACGTTTTCCATAGGCATATCAAGCAGGGGCCATGATGATGTTTTGTGTTTTCACTGTGAGTATGGCAATGATGAAGTCCGAAGCTGGTGATACCATATCCGAGTATAACCCCTAAAACAGTCAGGTATGATAAACAGGATAATAGAAAAGGGGTCTCGTGAAGGATAAAATTCCTGGTTACACAAAGATGGCAGTCGGGATTGTATCCATTGGCATAACCGGGGTGATGATGGAATAGCACTAAAGCTGACCCAATCCCAAAGACAAAAAGAGTCAGGGTGATTATAAAGAAATTCAATGCCTTATTGTTTCTCCAGGAACTAAGCATTTATCAATCCTAGTGAAGTGATAGTCCTGTCGTCAAGAATCAAGAGCCTCGGTGTTATCTGAGTTATTATATTCTTTGATATATTGGTCCAGTAAGCTGCAAAGCTGGGAATAGTGGCTGACTTGATTTAAGTTGCCCCGAAGCCAGGTTGCCTGAGGCCATCCTGAAACATAATACAGGGAATGGGCTCTGAACAGGCGGTTGGCTATTTCTTCTCCATACAGTGGAATCATCATGGAGAGATGTTCTTTCATTAATTCAACTCGCTGGGGAAGGGATGGTTTAATGATGGAGGTTTCTCCCCGAAGCCGTCTCATGGAAGTATCAAATAACCAGGGATGCCCCAAGGCTCCTCGAGCCAACATGGCCCCATCTACTCCGGTATTATTGATCATATTGGCGACATCCTGATCGGTTATTAATCCCCCTGACCCCAAGACCGGGAAAGGCACGATAGCTTTCAATTCCTTGATTAAATCCCATCGGGGTTTACTGGAGTAGGGAATAGCTGCCGTTCGGGGATGCAGGGTAATGGCCGACAGTCCCAGGTGTTTAATCTTCTCTGCAATTTCCAGGATATTGATGGAATCTTCGTCTCTGCCTGAGCGGATTTTGATGGTAACCGGGACTTTCACGGCTTCTACCATGGAATGGATTATTTCAACCATCCGATTAGGGTCTCCCATCAGGGCGGAGCCTGCATATTGTTTCACAACTTTTCGGACGGGGCAGCCACAGTTTAAGTCAATCAGATCCGCTCCATGTTCTTCACAAATCTTGGCGGCGGTGGCCAGGCTTTTGGGTTCAGACCCAAATAACTGAATCCCCAGCGGACGGTCTTCTTCTGTGGATTGAAGCATCTCAAAGGTACGTTTGCTGTTATAGAGCAATCCCGGGGCGCTGATCATTTCTGTAAAGGCCAGAGAGGCTCCAAATCTTCGGCTCATGATACGGCAGGGAAGGTCAGTAAATCCTGCCATGGGAGCTAACACCAGGGGGTTTTTCAGAACCAGAGTCCCGATTCTTAAAGGATTATTTTTAGGGGAGATTGAATCCATAAGGGGTGGGCTCTTCCATTTCTCAGGTTTCAATATCCAAAGTGGCGAATGCGTTTAATTCCAGGGAAGCCGTTGGCATACCTGCCTGGTGCATATAATATCCTGCTGCAGCGATCATTGCCCCGTTATCGGTGCATAATTTCAGGCTGGGCATATACATTCGAATTCCTTCTTTTTCAGCGGCTGCTGATAATTGGGAACGAAGGCCTGAATTGGCGGCGACCCCTCCGCATAAAAGAAGGCTTTTGGCCTGCATCTTTCGAGCAGCATTCAGGGATTTATGGGTCAATACATCAATCACTGCCTGCTGGAAGCTGGCGGTGATATCTTCCAGGGTTATCCCATCTGAACCGAGAGGGTGAGATTCCAGGTGGCGGATGACGGCTGTCTTAAGGCCGCTAAAACTAAAATCAAAATTGTCCTGTTTCATCATGGCTCTGGGGAATTTCACAGCATCGGGCCTGCCAGATTTGGCTAACCGGTCAATATAGGGGCCGGCTGGATAGGGCAGTCCCAGTTTTTTGCCTACTTTATCAAAGGATTCCCCGGCGGCATCATCCATAGTGGAACCGATTTCTTTGAACTGCATATGTCCGGGCATCTCTATCAGGCTGGTATGCCCTCCTGAGACCACAAAGGCTAAGGCCGGAAACTCAATCCCCGGATTCTCAATAAAAGTTGCATAAATATGCCCATGCAGATGATTGACTGCCATCAGGGGAATATTATGGGACAGGGAGATGGTTTTGGCGGCGGTTACTCCCATTAATAAGGCACCCACCAGACCGGGGCCATAGGTGACCGCAATTAAGTCGATATCTTCAATCTTCTTACCGGCAGTATCCAGTGCTTCTTTCAATACCGGGAGGAATGTTTTAATATGGGCTCGAGAAGCAATCTCCGGCACGACACCTCCATATTTTTTATGCAGGTCAATCTGGGAGAGGATTATATTGGCATGGACAATCCGGCCATCTTCAACGATGGCAACAGAAGTCTCATCACAGGATGTTTCAATACCAAGAATTAACATATAACATATCTCATATCTATCCGATTCATTTTAACTAATTGGAAAAACCAACCTGAAAGGCAGATTACCTTTCCTGCCACCATTGGGTAAGCAATTTGGGAAGATAACTTAACGGTTTTTCTACTTGATACCCATTCCCATACCGATCGGTTACCAGCTTGATATGGGCTCCGCTGAAATAGGTTAACGATAGAGGAAATCTTCGCATATAGGAATTTGCGTCATCACTTAAGAAAATCATCAGATCGTAATGATTTTTCCGAATTTCCCTAATCAATGCCAGCATGCTTTTTAGTTTGGCGAATCCTTTCACCGAAGGCATCGCCAGGATATGTTTAAAATCAGCGGCTATCTCAGGCCTCTGGGCACAACCATTAGCGGAAATCAGGGTTAATTCCCCGGCTTCGGCATTATTTTTTAAGACCCGGGCTGTTTTCAGAAGTAAGCCGGCATCTGCATAATTCAGGACCAATACCTTTTCTTTTTTTCGGGAAGGTTTATAGTTATCCAGGATAGGATGGGGTCTGTCTTCAAAAGGCATATTGGCCAGTTTCTGGTCCCGGTATTGATACCAGGATTCGTATGCATGGTTTAGGGCCCAGATCAGGTCTTCCGTAGTCAGGTTATCGGTTCGTATGACAGCTGACCGGTTCCCATCAAAATCAGACCATTGTTTGGTCAGGAGATACCCTTTTTCCTTTAATTCCTCATAATATCGGGTTCCGGGGAAGGGGGTTACAATTGAAAATTGCACCGAATCAGGATCCTGGGCTAAGGCGAAATCAATGGTTTTCTGGATATTTTCTTTAGTTTCGCCTTCCAGTCCAAACGTAAATGTTAAATGAACTTTGATGCCTGCTTTCTTGGTCATTTGGACAGTTTCAACCACTTTTTTTAAATCCAAATGTTTATCGCAGCCATCCACCAGTTCCTGAACGCCTGACTCAACCCCATATTTAATGGCAATCATGCCTGCATCAGCCATGGCATCCAGCATTTCCTGATCCAGGGTATCGGCTCGGGCCATTGCCGCCCATGGAACATTTAATCCCTTTTTCTTGATTTCAGAACAAAGGTCCAGAATACGTTTCTTTCCCAGGTCAAAGGTATCATCATCAAAATAGAAAGCCTTGAACCCATAGGTTTTGATGAGCCATTCCATTTCATTGACAACATCGACCGGGTTCCGGGGTCGATAAAGGTTATTCCCATAGACGACCTGGGGCCAGAGGCAGAAATTGCACTTAAAGGGACATCCCCTGGAGGCCCACATCTGAACCATAGGTTTGGGTAATGAGCCAAAATCATCGTTATAATTCAGCATCGGGAGATGCTTGAAGGCCGGCCAGGGTAATTCATCAATATTTTCAATCAATTCCCGGCGGGGAGTGCAAACCACTTTCCCGGATGCATCCCGGTAGGAGATTCCCTGAATGTTATCGGTCGATTCTCCCTTGTCCAGCTTTTGAACCAGTTCCCGGAAAGTATATTCAAATTCCCCCAGTAACAGATAATCTACATCCTTGGTTTCTGCCAGAAAAGTATCTTTCATGACAGTTACATGGGGTCCGGCAAATACCATGATTACTTTTTCACCCAAGGCCTTTTTCAGGCTTTTTGCCATTGCGATATCGACTTCAATGGTTGGGGTGGAAGTTTCCAGCAATATGATATCAGGAGCAAAATCAACCGCTTTCCTGATAAACTCTTTTTCGGTATCATGTTCGGCAATCCCATCTACCAACCGGCATTCATATCCTTCTTTTTCCAATACCGCGGTTGCATATGCCAGGTAAAAGGGAAATGGAAGGTAAACTGAGTTGGGGGGCTGCCAATGGGGCCATCGTGACCCGGCGCGGACTCCATACCGATTCCCCTTGCGCCAGGGGGCATTGCCGAGAAATACTTTCATCATTTATCTAGAATCCTTAAAACCTTTCCAAATTACTCAAAAAACTTATAATACTTTTCAATAATTATATCCCATTTATACTCTTTCTCTGCTCTTTCCCTTGCCAATAAGCCCATTTGATGGGATATATTTTCATTTTCTAATAATTGAGTGATTCTATCAAGAAGAACTTCTGAATCATTAACAGGAATCAGAAATCCTGTTTTACCATCCTGAACAGTCTGCTTGAATCCACCCCAATTAGAAGCTATTACAGGACGGCCGGAAGCCATTGCTTCCAAGGCTGTGATCCCAAAAGCTTCTCTCCAGGTTGAAGGGGCCAGACAGATGTGGCAGGATTGATAAAGTGCCGGGAGTTCATCCTGATGTAACCAGCCAGCTAACTTTATAAAAGGATCTGTTTGGAATTTCTTTTCTGCGGTGGTCAGTACCAATTCAAAATCCTGTCGGATGCTCCATAATTTCCGGCATGCGTCCAAAACAACAGGGAGTCCCTTGACAGGATCATCAACCCTTCCCGAAAAAAGAATCTGATTCTTTCCTGATCCTGATAAGGAGGGGGGTGGGGTATAGCTAAAACGTTCGGTATCAATCCCTGAGGGTGTGATTTGAATATTTTCAGAATACGGTTTAAGGATTTCCGCTATAAAATCATTATAGACCAGGACTTTATGGGCTTTTCTTAAAGCTTTTCTAACGAGGGCCGGATATCCGGGTGAAAAAGCTAATGCTCCCAGGTATTCCTGGCCGAAATGCATTCTGAAATTATCAGTATCCCTCCCCAGCAGGAGTTTTAACCCTGTCTTATAAGTCCTGAAATTCCAATTCAAACAGGTCCAGCATGCCCAGGGATTTTTCAGTAAATGATTATCACAGTTTTTCTTGAATTGAGGCTGGCGAAGGTTATTTAATCCACAAAGGATTTCATAAGCATAGAATCTTAATATCAGGGGATACTTCTCTGCGATAGCAGCTGCTAAATGAGGTTTCAGAAAATAACCATCTCCCATAAAGACATAATCGGGCTTAAACTCATCCAGGGCTTCCATGAACCTCTGGGGGACAGTGTACCGATTAAAACTGAATTTACTGAAGTTGATATGTTTTACAGGAAAAGGAAGATTCCCTTTTATAACCCCTCTATTCGTATAGCGGGTAAAATCAGGAAGGAAGAGGCAGACTTCATGACCCTTTTTCTGGAGGCGGGATGCCACTTCATACACATCGACCCAGGACCCTCCGGTGGGTGGGTAATTAAATAATAAATCAATAAAAGCGATACGTTTGGGCATGAATGGATCCTGTCCTATTGGTCTTTCTGCATTCGGCGTTTTCTCCGGGCTTCCAGGGCAAACTGGTAATCATGGTATTCCTGGTGGATGAAAAATAAGAAATCAGCCGGGATGATATCCCATCGGGATTGAAGAATATCTTGTTTCAGGAACATCCTGAAATATTGAAGATTTGTTTTCATTTT
>DIVR01000040.1 GCA_002428325.1 bacterium UBP4_UBA6127
TCTGACCTGATTCAGGTGAAAAGACATATAATTAATGCCCCCGATTGCCGAAGCATACTGGTCCTGGCGGCCTCCGGCAATTCCCAGGAGCTTCTCAAGCCAAAACGCCTTTTCAGCCAGTTCCTCAGGCGGTAATTCACTTAAAATCATTTTCAGCCAAACGACATTCATGGCGGCTGAAGTGCCCAGCCCTGATGATACTGGAATATTGCTTTTATATCGGACAAAAATTCTGTCCCTGGCATCCACAGTGAACTTACCTTCCACATACTTATTGATGGAAGCATTGATCACCTGTCCGCCTTTTTCATCCGAATAAGGAGGGACATCCGTCCAACCGCCTGCAAAATCGATTCTGACCGGCGATTTAACCCTGATGGCCTTCAATTATATCCTCATTTAATGAGCATTCCGGCATATCCATTTCCCCGGGTAAAATCATCTTCTGATTCACCATGAGTGATGTATTTTACCAATTCGCCACCGGTTGCACCAAGTTCCCGGGCCGCAATCAGCATCGAAATAATGGCATTAATGCCGCAATATCCATAACCAAAACGTTTAATACCACCCATCAAATCTTCTAATTCTAAGAGGGCCACTTGCTGGATAAAGCTTCCGTCTTTTCGTTCAGCCATCTCCGGCGATAAATCCTGGGAAAAATCAGAGGTGGCTAAAATGACCACCTGCCCGGAACAATTTCGGATGGTTCGAGAAATCGCCATGCCTAATTCCTGGCATAATTCAGAATCAAAACCGGTAGGCACCAATATCGGCGCTATCATAAAAGGACGGTCAGCCACATATTGCAACATAGGCAGCTGAACCTCGATACAATGTTCGTTCTCATGGTCATCGGGAAGATTTTTCAGCAAGGCAGTTTCTGACATTAAAGCCGCTGTCAGGTTTGAATCCACTTCTATATCTCCCAAGGGAGTCTTCCACCTACCTCTTTGAAAAACGGCACAGGCACCTTTTTTTTCTCGATGTTTGGGACCCAGCATCAAATAAGTATCTGCCGTCCGTATTCGCATAAAGGTTTCAGCCATGACTTCACCACAGCAATCATAGGTGGCATGGGGAGTGATTGACCCAATGACATTTTCTGTCAGGATCTCCGGCTCCAAGTCCAATTGCGCAATAAACTGTTTGATTTTCTCAGGGGTGCCCGGATAAAAATGGCCGGCAACCGAGGGTTGTCTTACTATCATGGATGAAGGTTCGTTACTGGTTTCCATACCTTTTCAAATGGAGACTAAAACACCGTTATTTTACCATAATCCTTTTGATTCAATTGTGGTTGGCAAGCTATTTGATAATTGTAACCGTTTCTGCCGCCGGTTCTGTATTGAGATTGGCTTGGGAGTTGTGGTTCATTCGAGTGGAGAGGCTAATGATACCTACAGCTCCTACCATCACCACAAAAATCGCAATACAGACCGTTTTTAAGGATACGGTCTTCCCTTCCAGCCGGGTAACCCAAACTCTTCCAGAATAAAATCCCAGCAAAAAGAGACATACACCTGCCATAAATATGTAAAACATACACGCTCCTTTTCTCACAGAGATTCAGTATCTTTTACATCCAGCAATAATAGTAGTAAGGGTTGTATCTCTCGTCAAGCCATTTTTTGCGGACCTCTTGGTATCCACCCTGTTCTTTTAAGGTTTATTTTCCCAATTTTTATCTGGCTTTCAATCCTGTGGTATTCATTAAGATATTGTATTTCAAGCATTGACACGCCGTTAGCCTCTCTGATCCACTCTGAACCAGGAACGAAATTGGAACGAAAGTGGACCCAGGCTGATAGTTACAGCCTGGGTCAGGCACCCTTTAGGATAGAGAGGGAAAACCCGAGGATGAGATAGAGGGAGGAAAGAAATGAAGTCATCGCATTCCAGTGAATTTTCGGCTAGACTATAACCAGTATTTCACATTTAAACAGAGAAAAAAGGCGACCGGTATTACATGCAACCCAATATATTAGTTACCAATGATGATGGAATCCATTCACCGGGCATACAAGCCCTGGAAGAAGCCTTATCGAAAATCGGCAAGGTTACCGTCGTAGCCCCGGACCGGGAACGTTCGGCGGTCAGCCATTCCATAACCCTTCACCATCCCTTGCGAGCCGTAGAAACCAGTCCTCAACATTTTTCGGTGGATGGGACCCCTACCGATTGTGTATTGTTGGGTGTCCTTGAATTGATGAAGGAGAAGCCGGACCTGGTAGTTTCCGGAATTAACATCGGACCCAACCTGGGAGATGATATTACCTTTTCCGGGACTGTAGCCGCTGCCATGGAAGGGACCTTACTGGGGATCCCTTCGATAGCCATGTCCCTGGTAACCCGGACTCGCATAGATTTTGAGCCAGCCGCTGATTTTGCCCGCCAGCTGTCCCTTAGGGTGATTCAGAAAGGGCTTCCCAAAGATACCCTGCTGAATGTCAATGTCCCTGCCCTCCCTGAGAATGAAATTCAAGGAGTTAAATTTGTGAAACACGGGAAACGGATTTATCGGGATAAAATCATCAAGAAAATCGACCCCCGAGGCCGGCTTTATTATTGGATTGGCGGTGAAGAACCCCATTATCACAAAGAAATTGATACGGATTTCCATGCGATAGAGCAGAATTACATATCTATCACTCCGATTCATATGGAACTGACCAATGATGAAGTACTGGAAGAGCTGCAGAAATGGGATTTCCAGGGAGAATAAACACTAAACCGGATATCAGAAAGACCTGTAATTATCATGATTTTGAAATAATGCTTGTCGGAATAGAAGCATTATATTAAGATAATAATTCTAAATTAAATATTTCTAAGCAGTCGGGGCGTAGCGCAGCTGGCTAGCGCGCACGGTTCGGGACCNNCGAATCCAGTCGCCCCGACCATTTCTATTTTCCCCTTGATTCTACAAATCCTTCAATACGTTTCCCTAATATTTCCAATCCTCTATGCATATTTTTGACATCTGTCAAAAGACTCAGGACCACCGACCGGTTACCGGATATATCAAAGAAATATCCGGGATGAACATACACTTCATCCTTATCCAGAAGTGTCAGGGTGAACTTGTCTTCATCCAGTCCCCAGGGAATTCGAAGGATAGCAGACCATCCACCCTGAGCATGGAGATAATCGACTTCCGGCACCCTTTGGAGAAAATCAAAGATCAGATTTCTATTTTGGCTTATCCGGGATTGAATCATTGATTGGATGGGACCTGATAGAGCCAGCAATTTCGGTAAAGCATTTTGGATGGGAGTATTCACAGAGAGATAGGTATCGGCAATCAATTCCAACCTTGAGAGGCTTTCCCGGAGAAAGGATTCTGGACCGGAGGCATAAATCCAGCTTAACTTCATTTGGGGAAGAGCCAGAGTCTTGGATAATCCACCCAAGACAAAACAAAGGACTTCAGATTCGGCCAGAAAACTCTTCAAAGATTCTCCCTCAAAGGGAAAATCCATAAAGACTTCATCTGAGATCAGCGCCAATTGATAATCTTTGCAGATATTAATCATTTCTCGGTATTCAATCTCACTGAAAGAAGAGCCGGTAGGATTATTGGGATTGACCAGTATCAGGGCCTTGGTAAGGGGAGTGATATTATCTCGAAGGGTCTGAACATCCAGGCACCAATGGTTATCATAAAACAATTGATACGGTCGAAGCCTGACATCATTCAACCCGGCAAGATAATCAAAAAGGGGATAGCTGGGAGTGGGAATCAGGATTTCATTACCCGGGTCTGCCAGCAATTTGAACAAAAAAGAATAGGCCTCACTGGTGCTGGCGGTCAGAATCATCTGGTCAGGGTCCAGAGAGTAACCTCTGGCGGAATAGAATTCACAGACAGATTGCCTGGCTTTCAACATTCCTTTGGGTTCCGGTTCATAATTCAAATCAGCCGGCTGCCGGAAACAAGATAAAATCTCATCAGCCGGGAAATCTAACCGGCATTGGGTTGGATTGGAGACCGTCAGGTCCAGATAGGATATTCCTTCCTTTCGAAAGGCCTCTAATTTTACACTGAGAGGGTTGGGATTCAAATCCCATTGGGTTCGTTTTGCATACATAGAGATAATTTTAACGGAAGTCCCTCGACAAAAGAAGGTAAATACAATACGATATTTTACATGAATGATTCTGCGATAGAAGAATTTCATGCCATAGTCTCAGGAAGAGTCCAAGGAGTCGGTTATCGATTCTTTGTCCGTGATCAGGCAAATAAGCTCTGTCTCAAGGGCTACGTTCGAAATCTCTTTAATGGCGAAGTTGAAGTCCTGGTTCAAGGACGGCGACAAGATATGGAACAGCTTCTGAAGTTGATGCAAAAAGGGCCTGAAATGGCTTGGATTCAGGATATTGAAGTCAATTGGCGTCCGCCAACTGAGTATTATGACAGTTTTTCCATTGCATACTAAAGAACTTCAGCAGCCCCTCTGGAAAGGAATCCCGTGCTGCTTCTCAGCCAATTAAGCCATTTGCCCACCCCTTACCATCAAAGGCCCGCCGTTCTGACAGTCGGAGTCTTTGATGGCCTGCATCTGGCCCATCAGCATATTTTAAATAAAATCATCTCCCTCTCCCAGCCTTATGAGAAAGGGATATCGGTTGTATATACCTTTAAGACCCACCCCTTAAAAATCCTCAGGCCGGAGATAGCTCCTCCCCTGCTCCTTCCCAATATCGAGAAAATATCTTTATTCAGAGATATGGGAATCGATGTGGTCATTAATGCCGGATTTACGAAAAAACTATCTCAGACAGACCCCAGGGAATTCGTGGAAAATCATTTAATCAAATATTTAAATATCAAAGAAATCGTAGTAGGCCATGACCATGCCTTTGGGAAAGGTTCTGCTGGGAATGTTCAATTACTCAAGGAACTGGGGAAAGCCAGGGGATTTAGGGTTCGGGAGATTCCTCCCTTGCAATACAAGAAACATACCATCAGCAGCAGTTTGATCAGAGATTTGATTGGGGACGGAAAAGTCAGTATTGCCGGAAAACTATTAACCCGGCCCTATCATATTAGCGGCCTGGTAGTTTCCGGAAGGCAGGTCGGCAGGAAAATCGGATTTCCTACTGCCAATATAAAATCAGCCAATGAACTGATTCCCGGCAATGGTGTTTATGCTGTTCAAATCCAATACAGGAAAAAATTGTATCCAGCCATTATGAATATCGGAGTCCGGCCCACTTTTTCCGGTCAAACCCGTTCTCTGGAAGCCCATTTACTGGATTTCAATGAAAATATCTATGGAAAACGGCTGAGAGTGTTTTTTATTGATAAAATCAGGGATGAGAAACGCTTTGAATCCATTCCGGAATTGGTTTGCCAAATCCAAAAAGATTCTCATAAAGCACGTAAAATCCTGGAGATTTCCTGAATGGCAGATTTAAAAAGCCAAAAAATTGTCCATGTATATAAGGATTATTATCCGCCTGTAGCCGGAGGAATTGAGAAAAATATCAATTGCCTATGCCGGCATCTCCATCGAGAGGGGTATCATGTTGAAGTCTTGATTGCCAACCGTTCCCGATTGGATGAGACGCAGACTCTGGAGGGGATACCCATCATTAAAGCGGGCCAATGGGGAAGAATCATGTCAGCTCCCATTACCCCCCGTTTTTCTCATTGGTTAAAAAAAGTTCAGGGAGATATCTATCATTTTCACCATCCCAATCCCACAGCGGAACTGGCCTGGCTTCAGGCCGGCTGTCCGGGAAAAGCGGTCGTCACTTATCACAGTGATATTGTCAGGCAATCCCTAATCATGCCTTTTTATAAGCCTTTTCTTTATCAATTTCTCAATAAAGTCCATACTATCATTGCCACTTCACCCAATTATGTGGAGTCTTCTTCCATTTTGCAGGATTTTAAAGAAAAGTGTGTGGTCAATCCTTTAGGGATAGAGACAGATGATTATCTTTTATCGGATGAAGATAAAATCAAGATAGATGAAATCAGAGAAAAGAATCCTTCTAAGTTGCGAATCCTCTTTGTGGGAAGGTTACGGTACTATAAAGGGCTTTCGGTCCTCCTGGAGGCAATGAAGGGGCTTCCTGAAGTCAACCTGACAGTGGTAGGAACCGCTCCCAAACGTGGGGGAGAGAAAATATATTTGAAAAAAGTGAAAGAATTGGGAATTTCTACCCAGGTAATATTTTTGGGTGAGTTAACAGATCCGGAATTACTGCTTCAGTACCATGCCTGCGATGTTTTTTGCCTGCCGTCTATCCAACGAAGTGAAGCTTTTGGATTAGTGCAAATAGAAGCCCATTGCTGTGGGAAACCTGTTGTCAGTACTAATTTAGATACGGGGGTTCCTTATGTCAATTTGAATGGAAAAACAGGACTTATTGTCTCCCCAAATGACCCGGATGAGCTTCGTAAAGCATTTCAATTATTAAAGATAAACCCTAATCTCCGTAAATCAATGGGAACTTATGCCCAGAATCGGGTCCTGCAAAATTTTACTGCCCAGAGAATGTATCAAAAGACCTTGAAAATCTATCAATCCCTGCTGGATTAGTTTTGACTCATATCATTGATATGATTTGAATTAAATGCTGTTTACCAATCTTAATGAAGGGGGATACTTAATATCACTCAAACAGTTGATATTATTAGTGTTATTCACTTTCACTTAAAGTTACAGATAAAAAAAAGCGTTTCACTCCTCTTAAGGAATAAAACGCTTTGTAACTAGCCTTTACTTTTAAAGGTGACTTCCCTTGGCTGATGTGACGAATTTAGTTTTGATGTAAAGGCTATACTTTTAAACCGACAATATTCCCTGAACCTGTTTTCTCAAGTCTGGGGAAATACCAATGTATCATCTCCACCCCCCTTTGTCAAAAATAACCCATTAATTTAATAAAGAATTATTTCAGAGAAGATTTTGATAGGAATAACCAGAGGAATCAGCAAAAAAGTAATCAGGAATTTTTCTTATTACGTCCCACAACTTCCAGAACAGTGATAATGGAGAAGATCGTAATCATCTGGGCCAGGACAATAAGGGAACCTGCCAGTTTGAGTGAAGGGAGTAACAAAGCACCTGCGCCTGTAGCAAAGGTGGTGAAATAAATCAAGAGCAAAGCCTGCCGTGTAGTCAGGCCCAGAGCCAGAAGCCGATGAGAGAAATGATTGGTATCCCCCACATAGACAGGCTTATGGTTTCGCAATCGAATCCCAATGACTGTCAGCATATCAAAGATAGGCACACTGAGCACAAACAAAGGCAATAAGACAGGAAGAAAAGTTGGCGCTTCATCATAATAGTAAGAATTCAAAACTGTTAGGGATGCCAGTTGGAAACCTATGAATAAACTTCCGGCATCTCCCATAAAAATCGAAGAAGGAGGAAAATTATACGGAAGAAAACCCAGGATACTGCCCAAAAACACAACCAGTACCAATGCCATATAGATATGACCAGTCATCAGGGAATAAATCAGGAAGAGGAAGGCGGCAATCGCTGCCACCCCGGAAGATAATCCATCCATGTTATCCATAAAATTCATGGCATTCATAATCCCAACAATCCATATAACTGTTAATAAGCCTGACATCCAGCCATAGGGGAGAAAAAAGTCCATTTTGATACCCATTAATACTGCCAGAACGGCAATTCCAATTTGGGCATAAAACTTAGGTTTGGGTGAAAGATGCTTAATATCATCCACAAGTCCCAGGAGAAAAGCCAGGAACCCACAGATAATTAAGGCGGCCAGCCTAAGACCTACCTGAGGGATATTGGTCAAATAAAGGGTAATCCCCCTGGGGAGAAAGGCCATTCTCGGGAGAATATACATCCCGGCAATGATACCGCTCACAATGACCAGAGTCATAGAAAGAAAGATAGCTACTCCTCCCAGATAAGCTTTAGGGGTTTGATGTATTTTTCGGTGTCCAGGGCTATCTATGATGTTCCATCGAAAAGCCAGCTTTTTGCAAATGGGCGTCAATATGAACGAAAGAAGAAAAGAAGACACTCCCAAACTGATTATCACCACTATCCATAGAGTCATAATAATTAAGCGGAATCGCCTTTACAAAGAAATTTTGAAATCCACTAGCATTATCCCAGATTCAAACGGTTATTTAAAGTAACAAAAAATAGTATCCATCATCTTTCTCTTTAATAATATGGTATTTTTCATTATGATTCATTCATAAAACTTCTATGAATCGGTTCAGAGGAGATTCTAATAAATGGCTTTTGGGAAAAAGTATTTATTAAAAGATCATATAAAAGATATCTATGCTTTTTCATTCATACTGTTATTGGCATTCTTCTACGTGTCTCCGGGAATTTTTTCATCGACTCAAACAACAGGAGCCCTGGAACATATTTATCAGTGGTCTCCCTGGACCCTGAGCCAACACCCGCAAAGCAGCGATACCCCCAACGAATTCTTGAATGACCAGATATTACAGTTTATTCCCTGGCGTGAATTTACCGTTGAAAACCTTCGGAAAGGGACTATCCCCCTGTGGAATCCCTATCAATACTGCGGGTCTCCTTTTCTGGGTAATTCCCAATCTTCCCCATTTTATCCTGTTAATCTATTAACCCTCTTTCTAAATATCCACTGGTATCTGATTATTTCTGCCTTCATGAAGCTATTTATTGCTGGGACAGGAATGTATGTGTTTTTAAGGACATTAACCCTTTCCAGAATCAGCAGCTTGTGGGGAGGGATAATCTTCATGTTTTTTGGTTTTAATATACTTTGGCTGGGCCATCCTCACACCCAGAGTTTCATCTGGACTCCCTGGATCCTGGCCAACCTTGTCAGATGGGATAGAAAACTAGATTTAATCTCCTTTGGGTTGATGAGCCTTTTATTGGGGATTTCATTTCTTGGGGGCCATCCTGAGACCCTCCTGATAGTCGGATCCATCTATGGGTTTTACAGTATTTTCCTTTATTTTTTCTCCGGAGATTTGTCACAAAAAGGAAAATATATGGCCGGAGTATTGGGAGCCTTGATAATAGGCGGATGCATTGCTTCCATTCAATTTCTTCCGTTTCTGGATTATCTTACCCAGGGAACCGCATTAACCGAAAGATTAACGATAAAGCCTTCCACTGATTATCAGGGACGTCGGGCCTTAATCACCTGGCTGATTCCTGATTTCTTCGGGAATCCATTACTCAATAGTTCCTGGGTAAAGGATGAATTTTTCTTCCAGTTTAATTACGCTGAAGCCGTCAGTGGATATATAGGCCTGCTTCCCTTACTTATGCTGACAGGACTTGTTTTCATCAAAAAAACCTATCGGCCCATAATTTTCTGGAGCCTATTGGCCATCACCGGTTTTATGGTGGCATATAAATTCCCCATAATCGGCCCATTGGCAACAAAACTCCCGGGTTTATCTTTGATTCATCCGAAAAGGCTGGTTATTCTTTCGAGTTTCAGCCTGATAATCCTGTCGTCTTTTGGCCTGGAGTCTTTTCTTGCCCCGGAGCTGACATGGAAAGAAAAAAAGAGTCTTTTGTTCTTGATTGGAACTCTGAGTTTACTGGGAATCATTTCTACGATTCCTGTTTCAGGAGGGTTCTCTCTGGCAAGCCAAATTCTGTGCTTTGCAGCTAAATCTATTTCAAAACTCCCCATGGAACAGGTCCTCACGATTATCCAACAAGGGCTGAATACGTTCACTTACCATATACTTTTGGCCCTGATTGCCTTGTCGGCCCTGTTATGGTTCAAATCTTTCCGTTCCTTGAAAATGATGATTATTCTTTTCTGTTTGGCAGTAGAATTGCTTCACTTTGGCTGGAAATATAATACAGGGGATTCAGTTGCTCAATTCCCCCCGGACCATTCTTTGAAGATGTTTTTTGCCAGGGATCCTTCTCTGTATCGGATTATTTCTCTGGATGAATGGACCCTTTATCCACCCAATACAGCAATGCTGGACAAAGTTTATGATGTTCGGGGATATGATGCGATAAACCCTAAAACCTACGAAAAGTATTTCAGATTATTGGGACTAGGCTTCTGGAAAGATCCGGGGCAACGATTGTGGACTGATTCTCCCAACTTGAATTCAAACAGTTTAAAACTTCTGGGTATGATGAATGTTAAATATATCCTGAGCCGAAAATCCCTGGTGATCCCCAACACCCAGAGGGTCTTCCATACCGGAGACCTCTGGATTTATCAAAATAACAAGGTACTTCCCCGGGCTTTCTTTGTTACTGATACCCTTTCAGCTGATATCGAGAGCATACGAAAGTATTACTTTATCAGTGATGGCTTTTTACCTGATAGAACGATAATCCTGGATGTCCCTGTCAAATTAGAGAATTCATCTCTTTCCCAAAAACTCCCCTCTAAAGTTAAGGTTCGATACCTGGATACAAATACAATTGAAGCGGACATAGAATGCCCTTCAAAAGGATTTTTGTTTATCTCTGAGAATTATGACAAGGGATGGAAAGCCACTATCAATGGCAGGAAAATCAACCTCCTCAGGGCCAACGGCTGCTTTATGGCAATCCCGGTACCCCCGGGTAAAAGTACGGTTCTCTTAAGATACTCTCCCTTAAGCTTTAAAATCGGAGGAATACTTTGCCTGGCAGGACTTTTTATCAGTCTTTTACTCATAGGTGCCGGTATCTGCCGAATATTAAAAAAAATGCCTGGGGGAAATTAATGCTCCAAGGCAATATTGGATAATTCATCCGCCTCAGAATTTTGCTCTCTGGGAATATGTCGAATAGATTTAACCTTGAACTGCCTTAAAAGAGAAATGGCTTTCTGATGCAATATTTTCAGGTTGGCATCTTTAACTGAATATTGGCCGTTGATTTGTTTGACCATTAATTCACTGTCTGCAAGTATCTCAATCGACTCATATCCATCAGCTAAAGCAGTTTCCAATCCGATAATCAGGGCTGTATATTCAGAAACATTATTAGTGGCCAGCCCAATATTCTTATGGATTTTCCGCAGGATTTTACCTTTAGAATCTTTAAAGACGACTCCAATTCCGGCTCGGCCCGGGTTTCCCTTGGAACACCCATCTGTATTAATAATAATTTTTTGCTTAACATCCAATGGGGTTGATGGCTCTTTTTTTACCCCGGTTACCGGCTTTTCAGAAACAGCCAAGGACTGGGAACACTGATGGATTTTCTTTAATTTAATCAACAAGGACCTGACTTTCCCCAATGCGACCATATTAGGGCCATCTGACAAGGCCTTATCCGGATGGGGATGGGTTTCTAAAAAGATACCATCACACCCCACTGCCATGGCTGCCCTGGAAAGAGGTTCTATGAACTGGCTGTCTCCACTGGAAGCATTACCGGCTCCCCCCGGCCGTTGGACTGAGTGGGTTGCATCAAATATCACCGGATAGCCAAAATCCTTCATAATTGGCAGCGATCGATAATCCACTACCAGGTTGTTATAGCCAAAGAATGTCCCTCTTTCAGTCAGCAGGATGGATTGATTCCCCGTTGATTCAACCTTTTGACAAGCATTCTTCATTTCCTGTGGCGAGAGAAACTGGCCTTTTTTAATATTGACCGGTTTTCCTGACAGGCCCGCCGCCACCAGTAAATCCGTTTGCCGGCAGAGAAAAGCCGGAATCTGAAGGACGTCCACCACCTCAGCAACGGGTTCCACCTGATAAACTTCATGAATATCTGTTAAAACAGGAACCTTAAAAGTATTTCGGATGGTCTCCAGGGTTTTAAGCCCTTTATTAATGCCCTGGCCCCTGAAAGAAGAGACCGAACTGCGATTCGCCTTATCAAAAGAAGCCTTAAAAACAAAAGGCAGACCTAACTCCTCAGTAATTTCTTTCATTTTACCGGCTATCTCAATCATCAGGGTTTCACTCTCAATAACACAAGGTCCTGCTATTACTAACAAGGGACACCCTTCACCAATAATCATATCTTTCCAGATTTTCACCATCATTTTTGAATCTTCCTTTTTCTGTCCAGCAGTATATTAGCCCTACTCCCTGAACATGAGCTGATTAATTGATAAATATAACGTTATACTTATCTAATCCTGGTCAGGCATCCGGAGTCTTCCATTATAGACAGATACTAAAACTCCTTGGCTCGACATAATATTATTACATTCCAGAAGTAAAATAAGAACATTATCTTTCCTGATTATAAAGGGACGGCCTCAAACCTTCACCGTTTCTCCCTGACAAAAACCGGGGTTATACCAAAAATAATATAAAAAATAGTTTTGGAGATTAGTGCTTCTCATTTAAAATATTAATTGCAATTATCAATACGGTCAAAAAGTGTCTTGACTTGAGCCCCATGTTTTACTTAACATTACACAGTTCAGGTAAACGCTTTAACTTATATTATTGTATAAATAAATCACTTCAAGGAGATAAAATCAATGAAGTCTTTTTCGGCCTTGAGCAGAAAATCACGTTTTCCTAAATTTATAGGAAAAGCAGTGATGGGATTAGGTTTTGCAGCACTAACAATTGGGTTTGCCCTTGCGGCCTTCCAACAGTCAGCCCTGTTGGGGAGACCCAGCAATGGAGCGCAATACCCGGAAATAGCAGATGATGGCAGATTATGGGTACCCATTTACTCAGAAAACAATCTAAAGGTATTTGAAGCTGATGGGGCTGTGGCTTCTTTTTCTCCAATTACCAAAGGTTTAGATTCAGCTGGTAATGAGAAGAAAATATCTAATCCATCTGGAATAGCAATCTATCAGAATATCGTATATCTTCCCTGTGATTCTTATACAGGAGAAAGATATATCTTCCGTTATTCTCTATCCAATGGTAAAGCGTTGCCTGGTTTTAAACCTGATTATTCACTGGGAGATATGGATGTTGACAGTGAAGGGCATCTCTTTGTTGTGGAGAAGGTAGGACATTCCCTACATATTCTCGATTCTTCAGGAAAAGAAATTTCCGGCAGCCCCATATCCTTACCCAGAGATTATAAGAATTTCCGGGGAGTGGCGGTTACCCCTAACGCAAATATGATTTATGTCACCAGTGAACAGCCGGGAGTTGTTTTACGATATAAAGGCGCTATCTCCCGGGGCCAGGCTAAATACGGTTCACCAGAATCTTTTGCCAATAATCTCAATATGCCGGGAGCAGTAAATCTGGGACCGGATGGCAATATATATATTTCAGAAGGGGGCAATGACAGGGTTGTCATTTATGATACGAATGGAAAATACCTGGAATCCGTATCAGGAGGTTCTCCTAACTTAAAGATGCCTCGAGGAGTTACTTTTGGCCGTGATGGGAAATCCCTCATCATTGCTCAGTTTACCATGGCTCCCATGCAGGTCTGGAACCTCGAAAAAGTTACGGCAGAAGCCCCAACCCCAACATCAACCCCGACAGATGACAAGAAACTGACCTATATGATTCAGGTCGGTGCTTTCAAATCTCAGCAAAATGCAATTTCCTTAAAAAATAGTGTTGAACAAATGGGATTCATCCCGGTAAATGTCTCTCTGGATCAAACCCAGGGACTCTACAGGATACTGGTGGGAAATTACAAAACTCAGGATGAAGCTGAAAAATATGCTAAACAATTAACTGATAAAGTTAATTGGGCCGGTTTCAGCGGCAGCTGGGTACTTGACAGCCAGATGCGAAGCATCCGGTTTTTCCCTCTTCCTTTGGTTAAAGACAGTGGTACCAATACAGCTCCTTCCGTTTCAATGGCAGGCAAAGGACAGGTTGGATACTGGATTCAGATTGGTGCTTATGCCTCAGATCAGAATGCTAAGGCAGTAAGAGCCAAAATTGAAGAATTAGGCTATGCCAATATTCATATTATTGAGGAGATGCGTAATGATTTACCTCTCCGTAAAGTCAGATTAGGACCATTTGCCACCAGCCGTGATGCTGACAGAGTAAAAGCTGATATGCAAAAGCGACTGGTATTCCCCGGATTAACAGGCAATTTCTGGGTATTTACCGCAAATTCTTCTGAAGCCACAATGGCGCCGACCCTTTCTTACAGAGTTTTGGTTGCCAAATTTAAAGAAACTCTGGATGCATTGAAACTAAAAGCGACCTTGGAATCTCAGGGACGTTACCCGGTTTTTGTTGATAATAACCCTCCGACCAATGATATTACTGTTGGTAATTACCCTTCCGAAGCAGAGGCTCAGGGACTCCTTCAATCCCTGAAATCTTCCGGATATATTGATGCCATTATAGTCAGAGCCAGTGAAGTAGCATCTCCGATGCAGCTGACATCAGAAGAAAAACAGAACCTGGCAGCTAAACAGGAATCAGCTGATGAACTTCTTGGTTCAGGAAAATACCTGGAAGCCATCCCGAAACTGGAAGAAATCATGAAAACTATGCAGGATAATGCCAAAATTATCCAGCAACTTCAGGAAGCCAATAAACGACTCTCTGAAGGAGATAGAAAACAGCTTGAATCCGAAAAAATGAAACTGGCAGAACAGGAAAACCGACAGAATGATGTTAAACTCCATCATAACAACGCTCTGTCTTTCTGGGACCAGGGAAACTGGGATTCAGCTATTGCGGAATGGAACCAAGTTTTAAAATTAGATCCTCAGAATTCCAGCGCAAAATTCTTCCTTAACGAAGCCACTAAGCGACGTGCGAATCTCTCCAGCGAAGTTAAAACTGAGATGGAAAAGAAAGCTCAAACAACGGTAGAATTGACCAAGCTGGAAGAAGAAGCACAAAATGCCTATTTCAATAAGCGATATGATGAAGCAGCTGCAAAATATCAAATAATAGTGAATAAAGATCAGCAGAGCCCTCAAGGACGTAAAGCCCAGGAGGCTCTGGCTAAAATTCAACAGGAACGGGGAACCGTTACCGAATCCTCCACCCCTGCCGAAAAATCCGAATTACTGGGAACTATTATTAAAGGGATAGTGGGTCTGGCCGTAATCGGGGGACTTATTTTTGGAATCATGAAATTAATAGCCTTCTTGAAGGCACGTCCAAAAACAGAAAAGAAACCTAAAGCCAAAGGTGGGAAAAAAGGATCTAAAACGTTAACAGAAATGATTGCTCCTCCGGAAGATCATAGTAAGGATAGAGAACTGACTCCTGAACAGATGGAAGCGAAGAAGCAAGCGGATGATTATTACCAGCGTGGGTTGAAAGCGATGGAATCAAAACAGTGGGATGAAGCCACCAATTTGTTCCTGACGGCAGCATCCCTGGATCCTAACAATCCTGAACCGCGAGGAAAAGCGGAACGTGTACGCATCCTTCAGCAGGAAGATGACCAGCTCAAAGAAGCCCATCAAAAAGCAACATCGCAGGCAGAAACACAGATTATTCAACCGCCGGCAGGAGCTGAAGAAAATGTACCGACCATTTCTATCAATCGTCCTTCGGCTCCTCCACCGACAGCCGGTGCGGAAACAACTATTATTGCGACCTCGATTACTCCTCCCCCTCCTACAGCCATACCCATTGCAGCAGCAGGCTCAATTTTTGAGCAGTCTTTTGATGATGAGGTAGCCGGGGGTGTTCCTTCCGGTTGGATGGGTGATTTTGCTCATGCCAGCCTGAAAGTTTCAGACACAGCCGTAAATAATACTGGCAAGTCAATTACCTTCGAAAAACAGACCGGTTCTGCCAGTACGCATTATCGATGTAAATTCAACGAAGCTAAGGGTAAATTTGCTGTTGAATTTGATGTTCGATGCGACAGCAAAAACAAATATTTCCTGGGTGTATATATTGAATCTGATGAAGATTTCAGAAAAGCCGTCCATACCGTCATCCATACCACTGAAGATGGCGCATCGGCTTCTCTGAGACTTCAAGGAGAATCCATTCCTTATCAATTAGGAACTTGGGCCCATGTGAAATATATTTTGAATCTACCGGATGCTTCAGTCGATGCTTTTGTTAATGAGCAGCCTGTAATTCAGAATGCCAGAATTCCTGGGACACCGGAGATGATGAATACCATCTCAATCAGGGATAACCCGGCAACCACAGCCGTAATGTTCCTTGATAATGTGAAAATTTACCCGGTTCAATAGAGAAATATCCAAGGGAAATAGTAAAGTGAGTCCATTAACCCGGGAGATGAAATAAATAATTCATCTCCCGGGTATTCCATTTTATTGCGAATAGCGTTATTCTTTTTTAGACTATGAGGTTAGATCATCAATTACTTAATAACATCAATGATAGGCTGACAGGTGAGATTCTCCTGAAGGAATCCCATATTCGGAAAGATTCTTACAAGGTTCAGAACGATAATCTTATCTCATTAAGGTGTCCTCTTCATGGAGAAAACGTTCTCCGAAGTTTAATCATTAATAATCAGGAGCATTCCTACCATTGCGAGTATCCTTTGTGTCCCGCGCATGCCCCGGGAACTCTTTTTGACCTCTTTTGTACATTATCCAGAGTTCAGGCTGATTCGGCTGTTCTGTTTTGGGCTAAAAAGTTTGAAATTGATATCAACAATATCCTCACCCAAATGGAAGCGGATGCGGAAAAACATAAACAAAATAATGACTGGGAGTCCGCCTCATCCATTTACCAACAACTCGCCATCCTCTTCCCGGACAATACGAATTACCTTGAGAAATCTGGTGATTTGTATATTCAGAGCCACCATCAGGAAGACGGAGTTAAATGGTATCTAAAAGCAATCACGCAATATATAAATAATAAAAAAATCAATGAAGCAGAGAATTTATGCGATAAACTGCTGCAAATTCCTGATATATCAGATGATATTTATCCTCAGATTGCTGATATCTATATTGATGCGCATGCCGAAAATGAGTTAATTGAATATCTAACCCGCTTGATATCTAATACCTCTAAAGGATCTGCAAAAAAAATCATTCTCGATATTTTGGTATCGCTGGAACCTCAAGACTTGAATTTACTTTATTCCAAAGCCTCTCTGGAAAAAGAAGCAGGCCAACTGAATAATTTGATTATGACTTATCAAGAAATCTTGAGAATACAGGATAATCAAAATGATCAAATCCACCGGCTGGAGACATTAAAATCTCTTTTAGAGCTTCAACCCTATTCAATAGAGTGGAAAACCCGATGGGTCATGGGATTCATCGAAATGGGCGACATTCTCCAGGGAATCGAAGAATTACAAAAGGCGGTTTCCCTCTGGATTAATGAGAAGAATTTTGATCAAGCCATCAAGCTGATTCATCAAGCTCAGACTTTTTTACCTAATGAACTGCTACTGGATGATATTTATATAGATATATTAGTGAAACGCGGCCAAAAATCGGAAGCATTGACCTATCTGCGGAGAATTGCTGATCAATCCCGTGTTAATAAACAATTTGATTATGCGGTTAAATTTTATAAAAAGGCCTTGGATCTAGGCGGTGACCAACCTGAATTAATGGATACCCTGGCCCAACTCTTCATCCAGGAAGAACAAAAAGAAGAAGCCTCCAGATTAATTGAAAGACTGGCAGCCTATTACTTTAAGAATAACCAGGTAAACCAGGCAATTAATGCTTATCAGAGAATACTCAAACTGGAACCGGATAATCAACATGTCAGAAAAGAATTGGCGGTCCTTCTGGAAAAGCAGAAATCATCTGTTGAGGCCGTCAAACATTATCTTATTCTTTTTAATGAAGCTAAATCATCAGGAAATATAGATGAATTAGAAAATACCGGGCGTCAGATACTGGCTTTAGATAAAAATAACATGGCTGTCATGGAAGAATTCCTACAGCTTTGCATATCAAAAAAAGACCTGGAACAGCAAGTATATTATCATCGAAGGCTGGCGGATATTTCATACAAAAACAACAATTTGTTAAAAGCAAAAAGCCATTGCCAGCAGATATTAAAAATCCTGCCGCTAGATGAGGAGGCCCTTCAGCTCATGGCCTCCATGGAAACAAGGGTGACCCGGCACTCTATCTATATCCGGATGATTGGAGACAGCCATTATATAAACAAACGATATGATAAAGCATTGTTTGAATATAAGGGACTGCTGAACCAATATCCGGGTAATATTTCATTATGGATTCGTTATATTAAAACATTAGAGGCATCAAAGGCAGGAGAAACAGAGATAAAAGAAGCTTACAAAAATCTGATTCTGGCCTATGTCGACCACCATCAAGTCAATAAAGCCCTTGAGAATATAGATTTGGCACTGGTACTATCTCCTGATGATGTAGATATCTTAGAAATAAGAATCAATATCCTCAGGGAGCAAGCGGTTCAATCTTCAAACAAGGAAACAATCCTCCGGTTATCGGAAGAAATAAACTATCTTGCGAATTTGTTCTTAAAATCCAGAAATATCTCAAAAGCAGTAATCCTATTCGAAGAAGCAAGTGCCCTGGATCCGGAGAATCAAGATCTTCACCTCCTCCTGGCCGATGTATATGACAAGAGCAGCCAGTCAGAAGAAGCCGTCGCCCATTATAAAATTCTTCTAGAAAAGTCTTTATCCGGTAAAGATTATAAAACCGCCGAGAAAGCAGCTTTAAAAATAGTAACGGCCCTTCCAGAAGAACCTAATGCCTATGAGACTCTAATCAATATATATGAAAAGACCAAGCAAACCCCAAAAGCAATCATATTTTTAGAGAAATTAGCTGTTCTATTTCTCAATTCCGAGCAAGGATTATTGGCCCAAAGAACTCTTAATCGGCTTCTGCGTCTCAATCCATTGCATGAAAAAGCCATGCAAATGCTCATCGATACAGAATCCCGTACTCCCCGTAAAAGAATTTATCAAAGAAGAATCGGTGATTTTTACCGAGAGAGGAATAACCTTGATAAAGCGGCTTCTGTATATGAAGAGCTTCTCAGCCAAATGCCTGATAATCTTTCTCTCCTTTTAAGGCTTAAAGATATTCGGGAAAAATCAAAAGCGGATAATAAAAAACTGAAAGAAATATATAACCGCCTGGCGGAGATATATTCAGCAAGAAATAAACTTCAACTTGCCTTTGAGTATTATCAAAAAGCTTCAAAATTAGATTTGAATGATATCGAATCATGGGATAATTTGCTCAGGATTTCCACTCTCATCTATAAAAATGATGAAAATGAATCAACCCGAAAGATTTTAATAGATATTCTCTCTGATTTTGCCAATAAACAGATTGAATTAAAGCATCCAGAAGAAGGCATCCTGCATTTGAACAGTATTTTGGAAATCAAACCGGAAAATCTGGATATTCATTTCAAACTGGGCAGACTGTATGCAAGAGAAAATCATTTTAGAGAAGCTCTGGAACATTATTCCAAAGTTTATTTCTCTTTGATTACCTATAAGGATTTCGTAAAAGCTGAAAAAATCGGCAAGGCCATCCTTGAATTGGACCCTGAAAATTCAATAACTCTTGAAAACCAGGCTCAGATATATATTCATCTGAACAATCAACAAGAGTACATGAACACCCTCAGGAAGCTTGTTGTTTTGTATGAAAACAATAAGAATATTCAGGGATTGAAAAAAACCTGCCAGGAGATACTTCGAAAAGAGCCGGAAGAGCTGGAAACACTGAGAAAACTGGCAAATATTGAAAATTTAATTCCCAGAAAAGCCGTCCTCTTGAGAAAACTGGGGGATCTTCTTGCTAAAGCCCAAAACTATCAGGAAGCAGTTCAGCTATATCGACAGATTATTGAATTGCTACCTGAGAACTTATCACTCCAGTTTCGCCTGATTCAATCCCTTGAAAAGAGTAAAGCTGCCAATGAGGTATTAAGAGACAGTTATAAAAATGTGGCTGAATTATATAAGAAAAAATCCTTATTACTTAAAGCCATTGAAAATTACGAGACGGCCCTCATTCTGGATTCCGAGAATATAGAATTCTTTGAAGAAAAGCTGGGACTGAGGAAACAGTTGCTCCAGAAGCAACCCCATACTTCCGACTTAAATGCCTATATTTCTGAAGTCATTGAATTATCCGACCTTTATCAAAAAGGGAATAAGCTGGAAAAGAATATCTCTTTATTAAACGATACGCTTTTATTGGCGCCGGATAATCGACAGATTAAGTTCAGGCTCTCAGATTATCTCATTCAAAGTAATCAGACGGATAAAGGACTTCAAATCCTTTTTGAGCTTTATGACTCCTATCTGCAGGAAAATAACTTCCAGGAATCTGAAGCAGTCGCACATAAAATATTATTGATTTCACCTGGCAATCTATTGATTCTGGAAAGATTGAAAAAGCTTTATATCCTGTCTGGCGATAAGCAAAAACTAAATAATATCCGGTATGAATTGGCAACAACCTATAAGGCTCAAAATAATATCCCTTTGGCAAAAATCAATTGCATGGAATTACTTTTGATTGTCCCTGACCACATAGAATCTCTCCAACTCCTGGAAGAAATGGAAGAGAGGCCGGTTAGAAAAGTCATTTGGAAACGAAAAATCGGTGATATTCTGAGTTCTCGAAAAGAATATGATTCAGCGGCTTCCGAATTTCAATCAGCCTTAAAGTTGCTTCCTGAAAATCCTTCCCTGATGGCTCGAATCATCAAGGTGCTGGAATCTGCCCATACCCCCTCGGATAAATTGAAAGAAGCTTATCTGGATCTAGCGGATAAATATACAACCCGGAATGATTCTGAAAAAGCCATTGAATTGTTGAGGAAATACCTTATCCTGGACCCTGATAATCTGGATATCAGGGAACGTATTGTCGTCCTTAAGGAAACGCTGGCTTCTGTTAAAAAAGATACGTCATCAAAAGATGAATATTTATTGGAGTTATCCGAACTGGCCTCTGATTATTACGAATCGGAAAACTTTTCAAAAGCGGCCATCTATCTTGAGAAATTGCTCCCAATGGGCTATACCGGTAAAGATGTGAAAGAGATGCTGGGATATTCTCTGCTTGGCATCAATCAGTCTGAAGAAGCCAGCTCTTATTTTGTCGAACTTCTGGATGTTTCAATAGAAACGAAAGATACCGAATATGGCATACAGCTGGCATTGGACTATCTGAAACATAAAGAAGATAAGGTTGAGATCATCTCCAGATTGGCAACCCTGTATGAACTGTCAGGAAATAAGGCAAAAGCCGTAACCTGGATTTATCGTTTAGCAGAGATTGCAGCCGGTTCCGGTAATATATCAAAGGCCCGTTCTCTTTGTAAATCGATTTTAGTCTTGGCACCTTCTAATGAGAAAGCCCTACTCTATCTTATTGAAACAGAAGAGACTCCCTCCCGAAAAGCAACCTGGCTGAGAAAACTCAGTTCCATATATTATCAACAAAAAGAGTATGCTAATTCTTTGAAGACGATTGAATCAGCCTTTGAATTATTCCCGGATAACCTCTCATTATTAGTTCAGAAGGTGGATATTCTGGAAATCACCAAGGCTCCTGAATCCCAGATAAAAGAAACCTATCTAAGCCTGGCACACAGCTGTTATGACAGGGAATTATATGTAAGGGCAGCTGATTATTGTGACCTGATTCTCGTATTGACTCCTGATGATACTGAAATAATGGAATTCAAACTTGATGTTTGGGGCCTGGAGTTGCAACGTAATCCCAATGATAATCTCCAACAGAATCATGCCGCTTTTCAAATGGAGTTAGGCCATCTCTATGTCAACAGAAATCAATATGGACGTGCCATTGAGCTTCTGAACAGCAGCCTCAGCATGAACCCTGAGAATAAAATATTACAGGCTGAAATAGCAGAGCTTTATCTAAAATCTAATAATGAAACGGCCGCCTTAGATTATTATACCCAGATATTTAATGCTTATTTATCTCAGAATAGGATTTCAGAAGAAACAGAGCGGACCGGGCTTCGTATCCTTGAGATCCAACCTGATAATATCCTGATTCTGAGACAACTGGCCAACCTGTACGCTGAAAGAAATGATTCCGCAAGAGAAAAAGGAATTCTGGATAAATTATTTGAAATATACATCCTAAATAAAGATTATTTCCAATCTAAGAGGGTTCTTCGCAGGATTCTCAGGATTCATGAAAATGATGAGAAAGCCTGTTTGAACTATATCGAATATGAAAAGAGTCCCCACCGAAAAGTAGTCCTTTATTTATGGTTGAATCAAATCTATCTTCGGAAAAAAGATAAAGCCCAGGCTTTGGCTGCCTGTGAAAAGGCTTTAGAAATGTTTCCGGAAAGCCCTGCCTTGCTGACCCGGACTCTGCAGTCGATGGAACAGGCGTCTGTCTCAGCCGAAAAACAAAGGAATCTCCTTCTTAAGCTGAGCTATGTATATGAGAGGCAGGGTGATTATTCTCAGGCGGTTGAAATTCTCAATCAATCCATATCACTGCTTCCTGATGATATTTCCCTTTATGAGAAAAAAAGAGAGGTCCTTATCCATTGGCTGGAGGCTCATCCCGATGAGGATGAATCCACCCACTATGGGGATTTTCTGAAGCAATTAACTGAGCTTTATATTGGAAAAAAAGAATTTTCAAAGGCTCTTATCCTCAGCGAAGAAATATCTGGGAGAGAACCTGATGACCCAGGCAACTGGGATCAATTGGCCTTCCTGTATCGGCAGACAAATCAAGTGGAAAAGGTATTGGTATCCCTTCGCCGTTTATCTTCTATTCTTGAAAAAATGGAAGATATTCCCCGTTTCAAGAAAGTTTTGGATGAGATTATTGAGCTTCAGCCGGATGCTGCCACTATCATTGAAAAGCGCGCTGAATGCGAGTTTAAAGAAAATAATGTCACCGCCGGAGTAACTCTTTTAAAAAAGCTGGCGCTCATTCATCGGACATCGGGACTTTTTGAACCGACTCAGGATACTTACCTGAGAATTCTGGATGCTGCCAAAGAGGATTTGGAAAGCCTGTTGAATTATGCTGATTTTCTGGTTGAACATGGGAAAGAAAATGATGCGGTCTCCATTCTCCTGGAACGTTCCGAGCTATTCAAGAGCAATGGCAACCTGAGCCGCTTTTTCAAAATCATCTCCCGGATACTTGATATAGCCCCGGATACTATTATAGCTTATGAGAAATTGGCAGAGATCTACACCTCACGGGGCAAGACCGAAGATGCTCTGAAGGTTTATGACCGAATGGCCCGGATTTATCTTGATAAGGGAGAGACCGAGAAAGCCATTGAAACCTATCAGTCAGCTCTGAAATTAGATTCCAGTAATATTACCCTGCGAATGGGAATTGCTGAATTAAATGAGAAAACAGGAAACCTGACAGAAGCCGCTGCCCAATATTTGTCCATCGCTCATGAATATTCCCATATCAACAAATGGAAGGAATCCATCCCCTATTTTGAACAGGCTTTAAGATTATCTCCTGAAGACCCGATTCTTCTGAATGAAATGGTCAAAGCTTACCTTGCTTCCCGCCAATTTGACTTGGCAGTCCCCATTTGGATTAAGCTGAGCAATCTCTCTGAGAAGGCAGGAAATTATACAGAGGCAGCCGGTCTTATTAAGAAGGCCCTGGAATATATTCCCGATGATTTTGATGTTCTGGAAAGTCTCATTCGAATGCTGGGGCAAGATATGCCGGGAGAACAGGACATCCCCTATTATGTGAAACTATCTTCCCATTATTCCAGTGAAGGCGATTCCTTAAAAGCCCGCTCCATCCTGGAAGAAGCGTTCGGTTTTGCTCCTCTTAACTCAGAGCTTCAAGAAGCCCTTCTGGCTGAATACCTCAAAGAGGACGACACCTTACAGGCGGCCAGGACCTGTGTGTATATTGCCGGTCTTTATTTTGAAAAAGGGAAATTCAAGGAAGCTGAAACCATTGCCCTCCGCCATCAGGAATACCAATCGGATTTTCTGGAAGGGAAACAATTCCTAATCAACCTTTATATCAAGCAAAACAGGATTCCTGAAGCTATAAAGGGATACAAAGCCATTGCCGAACTGTATATTAATCAGGGAAACTCTGAGAGTGCCGTCTATATGCTGGAAAAAGCAGTGCAGTTGGCGCCCTCGAATCTGGAAATCCGGGAAGCTATGGCCGAGATATTATGTAAATCCAGCCGTTATCAAGAAGCCAAAAAACAATATTTGGATCTCGCCAAGATATATGAGGAAAAGAAACTCCTGGATAAGGCCCTGATGATTTTCCGTAAAGTCCTTGAGATTTCACCTGAAGATATCTCGCTGAGGCTGAATATTTTGAATTTTGCCCGGCTACTGCAACCGGAACAAGACCTGATTGATGATTATATGACTATCCTGAATCTGTATTTCCAAAAAGGGGATATGGGCAATGCCTGGAGGACCTGTAAGGAAATATTCAGAATTGGCGCAGGGGAACCCGAAAATTACATTAAACTCCTCGGCTACATGGAAAAATGCCCTCCTTCCCTGGAAATCGGTAAGTATTACTCTCAACTTTGTGAGTATTTCGCCAAACGAAAGTTTTATGATTATGCTCTCCAGGCTGGTGAGAAAGCCCTTCAATATGAAGGGGCAAATCTGAAAAATATCGAAAATCTGGCTGTCTCTTATAAATTCATCAACAATAAAGAAAGGGCCAAAGAATATTACCGTAAGTTAGCTGACCTTTATAAAGCCCAGGGAAAATCCTCAAAGGTCATGGATGCGTATCAGAGTATTCTTGAAATAGATCCTTTTGACATCCTCAGCCATCAATCTTTTATTGAGGCCCATCTGGAACAGGGGTTGGAAGAAGAGCTTCTGGATGATTATATTGCTCTGGGGGATGCTTATATTCATCATCGGGATTTTGAAAATGCCCTGAGTATCTTTGATAAGGTTTTGAGAATTGATCCCACTAATGAAAAAGCCTATGAACGCACCATGACTATTGGGAAACTTCAGTCACAACCCTTATATCCTCCCCCCCAGGATAATCAGGAACAGCCTGCAAATGGCTTTTCTGAAAATAAATCTTCAGTAAAACCAGAGTCCCGGCAGATTCCCCTGAGTCAAGATGCTTTTACAAGCAAACCCATTTCGGCTTTATCTTCCCAATTGGATGCCAAGACCAGAAGTTTCCTCAGGACTTTGGAACTGAATCCAAACAATAATTCTATCCGGGGCAAATTGATTGATATCTATCTCGAAAATGAGATGCATAAAGAAGCTTTTGACCATCTGCTTCTTTATGCAGACAGCCTTGCCCTGCATAATGACTATAAACAGGCTCTGGCTGCCCTGCAGAGAGCGCTACCCCTTGACCCTGATAATTCCTTAGCTAAACAAAAGATGTCCCTTTATAAGAGCAAATTGGGCATTGACACCGATACGCCTTCATCGCCGGCTTCTCCTAAGCCTCCAACCAAGAGTAGCTCCGACTCAGATATTATTTCTTTTGACGATATCAATAAAGATTTTCTTTAATTTTTCTTGGGAATTGGGTTTTGCCCCAGTTCTGTTTCCCATATCAACAATTAATTCATTACAGATAAAAGAAAACTAACCGGGTAGTAACGGAGCATCTCTGAGGCCCTCATTACCCAATCCGCATCATCCAGTCCATTGGGTGGCATGTTATCTTGGAATGATTGGTATTTCCAGGAATTATCGTTATATAAACCCATCCTCAAGGGTCTTGCTTCCATCCACCATGGTAAACAACGGCTCTTACACCCGGAGCATCCCTCTTTTTTATTTCTGTTTGAATTAAAATAATTTAAAACTCCGAACAGAGACCCCCTTAGCGCTTTTGAGAATTTTCTTTATTTTTAAGCCAATATACATTATTATTTTTTTATAGAAGAGAATATATTAAAAAGGAGAACTAACGACTTAAATGCCACGCGTACCTACCAAGGTTTTTCTAACAAAAGGTGTTGGAAAGCACCGACAGAAACTTTCCTCATTTGAGTTGGCCCTCCGCGATGCAGGAATAGAAAAATGCAACATCGTCCGGGTATCCAGCATTCTTCCTCCGGGATGCAAAATTATTTCCAAACGGCAGGGAATTGCGATGATGAAACCAGGACAAATAACCTTTGTAGTCCTGGCAGAAGCAAATACAAACGAACCTAACCGGTTAGTCAGCGCCTCTGTTGGGGTTGCTGTCCCGGCTGATTCCAACCAGTATGGCTATATGAGCGAACATCATTGCTGCGGTATGACCGGAGAAGATACCGCCGATTATACTGAAGATTTGGCGGCCTGCATGCTGGCAACCACCCTGGGAATTGAATTTGATGAAGATGTCCATTGGGATGCCCGCAAAGAGCTATGGAAATTACACGGAAAAATCGTCCGTACCACTAATGTTACCCAGTCAGCTGAAGGAGATAAAGATGGTCTCTGGACCACTGTGATCGCTGCAGCTGTCTTTGTTGACTAATTTCCAGCCGAATTTATTCAAAGGGTCTTTCCATTCCGGGAAAGGCCCTTTTTTTATTCTAAGGATGTAATCTGAAAATGCCCGAATTACCCGAAGTTGAGACAGTAAGAAGAGGACTGGTCCCCTGGATTTCAGGCCAAAGGATCCAGAAAGTTGAGCTGTTACTTCCCCGCCTGATAAAGTATCCCTCCTCGGCTGCATTTAAACCAGCCTTGGTAAATAAAACCCTTCTGGACATCTCCAGAAAAGGGAAATACCTGATTTTCGAATTGGATAGCCACAGAGAATTGATTATCCACTTGGGGATGTCCGGGAGGTTGATTCTGGGAGAAAGAAAAGCGAGCCTTCCGCCCCATACTCATTTTATTCTGCGTCTGGAAGGTCCCAAAGACCTACTTTTTATCGACCCCAGGACTTTTGGTCGAATTGCCCTGGTTGAAAAAAATGATTATTCCCCTGTCCCAGGTTTGAATCAGCTAGGGTTGGACCCGACTCATCCGGATGAATACCAATGGCAGAAAGTCCAGAAAATCATTCAGGGGAACCGGCCGGTCAAATCCTTCTTGTTGGACCAGTCTGCTTTGGCAGGAATTGGAAATATCTATGCGGATGAAAGCTTGTTCAGAACGGGAATCCATCCCTTGAGAAAGGTTGCCGAATTATCCCTGCAAGAAAAAAAACGCTTGTTTAAAACAATCAAAGAGGTCCTTGAGGAAGCCATTCAATCCGGAGGAACCACCATACTAACCTTTATGGACAGCCGGAATAATTACGGACACTACCAGAATCTCCTGCAGGTTTATGGAAGAGACCATCAGCCTTGTTACCAATGCAAAACCCTGATTGAGAAAATAAAAATCGGGGGAAGAAGCTCTCACTTCTGCCCCCGATGCCAAAAATTCTGAGTTACTTTTTAACCATATTGGATAAAGCTTTGATGTGTTCCGGAGTGGTGCCGCAGCAACCGCCGATAATATTGGCTCCGGCCTTGGCTAATTCTTTATACAGCTCGGCCATTTTCTCGGGGGTGTCTTTATAAACTACCGCTCCATTTTCAAGAACCGGCAGCCCGGCATTAGGCTCCGCCATTAATACGGCATCGGGTTTAGCCGCTTTCATTTCTGCAATGACTTTAATCATGTGTTTAATGGTACAATCACCACAATTGGTTCCTGCCACATCCGCTCCGGCTGCCGTTACTTCCAGCACAAACCGGCCCGGATCAATACCCATCATGGATTTATACCCAAATTGTCCGGGAGAAAAGCTCATGGAAGCGACTACCGGAAGTTCAGTGTTTTCTTTTGCGGCCCGAATAGCACAGACTAACTCATCCAGAGCCATCATGGTCTCAATAATAATGGCATCCACTCCCCCATCTCTCAGGGCCACCATCTGGGCTTTGAAAACCTCATAAAGGGCTTCATAGGAGGCATCTCCCCCTGAAGTTTCCAATATCTCGCCACTGGGTCCCACATCTCCAAACACATAATGCTGGTCATCGGGAAGAATCGCCCGGGCCAGTTCGGCTCCGGCTTTATTAATCTCATACATCTTATCCTGAAGTTCATAATGGCGAAGCCTCAGGGTAGAGGAACCAAAAGTATTCGTCAAAATAATGTCAGAACCGGCATTTAAATAGGCTTTATGGACTTCCTGGACCTTCTCTGGCGCTGTCAGGTTGAAATGGTCTCCGCACCCGCCGGCTTCCAACCCTAATTTTTGAAGCTGGGTCCCCATAGCGCCATCCAGTATAAGTACTTCCCCGTTTTTTACTCTATTTAGAAAAGACATAAATTACCTCCTTCAGAATCCTTCAGTAGAAATAAAAACTATAACATAATCACCTGCTGACAGACCGTGTTTTGAACCCTCCTGTCAGCATTAATATCAAAAAAGAGAACCGTTAGTGAGAGTTTTTACTCAGAAGCGTATCGATCTGAGAGGAATTCAGAGTTTTCTCCCCTCCCAACAATCTGGCTACTAAAGAAATCTGGGCATAATGCTCCAGGCTTTCCATTCGATAAAACGCTTCAAGAATATCATTTCCAACAGCCAGGGCGCCATGATTTTCCAGCAATATGGAATTACTTTTACGAATGATTTCCCGCACATTTTCTGATAACTCATGGGTCGAGGGAGTCCCATATTTAGCCAGGGGGATATAACCGGTTGTCAAAAGCATCTCCGGAACAATACATTTCTCCAAGGGAATCCCGGCTACTGAAAAACCGGTGGCTATCGGGGGATGGGCATGAACAATCGATTTCACATCCGGCCGCTCCTGGTAAATAGCCAGATGAACCAATAATTCAGAGGTAGGCTTTAAATTAGACGGATTTTGCAGTATTTTACCGTCAAGATTCACGGTTAATATTTCTTCAGGCTTTAAGAATCCCTTGCATAAACCGCTGGGAGTCACTAAAATCCTATCTCCGGAAAGCCTGTAACTGATATTTCCTTCAGTGGCGACAATAAACCTGAATTGATACAGGCGTTTTCCGATTTCAATAATTTGCTCGATACCTTTAGCTTCCAGATTCATTCGCTGTCATCCCTTTTTCTTAACTAAATTGGCAATAAATCTTTAACATTTTTCACTAAATCTGTCAAATCACTGGATTTAATGATATACCTTTCAGCCGCCCAACTGGAAAGATCCTGTTTATGCTGGTCATAAGCAGTACAGAGAATGACAGGTATCTCACGGTTAGTCTTGCGAAGTTCTGAGAGGAATTCCAGCCCATCCATATCCGGCATTCGGATATCCAGGACAATCAGTTCAATCGGATTCTGCTTCATGATGTCGAATCCTTCAAGACCACTGCCCGCTTCATAGACATGGTAGCCCTGTTTCACAAGCTCATCCTTGTAAAGAAGTCGGATATTCTTTTCGTCATCAATCAACAGGATTCTCGGACCCATGGTTTTCTCCTTCCTGGTCTTGATATAGAGGAAACTCAATAATTACCATTGTACCTAATTTTTCCCGGCTTACCAAATGGATAGAAGCCTCATGCGCAGTAAGTATTTTATGGGTAATGGGAAGCCCTAACCCAGACCCTTTCGGTTTAGAAGAAAAAAATGGGTCATAGATATGGGCCTGGTCTTTTTCCTGAATTCCGCATCCGGTATCCCGGATGGTCACAATCACCCGGTTTCCTTTTCCCCGTTCAGCCGGTGCCTGATAAGTATGGATTTTGAGTTCACCCCCGGCTTTTTCCATAGCCTCCATACTGTTCTGGAACAAATTCAGGAAAACCTGCTTAATCTGGGAATAATCCACATAGATCAGGGAAAATCGAGCTTCATAGTTTTTAATGATCCGGATGTCGTTTTTCATACAACTTTCATGAATCATCATTAAAGTATCATCCAGCACCTGGTGGAGGTCCCCCGGTTGCAGGTTTGGCATTGCAGGGGATGCAAAATCCAGGATTTCATGGAGAATCTTCTCCAATCTAGCCACTTCATCTAAAACAATTCGAAGGAAACGCTGTCCTTCTGAACCTTCTTCCTGTTGTTCATAGACCCTTCGGGCAAAGCCGCCAATCGCAACCAATGGATTTCTGATTTCATGGGCAACCCGGGCAGACATCTCCCCCACTGCCACCAGTCTTTCAGCCCGGAGCAATTGATCTTTCATGTCCATTAACTGCTTTTCATTCATCCGCACAGTATCAAATAAACGGGCATTTTGTATTGATACTGCCGCTTGATTAGCAAGAATGGTCAGTAATCGTTCAGATTCCTGAGAGTAATGGGCATCACGGTTTTCCTTATTAAATACACTAATAGTTCCAACAACCTGGTTACTGATAATTATCGGTACGCTTAACAAAGACCTGATCAATAAGCAGGCATGGAAAGGATCAGATAACTCAATGGAGATATCATCCACCCATTCCGGCCTTTTAGAAATAGATATCTGGCTATATATTCGGTTGATCAGGTCATCCACTTCTATGGGTAATTGGTTATTACCGAACCCATGCTGAAATTTCAGGAACTTATCGGAAAAAACATCAATTATCTGAAGCAAACTGAAAGGAGCTTCTAATATTTCTCCGGAAGACTTCACTATTTCTTTTAAAATCTTATTGAGTTCAAGAGTCCGGCTTAATGCATGAGCTGTTTCATAGAGTTTGGAAATCTCTTTGAGGGTTTTCTTCTGCTCGTTATAAAGCTGAGCATTTCGGATGGCTCCGGAAATCTGGGAAGCAATGGTCGAAAGAAATGTTATTTCATCGGCAGTATAAATCCGGCCCTGATAGGTTTGAACACAAATGACCCCGAAAGATTTTCTATTTCGCTTTAACGGAACGGCAAGCATAGAATATTCTCCATGCTCGCCGGTTTCAGGGCAATAGACATACTGAGGATGAGTATCAGAGCGGAAAACGGAGATAGGTTCCCCTATCTGGGAAGTATACCCGATAATCCCTTCTCCCAGATTTAACTTCAATTTACCGACTGCGTCAGGTTTTAAGCCGATGGTGGCAAACAAAACCAACCGGTTCATTTTATCGATAAGATAAATTGAACAGATATCTGTCTCCATCATTTTGGAAACAGAAAGGACAATATGTTGCAATAAGGATTCCAAGTCGATAAAGGAGGTGACCAGTTCGCTGATTTCCTTGAGGGTTTTAAGTTCCCGTTGGACCCGCTCCAATTCCTGCTTGGAATCACTTCGCATTAACAACCTTTTTAGCTTTTTATCCCCATGAGTAATCAATTACCGCTGAGTTCCCGTGAACGGTCGGTTGCCTTGGAAACAGCTTCAATCACAGAGGTCCTGAAACCTCCGGCCTCCAGTGCCGCCAAACCTGCTATCGTAGTGCCGCCAGGTGAAGTTACCCGATCACGTAAAACAGCCGGATGCTCCTGAGTTTCCAAATAGAGTTTGGCAGTCCCTAAAACAGTCTGAGCTGCCAATAAAAGAGCTGTTTGTTTATTTAATCCTTTGAGAACCCCGCCACTGGCCAGGGCATCAATAAATTCCAGCACATAAGCAGGTCCGCTGCCGGAAAGACCCGTTACGGCGTCCAGGAGTTTTTCATCAAGGACAATCGCTTTTCCTGTCGAACCCATCAGTTCTAAGGCAACCTCTAAATCTTTATCGGTGGCATATTTTCCTCCGGCCAGAGCCGATGCGCCTTCCAGCACCAGAGCCGGGGTATTGGGCATCACCCTGACAACGGGGATTTCTCCTGACAGATGTTTTTCAATGAAATCCAGGGTAATTCCTGCCGCAATGGAAATAATCATCTTTTCAGATGTAAATACATCCTTATTTTCATCCAATACTTTACCGACCACATTAGGTTTCACTGCCAGGAAAATAATTTGAGACGGTATGATTACATCTTTATTAACCGAAGTAGTAGTAACACCAAGGTTCTGCTGGATATAATGCCGCCTTGCCTCAGAAAGGTCACTGCAAATAATATTCTCAGGGGAGGCCATTCCCGCCTGAATCAAACCTTTCATAATCGCCTCGGCCATATTCCCTGCGCCAATAATTCCAATTTTCAGCATATCCTTCATCTTCATTGACTCCTTCTTCTAAAGATAATTCCTGGCGCCAAAAATGGCACTTCCGATTCTCACCAGGGTGCTGCCTTCCTCTATCGCCAATTGAAAATCACTGCTCATTCCCATAGAAAGATGCTTCATTTCAACATTCTTCAGATTTAACTCTTTCATCTGAAGAAATATCGTTTTCAGCAAATGAAAACTATTTCTTACACTTTCCTGATCCTCGGTTAAGGGACCGATGGTCATTAATCCCTGAATATGAATATTCTCCATCATACTAATAACCCGAATCAGGTTTTCGGCCTCTTCAGGACTGCAGCCAGACTTGCTGGCTTCCCCGGAAGTATTGACTTGAATCAGTACTTTCTGCTTTTTATTCAAGGCCATAGCCCTTCTTTGGATTTCCTGGGCAACCTCTTCCCGGTCAACAGAATGAATCAAATCAAAGAGTTCTACCGCAATTTTGACCTTATTGGTCTGGAGATGCCCGATTAAATGCCATTCGACTTCCCGGTTCAGTTCTTCATATTTCATCTTAGCTTCTTGAACCCTGTTTTCACCGATGATAGTGACTCCCGCATCAATGGCTTGTTGAATTCGACTTACAGGCACTGTTTTGGTTACGGTCACCAATTGGACTTCGGAAGGGTCTCGATGAGACTTCTCCGCCGCTTCCTTAATCAGATTTTTAATATTATTAAGATTTTCTGCAATATCCATTTTCTTTATTATCAACCTTCCTGCTTTATTAAACAATCATAGCAAAACTTCATTGATAACGAGTTTTTTGATAGTTATGGGATTGGGTCCGGCGCGCCATATGAATGTAACCCTTGTGAATATTTAAAGATAACCGGGATAGCGACATTCACCCCATAATAACAGATAAAAACAGCGACAAATCCCAGGATGGCAAACCAGGCGGTTTTTTCACCCTTCCATCCAGGCTTTAAACGCAAATGAAAATAAGACGCATAAATCAGCCAGACAATCAGAGACCAAACTTCTTTGGGGTCCCAGGACCAGTATCGGCTCCAAGCCTCACGCGCCCAGATGGCTCCGGTTATAATTCCTGCGGTTAGAAATATGAAACCAATGGAGATAAACAAGTATATCTGTTGGTCAAGCCGATTCAGAATATCAAGGCGATTTGCCGTTTTTCGATAATGGATTAATCTGAGGCCTGCCGCTCCAAAAGCCAGGGTAAAAGCACCATAACTCAAAAAGAATACCGGGACATGAATCTGAAACCAGAAGCTTTGTAAAGCTGGGCTCAAAGGTTCGGGTACCCTATCCGGGATCGGAAATATTGGAGATTGAAAAACCCATATTAATAGGATATTCCCGACTTTTATCAGATATGAAACAGGCGGAAGATAGAGGGCAAAACCCAGCATGAGCCATGAGACCGGAAGTACCCAAATTCCCAAAGCCTCTGACTTTTCCAGGTTTTCCACCAGGAAATATTCCAGGATAATGACAAATGAAAAAGTAACCAGAGACTCATACATATTGGCAAAAGGAGCATGTGAAGCTTCTATCCAACGCATTATCAATCCAGTGAATTGGAATCCCAGTGCTGCCAATAAAATGGCATAGGATAAATATTTGAATTTATCGGGTATATATTTTTTGAAAGCCAGGAAAAGTAAAAGCACCGTCGACAGAAGATACGAAATGGATAAAAGGGTATAGCTGGCCATTAATCAACCATCCTTTTTTCTGGATTCAACTCTTTGATTGCCCGGGTAATCATTTTAATATCATCCTGTAAATGGTTATTTTTTCGGCAGGAGTCTCCTCCTATATAAATCAAGGAAGTCCCCTCTGACAGTTTATACTTGATTCCGACTTTCCGATATTCAAAACACAACCCCAAAAACAACCCCACCAACAACAAGCTAAAACCAAAATAAACGATGGGAATGCCCGGATCCTGGACAACTTCAAAAGTGGATATCCAGGGAGAGCTGACCCCGGCAAACTCATATACATATTGTTGGGAGCCTTCTTTTTTATTCAGTTCTCTTATTGAATAATTAGATTCCATTCTGGCTTCAATAACAGCTTTGACATGGGATGGAGGAATTTCGACTACCTGTCCGGCTATTCCTCTGACTCTTGATAAGGGAGAACGGGTTTTAGGATCTTTTATAATAAATTCAGCAATCAGCGGGCCCTCTATGGGGTTTCTGGCATTCTGAAATATTCCCAGGAACCCATATTTCATAGGGTGGTTGACTCTGATGATCTGTTCCGTCTTGATGGTACTTCCTTCCCAAAGGCTGACATGGCTCCTAAAATCTGAAGGGCTTTGGGTTCCGGGATAATACTCTTCTTCATATTTAGTAAATTCCAAAGTATAGGGCGTATGGGGTAAAACGACTTTTTGAAGCTCTCTAACCGATAGGGAATAGTTAAAAGACCAAGGCCAGATCTCCATTCCAATCAAGGCTCCAATCAAAATTATTACTACCGAGATATGTGCCAGGAGGGTCCCATATCGGTTACAGAGATATTTTCGACCAATAATATCTATCTCAGTATCCGATATCTGACGGATATGGATTGAACGATATCGGTTCTCTCTCAATATTCGGCACAGACTTTCAGATGAAAAGGTTTTATTCCCCAGTTCAATAACGGTCTTTGGGGAAAAACTGTCATCCATCTCATGAGAGTTCAATGACGAAAATAATATCCGGCACCTTCTATGGACACACACCAGAGTACTGGTACAAAGAGCCATAAGGATAAAGATGAACCAGTAGGATTCAAAGACATTATTGAGAGAAGCTTTTTGGAGAAGTTCAGCCGTTGCCGGGCCATATCGTTCACTATAATAAAATGACGTTTCTTTCTGCGGTATAAGAGCACCCATCAGGCTGGAGAATATTAACAGGCTGAAAAGCCAAATTGAAAACTGAAGAGACTCTAGAAAAGAAAGCAGCCTCTTCAATGAGGATGCCTTAGGATATAGTTTAGGACGAATGTTTTCCGTATCAGTTGCATTCATGCGCTGTAGGATTTACCTGCCAGACTGAAAATGCCCTACCGTTATATTAAAAAAATATCTAATACTTCCTGTTCACTACATAATCACATAAAGACAGGAGGGATGTCTTAAAATCTGAATCTGGAAATACTTCCAGCTTCTGTTTTGCATTATTGGAATATTCATCTGCTTTCTGATAGGCATACTCAATGGATTTGGTTTCATGGAGTTTTTGCAGAAGCCAGCGAATATCCTCATCCTCTGGCTGATGGGCCAGGATGGATTTGAGCCGATCCCAATCAGTTCCTTTGAGATGGTCTCTAAGGTGGATGATGGGAAGGGTCATTTTACCTTCACGGATATCCTGGACAACCGGTTTGCCAAATTCAGTGGAGGTTGATACATAATCCAATACATCATCCACAATCTGGAATGCCATTCCTAATTCGGCTCCAAAATCAGTGGCGGCTTTCATGAGTTTTAAGTTATCCGTATTGACCATCACTCCAAACTGGCAGCTTAAGGAAATCAAATCCGCCGTTTTAGAATGAATCATATTCAGGTAATCTTCCTGGGTTGCCTGGAAATTATATCCGCCCTCTACTTCCATGATTTCCCCGATGACCATGGTGGTCAGGGCATTGGAAGCCTGTTTTACAAAAGAATCTCCGGCATGATGGGCAAGCAGGTAACTGGCCCGTGAAAATATATAATCTCCGGAAAGGACCGCAATATGGTTTCCATACCGGATATTCGAGGATTCTATCCCCCTGCGAATATCTGCTTCATCGATAATATCGTCATGTATCAGAGTGGCGGTATGGAACAGTTCAATACTGCAGGCTAACGGCAGGCATTTATCATAGATCCCGCCCGTCATTCCTGAAAACAACAACATCAAAATCGGCCGGAACCTTTTGCCGCCGCTTCTTATTAAATGCTGGGCGGAATCATTGACCAGGGGAATATCAGAACGGACAGAATCCATCAGCAGGGTCTCAAGCTGATTTAAATAAGGATGCAGCAATCGGTCCACTAGCGTAAATGTCGTATCCACTTGACCCTGAGACTTGAAAATTGAGCTCACATTTATTCCTTATTTATTTTTTCTTTCGATTTCCTTCATTATAAAATAGCTATTACCCACGAGCAATTCTTGAAAATCATTTAATTTTCAGTTATATAGGGACTCGGAGTTCCAGTTTCCCCTGAGAAAGTACCCCATGAGCTCATGCCCGAATTTGATTTTATGCTCTGACAGCCGGGCGTTTTTCTCAGTGAAACGCTTTCCGGAACAAAGGGTTTTCTTTGATATATCGGAAAATTCAATCATCACAGCGGGGATCGGTTCAGCCGCATGAGTCCGTATCGCACAAGGCGTAGGATGGTCCGGCAATACCATCAATCGGCATTCTCCATGATTTCTGGCATACTCCAGCATCGGACCAATGACTTTTTCATCAAATTCTTCAATCGCCCGAATCTTCAAATCAGGTCGGCCCTGATGCCCACATTCATCGGGAGCTTCCACATGGATTAACGCAAATTCATACTGCTTCAATCCCTCAAGAGCGGCACTCACCTTTGCTTCATAATCGGTATCCAGGTAACCGGTCAGTCCCGGGATATCCGGCACGGTTAATTTTGCCAGTTTCCCAATTCCCTTGACCAGGTCTACAGCAGAAATAATGATACCGGTATCCATCTGAAACATATTTTTAAATGACTCTAGCTGAGGCATCTTCCCCTGTCCCCAAAGCCAGATTTGAGTGGCCGGAAGGTGTCCTTCCGATTCACGTTTGATGTTAACAGGGTGTTTTTTCCAAAGGGAAACAGATTTCTCCATTAATTCTCTTATGATTTCCTGGCCGTTCCCCTGGGGAAGGTAAGAATCAATGGATTTCCCCAAAATATCATGGGGAGGGGTACATTGCAGCTCCGGGTAATCCCCTTCAATAACCATTAAATGCCGATAACTGATTCCAGGATAAAACTTGAGCTGAGATGTTGAAAGGGCTTCATCAACCGAATCTATGAGTTCTGTCGATTCAGTCGTGGTTATATGGTCTGCCGCATAATCCACCATGGAACCATTTTGAACAGTAACTGTATTACATCTAAAGACAGAGGCGGATTCAGGGACATTAAGTCCCATGCTGGCAGCCTCCAGAGGAGCTCGGCCGGTGTACCATTTGTTGGGGTCATACCCCATAATAGACAGGATAGCGACATCCGACCCGGGAGGCATCCCTTCCGGAACAGTATGGACTTCCACTAGATGCCCATTTTCCGCCAGGAAATCAAGATTCGGAGTGCTGGCAGCCTCCAATGGAGTCCGGTCCCCTAAGGATGGAATCGGCCAGTCAGCCATCCCATCCCCTATTAAAACGATATTTTTCATGCCGCTATCCGCCTGTTTTGATTCAGTTTTAGTATCCGAGATAGGATATTATTTCAGTTAAATCCGCTTTAAGTGTAACCGGTTTTGTGCCAACGGCGACGGCTCGTTCCGGGTCTTTAAGACCATGGCCGGTCAGGGTACAGACAACCGTCGCTCCGGATTCCACCTTATCTTCCTTCAGGGCTTTGATCAGGCCTGCGATGGAAGCGGCGGAGGCAGGTTCCGCCATAACGCCTTCTTTACTGGCCAGCAGCTGATAAGCTTCCAGGATTTCATCATCGGTTACTTTATCAATCAGTCCGCTGGATTCCTGGTAAGCCGCTACGGCCTGTTTCCAGGAAGCCGGATTCCCGATTCGGATGGCGGTGGCAATTGTTTCAGGATGTTCAATGATTCGGTCTTCGACAATCGGAGCAGAACCGGCGGCCTGATATCCCATCATTTTCGGCAGAGAATCAGACTTGCCAACCTGTTTATATTCCTTATACCCTTTCCAATAAGCCGTAATATTCCCGGCATTCCCCACAGGGATAAAATGATAATCAGGAGCATGGCCTAACTGGTCGCATATTTCAAAAGCGCCGGTTTTCTGTCCTTCAATACGATAGGGATTAATTGAATTCACCAGGGTAATAGGATATTTTTCCGTAATGGATTTGACCAGTTTCAATGCATCATCAAAATTACCCAGCAGCTGGATAACTTTAGCGCCATGCATAATGGCTTGAGCCAGTTTCCCCATGGCAATCTTTCCTTCTGGAATCAAGACAATACAGTCCATCCCGGCCCGGCAGGCATAAGCCGCCGCCGATGCGGAAGTATTGCCGGTGGAAGCGCACATGACAGCATGGCTTCCGCTTTCAAGGGCTTTGGAGATGGCCATGGTCATTCCACGGTCTTTGAATGACCCGGTAGGATTCATTCCCTCAAATTTCACAAACAATTTAATATTTTTTCCCAGGTATTCCACAATATTGCAACAGGGAATCAAAGGAGTATTGCCTTCATTCAAAGTAACAACCGGGGTTTTATCCGTTACCGGAAGATATTCCCGATAATGATTGATAAGCCCCTGCCAATAATAAAAAGATTTCTGTGACATTTTTCTATAACCTGACCTTTCTAACTTTCCACCCGGATAAGGAAGGATTTTCCTTTCACAACACTTAACCGGTCAATATCTCTAAGCGCTCTTTGTATGGAAGCTTCATTGGCTTCATGCGTCATCATGACCACCGGAACAGCATCTCCGGCTTTTCGGGCCTTCTGTATCACCGAAGCAATGCTGATTTTATGCCGTCCCAGGATATTCGAAACGGCCGCAATCGCTCCGGGCCGGTCCACCAGGCTCATCCGTAAATAATATTTACAAACAATCTCACTGATGGGGATCACCGGAACATACCCGTAAGCCCTGGCTGATGGAATACGGACAGGGCCTCTTTCTACGATTTTACGGCCCAGTTGAATCACATCACTGACAACAGCGCTGGCGGTCGGCATCATGCCTGCGCCACGCCCATAATACATGGTGGTTCCGACAACATCCCCCGTAACCAGTATGCCATTGAAGACACCATTCACACTGGTCAGCAGGTTATCTTTGGGAAGCATGGTGGGATGGACTCGGATATCGACACCCTTCTCCATGAACTTCGCTATCGCCAGTAGTTTTATGACATATCCCAGTTCTGTGGCATATTGAATATCCTGGGAAGTAATCTCAGTAACCCCTTCCACATGGATATCCTTCATATTAACCCAGCTCTGGGTAGAAAGATAACTTAAGACATTTATTTTATGGGCGGCATCATGCCCCCCCACATCCAGAGTGGGATCCGCTTCAGCATATCCCAGTTCCTGAGCCTGTTTAAGGACATCATTATAATCCATACCTTCATCTGTCATCTTAGTCAGAATATAGTTGGTTGTTCCGTTAAGAATCCCGAAGATACTTTGGATTTTATTGGCGGCTAAACCGGTTTTCATGGCATGGATAATGGGGATGCCCCCGCCGACACTGGCTTCAAAACCCACCTCGACATTACTGGCGCTTGCTAATGCCATGATTTTCTGTCCATGCTCCGCCAGCAAAGCTTTATTGGCAGTGACCACATATTTCCCTTTTTTCAGGGCGGCATCAATAAATTCTTTGGCAATGGTCGTCCCACCCACCAGCTCAATGACAATATCAATGGCAGGGTCGTTGATCAACTCATAGGCATTATTTGTCCAGAGCGTTCGCGGGATATTGACTTCTTTCCGTCTTCGAGTGTTTTTGTCAGCGATACGTTTTAATACCAATTCCAGGCCCGTGGTCTTTGAAAGCCAGTCTTTTTTCTCCAGCAGGACTTTTGCGACACCTGTGCCGACAGTCCCACAACCAATCAAACCGATATGGACTTTTTGCATAGAGTTATTCTCCCATTCCCTCTAGGGGATCAAAATGACTTAATTCTTGAAATTCACGGTAACGCCCATGGATATCCTCCTGGGTCAATCTTCTGAGCCGGTTCAGGCTGAAATCTTCCACATTAAAAGAGGCCATACAGCTTCCGGTTATCATAGCCCGCCGCAGGTTGACTTCATTAATATCCTTCATGGATGCCAGATACCCGATAAAACCACCGGCAAAGGTATCTCCGGCTCCGGTGGGGTCATGTATCATTTCCATCGGAAAGGCCGGAGCTGAAAAAATAAAATCAGAAGTGATCAATAAAGCTCCATGTTCACCTTTTTTGATAATCACGATTTTAGGTCCCATGGAAAGAACCTGTCGGGCGGCTTTAATCAGGTTGGGGGTATTGCAGAGTTGCCGGGATTCCGCATCATTCAATAAAACCATATCCACTTTGGATATGACCTTCAGCAGCTCATCTTTTTTATTCTGAATCCAATAATTCATGGTATCCAGGGCTACAAACTGGGGTTTATCCATTTGACGAAGAACATCCAGCTGAAGTTCCGGGTCAATATTCGCCAGGAAAACATATTCCGTGGACCGATACTGTTCAGGGATCACCGGATGGAATGTCGAAAAAACATTTAATTCGGTACTCAGGCTGTATGCCTGATTCATGTCATATTCATAATATCCGGACCACCGGAAAGTCTTGCCATCGACAATCTGTAATCCATCTAATGAAATCTGACGTTCTTTCAGCAAATCCACATACTCGGATGGAAAATCACTCCCGACAATCCCGACCAGGTTGATAGGAGAATAGAAACTCGCGGAATAAGACGCATGGGTCGCAGACCCCCCTAAGATATCCTTAACTTCCCCGAATGGAGTGGTCACACTATCCAGGGCCACTGAACCAACAATTAAAACACTCACAGGCAGCTCCTTAAAAAAAATTAACAAACAATAAAACAATTACCGGGATAGGATTTTCAACCTTAAGATTTTTTTATCCCCTGATAGGATGGGTGAAGTCTTTATTCATCCTCAATGGTAACCAGGGCCTCCCCGATTTCAACTTCATCTCCTTCTTCAACAAGGATTTCCAGAATTACGCCATTGACCGGAGATGGAAGATTAAAAACTCCCTGGTTGAGGGACAGTTCCACCAGGTCATCGCCTTCATTGACCCGGTCGCCCTCATTAAAGTTCCACCGTTTAATGATCACACTCTCGATTTCTCCGCCTAATTCAGGAAGAACAATTTCTGTTGCCATTTGACAACCTCCACACTCAACACTTTCAAACAATATGCTGAAAGACTTTCTCTGCATGATAGGAGCTTCGAGCCAACGGAGTTGAAACCACCTGTTTGAATCCTCGTGCCAAGGCTCCCTGCTCCATTATTTTAAATTCATCCAAATTATAATATTTTACCACTGGCAGCTGTTCTAATGTCGGCCTTAGATACTGGCCGATGGTTAATATATCACAAGAAACGGCTCTTAAATCATCCATGGCTTTTTCAATTTCCGGGAAAGATTCTCCTAAACCTACCATGATGCCTGATTTAGTGTAAATATCCGGTTTATGTCTTTTGGCTGTTTTCAAGACCTGAAGGGATAAATCATACCGGGCCCGGCTGCGTATTTTCGGGGTCAGGCTCTCAACTGTTTCCAAGTTATGGCTGTAAATATCCGGGCTGGCATCCAGGACCCTCTTGATTAAGGATTCCCTGCCATTAAAATCCGGGACCAGAACTTCCAGGGTGATTCCCTCTTGAGATTCATGTAACAATTCCAAACATCGGGCAAAATGGCCGGCACCATCATCCTCTAAGTCATCCCGGGTGACTGAAGTAATAACCACATGCTTTATTCCCAGAGATTTTACAGCCTCCACCAGTTTTTCCGGTTCATGGGGATCTGGCGGCCGTATGCCCTCATGCCCCACAGAACAAAATCGGCAGTTTCGGGTGCAGGCATCCCCCAATATCATAAAGGTAGCAGTCCCGGATGCCCAGCATTCTTGCCGATTGGGACATAAAGCACTCTGGCAGACAGTATTCAACTGCAGTTTATCCAATGCTTTATGGACATTCCGAGCAGAGTCGGCCGGGGCCAGGTTCCGCTTCAGCCATTGAGGTATTCGATTATGGTTCTTATCTAGTTGAGGCATTAAAATCCATTCAAATAAAACCTTAATTAAGTTATCAAGGCTTATTCTCAATTACTAATCATCTTTATTATCATACTTGTTATATAAACCTTGAATCAATCTTATATTGGAGAAAAACCAAAATAAATAAAAAACCGATATCTTGAAGGGGGGGGCAGGATATCGGTTCTAAAACATCAAGTCTTTATTTAGGGTTTAATAAATACCCAGGTGATCTCTGGCTTCATCACTCATCATGTCCGGATTCCAGGGCGGGGTCCAGACCATTTCAATATCAGCCAGAGTGATCCCTTCAATTAATTCAATAACTTCCTTGGCCTGATTCAGTATCTGGGGACCTACCGGGCAAGCCGGGCTGGTTAAGGTCATTTTAACGTAAACTTTGTCTTCCTGGATGGTAACATCATAGACTAATCCCAGGTTGACGATATCAATACCGATTTCGGGGTCTTTCACTACTTTTAATGCTTGCCTGATTTCTTCTTCGGTAATCATTCCAGCTACTCCTTAATGTGATTCTTCCATCTTAATATAAATAATTTCATCCTCTACCCAGACTTTATAACTTCTTATGGAGGTCAAAGCTGGCATACACTGGGGTTGTCCGGTTCGAATATCAAATCGGGCCCCATGCCTGGGACATTCGATTTCAAAGGCTTCCAGGGTCCCCTCCGCCAGAGGGCCTCCATCATGGGAACAAATATCTTCAGTGGCATAAAATTCGCCCTGAACATTATAAACAGCGATTCTTTTACCCTTCACAGTATAAACTTTTTGAGTACCCTGGGGTATTTCGGATGCAGTACCCAATTGAAAAGAATCAGATGGCAGCATATTATCTCCGGGTCTCCTCTCTAATGGGAAGGACAGGAATGCCCATCGCCAGAGGCAAAATGCGGGTCTCCAGGCAACGTATCCTCTTTCAAGACCTGGTTTCTCCGATAATGCCGGATGGCCTCTCTGAGAATATTCAAACCCAAGGTACTGCATTTGGGCCGGGTAAGAGCTATTTCTTTCCCCACCACTTCCATCATATAATCCTGGGGCAGTTCTTCTATTTCCTTAATAGTCTTGCCGGCGGCCAGTTCCATTGCCATGGATGCCGCAGCCTGGCTGATGGTGCAGCCCTCTCCTTCAAAGGTTAGAGATTCGATTTTTTCATCCGGCCCGACTTTTAAATAAACAGTAATGACATCCCCGCAACCAGGGTTCGTCCCCTTCTCTACCACACTGGGTTCGGTAAGGGTCCCATAATGCCGAGGATCTTCATAATGGTCCATTAAATCTTCAATCTGTTCTTCTCGTGTTCTTTCATCAATCATGGATTGGCGGTTCCTCTCCAGGGCAATCTATATTTTTTTTGTTAATTTCGATTGATCGATATTTCTCATATCCAATCATATAACTTCCCCCTGGGTTTTTGAACTTAAAGGGGTTTTTCTTCCAACCCTAATTTTCTCAAAATAAGGGTGCGGAGGGTATCTTTGATCGGTTCGGAAGATATTCGTTGTAATACTGTTTCAAAGAAACCCTCGACAATCAGGTTTTCGGCATTTTCCCGGGAGATTCCACGGCTCATCAGGTAAAACACTTCTTCGGCGTTGATTTCACTGGTGGTTGAGCCATGGGTGCATCGGACATCATTGGCCTCGATTTCCAAGCCGGGGATAGAGTCCGCCCGGGCATCTGAATTCAGGCTCAGGTTATTATTCTTCTGATAAGCGTCTGTTTTCTGGGCATTGGGGTGGACCCGAATCATTCCCCGAAAAACAGTTCTGGCTTTATCGTCCAACACGCAATTGTACAGCAGGTCGCTGGCCGCATTGGGAGCGTCATGGTCTTGAAGGGTATGGTAATCCAGGTGCTGTTCTCCATTGACACAAATCAGCCCCAGCATATCCACCCGAGACCCTTCTTCTTTCAGATGGGTATTGGAATTAGTTTTGGCTATCTTTCCTCCCGCCCCGACTGCTATCCATTCCAATTGGGAATCTTTGGATAAGTAAGCTCTCTGGGTGCTGAAATGCCAGGTCTTTTGATTCCAGTCCTGGATATCCACATAGCGAAGCTTGGCTCCTTCCTGAAGAAAAATTTCGACTACCCCGCAATGGAGTCCTGGGGTTTCAGGCTCCAGGCTGCCAGTCCTTCGTATAAAAGAAGCTTCGCTCATCCGGCCCAATATGATCAGTACATGCGTAAAATCAGCCTGGCCGGATTGGGTGATCAATGTATAGAAATTAAGGGGGATCTCCACTTGGGTGTTATCCGGAATATATACGACCACCCCGCCGGATTGATAGGCATAATGGATCGCAGCAAATTTACTGTCATTGCTGGGGACCGCCTTGGAATAATATTTCTGGAGCAGCTCGCTTCGGCGGGAATACACATTCTCCAAATAATCAAAGACAACCCCTTCCGGAAGTTTCTCACATCCCACACAGCCATGGGGAAGTGAATCCCGGGACATCAGGAAAATCCCATGGGAACGGCCCAGCTCAAATCGTTCTTTGGCTTCCTTTTCCAGTTTTCTAAAATCCACCAGCTTAGAGAACCCTTCGTAATTTCCGGGAATCTGGAATTCTTCCAGTTTCAGGGAACGGATATCCGTTCTCCGCCAGGATTCATCTTTCAAGTTCGGCAAAGGCAGCTCATTGGCAGCTTCCCATGCAGTCTGGCGGTGGGCTTGCATCCAAACCGGTTCATTCTGTTGAGATTGAAATTTATGAAAGGTATCTTCCTTCATCATATTCATTGAGTTGATACTCGGCATCACGGTCATCTTTTCTGTCATCCAGCCTTTCTGATATCATCCGCCATTATGAACCCTACCCCACTGAACCTTCCATCTGCAGTTGAATCAAACGGTTCAGCTCAATGGCATATTCCATGGGAAGCTCTTTCACCAGAGGTTCAATAAATCCATTGACTATCATGGAGGAAGCTTCCCCCTCAGCAATACCTCGGCTCATCAGGTAAAAAAGTTGCTCATCATTGATTTTACTGACGGTCGCTTCATGTCCAATGGACACTTGTTTCTCGTTTACTTCAATATAAGGATAGGTGTCTGAACGGGATTTATCATCCAAGATCAAAGCATCGCAGACCACATTGGATTTGGCTCGGAAAGCGCCTTCCAGGACTTTTAACAGACCGCGGTAAGAAGCCCGCCCTCCATCCTTGCTGATGGATTTAGAGATGATCCGGGAAGTGGTATCCGGAGCGACATGGATAATTTTAGCGCCGGTATCCTGGTGTTGGCCCTTGCCGGCAAAAGCAATCGAAAGGACTTCCCCATGGGACCCTCGCCCTTTGAGGATAACCGCCGGATATTTCATGGTAACGCTGCTGCCCAGGTTGCCGTCCACCCATTCCATGGTAGCGTCTTCTTCACAGAGCGCTCTTTTGGTTACCAGGTTGTAAACATTATTAGCCCAGTTCTGGATAGTACTGTAACGAACCCGGCCGCCCCGTTTGACGAAAATCTCAACCACTGCGCTGTGAAGGGATTCACTGGAGTAAGTGGGAGCGGTACACCCTTCCACATAATGGACAAAACTCCCTTCATCGGCAATGATGAGAGTCCTTTCGAACTGGCCCATCCGTTCTGAATTGATCCGGAAATAGGCCTGCAGGGGGATATCCACATGGACTCCCGGCGGGACATAGATAAAACTGCCGCCAGACCAGACAGCGCTGTTTAAGGCTGCATATTTATTGTCAGCGGGAGGTATCAATTTGCCAAAGTATTCCTTAAAAAGGTCGGGATGTTCTTTAAGGGCCTGATCGGTCCCCAGAAAAATCACACCCTTGTTTTCCAAATCTTCTTTCAATTTATGATAAACCACTTCGGAATCATACTGGGCGCCGACTCCTGCCAGGTATTTACGTTCCGCTTCCGGAATTCCCAGCCGTTCAAAGGTATTTTTAATATCATTGGGGACTTCTTCCCAGGTCCTTTCAGAACGATCCGAAGGTTTGATGTAATAATAGATATCCTGGAAATTCAGCGTCGACAAATCAGCGCCCCAGGTTACATCCGGCTTCGAATAGAAAGTCTGTAATGCTTTGAGCCGGAACTGCCGCATCCAGTCAGGTTCGCCTTTGATTTCGGAAATCACATTGACGACTTTTTCACTGAGGCCTTTTTCAGCTTTATAAGAATTGACCCGGTCGTCATGGAAACCGTATTTATAATCCTGCGGGATAACTTCTAATTGTTCATTCACATCATTTGTCATGGCATTCCTCCCTGGGTCAGGAAACAACCTCTTTCAAGGCAATTTTATCTTCTGCTGCCAGATTGATTTCCAGGCCATATTTCTGACGGATAAACTCATACCCTTTATCTTCCAGGACTAATGCCAGATCCGCTCCGCCGGATTCGACAATTCTGCCATCCATGAAGATATGGACAAACTGAGGTTTTATATAATTCAGTATCCGCTGGTAATGGGTGATCACCAGGACTCCCAAATCAGGGCCGGAAAGGCGGTTCACCCCTTCGGAAACGGTCCGAAGGGCATCAATATCCAATCCCGAATCGGTTTCATCCAAGATGGCATATTTGGGTTTCAGAAGGCTCATTTGGAGGATTTCCATCCGCTTCTTTTCCCCTCCCGAAAATCCATCATTCAAAGAACGGCGGGCAAAAGATTTCTCCACCCCCATCATTTTCATCTGCTCATCCAACTCCTTACGGAAATCCCGCATGGGAATCAAATGGTTTTCTTCGGCGGCTCCGGAATTATCTTCCGTTTTTTTCCCATATTGGCGAACGGCGCTGACCGATGACCGCAGGAAATTTGCGACACTGATTCCCGGGATGGCCACCGGATATTGATAGGCCAGGAAAAGTCCGTGTACGGCCCGTTCATTGGGTTTCAATTCCAGGATGTTCTTTCCATCCAGCAAGACTTCCCCTTGGGTAATCTCATATCGGGGATGCCCGATAATAGTATAGGCCAGGGTGCTCTTGCCCGAACCATTCGGCCCCATCAACGCATGGATCTCACCGGGTTTGATAACCAGGTTGACCCCTTTTAAGATGGGTTTTCCTTCTACATTAGCGTGAAGGTTTATGATTTCTAATGTGCCCTTTGACATGATAATCTATTTATCCTCCTTGGAGTTTTCCGTTAATACAAGGGTTTCTTTATTACTTAATTTAAATTTACAGGCATGGGCTCCGTTAAGGAGCCAGGCTTTGCGTTCAATGGGTGATTTTGTGATTTTTTCTAACATTTCCACTTCCATCTGGCAGACATCCGAATCATTTTTGGCGACCAGATAGTAAGGACAATTATATTCATTCAGGACCAGGGTATTCCCCTCTTCCGTGATATCGGCGGGAATCCCCTTTTGATTCAATAATTCCTTGAACCTGGAAATCCTCTTTTCCTCAGGAACGCCTTTCAATCCATCTTCATACATCTGAACCAGTTTTGAGCCAATCAGGTCTAATACTTTCTGTTTAAACTCCCGATCCCCATTCCGGGCTAATTCCAACCAAAGAGTATGGAAAAGGTCTTTATATTGGTCTGGCAAGGATTCTCTTCCCTTATCAGTCACATAATAAACTTGATAAGGACGTCCTCTTTCATTCTTTTCTTCCCGGGAATCTACCAGGGACTGGGCAATCAAGATATCCAGTTGCGTCTTGACCGCGTTACGGGTTACTTTCATTCCATCTTCGATCTCTTTGACTGTGGCGGACCCGCGTTCCAGTAAAAATCTGAATATTTTGCCAGAAGGGGTTTCAAATATCTCATTTTTCCTTTTATCCATTGAATTATTTCTCCTGACTGGCGATTTATTTCTATTATTCATACTACATGAACAACAGATTTATGTCAAAAGTTTCTGACATAATTAACATAATAGATATATTACTGATTTATATATAGTTAACCTATGTTAATCAACGAATAATTCAGCTATCTGCAGGAAGTGGAAAGCTAATAAATACAACTAGTTTCTGCATCATAAATCAAGGGGATTTGAAACTGTATTGGATGGGAAGCCGGCTTTCAATCAAGAAAGGTCGGGACCCTGTAATAGAAAGGGATAATCCGGATGGAAAGAGAATATTTTGCATCGGCCGGGGAGATAGTAGTATCATGCAAAGAATTGGAAACAGCCAATAAATTGATTCTGCAACCTATGGGGTAGATAGAAGATGGCATTGGTATTGTCGCAGCATCTGGATGGCTCCAGCCATTATGATGACCATGTCGGGTATCTGTATCATTTTGCCAAAGTATATCGAAAAACACTGCAACCCGGTGAGTTATTCATTTATTACTGCCCTGAGGAAGCAGAAGGGGGAAGGTTTTACTTTGGTTGCGGGATGATTGGCGATATTATGCCAGACCCGGAATCAGAAGAGTTGTTTTATTGTGAGCTTCTGGATTATGTTACTTTTCCGGTCCCTCTGGGAATCAAACAACCGAATGGATATTATTATGAAACTCAATCTTCGGTGAAACCTTTTTTCAGGAGAGCTGTCCGCCATATCCCTGCTTCAGTCTATCAATCTCTTCTTTCAACAACCGGTTTGGAAGAAGATTTATTTGCAGGACAAAATCCTTTTCCTCTGGGTGGGGATTCCATGGACCCGGTCGCCAGACTGATGAATTTCAACCATATTTATATGACCTCGACTCCCCGCCAACAACGCCGGTTGTCAGATAAAATAGAATCAGGCACTTTTGCCTCACGAAAACTGGCTGAACTCAATAATTATGTCTGCCAGATTTGCCAGCAGCGTGGATTTGAACAAAAAACCGGCAGGCCTTACCTGGAAGCCCATCATTTTCTATCCCTGCACAAAAAGGACCCCAAATCCCTCTGCACCGAGAATATCATCGTGGTCTGTCCGGGATGCCACCGGATGCTTCATTATGCCAGAGTGGAACTGGAAATCTTGCCTCAAGGATACCTTCGGGTGACCCTCAATGGCGCAGTCTTTGATGTTCGGCGAAATACCCTGGAATCCCTGAGTACCCTGCCCTTTAAATTATAGGGTTACCCCCCATATTGCCATTGGGCATCGCCCAGAGTCAGTAGTTCCAATTCTTTACCCGCCCGGGCATCCACAATTTCCCCAATCACCACCAGATGATCCCCCGGCGAGGTGATTTCCCGTACCACACACTCTAAATTTCCAATGGCCTCATCAATCAGGGGAGCGCCAGTCCGTCCATTATGGAAAACAATACCCCCTAAAAGATTTCCATCCACAGGGGGAGGATTGAAAAATATTTCGGCTATCTTTTTCTGTTTCCGGCTCAGATAATTAATACTGAAAACCTGGCCGTTTTTAATCAACGATGCGGCATGGCTGTCTTTCCTGACGCCAATCATGATTAATGGAGGATCAAAAGAAACCTGGGAAATCCATGTGGCCGTAAAACCCGATGTTTCATCATTGTGGCTGACTCCCACAACAAAAATTCCATAGGGAATCTTCTGAAGTAATGCTTTCCTGGCCTTGATGTCCATAAGACACCTCCCGATAGATTGGTTTTATTGAGAAGATAATCGGTTATTCCTGCCATTTTCTCTGTCTGTCGTTTCCAATTGAAAACTATTCAAGCCTTTGACTGGATTATCTATACAGTTTTCCTGCTTAAAAATTGCCTTACTCAGAGTTTGAAATGATATTTTTCCCATAAGGGCACTTCTTGAGATTCGGTGAGATTTCTTATCTGTCTTGTATCTGAAGGCTTTATCTACCATCCCCATGAGGCCTTCCTTTCCCGCTTATCTGAATCTTATACCAGAACCTTCCCTATTGCAATATTCATCTTCATCCTTCTCCTCCCTGACCCTTTTTTATCGGGAAAGGCCTAACTCCCTCTATTCATGCTAAGTATTTTTGCCCTTCCAAAGTGGCTCCCAATGGAGTAATTCAGTTCTATAAAACAGGGTTCTTTCCTCTGGCCGGGTCTTTTTTTTATTTCAGCATATTAGTAATCATTATTAAGATATCTCAAGAACTGTAAATATATCTTGACAGTGAATTCAAATTCTATATAATAAGAACGTTTTTGTATTATTTTTACCTAAATATGGGAGGAGGTGTTTCAAATGAAAAAAGTATTAGCTCTTTTTATAGGATTATCTTTATCTACAGGAATTGCATTTGCTCAATATTCTGCAATTTCTGAAACCTTTACTGCAGCTCAGAACGGCACCATACCCGTTAGTATGACTTCAGATTGGGATGCTTCAGTGCCTGATGTTAAGGTAGTTCCATTAGCAACAGCAGGAGTTCCAAGCGACCACACAAATGGTGATGGTTATGTTCTCCAAGTAGCTGATGTGGGTTCAGGTGGATGGAATTTTGCATATAATTCTAATTACACAACTAACAATGCAGCTGATTCAAAAACTGAAGCATGGGTGTATTTGAATTTTGATACTGCAACCACCGAGAGAAGTTATGCTGTTTTTGTACGAGGAGCAGAAGGAACAGCCCATACTTATGGTGCACAGGCTATCTATAATGAATGCTATGGATATTGGTTGTTAGTGACCAAGTTTTCAAGTTGGGGCACTTTTTATCCTCCAGATTACAAAGCCTTCATTTTAAAGAAAATATCTGGCAATTGGGTGCAGATTGGATCAACAGGTACAGGTACCTATAACACTGGTTGGCATAAAATGAAAATAACTGCTAGTGGTAATCAGATTAAAGGTTATGTAGATGATAACCTGGAAGTGTCAGCAACTGATGACACTTATGCCACAGGGTTTGGTGGTGTTGGTTATTACGAAGGCGGTGATGATGTTAATGCCGTAGGTGCTTTTGATAATTTTGTTTGGGAACAAATGACCTCTGTAAAAGAATGGTCATTGTATTAATTCCTGCTCAAACTTTTAAAGGAATGCCTTCAAACAGGCATTCCTTTTTTTTTATAGACAGAAACTTGATATGATAAGGATACGATGACCTACGGACGGGTAATATATAAGAGTGCGTTTAGGAACAAGCGGCGGACAGCACTGACAGTGCTGAGCATCGCTTTTTCCCTGTTTTTGCTATGCACGTTGCAGACCGTGATCACCGAATTTGACCGGTATTCCAAACCCTCGGATACCGATTTAAGGCTGGTCGTCAGAAGAGCCACCTCCATTACTGAATCCTTGCCGGAATCCTATTATGCCAAACTGAAACGAATCCCCAATGTCGATAAGGTAACCATCATGAGTTGGCATGGAGG
>DIVR01000075.1 GCA_002428325.1 bacterium UBP4_UBA6127
TTATTTTTTATTGGACAGTAGTGATTCTTAATATAAAAACAGGGGAAAACCCAGTTGCTGGAGACTTCCCCTGTTTTTCAGGTTGATATGTATCAGATTACTTAGGCTGATTCGATTTGGTCATGTTTTCCATGAAAGGTTTAAGCATCCCGGTAAATTCCATTGGGAAGATAAACTTGGTTGCGGGTCCATTCCCCATGGTTTTCAGGGTTTCTAAATATTGTAATCCCATGGTGTTGGCATCCAGGTTTTGGGCTGTCTCAAAAATTTTCTGGAGGGCCAGGGCATACCCTTCAGCTCTTAAAATAGCGGCCTGGCGTTCACCTTCCGCCTTGAGGATGTTGGATTGTTTATCGCCTTCGGCAATGGTAATAGCCGACTGTTTTTTCCCATCGGCTTCAGTAACAAAAGCTCTCCGGCTTCGTTCTGCCGACATTTGCCGGGTCATAGCATCCTGGACATCTTTGGGAGGCTGAATTTCACGAATTTCTACCGTCGTTACTTTGACACCCCATCGTTCGGTCACATCATCAAGCTTAGATCTCAGCAGATGGTTGATTTGTTCTCTCTTAGCCAGGACCTCATCCAGCATGATATCACCCACCACTGCGCGCAAGGTGGTCATAGCAATACCCTGGGCGGCTCCGATATAGTTATCAATCTGAATGACTGATTTCTCGGGATCAAGGACTTTGGTGTAAATCAGGAAATCAATGGAAATCGGGGCATTATCCTTGGTAATGCAGGTTTGGGATGGAACTTCAATAAATCTTTCCCGTTGGTCCACCCAGACCGGCTTATCAATAAAGGGAATCAATATTACCAGTCCCGGACCCTTTTGTCCGGTGCTTTTTCCCAATCGGAAAACGACTAATCGCTGATAATCCCTGACGATTTTAATGGAATTGGTGGCAATCAACATGATGACTATGGCAATAATCCCTATAACCAGGACTGTGCCAGCTTCAAATATAGGCATACTTCCTCCTTAAAATAATAAGTGTATTATGTATCTTTTTTAACATGGAGGATCAATCCCTCCACTTTGGTCACATGAATTTTACTTCCCGAGGGAATCATTTCTCCTTCATCGGATATGGCACCCCATTCTTCTCCCTGGACATGGACAATCCCATCCGGATTAAGGGCTGTTTTGGCAATTCCTGAAGCATTTTGAAGTAAGTGAAGTCCCAGGGCAGGTGAACGCTTATAAGCTTCTACTCCCTTGGTTACGACAATAACAAAGAAACCTGTGGTCAATAAAGTCATGATGATGATGGTTATCCAGGATACCTTGGCGGATATATAGGGCTCCTGGGGAGTCCCTGTGGGAGAAAAAATCAGCATCAGCCCGAAAATCAAGGTCAGAATCCCGCCCAGCGTCAGCATACCATGGGTGGGTGTCTTAATTTCTACAATAAAAAGAACAACCGATGCGAGAATGAGTATCAATCCGGCAAAATTGAAGGGGAGTGCTTCCAGGGATACCAAGGCTAACAGCAGACAGATTCCTCCCCCGATACCTGCAAAACCCAATCCGGGGGTAGCCAGTTCAAAGATAATTCCATAAATGCCTACTAATAATAAAATGACGGCTATATTGGGATTGGCCAGGGTATGAAAGAAGTTTTCCCTCCAGGACATGGGGATTGCCTGAACTCGGGCATTTTGGGTCTTAAGGGTTAATTCGGTGTGGGGCAGGGTGATTATTTTCCCATCGATCTGAAACAATAAATCATTCAAATCAACGGCCTTCAAATCAATGACTTTCTGGTCTAAAGCCTGGGTATCTGTCAGGGACAGGCTTTCCCGAACAGCTTTTTCAGCCCAATCCGCATTTTTGTCTCGTTTCAAGGCGATGGTTCTGGCGTATGCAGCTGCATCATTAGTGATTTTGTCCGAGGATTTTTCACCCGACTGATTTACGGGATGCGCCGCTCCGATATTGGTTCCGGGTGCCATGGCGGCAAGATGGGCTGACAAAGTGATAAAGACACCAGCGGAAGCCGCTCTAGCTCCGGTGGGAGAAACATAGACTATCACCGGTACCGGAGAATTCAAAATGGATTGGCATATCTTCCGCATGGACAGGTCCAATCCACCGGGAGTGTCCATCTCAATAATGACAGCCGAGGCTCCGGTCCGAGTCGCTGTTTCAATCCCCCGATTCACATACTCTGCCGTAATCGGGTCGATAACCCCATCTATTTTTAAGGTATAAACAAATCCCGTTGCTGGCATCGCTGGACTTTGGAACAGCCAGAGGCAGGTCAGTAGCATAATCCATTGTATAAAATGGCGTTTCATACGTTTTCCCTTCTCCGGCTTCATATTATCATATCCGGAAAATTCTTTACAAACTTTATTCCTTTGGAATTAAAGGAGTTATAAATTGATAACCAGGATTGGTTAGTGTTCTGGAGCCTTGTCAATAGGCTGTCATCCAAGGAGGGCTTTCTCTCCCTTCGGAAACGGAGTTGTAACGGAGAGGGTCTGACCTTCTCCGTTACAACTCCCATTTTTGACCCCCAAAAGGCTCTTTTTGGGCTTCAGGAAAAACTTCCCATTTTACAAGGGTTTTCGAGTAGTTTATAATAGAGAGACAGAAAAAATTGAACCGAACGCCGGGGAGTCTGATTCTGTTTCCCGGTTTTTTTATTGGAGAACCCTCAACCCTATGACCCAAACAGCAACCGTTACTCGAGAAGACGTACGTAATGTCGCCATTATCGCCCATGTTGACCATGGTAAAACTACTCTGGTGGACTGTCTGCTTCGGCAGACCGGTACCTTCCGGGATAACCAGGCCATGGGAGAAAGGATTATGGATTCCAATGACCTGGAACGGGAACGGGGAATTACGATTTACTCTAAGAACACAGCTATTCAGTATAACGGGGTAACTATCAATATTATTGATACTCCTGGTCATGCTGATTTCGGGGGCGAAGTTGAACGAGTCCTGAGAATGGTGGATGGTGTGTTGCTTTTAGTGGATGCGGTTGAAGGCCCGATGCTCCAAACCAAGTTTGTTTTGACGAAATCCCTGCAGTTGAATTTGAAACCCATCGTGGTCATTAATAAAATCGACCGGCCCAACTCACGAATTACAGCCGTCATCAATGAAGTCTTCGATCTCTTTGTGGATTTGGGTGCTACTGATGAACAGCTGGATTTTCCCATTGTCTATGCTTCGGCAAGAGATGGGTATGCTACGCTTGATTTAGATGATAACAATCCGAATATCAATCCCCTGTTAGAAACAATTGTTCAGAAAGTCCCTATGCCTCCGGGGGATGTGGAAGCTCCTTTCCAGATGCAGGTCATGACCATTGATTATAATGACTATCTGGGTCGAATGGCCATTGGCCGAATTCACCGGGGGGTTGTCCATTTGAATGACAATGTGACCCGGATTCAAATCGACGGGAAAATCATGAGCGGTAAAGTAACCAAGCTATATGGTTATATGGGGTTAGGCAAAAAAGAAATAAATGAAGCTAAAGCTGGAGATATTGTTGCTTTGGCCGGGCTTGAAGATGTCCAGATTGGGGAAACGATAACGGATCCTGAAAACGCCGAAGCCTTACCTCCTATCACTGTGGAAGAACCTACCCTGGAAATGAATTTTATGGTCAATACCAGTCCCTTTGCCGGGTTGGAAGGAACTTATGTGACTTCCCGAAATATCCGAGAACGGTTGGAAAAGGAACTGCAGTCCAATGTGGCTCTGAAGGTGGAATTCCCGGAAAGAGATGATGTCTTCCTGGTGAAGGGCCGAGGTGAACTGCATTTATCCATTCTGATTGAAACCATGCGGCGGCAGGGATATGAATTTGCGGTCTCCAAACCGCAGGCGGTTTTTAAACAAATTGAAGGCAAGACCTATGAGCCTATCGAGCAGTTATTTATTGATGTCCATGAAGATTACTTAGGGACTGTCATGGAGAAACTGGGACGGCGTAAAGCGGATATGGTCAATATGCATCATGAGGGGTCGGGAACTGTCCGGTTAGAATATCGGATTCCTGCCCGCGGACTTATCGGGTTCCAGTCAGAATTTATTACCGACACCCGAGGTTCCGGGATCATGCATCATATTTTCCTGGATTATGAAGTATTTAAAGGCGATATCCAAACCCGTAGAAATGGTTCTTTGATTGCAAAAGAACCCGGAAACGCAACATCCTATGCCATTGAAAACCTTCAGGACCGGGCTACTCTTTTCATTGAGCCGGGAGATCCTATCTATGAAGGAATGATTGTCGGCGAGAACTCCCGTGAATCCGATATGGTGGTGAACCCCTGCAAGAAGAAACATTTGACCAATATGCGTTCTTCTACTTCAGATGAATCCATTCAGCTGAAAACTGTTAAGAGAATGGTCATGGAGCAGGCGATTGAATTTATTAAGGATGATGAATTGGTTGAAATTACACCTAAATCTGTTCGTCTGCGAAAGCGAATCCTTATTGAATTGGAGAGACGCCGGAATCACAAAAAACCTGAGGATCAGGAATAGACAATAATATTCCTCGGAATAATTAGCTCCGGAATCGGTACCACTGGTCAGGATATTCTAAGAACCAGGGTTTCAGGGCTTCCATATATTGGCAGGTTAATACTTCCAAATCAGTCTTTTCATTGCCGGAATTTATTGGGTAGATGGGGGATGCCAGGTTGATTTTATACTGGTTACCGGGCAACCGGGCCATCACCCCCGGAATGACAGGAGCCCCAGTGATTCGGGATAACTGAGCCGGACCGGCAGGCAGTATCAGCTTTTTTCCAAGAAAATCTATTTCAATAGTTCCATCACCATAATTCTCATCTGCTATCAATGCTAAAAGCTTACCTTCCTTCAGGGTGCGAAGGCATTTCATCCCTGAGGAGGGTCCCATTGGAATGACCTTCATCTTGTGTTGACTTCTCCAGTCTGAATACATCTTTTCTAGACGGGAATCTTCCTGTGGCAGGGCTACGGTGGTAAATTCATATCCCATGTGGCACATTGCCACTCCTGAGAGCTCCCAGTTGCCAAAATGGGCAGAGTAGAAGATAACCCCTTTTCCTTCAGCCATGACTCTATCAAGTTCACCCGTATCCAGAGGAAGGACTTTTTTAACGACATCATCTCCCTGGGTGACCGGCAACCGGAATATTTCTACCAGGTATCGGGAAAAATTCAGAAAGGTTGAGTAGGTCAGTTCTTTCAGTTTTTTATTATCGGAGGTCTCATTTAAAAAAGGAGATAAGGATTGAAGATTATCCTGGACAATCTTTCTGCGGGAACTATCCAAAGCATACCAAATACGGGCATAGAATCGGGCGAACCGGTCAGCATTAGCTTCTGACAGATTGCAGACCAGTGCGGATTCCATTTTATAGAAAATATAGTGCATAGGATAAAAAAGCGGCCGGTAGTTTCCGGCCGCATAAGGTCTCTTTTCAATCTTTAGGGAATGACTTTATTTAAGGGATATTCAATAATCCCTTCGGCTCCGGCTCGTTTTAATTTCGGAATGATATCTCGAACAATCGACTCGTCCACGATGGTCTCAACAGCGCACCAGCCGGTATGGCTTAGCATGGAGAGAGTGGGATTTTTCATGGCAGGTAAAATTGATAAAATCTTTTTTAGATTTTTCTCTTCTACATTCATTTTTAACCCGACTTTTTCCTGGGCCAGCAGGGCACCTTCCAGCATCAGGGCAATATTTTCGATTTTATGCCGTTTCCAGTCGTTATTCCAGGTTTCTTTATTGGCAATAAAGCGAGTGGTGGATTCCAGAACGGTTTCAACAATCCTGAGATTATTGGCTGCCAGAGATGAACCGGTTTCAGTCAATTCTACAATAGCATCCACCAGCATAGGCGGTTTTACTTCAGTCGCTCCCCAGGAAAACTCCACATCGGCTTTGACCTTATTGGCCCGAAGATATTTCTTGGTAATATTGACGACTTCCGTGGCAATCCGTTTGCCTTGAAGGTCTTTGACTGTTTTAATGGGGGAATCATTGGGAACAGCCAATACCCAGCGTACAGGGCGAAGTCCTGATTTCCCATAAATCAACTCGCAGACTTCATGAACTTTTCCACCCGTTTCAACTATCCAGTCTTTTCCGGTCAGACCCGCATCTAGTACGCCCATCTGGACATATTTAGCCATTTCCTGCGCTCTTAATAAGACACACTGGATTTCAGGATCATTGATCTTGGGATAGTAAGAACGGTTGGAAGGACTTATCTTAAATCCTGCCTTTTTGAAAATCTCGAAGGTTGATTCCTGGATGCTGCCTTTGGGTAATCCCAGTTTCAACACTTTTGGGGATGTGTTTTTAATCATTTCGTCCACCTGGATATTGGATTGTTAATCTATCTATTTTATGGGATGCATTCATACACTGTCAAAATTGACTATTGTCATCCAGAAAAGAAAAGGGCTGTCCGAATAAACCGGACAGCCCTGGAAGAGAATAAGTATTTTCAATTAATCAACTTTATTAAAATCCAATAAAGGATATGCTTCATCTATCCAGAGAGTGCCTTGAGATTCATTCTTAATAATAATCTGGCTGTACACAGAAGATTCCCGGGGTTGGAAAATAGTTTCCAGGTAACCGGCATCAACTTCATTTAGGCTGTTGATACGGGCTATTGCGCTGATTTCCTCAGGATCATCATAGGCTGAGTCATAACTGTACATACAGACTAAAACCATTGAGTCTTTGGTTCCCTTCGTTCCGGTATATTCATACTGAAAGTTCTGTCCTGAAAAATAATCCATATCTGAACTGTAGGAAATAACAGAACCTGGTGCGGTGGCCATCGTCATCTTCAGCCCCTCGGTGGTGGCACCGGAAAAATCTACGAAGAATTTTCCTGAATCAATTCCAAAAACTGATAGATCATCAGCCACATCGGAAGGTAATTCATATTGCCAGAAAGTGGTATCTGATGATTGGTCAAAACTGCCGGCTGTAAAATTATTATGATTCATCAGGGGGGCTATCACTTCCCATACCTGGATGGAATCAATATAGACGGTTACTGATTCACTGCCATAATTTTTAAAAACAATCTGGGGAAACATTCCATAATGACTTCCATTGGCATGAATATAATTTCTTAATGTAAACCAAGTGGTAGGGCAGGATAACAAACCATTTCCACTGATGCTGGCCGGTGATGGCAGAATCCCTTCATATGTATGAAGGATAGTTTGGAAGTTATTGGTGCTGCTCTTGCTGGAAGCCCTGTAATTGATACTAAGCTGATACCATTTACCTGAATCAGAGGAGAACCATTCCGGGATCTGCAATGTCATCTTAACTCCTTGATTAGGTTTGGTGAATGTAGCTTTTAAGATGCCATCATTTCCATCAAAGGTAGATACCCAGCTGATGGTAGCTAATGTGGTGCATTTGTTATCAGGTGGAAGTTCATATACGAATCGGCTGGTATCTGTTGCCGAAGAAAAAGTTATGGCCCTGTTCAAAGTGTTAAGATTTAAATATTCAACAGTCGATGACATGGAATACCCATTCACATTTTCATCACCAGCAACAGCATAGAGTGTATTATTATAAGGAGCTGCCGGTATTCCTGTGCGTAATTCATTTAATTGATAGCTGCATAGAGTCCAGTTCTGGAGGCTGCCATCAGGGTTTATATAAGTTTGCATCATATCCTTCCCAACATGTTCCCATTCATCCCATCCTCCATAGACATATAAAGTTGTATTAATGGATGAAAAGAAGGGATGTCCCATACAGGTTGGCATGGTTCCCCCAGAATCTGTCCATGAGAGTATTTCGCCATTTTCACCCAAGGTTGCATATTCGGTTATGAGATTCCCGGTACAATAAATATTATTCCCAACAGCAATTGATGAATTCAGCCACCGAGTTCGATTCAATGACTGAGTTGTTTTCCATGCAGACAATGAACCATCAGAGTTTACCTGAGCATATTCAACAGAACTTAATCGGGAACCCTGGGAGCCTCCTCCAATGGCATAAACATAACCTTTCAGGTATACCATACTGTGGTCCTGTCGAGATGTAACAAGTTGGGCTGTTTCCAGTGTCCAGCTATCCAAAGAGCCATCCTTATTGATTTTGGCTTTATAAACTGAGTACATCTCAGGGTTGTAATATGACTCAGTCCCTCCTGAGACATAAACATGGTCCCCAGTATTAGTCGCTGCTTCTCTACCAATCGAAACAGGGAAATCATTCAGTTGTACCCAGGACCCTAATGAACCATCCGGTTTCATTTCCGCTCGAATCACCTGTTTAATGCTTACACCGCCTGTTGTACATCCACCCAAAACATAGAGAAAACCATTTTTTTTGAATGTAGCATAGCTATATCGAGGAAAGGGAAGAGGTTCTGTATATTTCCATTCTGAATTGGCAGACATCATGTCAGTTCCCTTAATTAATCCTGAAACATCAGACTGATTTGATGCTGCATAAGAACTCATGTTTAAAAATGGTGAGACTAAAATTGCGGTAAAAAGCAATAAATAATTAAAACATTGTTTGTTCATAAATACTCCTTTAGTCAATAAAATTTAATAGTATATATTTATATTAAATACATATCCTTGTCAATAAATTATTCTTTGATAGATTATCAGGGAAAAGCATTGCATTATAAAGGGGATTACGCTTTTTCAGTCTTAATGCTAAAATACCTGCCATGAGTCGATGTGAACAGGTTATCAGGCAATTAATGATCTTGAAACATTTAAGTTCTGGTCCCGGGGTAACCCTGGAAGACATGAGCCAGTTACAGGGAGTTACCATACGGACTATCCAGAGGGATTTGGAATCACTCCAGGCAGCCCAGTTTCCTGTTGTCGATGTGGCTGGGGAGGACCGAAAAAAACGCTGGAAGCTGATGGATTCGTATCAAATCAAAATGGAAGTTCCTTTCACCCTTTCCGAATTAATCTCGCTTTATCTGGCATTAAATACCCTGGAAGGATTTAAAGAGTCCTCATTTTATAAAGATATACTGGAGTTATGCCGTAAAATCCATGTCCGACTGGATAAGCATGGGTTACAGTATTTTGAGGAAATCCGGGATATCTTTCATACTCAGCAACCTAAAGTTAAAATGCCTAGAACCGCCTCAGATTTTCTGACCTATTTAACCCTGGCAATTCTAAATCACCATAGTTTGATGCTTCATTATTATTCGGGTAAAGACCAGAGGGTCAAAAAATATTCGATTGATCCCTACCTGATTATTCCACGGGGAGGACGGTTTTATTTGCATGCCTATGTTCATGAATACAAGGAAACCAGGACTTTTGCCATTGACGACCGAATGAGAAGTTTAGATGAAACAGGCAAATCGTTTACTCCCCCGGAGACCAAAGAACTGATTAAGCGGATTGAAAATTCTTTTGGTATCCTGAATGAAAAACCATTCTATGTCAAAATCAGGTTTCAACCTCAGGTAGAACGATTATTAAAAAATACTATTGTCCATCCGACCCAGAAAATCAGAAAAGATGGAGAAGGTAAAATCATCTTCACCATGACTGCCGGGGGGCGGGATGAAATCATCTGGTGGGTCCTTTCCTTTGGATCATTAGCAGAGATAATGGAACCCTCAGACCTTCGGCAACAGATTCAAGATACGTTAAAAGAAAGCCTCAAACAATATACCGAAGCAACTGTTTGAGGCCTTAATAAGAGTTATTGCTGAGTTTATTTAAGCTTGAGTAATATCAAATCTTTCTTCAGGGAAAGGCACCGACACATTCGTATATCCCATTGTTTCCAGAGTTTGAGCGAAAGCCAGGGATTGGCTTTCCTCCCCATGGACTATAAAAATCTTTCCCGGATGCGTATCGAAACCTTTCAGGAATTCCAACAGTTCATTTTTATCTGCATGGCCTGAAAAGGAGTTTATCATGACGACTTTAGCCTTCAATTCATGAGGTTCACCCAGAATTTTCACTTCAGGTTCCCGGTCCAGGATTTTTCTTCCCAGGGTATGCTCAGCCACATAACCAATCATTAAAATGATGTTGTTGGGATTTTCGATATTATTGCGAAGGTGATGGAGAATTCTTCCACCTTCACACATTCCTGAGGCCGAAATGATAATCATGGGACCCTTCAGGTTATTCAGATTTTTCGATTCCTGAGTGGTACGGATATAAGTCAGCCGGTCAAATCCAAAAGGATCTCCATTGTTCACCATGAATTGAATAGTCTCTTCATCCAGACCTTCTGTGTGGAGCCGATAAGCTTCGGTAACATTCAAAGCCAATGGACTGTCCACATAAATGGGAATATGACCGCAGCGTCCTTCATTACAAAGTTTGTGAAGGCGATAAACAAAGGTTTGGGTCCTATCCACTGCAAAAGCTGGAATGATGATCTTTGATTTTTTCTCAATGGCTTCCCTGATGATATCTTCCAATTGTTTATCAATGTCTTCTAAAGGCTCATGTAAACGATCTCCGTAGGTGGATTCCATGAGCAAAACATCCGTTGTTTTGAATTGATAAGGGTCAGGCAAGATAGGCATATCTTTTCGGCCCAAATCCCCTGTAAAAACAAATCGGCTGTTTTTACCCTCTTCCTGGATATTGAGTTCAACCATGGCGGCTCCCAGGATATGTCCAGCTTTTCTGAAAATCAGTTGAATACCGGGAAGTATTTCATGGGGGGTATCAAACCCGAGACCATGGAACATCTGGATGGTTTCTATGACATTCCTGAGGCTATATAAAGGATTGAATAAAGGTAATCCCTTTTTTATCCGCCGGTTGTTGACGTATTCAAGGTCTTTTTCTTGAAGTTTGGCGCTGTCCTGCAACATGGATGAACATAAATCCCTGCTGGCAAAGGTTGAATAGATGGGGCCCTTGTACCCCAGCCTTGCCAAAGAGGGCAGATTTCCTGAATGGTCAATATGCGCATGAGATAAAATGACCGCATCAATGCTTTCTACGGGAAAAGGAAGATGCCGGTTTTTCTTGAAAGCTTCTTCACGATGACCTTGAAAGAGACCGCAATCCAGAAGAATCCTTTTTCCGTTGGCTTCCAATAGATGCATGGAACCTGTGACTGAACGAGCTGCTCCGAATGCTTGAAGATGCATAATGCCTCCTGTTTTGTTATGCTTGAATATAGGATTATTTCAATTATTCGTCAAGAATTACTACTTATCTGGAGTTGAAAAAGATGGCAATCAAAATTGGATTGGTCGGGCTGACTCAGTCTGGCAAAACAACAATATTTAATGCATTAACCGGAAAATCAATTAAAACAGGAGCCTATGGAGCTCAAAGCGAAGACCATATTGCTACCATTTCAGTCCCTGATGAACGGATTGATTATCTTACCAATGTTTATAAACCCAAAAAAGTAACCTATGCCCAGGTCGATTTTACAGATATCGGCGGCCAGGCCCTTTCCGGACAGGACCGGGAATCCGGCAAAGAAAGCCTTTCCCTTAAAAACCTGCGGCAGGTGGATGCTCTTGCTCAGGTAATCCGCCTTTTTGAAGACGATTCAGTCCTCCACCCTGAAGGGGATATCGATACAGTCCGGGATGTCGCTAAAATCAATGATGATTTAGTGATCGCTGATATGATGACCATCGAAAAACGACTGGAAAAATTACAGCTGAATATTAAGAAAATGGGGAAGGCCGGCTCCTCTCTTGATGAAAAAGAAATGGAGATTTTGAAACGGCTCCAGATTGTCCTGGATGAGGGGAAGTTTATCAGCGAAGTGGAATTGAATGCGGATGAAAGAAAACTTATTAAGGGGTTTTGTTTTTTAACCCAGAAACCCTGTATTTATATTGCGAATATCGGGGAAAACGAAGTGGGTTCTGCTCCTTCGGACCAGCTATCCAAACTGGCTAAATATGCCGAAGACCATAAAATCCCCTGGTTGGCCATCTGTGGCAAAATGGAAATGGAAATCATGGAATTGCCTGAAGAAGAACGGGCCGATTACCTCAAAGGATTAGGGGTTGATACCCCCGGGCGGGTTAAGTTGATTCAGGCGGCCTATAAAGCGTGCCATTATATTTCCTTCCTGACAGCTGGTGAAGATGAAGTTCGGGCCTGGACTATTGCTAATGGAGATTTGGCTCCGGAAGCCGCCGGGACTATCCATACCGATTTTCAACAAGGATTCATCCGGGCTGAAGTCTGTAATTATAAAGATTTTGTTGAATGCGGGGGAATGGCCGGGGCTAAACAAAAAAACCGGGTCCGGCTGGAAGGTAAAGAATATGTCGTGCAGGATGGCGATATTATTAATTTCCGCTTCAATGTCTAATCTGGCAATCTATCTCCGAAAATAAAAAGGATGCCGGGTGTTTTAATTCCCGGCATCTGGATATCTTTTGACATTTGTCAAAAATCTAAAGACTGACGCTCAAGTTAAGAAACACTTTAACGTCGTAGGCTTTAGGCCCTGAATGACAGTCCTTCAGAAACTTTAGCCCAGGGGGGCTTCAGATTCCTTGGTGGTATGAGCTTTTGCTTCCCGGAAACCTTCTTTACCGGCTTCGATAGCGGCGGCAAGCTGATCCCGTTTGCTTTTCAGGGTTTCTTTGCCATGTTCCAGCCCGTCTTTGGCATTTCGTTTCAGCTCATCGGCTTTTTCAGTCAGCATTCTCCGGGTCTCTTCACCGGACTGAGGTGCATACAGCAATGCAATTCCTGCACCGACAATCGCACCTGCTGCGAACGCAATTAAAATGCTTCCAACATTTACATCTCTTTCGGCCATCGGATTATTCCTCCTTTTTTAGATTTATCAAAGCACCTAAGAATTTAGTGAACCCAAATTTAAAGGCATTAACCGTATTAATCCCCTGGTAGAGGGGCATTTCGACTTGTTCATAAAGGCAACCGGTGAGTTTGTGGATTCGTTCGGCGATTTTTCGATAACCTTCCACGGTTTCACCGACTCGTTCCACTTCGATTTTGGTGGTAAGAATCACTTCTTGAATATCCCGGATAGCCTTGTCCGTTTCTTCCAGTATAGGCTTAATCCGGGTATTGATTTCTTCTACGGATACTTCCAGGGTCCGGGCCGTTTTCTGGATTTGTTTCAACGTCGGAATCAGATAAAGGGCCATCAGAGCCACTGATATTGCGATAATCAAAAGCGCAATGTTAATAATCATAAGCTGTCTCCCAAACAGAAATAGTTTCCAGTTCCAAATTATCACTCTTGGGTAGGCTTGTCAATTGATTTTCATTCAGTTCGGTCATTTTTTCGATAGAAAACTTTGGTTGGGAATAATCTCCTTCAGGACGGACTCTTAACGGAGTGGGTCAGAGACACTCCGTTGCTGCTCCCACCCTGCCATTCTGACAAAAGGACCCGAAACCGGAGTATAATGGGGAAAAGGGAACCTGATCGGAGGGGGATTTGTTACAGTGAATAGGGTTTTTGATAAAAGGAAGGTACTGTCTCATGATGAATTTTCATGATCAACGAGATAAGGAGGGGGATTCTCAGTCCTCAAGGGTTCCTCCCGGACAGCGGCTGACCCAGGGATTTCCCATTCTGACCTATGGGGAGACTCCCCGCATTCCCAGCGACCAGTGGCAATTAAGCATCACCGGACAGGTGGAAACAGAAGTCCTGCTTAACTGGAAAGAGTTTATGGCCCTTCCTAAAATAAAGGTTACAGCCGATTTCCATTGTGTTACCACCTGGAGCCGGTTGGACAATCTCTGGGAAGGTGTCTCTACCAGAGAAATACTAAAACTAACGGCCCTGAAACCGGAGGCCCGGTATGTTATGGTTCATTGTTATGGGGAATACACCACCAATATGCCCTTGGATGATTTTCTGAAGACTCCCTCTCTATTGGCCTATCAATGGCAGGGTCAGCCTCTGGAAGCAGAGCATGGAGGTCCTTGCCGGCTGATTATCCCCCACTTGTATGCTTGGAAATCAGCTAAATGGGTTCGGAAAATCGAATTGTTGGACGAGAACCAGCGTGGATTCTGGGAACGGTATGGGTATCATATCTATGGAGACCCTTGGAGAGAGCAGCGTTATTCGTCTCAGGAAGATGATTAAGGTAAAGCCTCCAGATTCCAATCTCTCTGTCTAATTGTGAGAAGGGATGATTCGTGTTAGATTAAGTTAGAGAATTTGGACAGGAGACGTTATCCATGGACGAAAACTGCATATTCTGTAAAATCATCAAAGGGGAAATACCCTCTCAAAAAGCATTTGAGGACGAACATTTATTTGCTTTTTACGATATCAATCCCCAGGCGCCTACTCACATTTTGATTATCCCCAAGAAACATATCCCCACTATTTTGGACATCAAACCCGCAGACTATCAATTGATCGGAGAAATGTTTACAACTGCCAACTATCTGGCAAAAGAGGCCGGGATTGATGCAAATGGATTCAGGACGGTCTTTAACTGTAATAAAGATGCTGGGCAGGCTGTCTATCATATCCATCTCCACTTGCTGGGTGGCCGGAAAATGGGTTGGCCTCCGGGATGAGTTTTTTCAATACCCTTCCTTGTTGGAGTGTCCTTCTTGTCTATGATATAGTTTCCACGATTCACGGTGATTCTGAATAAAAAAGAGGATTTACATAAATGAAAGCAATCATTCCTGTAGCAGGTGCCGGGACAAGGCTAAAACCCCATACCCATACTGTTCCCAAAGCCTTGATTCATGTGGCAGGTAAACCCATTCTGGGCCATATTCTGGATGAATTGGAAGACTTAGGAGTCAAAGAAATCATCTTCATTATCGGTTATCTGGGTGAGATGATTAAAGATTATGTCAATGAGAATTACCGGTTCAAAGCCCAGTTTGTTGAACAAGAAGAACTTTTGGGATTAGGACATGCGGTATATTTGACCCGACGGTTCATTAAAAAGGAACCCGTCCTGATTATATATGGAGATACCATTTTTAAGGTTGATCTTAAGAGCGTGTTAAAAGGTAAATATAGTGCCATCGGGGTGAAAAGTGTTCGAGACCCCCATCGATTTGGAATTGTCGAGATGCAAGATGGTTATGTGACCCAATTGGTTGAAAAGCCGGATAATCCCCCCTCCGATTTGGCGATTGTCGGGATTAATTATTTTAAAAACGGCAAACTGCTGATGGATTGCCTGGAATATATCATTAAGAAGAACATCAAAACAAAAGGTGAATTTCAAATCACTGATGCCTTCCAGGAAATGATCAAGCGGGGTGAGAAAATCAGGACTTTCCTGGTTGATGGCTGGTATGATTGCGGTAAGTTGGAGACCCTTTTGCAAACCAACCGGTTCCTGCTGGATGGCAAAAATAAGAAATATAACGTTTCCGGCTCAATCATTATTCCACCGGTTTATATAGCGCCCAATGTGACTATTGAAAAATCAGTGATTGGCCCTTATGTATCAATTGCTGAAAATTCTGTCATCTCTAATGCTATTATTAAAGATACAATTATTAACAGGCATGCTGTGGTGAAAAATATCCTTCTGCAGGAATCTTTGATTGGGGATAAGGCCATGGTCAATGGAATCATGCACAAATTGAATGTGGGTGATTCATCCGAGGTAGATTTCTCTTGAGTCATAAACAAACCCAAACCAAACCATCAAATATTAAAGAAGATACCCAGGAAACTGGCTATATGGAATCTCCCATACTGACCCCTGAACAGAAATGGACTGGAGTTAGATTATGGATTATGGGATGGATCATCCCAGGATTTGCCCATTGGATGCTTGGGCAGAAGAAAAAAGCGTTTATTTTTTTCCTCATGTTAAACGGACTGTTTATCTGGGGAATGGCGTTAAAGGGTGAGATTGTCTTTCCGGTGATGGATATCCATTCCAATGAATTTAACCTGGTGAATATCCTGATTTTTCTCCTGGGTATAGGCAATGGCCTGATGACTGTGGTCAACATGATACCCTCTTTTCACTTGGGGGATGCTTCTGTGAAAAGTTATGAGGTAGCAACACTCTTTATGGTAGTATCAGGTGCGATGAATATGTTTGTAGCTTTTCATGCCTGGGACTTGTATCGTCTCAACCTGTCGGGTTCAAAGAAGGATAAATCCCATGATTAATATACTCTATATTACTGTCCTTCTGGCGGTTATAACGGTTACTGTTTTTCTGGTAACTAACGGAGACTCCAAAACCGCTTTGAAAAGATCCCTTTCTGTGTTATCCCAGTTGGTGGGGGTTTTTCTGGTATTGGCAGTTATTGTCCACTATTTCACCGTTAAATAAGGTCTTCTCCTATGGATGAATTGATCCAATTTCCCAGGGGTGGAACCATTCTTACCCAGTCCAGTTTTTCGGAACTTTCTTTTATTTCCCATGGAGTGACCACTCGAAAGGGCGGCTGCAGTGGGGGTGAATACAGCCAGTTTAATCAGGGATTGAATACGGGAGATGATGCTTCCCTGGTTAATGCAAATCGGAAAATATTGGCAGAAGGGCTGGGAATCCGTCTCCATAAAATGGTATATGCCCAGCAGGTTCATGGAACCCATGTGGCCTGTATCGATCAGGACTTTTTTTCGGCTGTTGCGGAAGGCCAGCCTTTGGTTTCAGCCCAAACTGATGCTTTGATTACCCGGATTCCCGGAATTGCCTTGAATATCCTTACGGCTGATTGTATCCCGGTCTTTATCGTGGATACTCGCTGCAAGGCCATAGGACTGGCTCATGCCGGATGGAGAGGGACTTATGAAGGGATAGCCGGCAAGACTCTCCATGCTATGAAAAAATGTTTTGGTACGGCTCCCAGCGATTGTCTGGCATGGATAGGTACAGGTATTTGTGAGTCCTGTTATGAAGTCAGCGAGGAACTGTCTATGGATTTTACCACTCGGTTCAAGCCTCTGGGTTTTTGCAGTCGGGACCATCACTTAGACCTGATGAATCTTAACTTTCTCCAGTTACAAGATGCCGGGATGGCACCGGATGCAATCGAAATATCTGGATATTGTTCCTATCATCATCCTGAGCTGTTCTATTCATATCGTCGTTCTGCCGGAATGTCCGGCCGGATGGCTTCTTTCCTGATATTGAAATAAGTCTTGTCTCTGAAGGGGCTCCGTATTAATATAATCCCATAAGGGTTAGCTTTATCACCTTCTTTAGAAGGGAGAAAACAAATTGTGGTTATTGAAGAGCTTTTGAAAAAAATGGCGTTAGCTAATGCTTCAGATTTGTATATAAAAGTCGGGCGTCCTCCCGTTCTCCGGGTTGACGGTAAAATCCACTCCATGAATATCCCTCCGCTTAAAGTTGAAGATGCGGAAAAACTGGCGGATGAAGTCATGACCCCGGAACAGAGGTCACGTTACCAGCGGACCATGGAAATGGATTTGGCATACAGCCTCGCCGGGGTAGGGCGATTCCGTATTAACATCTTCAAGCAAAGAGGCTCGGTGGGAATTGTAATGAGGCTGGTTCGAAAGCCGACTTTTTCTTTTGAAGAATTGAATCTTCCTCCCATTATCCGGCAGCTTTCTGAAATGTCACGAGGTCTTATTCTTGTGACCGGGACTACCGGCAGCGGGAAATCAACGACTCTGGCATCCATGTTGAATCATATTAACAATATTCGGCGATGCCATATTGTTACTATCGAAGACCCTATTGAATTTCTACATGATGATAATATGGCCATCGTTAACCAGCGTGAAGTCGGATTGGATACTCTTTCTTTTTCTGAAGCCTTGCGGCATGTTGTCCGTCAGGCTCCCGATGTTATCATGATTGGTGAAATGCGGGACTTGGAAACTATTCAGACAGCGATATCCGCGGCTGAAACAGGACACTTGGTCCTATCAACCTTGCATACGATTGATGCTACGACCACTGTGGAACGAATCATCAATTATTTCCCGGCCTATTTACATCAGCAAATCAGGATGGAATTGGCTTTATGCCTGAAGGGAGTTATTTCCATGCGGTTGTTGCCCAGAGCCAGTGGGGTTGGGCGTATCCCTTCACTCGAAGTCATGATCAACACTCCTACCATCCGAAAAATGTTAATGGAAGGCAAAACCACTTCCCTGACGAAATATATCGAGGAAGGGGAACATTTCGGTATGCAGACTTTTAACCAGTCTCTGGTTAAACTTTACCAGCAGAATTTAATTACCTATGAAGATGCCCTGACTTTTGCCAGTAATCCTGATGAATTTAAACTGAGTATCCAGGGAATCTCAACCGGAGTCCGTTCAAAAGGTGTCCGTGATAGTTCCTCCATGCAGACACCTTAAATCAACATTAACGTAACTATATCTCTTTGTATAAGGTATTAAATCTTTATGAAACATCCTATTTGTGGGGCCATTGATGCTCTGCCAGCCCCTCCGGGGGATACTTTTACCCTGAAACTCCAGATTAATCCTCGTGAGATTACTTATCTGACAGGCATTTTTGAAGCTTATCCTGGATTTGCCATGATTCGTACGGATGATTCCAAAACGGGTCAGATTCGCTTATGGATTGCTCCCGATTTTTACCAGGAAACATTGGATATTCTGAATGAATTGAAAAAAGAAATCGTCATCCGGGAACTTCCAGCTGACGGGGAAACTGATGAATTCTAGCCAGCTGATTCATTCCCTTCGGAAAAACTCTTTAATCATTTTTACGACGCTAGGATTGGTTGTCTCTTTAAGCCTGATTGTTTATTATGCCGATCAGACTTTTATTGATGCCAAAAAAGGTTACATCATTAACAACCGGGAAAGATATTTTTCTGATATTTCCCGGTTGAACCTGTTGATTCCTACTGAGGCCGGGAACTTGTTTTCCGGGGATTCCGCTCAATCCCTGAATATCCTCGTTCAACAATTCAAATCTATAACGGATAATCCCCAGAGTATTATTTATCGTATTGAATTAAGGGAAAAAAATAAAGGGGCTTTACTGGATATTCGCAACGATTCAAAGCTTATCTCCATGAATAACCGGAATAATTGCCTGTACAGCCGCCATTTCAGCCAGTTTATTACTATCAGTTTTGATATCACTCCTGATAGCAAGATCGAATTGGTGAATTACTATACCTCTCCGTTGAATGAACCCATTTTAAGCAAAATGGCCGCTTCCTATCGTTGGAAGGTGAATCCTCTCATGGCGATTCTATTCCTGATTTACTTGGGAAGCCTGCGTTGGTTTATACTTCCAGTCAGACGTGTCATTGATAAATTGGAAGGGATTAAGGAAAAAGAGTTTTCTCCCATCAGGAATTCCAGGACCCTGTTGGAAACAGCGTATAACAAAATGTCTCGTAATGCCAATATCCTGGATGTTAACCTTAGAATGAATGATTTGACAGCCGGACATCCGGACTTGGTAGGGGATTCGCTGCTTACAATTCTGCTTCCCCTGGCAAAAGAAATCTATCCGGGCATCTGCCTGTTTAAAACCCGGTCCGTACCCGGTGAAAACAAATTGGAAGCTTTCTTCTCCCAGGAAAATCCTTCTCTCATTGAAATCAAAGAGGCCAGTTTGATTAATCGCCTCAGAAAAAGTGATGATAGAAATCCTTTTGAAGCCCAGTTTGAAAATCACAAAGGATTTATTGTTTTCATAGAAAACCTGGGGAATGAGAGTTGGTATCTTTATCTGGAGAAAACGGTCGAAGGGTTGGAAGATGCCAAGGGTTCCTTAAAATCCCTTTCTCAGCAGATGAGCCTGGCTGTCCGCTCACGAGAACTTCAACGGAGGTTCATTGAACAGGAGAAATCTCAGGTCAGTATTCATCTGGCTAGAAGCCTTGGCCATGATGTGACGAATATCCTTGCCAGTATCCGCTGGGATTTAGATACCCTGGATACTTTACTGAAAGGGCAGGTGTTTTCTACGGATGAGAAGAACAGGGGTGTCTTTGCTGAATCCATGGAGAGCCTTGGGCATGGAACTGAACTCCTGCAGGAAATTATTGAGATTTACAGGTCTTTCATGTATCTGGAACGGCCTTGTTTTGAAAAGGTGGATATGAAACCTGTTCTGGAAAGATTGATGGAACTGTTTCAAAGATCTACGACTCATCACATCGACTTAAGGCTGGTGATGGCCCATCCCGTCTGTACGGTCATGGATCCCAGGCTTTTTAAACTGGCTTTTTTTAATCTCTTGACTAATGCGTTGGAAGCTATTAAGAAACAAGGGATTCAAGATCCTTCCCTGCGGGGTTTAATTGAAGTCTCTGTCGATTCCGGCCCGGATAATAAAACCATTTTGCGAATGTCTGATAATGGGACAGGGATTCGAAATCCGGAGGGTTCTCTGATGGATGAATCCGAAATTCACCGGATATTTCAGTATGGTTTTACAACTAAAATTAAAAGCGGTGGTTTGGGTTTGGCCTGGGTTTACACCATTATTTGTGAAGTACACAAAGGAATATTAGCGGCCCATAATCAGCCTGATGGCGGTTCTGAATTTATCATCACCCTTCCTTTATTGACTGCCGAAGTGGATAAAACATCTATTTCATCGGAAAAAAAATAAAAAAACTCATCAAGTCAATATAGACGAAGGATTTTCTTCATGTTAGCATTTTAAATAATTTCACGGGCAATAAGGGTAAATCATGACAAGCAAAGTATTAATCGTTGATGACAATCCCCTGTATCGAAAGTCGCTCCGGCGTAATCTGGTTCTGAAAGAATATGATGTCATGGAAGCAGAAGACAGTCAGGGTGCCTTAACAGCGGTCATGTCGTATGATCCGGACGTGGTTATCACCGATTTGGACATGCGAACACGGACTGAGGGTTTGGATTTGGTACGGGAACTCAAACAACTCTATCCAACCCTCCCGGTGATTCTTATCTCAGCTGTGGGAACTTTTGATGAAGGGGCTGCTGCCAAGGAATTAGGCGCCCTCTATGTCTTGAGTAAGGCGCAGGTGGGCAAAAAAGGCGAATCTCTGCCCGAATTGCTGGAAAAAGCCCTGACCCGGCGCCAAAAAGAAAAATCTATCCTGGAAGCCCTGGAAGCCATTCGTGAGCAATCCCTGGAAAGCGAGGGAGCGGAAGTGCTTTCGCAGCTCAAAGATGTCATTGCGGATGATACCTTAAGCCCCTACCTTAGAGGTGAGGCCTTCGATATTCTCTCCAGCCTGCAACAAGGGCAGGTGGAACAGGAAACAGCCGCTGTCGTCAAACAGGCCCGGGAAATCGGCAGTCAGACCGGTATTATCGAAATTAATATTGATAAACAATTGGAAGCCTATTCAAGTTTGCAGGAAGATTCCATGGATTCTTTGAAAACGGCTGAATTTCTTTATCATTACCAGGAATCCGTCCCGGATGCCTATGATTTCAGCCGGAATATCGGGTTCTCTTATTGTTTCGCTGTCGAAAATGAAGTGAAATGGAAATTCCGGCATAAACTGGCTAAATTTTTGAAAAGCTCCAGTACTTTCGAGCTGACTGAAAAGATGTATGACCGGAAAATGAGAAATATTGACCTGTTTTATCAACAGCAGTTGATTCGTCTCCAACAGATTAAAAAGTTGGATTTTCAGGTGGATAAAATCAAGCAGGTCATGGAAAAAATACTGCAGCACCGGGACCATTATAAGCCGGATGGTTTGAAGGCTATGGGAATTTTGGTGCTTTGTTTTGGCCGTCGTTATGAGATGATGTATAAGCAGGGAAAACTGAATGTGGATAATCCCCTGGGCCTTAAAGGGCTGGAAAATGAAGAGGATATTCTGATTTTGGCCCATCAGCTGATTCGGCTGCAGCATTTCAGGAATCCCTATATTCACCCGGAAATTACCGTTCGGGAAAAAATTGCTATTATACGAGAGGCTACCCTTCAGTGCCTCAATTATGTCAATAAAATAGAAGAATAAAACTTTAAGGAGGTGAAACAATGACCAAGGTTGAACTGTATGATATGATTGCTGAAATTGCCAGCAAATCTTTGGATGTGAAAGTCTCCCGTAAGGCGGCTCGTGAGATCTATGAAGGTCTCGTGACATCTGTGGCTAAAGTAACCAAAAAAGAAGGAGAATGCAAACTTCCTGATTTTGGTACGGTTAAAATGGTGAAAACCAAAGCTCGGATGGGACGTAATCCGGCTACCGGCGAACCCATTCAGATTAAGGCCAAAACCCAGGTGAAAATCCGGGTGGCCAAAGCCCTGAAAGATTCCATCCTCGGCACAAAATAGCAGTCTTTAAAGATAAAAAGACGTGGACCTGAAAATCATTTGATCGATGGTCCACGTCCTTTTATTTATCGGAATATTTAGTTTAACGTCGCCGACGGGTAGAAGTCGTGCGGCTGCTTTTAGATGTAGTTTTAGGGGCCTTCTTGGCGGCTTCCAGTTTTGATTCCAGGCTCTTCTGGGTGGTTTTGGCTGAATCTAACTGCTGAGACAATTCCTTGTTTTTCTGGCTCAAAGAATCCACCTGGCTCTGCAATTGTTCTAGTTCGGTGCTTTGGTCCTTGATGGTGGCGATTTCTTCATCGGCATGGGCCAATTTGACGCGTAAGCGAATATTCTGGGCGGCGAAAGCAATGGTCAGCAACAATGAGATGACCACCACAATAATCAGTATCCAGGAAGCTACTCCATAATTTGAACGCATAATATGTGTTTGATTCCCTCCTTTTTCAATAATCAAAAATAATCTATTTAAATATGCCTTGATTAGGGCCTTGCTGTCAAATCATGCAGTTTTGTGTCATTTTGAGTACATAAATTCTTCCAGTGTCTTGAATTTGACACAGTTAACTGGCCTTGATTGGGAAATAGACTTTTCGGGAATGATATAATGAATCATCTACAATATTGATAAATAATAAGATATAATGAATAAATCTGATTGGCATAATATTTGCTATATATAGAATTGTAGTAGTCAAGAATTATAGGACATCTAAGGAGAAGACAATGACTTCAATGAGTTTACAAGGAATATTACTGATTGGAATAATCAGTATACTGGCCCTTGTAATAGCCCGATATTCAATTTCCCTGGTATTTAATACCATGAGTTATTTTTTGGTAAGGGCCTCGCAAGGAACCGCGAGAAAATAAATTCAAAAAATAAGAGACCTTTTTCAAAGAGCCCCGGCTGGAGTTATTCAGCTGGGGCTCTTTCAGTTATATCCCAATAATAATTCTTGCAGGGAAGAGGGAAAATCAGGGATAATTATTGACAAAATTTCGGTTACATCGTTATACTTNNAAAAGACCCGATATTCCCAATAAGCTATATTTTGATATCAGTGAGGTCAGCCAACTCACCGATGTAAAACCGTATGTGCTTAGATATTGGGAAGGAGAGTTCCCTCAACTGAAGCCTGCCAAAACTGCCAAGGGACAACGTAAATATAAGAAAAAAGATATTGAAATTATCTTCGAAATCAAAGAACTCCTGAAGAAACAGAATTATACTATTAGTGGCGCCCGCAAAAAAATGGTTAAAAAAGAATCTGTGGAAACCCGGAAACGGGATTTGGTAGAGTTACTGGAACATGCTAAAACTGAATTACAGGATATTCGTGATATTCTGAGCCATCCGGTAAGTTCTCTGAAAAAGTAAATTTCCTGAATATGCCTGATTGATATCTTGGTATTATTTTTATAAGAAACCAGATCTTCTTTTGTAAATATTTCTCTTCTTCATTTCCCTTTAACCTTATTTTGACAGCTGTCAAAAATACAAAGGGTTGATAATAAATAGGTTATAAATTATGTGTTTATCCAGAAGGCTAAAAGTATATCCGTTTACTGCCTCGGTGATGGGTTATCCAAAATTCAAGGCCAGGGATAGATAACAGGGGTTTTTGACAGCTGTCAAAAANNGACTGGATTCGAACCAGCGACCTCTCGCACCCCAAGCGAGTGCGCTAAACCAGGCTGCGCTACGCCCCGATGCCATTACTAAATAAGAAGTTAATTCTAGATGATTTTGGGTTCTTTTTCAATCACAATCTTCCTAAGTCCATGATTTCTAGGGAAATCACGGCATATAGGGAAGATGGGTGAGATAACTTTGGAGATTTCTCTTGATTTCAGGGATGGAATCCTCCCCAAATTTCTCTTGAAGGACCCGAACCAGTTCTATTGCCACGACGGCTTCGCCAATGACAGCGGCTGCCGGGGCGGCACAGACATCTGAGCGTTCAACCGCCGCTTTTTCTGCGATTTTAGTGCCTAAATCTATTGAATCCAAGGCTCTCATCAGGGTAGCGATGGGTTTCATGGCAGCGCGGACAACTAATCTTTCACCATTAGTCATGCTGCCTTCCAATCCTCCGGCATGATTGGTTTTTCGGGTGATTTTACCATTTTCAAAATAAATTGGGTCATGGACCTGGGAACCGGGTTTACGGGCGGTCTCAAAACCCATGCCGATTTCTACACCTTTAATGGCCTGGATGCTCATAAGGGCTTGAGCCAATCGTCCATCGAGTTTTCTATCCCATTGGGCATGGGAACCTAATCCCATGGGTAATCCGTCCACAATGACTTCAAAGATACCGCCCAGAGTATCTCCCTCCACTTTAGCCGTATCAACCGCTTTTTTCATGTCTTCCTCAACCGAGGCGTCAAAGCATCGAAAAGGAGACTTGTCGGTTACATCCCGGATTTGGGGAATTGAGGCTTCAGCGGGCAATTCTGAGGCCTTAATGGAGCCGATGGAGACAATATGCCCCACCAATTGAATGCCCAATTCAGCCAAGAAGGCTTTGGCGACACTGCCGACAGCTACTCTCATCGTGGTTTCCCGGGCGCTGGCTCTTTCCAGGATATCCCGGATATCTTTACGGGCATATTTCATCAAACCGGCATAATCTGCGTGTCCGGGCCGGGGCCGGGTAATCATTTTAATAGAATCGTAATTTTCCAACGGGTTAATGGACATTCGTTCGGTCCAGTTAGCCCAGTCCCGGTTATGGACAACTAAGGTCAGGGGACTGCCAAGGGTTTCGCCAAAGCGGACTCCGGAGGTTATTTCTATCTGGTCAGTCTCAATTTTCATCCGGCCGCCTCGGCCATATCCCATCTGCCGCCGTTTCAAATCAATATTGATTTGGTCAGGAGAGAGGGGGAGTCCGGCTGGCAAACCGTCAATAATAGCGCTCAGGCTGGGGCCATGGGATTCACCGGCGGTAAAATAACGTAAGGGCATATTCTTTTAATCCTTTGGTCTGGAATTATTCTTCTAAGTTTAAATGGTCCAGGATGGCTTTTCTCATGATATCCAGCGGCGGTTTGATGTCCAGCCAGATATAGAAAGAGGCGGCTCCCTGTCCAATCAGCATGGTCAGCCCATTGGCTGCCGGGCATCCTCTTTTTCGGGCTTCCCTCAAAAGGGGAGTTTCCAGGGGATTATATATTAAATCATAAATATGGGTTTTAGCGGAAAGCCATGAAGGATCAATCAACATGGGGTCTTCAGGTTTCATTCCCAAAGAGGTCGCATTGACCAACAGGTCGCATTCCTGAACCTGTTTCTGGAGTTCAGGATGCTTGATATCGATAAAAGAGGACTGGGTAGAGGGAAAATACTGTCGAACCCTTTCAATGAGCGCCTGAGCCTTTTGCAGGGTCCTTCCGGCGATGATGATTTGACCTGCTCCGGAGAGAGCGGCTTCCATGGCAACTGCCCGGCAGGCTCCGCCGGCACCCAGGATCAAGACTCTCTTCCCTTCGCATTTGAAATTTAAATCTTCTTTTAAGGCCAGCGAGAATCCCTGTCCATCGGTATTGTAACCGGAGGTTTTCCCATCCGGGTGGACAACGATGGTATTCACGCTGCCGACGGTGGATGCCCGGGTGGATAATTTATCCAGATAGGGAATCACGGCTTCCTTGAAGGGGAGGGTTACATTGACTCCCTTAAATCCCAGCGCAGTAAGGCCTTGAATGGCTTTTTCCAAATTTACAGGATTGATTTCCATGGGGACATAAATATGATTCAGCCCCAGGTGGCGTAAGGCCGCATTGTGCATGACCGGTGAAAAACTATGGGAAATAGGGTGTCCAATGACCCCTAAAAGCTCTGTGGCCCCATTGACCGTCATGGCAACATGCCTCCATTGGCGGGCGGTACCATGCCTTGGGAAAGCAGGCTCAGATACCATTCAATTAACGCATTTCCCCATAGCAGGCTGATAAATGAAGCTAATGCCAGATAAGGGCCAAAGGGGATATAATGACCGGTTAATTCCGTAGAATGGTCTTTTCTTTTGAGCATCATCAGCTGAATGGAACCGATGACGGACCCAATCAAGGAGGCTATCATCAGGGTCAATATCACCAGCTGCCAGCCAATAAAAGCTCCGACCATGGCCAGAAGTTTGACATCCCCGCCTCCCATGGCGTCCTTTTTTAAAATGGCTTTGGCGATGACTCCAATCAATAGCAGGATGCCCCCGCCGAACAGAACTCCCAGAAAGGAATTCACCAGGGGTATATATTTCCCCATTGGATAGGTCAGAATGGTCCCATTTTCAATGATAAACCCTCCCCCCAGGTAGGGGAAAAAGGTTAAGAATCCCGCCACTAATAGCCCAAATACAATTCCCGAAAGGGATATCTCATCCGGGATAATCAAATGGTCCAGGTCGATAAAGGTAACGACTATCAAGCCGGCGGCCAAAATAGTATAAATGATGGAAGCCGGAGAAACTCCCTTGAAGACCCAGTGAATCAAAAGAAAACAAATACCGGTCAGTAATTCCACCAGAAAATAACGGATGGAAAAGGGTTCCTTGCAATGGCGGCATTTGCCCCTCAAAATGATATAACTTAATAAGGGTAAATTGTCATACCAGGCAATCAATTGATTGCATTTTGGACAGTGGGAACGGGGTGTAACAATCGATTCTCCCGCTGGCATCCGGTAGATACAGACATTCAGAAAACTTCCTATGCAAATTCCAAAGATGAAGATAAAGAGTGTAATTGTCATAATTAAAAGAATATAATGGGAGAGGTGTCCCTTTGGCAAGTCTGTTTTGTCTTTTCTTAAAAATATGAGACTTTTCAACTTAACCTTTAAGGGGTTAATCCTTTTTTATTTTCCCATCAATTCATCCTTTTCCCTTTCTCATGATCTATTCACTTTTCCTTTTTCCATCTGTCTATTTTAAGAATCATTCTTATTTTATTTACTGATTTCTCCTGGAATCAGAAGGGTGTTTTAACGGACCATCTCAGAGACACTCCGTTACAACTCCGTTTATGAACCGATTTCGGGAGGATACAAACTCAGAACCATTCCGAGAAGAACAATCAGGGAAATTAATAAGAATTAAGAGGAAGCGGAGTGTTTGGCAGCGGTTGGAGTTTTAGGAGCTGGCGCTGCGGCTTTTAATTTGTTAAGGAGAATCCTCAATTGGGTTGGGGCATCCTTTGTGGCAGCCTGTTTACGGACCAGGAAAATCTGGTCTGTTCCCTGGGGATGGATTTCAATGCCTTTGATGGCATTAAAAGCCTTGAAAGCATAAGGAGGCGCCTGCATCTGCCACTGGAATTGAATCATCTGCTTATTCAGCCGGAGATAGACAATTCCCAGGGCGGAGGCCTCCACTCTGACCTTGACGATTTCCAGCAGGTTCTGGGCAACCTGGGGCAGGGGGCCAAAACGGTCCACCATTTCTTCTTCCACTGTCTTGATATCATCAATGGATTTAGCGACCGCCAGTTTTCGGTAGAGATTAAATTTTTGTTTTTCATCAGGGACATAATCAGATGGAATAAGGGCTTGAAGGGGGACATCGATCTTAGTATCAGGATTTTCAGGGAGGCCTTCTCCTTTTAGTTCGGCAATGGTCTGTTCCACCAATTTACAATATAAATCAAAGCCAATAGCTTCCATGTGGCCGCTCTGGTCCGAGCCCAGGAGGTTCCCCATTCCCCTGATTTCCAAATCCCGCATGGCAATCCGGTATCCGGAACCCAGTTCAGTATATTCCTTCAGGGTCTGGAGCCTTCGGGTGGCGATGCTGGTTATTCCTTTTGAACCGGGAATCAACAGATAAGCGTAAGCCTGATGCCGGTCCCGGCCAACCCTGCCGCGAAGCTGGTATAACTGGGAAAGACCCAAAGCATCCGCCCGGTTAATGATAATGGTGTTGCAATTGGGAATATCCAGCCCGCTTTCAATGATGGTGGTGGCGATCAGGATATCATACCGTTTGGAAATAAAATCCAGCATGACCTTTTCCAGTTCTTTTTCACTCATCTGTCCATGGCCCACGATGATCCGGGCTTCAGGAACTGTTTCCTGGATTTTATCTGCCATCTGGTAAATGGACTGGACCCGGTTATGGACAAAATAGACCTGGCCTCCCCGGTTCATTTCTCTCATGACGGCTTCCCGGATGATTTTAGGTTCAAACCGGTGGATGGAGGTCTGGATCGGGAGCCTGTCTTCCGGCGGGGTATTGATGATGCTCAAATCCCGGATGCCTGAGAGAGACATATATAGGGTCCTGGGAATAGGAGTTGCCGTGAGGGTCAGGACATCAATTTCTTTCTTGAGCTGTTTTAATTTTTCCTTATGGGTTACGCCAAACCGTTGTTCTTCATCAACAATGACCAACCCCAGGTTTTTAAATTTAATATCTTTGGAGAGGATTCGATGGGTCCCAATGACGATATCCACAGAGCCATTTTCCAGTCCCTCAACGGTTCTTTTGACATCCGTAGGAGTCCTGAACCGGCTGATCATTTCCACACTGACAGGGTATTCTGCCAGCCGTTCGCTGAATGTGTACCAGTGTTGCTGGGCCAGAATAGTGGTGGGTACCAGGACAGCCACCTGCTTTTTGTCCATGACAGCTTTAAAAGCAGCCCGGATAGCCACTTCCGTTTTGCCAAAGCCAACATCCCCGCAAAGAAGCCTGTCCATGGGCTGCTCAGTCTGCATATCTTCCTTGATTTCCTGAATCGCTTTTAATTGGTCTTTGGTTTCTTCATACGGGAAACCGGCTTCAAATTCGTTTTGCCAGATGGTGTCCTCAGAAAAGGGATGGCCCTTGACCATCTGACGCATCCCATAAAGCTCCAGAAGCTCCCGGGCCATTTTCTGAATGGATTCTTTTGCTTTATTTTTGGTTCTCTGCCAGGATTTTTCTCCCAGTTGATTGAGGTTAGGATTGGATTCATCCCGGGCGATATATCTCTGGACCATGTGGATTTGTTGGACAGGGACATAAAGCTTATCCCCATCGGCATATTCCAGCATCAAAAAGTCAGCCGGCGTATTATCAATAGTCATTTGCTTCAGGCCCAGGTATTTGCCGATGCCGTGATCGATATGGACAATCAGGTCCCCCGGCTTAAGCTCCTGGATATCGGTAATGGGAGCGCCATCCTTGAAACGGCGGAAATGCCGAACCCGGGTGTAACGGGTGAAGATTTCCCGGTCGGTCAGAATGGCCAGTTTTAATTCCTGGGATATGAAGCCGCTGGCGATATCTGCAATGGTAATGTAAATGGGGTATTCCCCGGTGGCCTCTGAAGAAAGGTCCTCGGCCAGGGTCTCAGCATCCAGGTTATCCAATTCTTCCGGATGGATATCTTTTTCTTGAAGAATCTCCATGAACCGATCTTTTTGCCCGGTGTTATCACAGACCAAAAAGAGACGGTAAGATTCCTGTTGCCATTTTTTAATATGTTCGGCCAACCGGTCATACTGGCCCCGATAAGCCTCTACGGATTGGGTAGGAATATCAAATTTCCGAAGGGAGGTGTTTTCATCTTTTAAGGGCCGGGGATTTTCCAACATGGAAAACTGGAAGAGGGTACGGGATCCGATGGATTCCAGTAATTCCGAAAAGGTGAAAATGAGAGATTCGGGAGAAGGTTCTTTCCGCTTATCTTTGAGGGTCTGTTCGTGCCGTTCCTCGTAAAGCTTATAATGCTCTTTTTGCTTTTCCTGAATTTGGGGGGGTTCATCAAAAATAATCAGACTTTCGTCCGGAAAATAATCCGACAGACAGGCTAGTTTGATGTTTTCGCTCAGGGCATAATCAATGATTTCGGACTCGCTGGCCGGGGAGATGGTAACGGTCTCAACTTCTACAATGGACCGTTGGTTAGAGGCCCTGAAGGTGCGAATGGACTCCAGAGTATTGCCATAAAATTCCAGCCGGAAGGGATTATCCGAAGTGGTGTTGAAAATATCCAATATCCCGCCACGAATGGCAAACTGGCCCCTCTGATCAACCAGGGGAACTCTCTCATAACCGGCTTCTGCCAATTGAAGAGCGATTTTGTCTATTGCATAATCTTCCCCAAAAGTGAAACTCAAGGTCATGGATCTAAACAGTTCTATAGGAATGAGTTTTTCCTGCAAATCCCGAATAGAGGTGATGATGACAGGACAATCCTGAGGTTGGGGAGAACTCTGGTATTCAATCAATCTTTGCTGGACCAACAGCCGTTCTGCGGTCAATTCCACCATGGGTTCGATATCTTCGTAGGGAAGTATTTCTTTCCCGGGGAAATGTAATATCTCCCGGCTGGTATAGGCTTTTAAATCCTCCAGCCAAGTGAAGGCTGACTCGTCATCAGCGGTTACTATCAAGAGGGGCAGAGGCTTTTGCTTTAAGAGAGCGGATACAAGATAACCTTTTGACGAACCGGAAAGGCCGCTGATGACTATTTCGCAATTGTTACCAGATATGCTTTCCTGAATTTCAGGCAGGATCTTTAGATATTTTGCATAACGGGTCAGGTCTGATAATTTCATTTTATGATTGAGAACAGGTATATAAGATAATACAAAATCTTATCTTTGCATATTCTACTTATGGGGTAATGTGCACTTTTCTTCCGGATATCCGGATTCTATTTTCAGTGATAAGCTGGAGAGCCCTGATGTAGAGTTTATGTTCCTCGGTATGAATTTTAGCTTCCAGGATTTCCATGGAATCTTTTTCTTCAATCACAACCGGAACCTGTGCAATAATGGGGCCCGAATCCACCCCTTCATCCACAAAATGCACTGTGACTCCGGTGACTTTAGCCCCATATTCATAGGCATCCCGGATTCCATGAGCCCCGGGAAATGACGGCAGTAAAGCCGGGTGAATATTCACAATTTTATTATGGTAAGCCTTGATGAAATCCGGAGTTAAAATCCTCATGTACCCGGCCAAAACCACTAACCGGACAGCATGCTTTTCGAAAATATCACAGATGGCTTTTTCGTGGGTTCCCCTGTCTTGATATGACTTGGGAGGAACACAATAATCAGGGAGGTTATGTTTCCTTGCCCTCTCCAGAGCAAATGCCTGGGATTTGTCGGAGACCACGCAGGCTATTTCCGCTTTTAATAAGCCGGATTCAATGGCATCGATAATGGCTTGCAGATTGGAACCATTGCCTGAAGCCAGCACAGCAATTTTCAACATGGTTTATTCTCCTGCGTATTGAGAGCAAAAAATTAGTTTAATATTCAACCTTTATTAAAAAAAGACCCTGGGGAGGGACCGTATATCCTGCGCGTTTACGTTCCCGGGACTCAATGATGACTTTCATTTCTGTATATTCAATTTTACCACGGCCTATATCGATAAGGGTTCCCACGATCGAACGGACCATATGATGAAAGAATCCATTGGCCTTGATATCCATGATTATTAATTCTCCCTCCCGGGCCAGATTGAAATAGGTAACGGTCCTGACGGGATTATGGGTCAATTCGGGACTAGCGTTGAATACGGTAAAATCGTGAGTTCCCAAAATAGACTGACCAGCCTTTTGCATAGAATCAAAATCAAGGCTGCCCGGTAAATAATAACTGGATCGGGCTTCAAACACATGCGGGACCGAACTGTTGAGAATCCGATAACGATACCAGCGGGAAGTGGCATTCCATCTGGCGTTGAATGATTCAGGCATCTCTTCTGCCGAGAGAATCGCAATATCCGGAATCACCTTTGAATTAACCGCTCTGATCAGGTTAGGGAGAGGAATGGAACTATCTGTATAAAAATTAGCCACCTGTCCCAAGGCATGGACACCGGTATCCGTTCGACCGGCGCAAATCAAACGAATGGGATGATTTACGATCCGGGATATTACTTCTTCCAGGGTGTTTTGAATAGTGCGGCCGGAGGCTTGAACCTGCCATCCCAGAAATTGGGTCCCATCATATTCCAGGACGAGTTTTATATTTCGTTTCATGGATTTATCTATTTATTTGAGCGACTAAAATCAAGATGGCCAGGAATATGGTGATAAAAAGAAAGGTGGTCTGCAGCTCTTTCTTCTTAAATTCCAGCAGTTTCCAGTTTACCATAAGGAAGGCAGCCGAGATAAATGGGATGGCTGGTAGGGGTTTCCCTGATAATACCGAAAGTAAATAAACGGAGAAGATAGCCACAATCAGGGCCCAACTGGTCTGCCTACGTTTTAACTGGTAGCGGGGTATTACTCCCAGATAAAGGGCCATGAAGGTAATATCTCCCAACCCAATGGTTGGATAAATCTGCTGTGTCCCCAGGAGGGGATAGAGAATCAGAAAATAATTATGTGATTGGGGATTCTGGATAATCAGTTGAGAAGGTCCTCCCCATACACTCCATAGGTCCATGACAGAAGCTACCAGAGAAAGAGGGACCAGATAACTCCGTTCACTGACCCCCTGGGCAACAATTTTTCCCACATGGCACCCGATTCCTAATAATCCAATATCGATAATCAAAGCGGATATGACAGATAAGGGAAGAAGCTGATTAGAGTAATGGATCATGGCGGCATAAATTAAGGTCATTCCAAAAAGGACAGGGATTGTCGTTTTGATTCGAATCCATTTATCAATGACATAGAGGGTGTTTCCCACCAGGACAATACAGGATAATACAGCCAAATAGGAGCTGCTCCAGAATAAAGGACTGTGTTCTCCCGGATTGGGAATCATGGGAGAGATCCACGCCATTACGAGAAAAATGAATATCCATATCGGTAAAGCCCATACGAGTGGAGGAACTTCTGTCTCTATCCAATGGAATAATGATTTATTAACCATAGCTTCTTATCTGCCAATCGGCTTTCTTATCCAAAGATATCTTAAGTTATAAATGGGGTCTGCCATGTTCTGGGCATTCTGCAGGCTCTCCTGATAGACCCAGTATTCATTGTATGTCAGCAAGGGGATGATAGGTAACTGGCGACATAAAAGTTCATTCATATGTTCTAAATCCGTTTTACGTTCTATCGCTGAAGAGGATAACCGGTAATGGTTCAGGAGGGCTAAAAATTCTGAACTGTAGAAAAAAGTCGAATTACCCAAGGTCCCCCGGGATGGTTCTACCAGCAGCTCATTCAAAAAAACATCCGGATAAGGGGTATCCAGCCGATAGGTACCGTAATATAAATCATAATTCCCTGATTGAACGGCTTTCCGATATTGGTTAAAGGGTAATTCATCCACCACCATTGGGATTCCAGCAACCTGAGCATTCCAGGAAATCTTTTGCGCCAGATTTCGGATGGAATTGGAATTGTTTGGAATCAGCAATCTAACGGGTTTGGCTAAAATATGGGAATAAAGATTCTGGGAGGATTCCGGAGAATAATTCAAGAATGATTCCTGCTGTTCTTCAAAAGGGAAAAACTGGTTCATGATTTTACCATGGCTATTAAGAATCATCAGGAGCATATCATCCCGGTTGATAGCCATGGATAATGCCTGCCGGAATCTTACATCGTTCATAGGTTTCCGGGTCATATTACAACCCAGGTAAGACATCCGGGGGATATTTGTTTTTACCATGTAATCTTTGTGTTTAGGATCTCTGGATAAACGGCGGAATTCCGATTCGGGTATAGGCGTGGCTGTAAGCTTACCTCTCTCAAATTCTAATAAACGGTTTTCATCCTGAGGCATAGGAATCAGAGTCAGGGAATCGATACAGGGCCGACCTGAATAATAAAGGGAATTCGCTTTTAATAGAGTCACTCCAGAAGGGGAGTGGGATTTAATCTCAAAAGGGCCTGTTCCAAAAAGGGTATTATTCACCGTGGAAAAGGATACTATGGAGGCGGACAATAAGCCAAGATTCTTGATGAAATCAGGAGCGGTTGTTGAAAGCGATATTTTTAAAGTACTGCTGTCCAGGTTTTGGATACCATTGATTGATTCAGTTTTACCTGTTCTGAATTCTTTGATGCCCAATACCGGATCGAGTATCCAATTTTGAGGAGCTTTGTGGGAGGGACTGGCCAGCCGTTCCAGGGATTTCACTACCACATCCGAAGTTAACTGGGTCCCATCATGGAAAGAAATACCCTTTTTTAATCTGAAGATAATTTCAGTATCTCCACTGAAAGATTCCCAGGAGTCAGCCAGAGCGGGTTCGAGTTCTCCCGTCGGTTTTATTCTTAATAACCCTTCATAGGTTTGGCTTGAAATCAATCGTTCTACTGGGGAGGCCGCAAATAACGGGTCCAGAAAGGTGGGTGCTTCATTCACCGGCAATACTATCTCTCCGCCATATTCTAATAAAGCAGATGAATAAGCAATCTCATTACAAAACAGCCCGGTTATCAGAAGAAAAATAAAAGGCAGTAAAATCGAATTATATTGGCTTTGTGTTTTCATAATATTTTTTAGTATATATTAAATCCACCCATAAAGTCAGAATGTTTAGAAAAAGGCTCATCTACCAAGGTCTGTTACTTTTGTTCCAGTAATTCTTCAGCATACTTCAGGGAGGTTTTATCGGCTCCGTTGCCTCCCAGCATTCTTGATATTTCCACCTTACGTTCAGTCTCAGACAACTGAGTGATCTGGGTTGAGGTGGTCTGCTTATCTTGGAGTTTAGCAACCTGGTAATGGGCATCTGCTCGGGCGGCAATGGCCGGTAAATGGGTGATAACCAGAACCTGCCGGTTCTGAGAGATCTGTTTGAGTTTTTGAGCCAGGCAGTGGGCTATCTGTCCCCCGATTCCGGCATCAATCTCGTCAAAAATAAGGGTTGGAATAGAATCTGTTTTTGCGAAGGTTGCCTTTAATGCAAGCATTACCCGGGATAACTCTCCACCGGATGCCACTTTGGATAAGGGTTTAGCGGGTTCACCGGGATTGGCGGAAAAGAAGAATTCAATATCATCCCATCCTGTCTGAGTCAGGTCATAGGATGTTTCCCGGTACTTAAACCATTTTTCATTACCGGTTCGAGGGGTAACTTGAATTTTAAAAGAGGCATGCGGCATTCCCAATTCAGCTAATTCTTTTTGGAGAGCCGCTGCCAATTTAGCCGCTGCCTTTTGACGGGATTCAGAAAGAGTCGATAAAAGGTTACCCATTTTAATGGATTCTTTCTGATATGAATTTTCCAAATCCTGGATTCTTTCTTCCTGGTGGTTCAGTCCTTCAAGTTCCAGCTTCCAGCGGATAGCATCCTCCATCAGGGTCTCAATGGATTCACATCGATACTTGCGTTTCAGGCGATGAAGAATATCCAGCCGTTCTTCAATCTGTTCCAATTGGTCAGGTTCAATATCAAGTTTAGAATGATAATCGGCCACTTCCCGGCCCAGTTGGTCCAGAGCAATCTTTGCCTGTTCCAGCAATTCCTGGTGGGATTCCCATAAGGGGTCCATCCGGGTTAACTCATCCAAGAGGGCTTTACATCTGGCAAGAGAACTGAGGATTCCCGGGTGTTCAGTGGATTCTCTGCCTATGATTTCAGCTGATAACCCATCAATCAGTTGAAAAAGGTTTTCAGAGTTTCTAAGCCGTTCTTTGGTGCTTTTTAAGGTTTCTTCTTCCCCAGGCTGAAGAGCCGCTCCTTCAATTTCCTGTAGCTGGTATTTAAGGTCTTCCATCCGGGTCTGTTTCCGGGAGTCCGACTCTCTTAACCGGCCCAATTCATCCAAAATAGCCCTGAGTTCTTTCCATCCTTTGAAGACCTGGATACGTAATTCCCCGTTTTCCGCATAATCATCAAGAAATTCCAGCTGCTGTTGAATTTTGAGGAGGGATTGATGGTCATGTTGTCCATGGAGGTCCGCCAGTTCTTCACCGATTTTCTGCAGGGTCGCCAGAGTTGAAAGCTGTCCATTAATCCAGCATCGGTTTTTGCCTGAACGGGATAACTCTCTCCGGATAAGGAGCTCATTTTCATTTTCAAGTGGAAACCCTGATTCATCCAGTAATTGGGGAAGGTGGGGACTATCTTTAATATCCAGAAGGGCATCGACCGTACAGGTTTCAGAACCTGTACGTATCACAGTACTATCAGCTCTTTCACCTAAAATCTGATTCAGGGCATCAATCAGGATGGATTTACCCGCCCCTGTTTCCCCGGTAAATACATTAAAACCGGGTTTCAGAGTCAGGTTCAATTCATCGATTATGGCAAAATTCTTTATATGTAGTTCAACCAGCATGGAGTCACCGGATTCAAATTGTTATACCAGCATACCAAATAATAAATCATAACTGGATTCCAGTATTTGGTAAAAGAATCCGACAAAAGAATTAACTTTGATAGAATCGGTCAGTATCGGGAACAAGGGGTTTAAATAACTCAGAAAAACAAGGGTGATACTGCAGTAAAACACGGCTTTTATAGCGCCAAAGGTTACTCCTCCGAATTTATGCAGCCCGGTATGAATGACCGGATTTCTTAAATCTCCCATGATTAATAGTCCCAGATAGCCTAACACTGAGCGAATAGCCACAAAAAGAACTCCAAATATCAGAGCTTTGGTTAAGTCATCAGGAATCGGCAGAGAACCCAACAGGTTCCCTCCTATCCAGAATTGGTTATAATATGCGGCAAATCCGGAAAATGCAGTGGTTACCATGAAATAAGTTTCAGGAACTATCCCGTTCTTTATGCCTCGGTATCCCAAATACAGGATCGCCACAAGGATATCAATTATATAAACTAAATCCATTAATTGCATGATTAATGGTACTCCACTGAAGAGGTCAGTTCAGCCAGGCTGACTTTGCCTTGAAGGGCTTTTTCGATACCATCGTCGAACATGGTCCGCATTCCAGAGCGGATAGCTTCTTCCTGAAGTGTAACGGCGGATGCCTTGGCATCAATCATCTGGCGAAGCGAATCGTTCATGATAAGGATTTCAAAGGTTCCTGTCCGGCCGGTAAACCCGGTAAAACCGCAGAGTTCGCATCCTTTACCTTTCAGGAATTTCTTCTTCTTTTCCAAAGGGATTTTATATTGCATCAAGGTCTCATCAGAAGGATTTTCCGAGATTAGGCAATGGGGACAGTTCAATCGGACTAATCGTTGGGCCAGAATAGCCAATACCGAACCTGAGATGAGATAGGGTTCAATACCGATATCCATCAACCGGGTGATAGCTCTGACGGCATCATTGGTATGAAGGCTGGAGAAGATGAGGTGTCCCGTCAAGGCTGCATGAATGGCAATATCAGCGGTTTCCCTGTCGCGGATTTCACCTACCATGATGATGTCGGGGTCTTGGCGTAAAATTGAACGAAGCCCGCTGGCAAAGGTTACTTCTGCCCTGGGATTGATGGGAATCTGGGTAACCCCTTCCAATTGATATTCAACCGGGTCTTCAATGGTCATGATGTTGTTAGCCGTGGAATCGATAATAGTTAAAGCAGCATAAAGGCTTGTGGTTTTACCGCTGCCGGTGGGCCCGGTCGCCAAGACCATTCCCTGAGGGCTGAGAAGAGTCTTTTTGAATAAATCTTCAATTTCCTTGTTCATACCCAGGTTAGAGATATCCAGCAGTGATTTTTCCCTGTCGAGGATTCTCAAGGCAACCTTTTCCCCATGAATTGTCGGGGAAGTGCTGACCCGGATATCGGTTCTGCGTTTGTCATAATTGACCTGCATTCGGCCATCCATGGGTTTTCGCCGTTCCGCAACATCCAAATCGGCCATGGCTTTAAGGCAGGGGATAATCGCGGTTTGTATATCATCTGGAGGAGTATGAAATTCTTTCAATGCGCCATCATGGCGGAATCTTATTCTGAGTTGTTTACCATCCGGTTCCAGATGGATATCAGTGGCTCCCTGTTCAAGAGCCTCAGCCAGGATCATCTTGACCGCTTTGATAGAAGACCTTTTTTCCTGAGAATCCTGCATCATCAGCAGGGAGGATTCTTCTTTTCCAGTCACTCGAAGCGAGTTTTCATCAAAGTTATCGAGTAAATCGATGAATGGGTTTTTATCCTTTTCATTCAGGGAAGCCTTACAATAAGGACAGGTGGGCATATCCAGGGTTAATAATTTCTTATGGCAGTTAGGACACTTGAATGTTTTCCTCTGATGTTTGGACAAATACATAAAAAGTCCAACCGGTCCGGCGAGAAAGACCAGGGTGTCCCAATATTCCCGGTCTGGTAATCCCTTTGCCTGGACATCACGATCTACCCAGCCCAGAATTTTCATCCAACCTGTCAATAATAAGATGACTATTATAATGACAAAATTTACCATTTTTTTAATTTGTAAGCCTATCTTAAAAATGAAAACATACTTGGTGGAATTATAAGAGTAACGCAACCTGTTGTCAATGATTGAATTAACAATTAGTTAGAGTAGGTGAGACTCTGCCGGAAAGAGACTGGTTTCTTAAGGCAGTGGAACCCAGGCTGAAGCCATCAGCCTGGGTCTCCCTCCGATAGGGGAGAGTTTTGTCGGAAGACCCTGTAAGGGATGAAGCTGGATTGTTAACTTGACCCCTGAGAGGCTTTTTGGTATCTTTCACCCTATTAATCAGATTGAGTGAAGGAAGGTATCATTTCGATGTCTAAGAGATTGGTAAAAGCCAGCTTATTGCTGAGCTTTGTTGCGGCAGGGATAATCATGATAGGGGGCTTAACGGGTTGTGCTGTATCCCATAAGACAATAAAAGAGGCTCCCACTCCGACAACGGCTGTCAAAGTAGATGAATATCCATTACCGGTCTATGCTACATCCCTGAAGGGACAGAAAATCTGTCTGGACCCCGGACATGGGGGGGATGCCGATGTGCCTAATTACAAAAGGGGTCCATCGGGAGTCCGTGAGGCTGAAGTGAACCTGAGGGTTGCCTTATATTTGCAAAAATGGCTGGAAGAATGCGGGGCCCAGGTCTATATGACCCGGACAACCGATGTGTTTGTCGGATTACGGGAAAGGTCTGTGTTTGCCGATACTTGTGGGGCTGAATATTTTGTTTCCATGCACCATAATGCCGTCAGCAATCCGTCGGTCAATTTTACCAGCACCTGGTATCACGCTTCGCCTGATTATGGTCCGCTGAACCTGGATATTGCCCGGTATATTCAAGATGGGGTGGGGGATGCTTTAGGGCTTCCATTCCGGGCGTCCATTCCGCTTAAAAGTGATTACACCATCTATCCGGATGCCGGTTTTGCAGTGTTGAGGAATACCCATATCCCGGCAGCTCTTTGTGAAGCTTCCTTCCATTCAAATCAGGTTGAAGAAAAAAAATTGGATAACCCTGATTATAATAAGAAGGAAGCCTATGGCTATTTTGTCGGGCTGGCAAAATTATTCTATTCAGGGATTCCCCAAGCTGAAATCATCTCTCCCTCCTCTGTGGTTTCCGAAAGGAATCCCCTGATTCAATTTAAGATCGATGATGGGCTTAAGGGAAGGCAGATATTAGAAGAAACCCTGACTGTAAAGTTGGATGGGCAATCGATTCCCTATACTTATGACCGGTCTTCCGGAGTCATTTCAGCGGTAAGTCTCACTCCCTTAACCAATAATTACCATACCGCTCAGGTTCATTTCATGAATTTGAATAAAACCAGTGTGTATCCCAAACCTTTCAAATTCCAGGTGGCTCCTCCCTTGGCGAGTTTGTCTGTGAAAGCCTATCCTACTTCTTATCCTGACAATGGGGAAACAATAGGCTGTATAAAAGTTGAAGCCTCCGATGCCGAAGGGAATCCTGTAGCCGATGGGATGGAAATCAACCTCTCAGCAGATCAAGGAGTTGTTTTAACCAGTAAATTAACTACATTGAATGGGTATGCCCTGGGATACTGGCAGGCTCCGGCCCAAAAGGGTTCAGTAGTAATCACTGCCGGTAAAGGCAATATCCTGGGGGTGGCGGGCTTATCTATCGAGTCATCATCCCGGGCCTTATTACAGGGAAAAATCTTTTATGCTAATTCAAATAAACCCGTGGAGAAGGCACAAATCGCCATCACCTCCCTGTCTGACCATCCGATAACAGAAAGCCTGCCGGATGGATTTTTCAGCTTATCTGGAGTTTATCCCGGCAGCCACTGGGTGGTAGTTACAGCGCCCGGTTGCAAAGAACTTCGGATTCCGATGGAGTTTAAAGCGAATCAAACTTCAAAAATTCAGGTGAATATGGAAGCGGATTAATGGCAGGAGAGACAAAAATCCCCTCGGTTTTTGAAACTTATAGAAAAAAAAGTTAAAAAAAAGGGGTTCCTCTTGTCAATCAGGGGCTTTCAGGATTATGATGGACATACATCTATGGTATTTTTCAGCCTATAATGGTTGGTTGATGATTTTTGGGAAATTGATTTGCACCCAATTATAACAAGCAGGAGATAATCCACGAATGAATGTAATCGCGAAGAAATTATTAGTATGGAGCCTGGCAGCAGGATTAATGGTCATTACTTTGGCCCAGGTGAATGCTCTTCCCTTGAAAATGAAAAATGGGAATACGATTGATGTTAAGTTGATTTCTGCTCAGGATGACAAGATTCTGCTTCAGCGGGGAACAATTCAAATGACCGTTCCCAAGGACCGGTTTGAAGAACCCCAGGATGAATGGATTTCAATGGCTGAAACAGCTTTGATGAGTGGAGATACAGCAGAAGCGCTGGATTATTCCTCACAAATCCTGATTTGGGACCCCCTTCATGTGAAGGCCCAGAAAATTATGGATGATATCAAAGCGGCTCAGGATATGGATTTGAAACGTAATGCCGCAATGAAAGAGGAAGAAGAGGCAATGGCCCGATATAATGAAGAACGAGCCAAAGCTGAATCCTCTGTAAAGAAAATGCTGGAAGAGGAAAATCGTAAACCTTCCAGAGTATTTGAAAATGTCAGGAAAACCTATCAGGCCTTGAATGCTTATACCATTAATGGAAAAGTGGTTCAGGAAATCTCAACCAAGGATACGACAATTAATGTCGAGATTCCCATCCTGATGGCAGGATTACGGCCTAATCGAGGCAGTCTCTCAATGAAGATGAACGGAATAGAGGTTCAGGTATTCCAGAATCCTGATACCACGCTGATATATATGCCGGTGCAAAAACAATATTTCCGTATTCCTACTGCAAACCTTAGCCAGGTAAAAGATAACCTCCGTAGTTCTCCCTTGTTTAATATCGGATTTGAAAACTATGAGAATCTGATTTCCCAGGCTAGCACGGCAAATTATCTCAAGGATGAGGATGTTGTTTTTGAAAACGCCACATCTTCCTGCTATGTGTATGATATCCCTGTGGTCAGTAATCCTGCGATGGATAAAATTATGAGTATTTCAGACCATCAGCTTTGGGTGGATATGACCTCCAACCTGGTTCTTCAGGAAACCCAGACTATCCAATTGAAAGCTGTAGCTGATGTGACCGTTAAACAGATAATGACTTATGGAAGCCTTAATACCAAGGTTTCTCTCACCCCCACTGATTTTGGTTTTGTACCTCCTAAAGATGCGACGGCTATGGATATGGCTAAATTGCTTCAGGGGATGACAAGTATGATGGGTGGAGTGAAATAACAGGTTCCTTTTGAAATTTTAGAGTAAAGGGATTCTTTTGGGCGCTGGGTTATGATTTGATCTGGCGCCCATTTATTTTATGCTGTTATAAGTTAGTGGAAATAAACAGCTGATTTATTTGCAAAAACAACAGTTCTTGGATATGTTTATTAAATAAGTTTTTTTCTTGGATAACCTTAAAAACCCCTATAATTTGGAGGCATTACAGAAATGGTTGATTTTAATGAAATAGCCCAGGCTTTGATTGCCGGCAAATCCGCCCGGGTTAAAGAATTGACTGAACAAGCTTTGAGTGAAAACGCAAGTCCACGGGATTTGCTGGATAAAGCCTTTATTCCCGGGATGGCCGTCATAGGTGAACGGTTTAAAAAAGGGGAATGCTTTGTGCCTGAAGTATTGATTGCCGCCAAGGCGATGCATGCCGGTATGGGGCTGGTAAAACCCCTAATTGCCAAAGGAAATGAGGAATATTCAGGGAAAGTGGTTATCGGAACAGTTCGGGGCGATATGCATGATATTGGTAAAAATCTGGTTGCTATGATGTTGGAAGGCGCTGGATTCCAAGTCATTGATTTAGGGGTTGATGTCCCGGTCACAAAATTTGTGGAGACTATTCAGAATGACTCCCCCAATGTGGTAGCTCTTTCGGCCTTATTGACCACCACCATGCTTTCGATGAAAGATGTGATTGCCGGGATTGAACAGGCAGGACTTCGGAATAAGGTGAAAATTATCATTGGCGGCGCCCCGGTAACCCAGAAATATGCCGAACAAATTGGGGCGGATGGCTACTCTTCCGATGCTCCCGGAGCAGTGGATATCGCCAAGACTCTTTTAGCAAACTAATCGTTTAATAAATCATAAGGAACATCTATTATGAAGTTGGTAGCCTATCGAAAATCCCGTACTGAAAAAAGCATTGGAATCTGGATGGGAGAATATCTTATTGATCTTCCCCTGGCTTCAAAGCGATATAAGACCCTAGTGTTTCCTTTCGAAATGAAATCTTTATTAGAACTGGGGTCTAAGGGAATGCTGGCCGCCAGAGATATAGTAAAGCGGGTTGCTGCTGATTTAGAAAATGGAAAAACCCTTTCCTGCCTGATTTCCACTCAGAAGGTTAAGTTGACCTCTCCGATCGAGAAGCCCGAAAAAATTATCTGTATTGGACAGAATTATATTGACCATTGCCGGGAACAGGGCGTTGAACCTCCTTCCCGGCCGGTTATATTTGCCAAATTCTGGAACGCTTTGAATGGGCCTTTTGATCCGGTATTGATTCCTTCTGTATCCGACAAGATTGATTATGAATCAGAGTTGGCTTTTGTGATTGGAAAAAAAGGAAAAGGTATTTCTCAGGAGAAAGCCATGAGTTATGTGGCTGGATATATGGTTTTAAATGATATTACAGCCCGGGATATCCAAAAATCTGATGGACAGTGGATTCGGGGGAAGACCTCTGATACATTTGCTCCCTGCGGGCCCTGGCTGACGACCCGGGATGATATAAAAGACCCGCATAATCTCCCCATTAGACTGCGTCTTAATGGAAAGGTGATGCAGGAGTCCAATACTTCGAACCTGATATTCAAAATTCCTTATTTAATTTGGTTTATATCTCAGAATATTACCTTACAACCGGGAGATATTATCAGTACCGGAACCCCTCCGGGAGTCGGTTTTGCCCGAAAACCTCCGGTTTTTCTTAAAAAAGGTGATAAAGTGGAGGCTGAAATTGATGGGCTGGGCACCCTGTGTAACATAATCCAATGAGCCTTGGAGCCCGGCGGGATTTCTGCCCAATGAGATGCTCTTCATTAAGCCATGTAACCGTTATTTTATTTGTTTTATTTCTAATTTCTTTTTTATCAACAGGAGTACATGCCATGAACACGCCCTTAATCCTTTCTGATTGGAAAATTGACAGCTTGAACTCATTTGAATGGACCCGGTTATTTTCCCATCCCCTAAATTTGGATGTCAGTGGCTATGAAGGGGTCAGTTTTGAAGTCAGAGGGACCCTTGGAGAGGGGAGTATCTATTTTGTCGATTTTGATAAAGATGATTGGGCCCATTCTTTTTCCATCTCTGAGGAATGGACTCAAGTTCGTATCCCTTTTAGTGAATTTAAAGCCTGTCAGGCTCATTCTGAACCCCATTTTGATATCTCTGATTTGAAGACAGTCCGTTTTGATAATTATGATTTATCAGCCGGTTCGGTGGATATTCGGGACTTTGCCTTCTATGGTTCAAAAGGGGTCTATGGTCCCACTGTTTGTGTGGACCCGGTGTTTGATTTTTATAGACCGCATTCCTGGTCTCATTGGGCTAAAGTCATTAAAAATTATGGATTTACTGCCATAGACCTGGTGATTGTGTGGGAAAAGCCTGATACCCGGCAACAGGCAGAGATTGTCAGTGCTTTCCATAAAGAAGGAATTGCCTGCCGGCTTCGCCTTTACCCCACCACCGATGGTGAAGCTTATGAAGTTCATCCTGAGTGGCGTCAAATTCTCCTGAATGGAAAAAGCCGATATGATTGGCGTCTATATCTGTGCCCCAATGACCCTGGGTTTTCTAAATTCATGCAAGATAAAATCAGCATGATTTGTTCGGAAGTTGAATATGATGGTATCCAACTGGCTGAACCCTGGTTTGAAGTCTGGGGTGGAGCTTATCCCTCTAACCCTGTGAAAGGGGCCTATGCCTGCCTTTGTGAGGATTGCCGTAACGCTTTTAAAACGCAGGAAAATGTTGATCCCTTAGATTTATTTAAAGAAGAGAATCCTTTATATTTCGAAAACCCTGAAAATAAAGCTATCTATGAAAAATGGATCCAATTCAGGGTCGATACGATTAATAATTTTTCCAACCAGTGTTATGAAGCGGCTCGAAATGCCAGGCCAGAGATTCATATTGTCCATATGTATCTTTCAGACTGTTCTGTTGATTTGGATAAAGGCAGGGAATATCAAGCCATGGATCTGGATGCCATTATCAGGGATATCCCCTCCGAAATGATTACTATCGAGGATTCCTGGCAAGAATGGACTCAACCTGATTTGAAACCTGATTTTGTCCTCGATTATGGAAAACATTATTCCCAGCGAATTAAAAATATCCGTTCCGGTATTCAAATCCAAAGCCATTTGGATATTGGTTCAAGGAAAGATACTAAACGAAATTATGCTTTTATGAGAGCCTTTTCTACTTATAGCCACCGGGCTGGATTTGAATCCCCCAGCTATTACGAGTTCTCTATTCAAAAATTCGATTAATTCAGTCCTTCAGGGATGCCTCTTTGAGGTATCCCTGAACCAATAGATATTCGCTGCTTGTCTTGATGAAACATTTCTTTTACTTGGTTTCATTGGGTTTTCCCTGACTGGAAAATATTTCTTGACACCCCCACCCCTCTTATTTTAATTTAGATGCACACGATTACATCCTTTCGGGAGGAGAAGCCCATGAAGAAGGAAAAAAGAGTAAATAATAAATCCCCAATTCTTTTCTTAATAATGGTTTTAATGTTCTGGATGATGTTGTGTTCTACCAGTAAGGCTGTGCGAGGGTTAGATGGAGCTTTCCTGGCAATTAGCAACAGCAACGCCAATTGGTCCCAGGCGCATTGGGAGACAGAGTTGGAAGCAATGCGTACAATAGGGATGAATACCATCATCATCAGCAATTCGGTCAATACCACCTATTCCTATTATTCCGGCTGCAGCCTTTCGGGTGCATCTACCGTAGGTGATTGTGTGGATAAAATCATGAATATTGCCCAGGCGCATAATATGAAAGTCATTATTGGGCTGTATTCCGATAATTATTGGTGGTCGATATCGAGAGATTCTGCTTTTCTAACTTCGATTTATGCCCAGGATACCCAGGTCATCAATGACCTCTGGTCCAAATATAGTTCCAATTCAGCTTTATTAGGCTGGTATATCGTTCAAGAAACAGATAATGGTACCGATGAGGGTACCCGGCAGGCTGTGGCAAAATACCTGTTAAAGCCAATCAGTGATTATGCCAAAGCAAAATCCCCGGCCTTGCATATAGGGATTGCCCCGTATATATATCCTTCTTATGCCACTCCAGTACAGTTTGGTGATATTTGGATTAAGAACCTTAATGAAGCTCCCAATCTGGATTTGTTGATTCCCCAGGATGGAGTAGGTGCTTTTGCGAATACTTTCTCCCAGGTATCGTCGTATTTCCGGGAATTAAAAAGAGCTTGCGACAGTACCGGTAGGATTCTTTGGTCTGATTTGGAAATATTTGATAATACGACTACCTGGGGGCCAACCCCTATCAGCAGGGTAACGACCCAGATACTTTATGAGGCTCCTTATGTGGCTGGTTTTACCTGCTGGGAGTATTTGTATTATATAAGCCCATATCGGGGAGGAAACGAAGAAAACCTGTATATTGATTATCTTCGGTATCTTTTTGGCAATGAATCAACCTATCAAAATGTGGCTCGGGGAAAGAGTTATACCGTCAGTCCCGCCCAGCACAATAACTATCAGGATGATGGGATCAAACTGACGGATGGCAGCAGCGGTTTTTCTTATGCCAATGATGTCGGCTGGTATAACCCTGGTTCCAATCCCACCATTATTGTGGATTTAGGAACAGTCAAAAATGGGCTTTATGAAGTAAAAAGCTATCACATGCATGCCGATGGCGCCTGGGTGGATTTGCCTCTCCGTTGCGATATCTATTCTTCAACTAATGGCTCAACCTATACCTTTATTGGCAGTTCTTATGCTGTTGATACACTGGATAATGATTCGGACCTTTTCCGCTGGAAGGGAACACCATTTTCCGCCCGGTATGTGAAGATGATTCTGATTCCTTCCTCAACCCGGTTTGTGTTTATCAGTGAAATTGCTGTCAGCCAGATTTATCAACCACCCAGCTCTATCCAAAACTGGGAATTCCTGGCTGATTAAAACAATATCTCCAGATAAGAGAGGATAATCCATGGAAGGGAAAACAAAGAAAATAGCAGGCACTTTTTTGCAATTGGATGAAGTCAATCTGCAGTATCCAAAGACGAAATGGGAAGAAGAATTCAAGATTATGAAGGATATGGGAATGGATACAGTGGCCATTCAATATTGGGGTACGTCTGAAAAAGTAGATTATCCCTCTAATATTTTCCCCCGAGGTGAACATTGCCATGTAGCAGACTGGATGTTTGAACTGGCTGAACAATATGGGATTAACCTTTATGTCGGCATCCTCCTGATTGATGGTTGGTGGACCGCCTCCAAGGATCCTTCTTATTTTGATAAAGCCTTGCCTTTTCAGATCAAAGTGATTGATGAACTTCAATCAATTTATGGAAAAAATCCATCCTTTTATGGCTGGTATATAACAGAAGAATTGGATGATTTGAACTGGAAAACCCCTGAATCCCAGGCTCATGTGATTGCCTTTTTTAAGAAGCTGGTGGCTCACTGTAAAGAGGTATCCAATAATAAGCCTGTGCTGACCGCTCCATTTATCGGTTGGAATACAGGCAACAATCTTCATATGACAGAAGAAGCCTTTGAGCAGTTATGGACTGACTTTTATCGAGAGACTGATATTGATATAATCTCCTTGCAGGATGCCAGTATCCGGGCGGATTATCATCCTGAAGTACTGCCACCTTATTTCCGGGCTTTACAAAATGCGGCTCAGAAAACCGGTAAAAGAGCTTGGAGTGATTTGGAAACCTTCCATCAGATTCAAGGGTGGCCATTTGATGCCCAGCCTTTTAAAGCGGTTCCAGCCCAATTTGAAAGGGTTTTAAAACAGATGGAAATTGAATCCCCATTTGTAGAGAAGATTATTACCTTTGAATTCCATCATTATATGTGTCCCCTCAAGGGGGAAGAGCCTGCCAGACTCTATAAAGAATATAGGGATTGGTTGAGTCATTATTCAGGCTAGTTGTTTCAGGCTGAAACAGTATTATCCATTACTATATTATTTAAGGAGAGAATCAAGAACTTATATGAAAATTGAAGGCAGTTTCTATCAGCCCTTTGAACGAGTTAATAAAACCTCTACCCAATTGGATTGGGACAGAGACCATTGGAAACAGGAACTAAACTGGATGAAGGAAGTGGGAATGGACCTGATCATTATCCAGTTTTGTGTGTATGAAGGAAGAGCTTATTATCCCACCACTCTCTATCCTCAGGCAGGCCTCAATGACCAGGTGGAAAATATCCTTTCAGAAGCTGAGAAAATCGGGATGAAAGTGATGGTCGGATTAACCCTTGATAACCAATGGTGGAAAGGGATTAACAGTGAGGAGTATATTCAGCAAGAATTGGCGATGAATAAAAAACTGGCAAAAGACCTCTGGGATAAATATGGGCATTACAAGAGTTTCTGGGGATGGTATATTCCCCATGAAATTGATGATTGGGGCGCTGAACCTGAGAATGTCCGACAGTTAATCAGTAAGCTCCTGGGTGAACTCAGTGCCAGTTTGAAAGAACTGACACCGCGAAAACCTGTAGGAATCGCTCCTTATTATTCCATGAGAATGACTCCTGAGGCCTATGAAAACTGGTGGATTAAGACGCTCCAATCCTCAGGTATTGATATTGTGATGCTTCAGGATGGGGTGGGTTGCCATCGGCCTGATATGGAGAAAGAGATTACTCCTTATTTTCAGGCATTGGCCTCCGCCTGTCGAAAAACCAATGTGCATTTCTGGACCGATTTGGAGATTTTCAACCAGATTCATTGCCATCCTGTGGATGACTGGCCGGTGGAAAAATGGGACGCCATTCCGGCTGATATGGGACGCATAGCCCGCCAGATTGAATTGCAGGAACCCTGGGTGGAGAAAATCGTTATTTTTGAATTTACCCATTATATGAGCCCCCAAATGGGGGAAAATGAAAAGACTCTTTATAAGGATTATAAAAATTACCTGATAAATAAAGGCGAATTATAGAAAAGCATGTAAAATAAATGGAAGTTTTATTGTGAAACAGTAAAGGCAGTGAAAGGATAAAATGTAATGCCTGGTAAAAGAATGTATTCCAAAAGAGTCACTGTGCGAGATATTGCCAATAAATTAGGCCTGTCTCATCCCACTGTATCCAGGGCATTAAATGACCATCCCAGAATCAGTGATGAAACCAAAAAGCGGGTGCGGGAGATGGCCCGGAAAATGAATTATCGGCCGAATATTATGGCGCGGGGATTATGCAGCCAGCGTACCAGTCTGATTGGATTGGTGATTCGTGATATTCGTTCTTCCTTCCATGCGGAGATTATCGCCGGTGTCCAGGATATCCTGGACCAGCATGGGTACAGTATTATTCTCTGCAGCTCATCATTGGATACTGACCATGAACGAAAACATCTCCAGATTGTGGTGGATAAGCAGGTGGAAGGCATTATCTATGCCCCTGTCTATGGTGACCAGTCGAATGCGGATTTGATCAATAGTTTCCATGCCGAGGGGATTCCCATTGTTTTGATCAGTTTTTCCAAGCTGAAAGTCAAAATGCCCTGTATCAAAGTGAATAATAATATGGGAGGATATTTAGCTACTCGGCATTTGATTGACCTGGGCCATCAAAGAATTTGTTATGTGACCTATTCCATTGATGAGGCCTTGCATAAAGAGCCGGGCTTGGATGAAAATGCCGACCGGTTCAGAGGATATCAGCGGGCTATGGAAGAAGCCGGGCTGGAAAAATACATCAGCCTGGTACAGGAAAATACCTTTGGCAAAGACCGTGATGTCGCTCTTCGTATTAAATCCCATGAGATTAATCCAACAGCTGCTTTTATTTTTTCGGATGAAATATCCGTGGGAGTAATGAAATCTGCTTCAGCCCATTGCATTAAAATACCCCGGGATTTATCGATCGTAGGATTTGATGACCTTTCCTATGCCTCAATGGTCTATCCTTCTCTGACGACCATTGCCCAGCCAAAATATGAAATTGGAGTCTATGCTGCTCAACGTATCATTGCCTTGATTGAGGGAAAAGAAGCCTTGGAAGAGCTGGTTTTGGAACCCGAATTGGTAATACGCCATTCCACTGCTCCTTTGAAAGTGAGATAATTTTGCACCATGTCTAAAACTGCATTGGCAATTGATTTAGGTGGGACCAATGTTCGGGCTGCCTTGGTGGATAGTCAGGGGCATATCCTGGTTAAAAAGACCCTCCCGACTCAGGCGGGTGATGGAGCGCAGCAAATACTTCGTAGAATCATTGAAGTTTCTCAATCTGTATTAGCAGAGGCTGAAACCCCTCTGGTTATCGGTATGGGAAGCCCCGGTTGTGTAGATTCTGACCGGGGAATAGTCCTTTTTGCTACGGATAACCTGCCTGGATGGAGAGGTACCGACCTGAAGGGGGTCTTGGAAAAAGAACTGTCTCTTCGGGCTTATATTGACAATGATGTGAATATGATGGCCTATGGTGAAAGCCGGATTGGGGCTGGAACCGGTGTCTCGGCCTTGGTTTGTTTGACTCTTGGCACAGGGGTAGGGGGAGCTGTTATACTGAATGGAAAAATTTATCGAGGTCAGCAGTATTATGCCGGTGAACTGGGTCATATTTCCATAAACCGGGAAGGCCCGTTCTGCAATTGCGGTGGACGTGGATGCCTTGAAGCTTATATTGGTACGGCGGCCCTGATAAAACAGGCTGAAGACTTTCGCAAGGATAAGATTGATTCCGGAATATTCCATTATGCTGAGAAAAACGAAGGGAAAATTACTCCTGAGATAATATTCAAGGCCGCGCAGGATAAAGATCCTTCGGCACAGGCTATCCTGAAAGAAATGGGTCATTGCCTTGGGTTTACCTTAGCTATGGTGGTTAATGTATTAAGCCCGGAACGGATTGTGATTGGCGGCGGAATATCCCGTGCCTGGGATTATTTTTATCCTTCTTTGATGGAGAGTCTCCGGAGGCAATCTTTATTTGGGCCGGAAAGAAATGTTGAAGTTGTGATGGCTGAATTAGGGCCTGATGCCGGATTAGCAGGCTCAGGTTTATATGCTCTTGAACAGGCAGGATACTGAAAATGCGCAGTAATGTAAAAAAGATAGTAGGTACTTTAGTCGTATTAGCCTTTCTGGGAACCCTTTTGGGTTTAATGACAGGATGCCAGTTGATTCATCCCAAAAAGAAAAAAACCGTCATTCGATACTGGACCGGGTGGACGGGTGTCGAGATGGAATCCCAGAAAAGGATTATTAAAAGATTTAATGAACAGCATCCTGATATCGAAGTCCAGATTAATACCGTGGCCTCTTCTTATGAAAAAGTGAAAATCGCCTTTGCTTCCGGGTCTCCACCGGATGTCTGTTCTGCTATCTGGGCTGATGATTTAGCCAGCTATGCCATGCGAGGAGCCTTGACTCCGCTGGATGCCTATATTGAGAAATCAGGACGGCATGGAGATGAATATATGCCAGGGGTTTGGAATATGTTCCAATACGGCGGGCATATCTGGGCCCTGAATGTAACCACTAATTCTTCTTTTATGCTTTACAACAAAAAAATGTTCCGTGATGCGGGGCTGGATCCGGAAAAGAAACCTCGGACGGTTGTTGAATTTGACAAGGTCAATGAGGCCATGGCGAAGTTTGATAAAAATGGGAATGTCCTGAGATTCGGCCTGCGTCCCTCCAATATATTATTATGGGCTTATGTATTTGGCGGGCATTGGTATGAACCTGATAAGCGGCTGGTAACAGCTAATGACCCCCATAATATTAAAGCGTTGAAATGGCTGGCTTCTTATAACCGGAAATATAACTGCCGGAAGATTGATTCATTCAACCAGGTTTATGCCAGCGGTACTTATGGTGACCAGTATGCCGGACTATATGGGTTGTTAAGCAATCAAGTTGGGATTCTTTTCACGGGTGAATGGAGCTATGACAATATTAGACGATATGCCTCCAAGGATTTTGAGTATGGATATTTTCCGGCGCCATATCCTGAAGATGGGGGTCGTCCGAACTGCCTGACTGTCGGTGGAAGCGTTTTTGTCATCCCTAAAGATTCAAAGCATAAGGATGCCGCTTGGACTTTCCTCAATTATATGACTCAGCCGGAGCAGATCAAAGAGTTTTGCATGGATATTTCCAATATCCCTCCCTTGAAAAAAGTGGCGATGGAACCTGAATTTATGGATATCCCCATGTATAAATTTGCCATTGATTTAGTTTCCGGACCCAATGCTTTCGGCCCTCCTCAGATGCCGACTTGGCCCTATTACCTGGCTGAAATCCAACGAGTGGAAGAAAAAGCTGTTTTCGGAAAGCAGGACCCGGAAAAACTGTTGAATGAACTGAACACTAAAATTCAAAAAGATATCGATATCGCCTTGCGGGATGCTGCGTATTAAGGCCATGGATTGAAGGAGTTATTGAGAATATGACATCCACTGATAAACGAAATTTAAGGAACGGTTTGCTTTTTGCATCTCCCTGGCTGGTGGGGTTTTGCTGTTTCACCATCTATCCGATTATTATGTCCATTTATTATAGTTTCTGCCGGTTTGATGCCATTACCAAACCCCATTGGGCTGGGATGGAGAACTACCATAACCTTTTATTTAATGATCCCTTATTCTGGAAATCCCTTTGGACCACTTTTTATATGGTGATTTTTGGGTTGCCTACGGCTTTGATATTTGCCCTGTTTCTGGCAATTTTGTTGAACCAGAAAGTGAAGGGTTTAGCATTATATCGGACGATATTTTACCTGCCATCTATCACCCCGGTTGTTGCCTCCTCCATCTTATGGATGTGGCTGCTGAATCCCCAGATCGGATTGATCAATTATGTCTTGCGGCCGATTTTAAATGGGATTAACACCCTTACCCATTTATCCCTGGCGGTGCCGGGTTGGTTGGCGGACCCTCATTGGTCCAAGCCGGCTCTGGTTTTAATGGGGCTTTGGGGCGTTGGCAATACTGTCATTATCTTCCTGGCCTCCCTGCAGGAGGTCCCGGAAGAATTATATGAGGCAGCCTTGATTGATGGGGCTGGCGCGACCCGCAAACTCTGGCATATTACCCTTCCGTTAATCAGTCCGGTGATTTTCTTTAATTTGATTATGGGCATCATTGGCTATTTCCAATATTTCACCCAAGTTTGGGTCATGACTCGTGGCGGCCCCGAGGATTCTACGGCATTTTATGCCCTCTATATGTTCAATAATGCATTCCTCTTCTTCAAGATGGGATATGCTTCCGCCATGGCATGGATTTTATTTGCTATCACGCTGGTTTGTACCCTGATTGTGTTTAAGACCTCCTCCAAGTGGGTCTATTATTCAGGTGAGACGAAATAGGAGGGATTCTGATGCACAGTCAAAAAAATCAAGGCATATTACATTCAATTTTTGTTCATGGATTGCTGGTGGTGGTGGGATTGACTTTTTTCCTGCCTTTCTTCTGGCTGATATCCACCTCTTTGAAGAATGATACCCAATTATTCCATTTTCCACCGATTTGGATTCCCTGGCCCTTAAAATGGAGTAATTATCCGAAGGCCCTTGCTTATATTCCATTTTTTACCTATGTCAAAAACACCCTGGTCATCAGTTTTCTGAATGTTCTGGGGACGGTGATCAGCTGTTCGTTGGTTGCTTATAGCTTTGCCAGGATTCCCTGGAAGGGAAGAAATTTCTTTTTTATCGTGCTTCTGAGTACGATGATGATTCCTTATCAAGTGACCCTGATTCCGGTCTTGATTATCTTTAAGCACCTGGGATGGGTAGGAAGCATAAAACCCCTGGTTGTTCCGGCATTTTTCGGGAGCGCCTTTTTTATCTTTCTGCTTCGTCAGTTTTTTATGAGTATTCCCATGGAATTATCGGATGCGGCCAGGATAGACGGCTGTTCTGAATTTGGCATCTACTGGAGGGTAATGCTTCCATTATCCCGGCCAGCCATGGCGACGGTGATGTTATTTACCTTTATTGGCGCCTGGAATGACTTTCTTGGGCCTTTAATCTATTTAAGTGATGAATCCCAATACACATTATCTCTGGGGTTACAGCAGTTCTTAAGCCAGCATGGAGCCGAATGGTCATTACTCATGGCGGCTTCCACGGTGATGATTCTTCCCATTATCATCCTTTTCTTCTTTACCCAGAGGACTTTCATCCAGGGAATTGCCTTGACTGGCATTAAAGGTTAATAAAGACATAAGGAAAGCTGATAACAGCTTATGATAGAATGAATTTCCCGGTGGATTTCGGGAAAAGGAGAGATTTAATTTATGAGATCTTTAAATGGAATGAAATTGGTTCGAACCGGTTTTTTATCAGTAATTACCCTGGTAATGTCAATCAGCCTGGTGATGGCGGCCGACCCGGTGATCACTCCCCAGCAAGCAGCCTCTTATGCCGGGAAAAATGTGATTGTAGAAGGTAAAGTCATTCAAGTGGGCCAGTCCAAAAGCGGTACGACTTATTTCCTGAATTTCTCAGCGGAGAAAAATGGGTTTACTACGGTTATTTTCTCGAAAGTCGCTGCCAAAATGACCAATATCAAGGGGTATGAAGGTAAAGTGGTCCGGGTTGCCGGAAAGATGGAAAATGACCCTAAATATGGCATTCAGATTGTATTGGAAGACGCTTCAAAATTAACCCTGGCCAATGGCAACAGTAAATCCCCGGCCAAAGCGGCTCCGGCTGAAAAAGCCAAACCGGCTGCAGCTGCCCCCGGGAAAGTTATTTCCGTTACGGATATTTCCAAGTATATCGATCAGGTGGCAACGGTGGAAGGAAAAGTCATCTCAGTGGGACAATCCACTAAATCCAATACCTATTTCCTGAATTTCTCCCCCCAGAAAAATGTTTTTACGGTGGTGATATTCAATCGGGTGGCTGATCAGTTTAAAGTTGCCAAGACGGATATCAAATCCTTTGAGGGGAAAACAGTTCGGGTAACTGGAAAAATCATTAAACATGAACAGTATGGAATCGAAATTCTGTTAGACCGGCCAGCAAATATCAAACTGGTTAAATAAGACTGATATTGAATAAAATCTTTTCAGACCGTTCTCTTCCTGATGGGGGAGGACGGTCTGTTTTTATTCAGATAGTTATTCTCTGAATAAGTTTTATCAGAGGTTTTGACCGACTTTCTGCTATAAGCTTAATTTTCCCAAAATAATATCCTTTAGCCGAAAAGGTGAAAATCCCTGTCAATATAAATCTGTAATCCTTTACTTTTGACAGCTGTCAAAAAGAAGAGAAGACTGATTATGAAGAAGTTATACTTTTGACAGCGGTCAAAAGAATAAGATTTATCAGGAGACATGACCTGTAATGAAGACTGGAAAAGTCTCAATTAGGGGTGGGCACAGGAATGATTACTTTAAAAGAGTGGCATCAAAAGGGGAGGGCAGGAGATTCCCCTGGGCAAAGACTTTTTCGTCACCTTCCAGGTTGGAAAGGATAACTACCGCATCAGGCCCAAATTCCTGGATAAACTGCCGGCAGGCACCACACGGGGGGGTCAGTAGTTTGGTAGAGGTAACAATAGCAATCGCTTTGATTTGTTTCTCTCCCTGGGAAATGGCATTACAGATTGCTGTCCTTTCAGCGCAGATGGATAATCCATAAGAAGCATTTTCCACATTGCAGCCGGTATAAATCTTCCCCGATTCCCCTTCAACTGCCGCGCCTACTTTAAAATGGGAATAGGGAGCATGGGCATTCCCTCTGGCTTTGCTTGCTTCCCGAATCAGATAGTCCCATGGTTTATTCATGCTAAATCCCTTTCAAAATTCAATTTATCTTATTAACATTAAAAGCTGAAACGGCCCTTTTCGTCAATGATAATGAGTTGTACCCCGTTGAATTTTGCTCCCCCATGAACTTTTACCCAAGGCCTTTTAGGTAAAAGGAGAGTATAATTAATATTGAATTTCCTGCCTTAAAACCTCCATTTAATCAGGTGGTAAGGCCCCTTATTGGACTGTTTTGAAACACAAAAGGAGATAATGAAAATGCATAAAGGTAAACTCCCTTACAGTAAGGGATGTTATGTTTGCGGCTGCGAAAACCCTATCGGTTTAAAAATCCAGTTCCGGTTCGAGGAGAAAAAGGCCATAGCCGAATTTGTCCCCGGTCCGGAACATCAGGGATATCCCGGAGTTCTTCATGGTGGGCTTATCAGCGCTCTTCTTGATGAAACCATGGGCTGGGCTCCTACCTTAACCACCCAGAAAATGTGTATGACCGCTGAACTCAATGTTAGATATGTTAAACCGACTCCCATTGACCGGAAACTTATTGTTACCGGCGAAGCCACCCATATTAATAAACGGCTCTATAAAACTATCGGTGAAATCAGGGATGAACAGGGGAATCTCTATGTGACTGCCACCGCTAAATACTCCCCTCTTACTGAAAATGAAACAGAGGTTGTGGATGATTATATGGTCTATGACCCTGATACTTATCGAATATTCCTTGAACCTGCCGTCAAGGAAGGTTGACCCCCCTTCTTTTTCTTCGAAATTGTCGTGCTTTTTTCTCCTCATTTCTACGGGTTTTTAACGGAGCGGGTCAGACCCGCTCCGTTACTTCTCCGTTCCGGGTCGGTTTTTTTTCTTGCCTGATACCCCCCTGGGACCCTCCTTTTTGGATATGAATTTCTGGTGAAAATATCCCTTCTTGAAGGAATTACAATCCTGTAGAAAGCCCTGATTTTATCCACAATAATGTGGTTTCAGGGGGGTAGAATAACCCAGTTCAGAGGAGGGATAAGGAGGGCAAAAGGATTAATTTTGTTGGGATTAATGGGAAAAAATCACTTGTAAGGGAAGTTAAGAATGGTTATAATTTTCCAAGTAATAATACAATGAACCCTTAGGTACAAAAAGAGGACAGGATAATGCAGAAAGCCAGCATCGTAATGCCATTAGCGGTAGGGCAGGCAGCGCATGAAAAAGCCATTCAGCATGCCCTAGCCCAAAGTGTAGATGAAATTGAATTAATAATATTAGACAGCCGGCCTGAGGCTGAGAAAGAAAAAGAAAAAAAACCAGGATTATTTAAGTCCAATCCCCGGATTTATTATTTTGAGAAAGAATTTCCCAATCAGGCAGCCCTGATGAATTTTGCCATTGAGGTGGCAAAATCCCCTTATATAATCATGAACCCATACGGGGTCGTGTTAAATGTGGATGCGGTGGAACAGTATCAGCAGGCTTTGAAAGCCAATCCCCAGGCGGCCATGATTTATTCGCATTATATGGAAATAAATGAATCGGGAGTCGAATCGAAGAAAGAAATGTATCCTGATGAGCATGAGATTTCAGAGAACTGGGAATACGGTCCCGCCCGTGCCTATCGAATTGAATACCTGGATAAAGTTGGCCGATATGATGAAAGTTTCAACCATGTGGAAGAGTATGACCTTCGGCTGCGCCTGAGCGATTCATATGCCTTGGTTATGGTGAATGAACTTTTATATACGAATTATACCAAACCGGTTGTCAGCAAAGATAAGGAATTATCCGCCAAACTGCATTCCGGCGATTCCGGGAAACTGGGTTCTTTTACTTATCTCTTTGAAGATAAAGATAAATCATTAGAGCTGGAACGAGCCTGCAAGAATATGCTTCGGCGGCGGGATGCTTTCCTCTACCGGGAGAATGAAACCATTAAATATCCGGCTAATAAAAAATGGCCTGTGATGGCAAGTGTCATCATCCCTTGTTATAACCGGGCGAAGTTTGTCGGCAAAGCCATTGACAGCGTTCTTCGGCAGACTTTCCAGAATTTTGAGATTGTAGTGGTAGATAATGGGTCTACGGATGGAAGTATTGAAGTGGTGGAAAAATATTGCCAGAAGGATAATCGAATCCACTTGATTAAAAACACCATCAATATCATTGCCCTGTCTTTGAATAAGGGGTTAAAAGCTGCCAAGGGTAAATATTATGCCCAGCTGGATTCTGATGATGAATATGCGCCCGACTGCCTGGAAAATATGGTGGGTTTCCTGGAAACCCATCCCAAAAGCTGTGTAGCCGTTTCCTATTATCAGTTAATGGATGAAAACAGTGTGCTGATCCCTGAACTGGGCACCATCGACCACCTGGAATATGACCGGAATAATATCATGCGGGTAGGGGGCGCCGGTGCCCTGCGAGTTTATCACCGGGAGATTATCCTGAAGGAATTCGGCGGATTTGATGTGAAAGATTTCGGCCAGTTTGGCGAAGATTATGATTTGAACCTGAGAATTTCCGAAAAATATGATATCGGCAGAGTCCATCATGTATGCTATTACTATCGGCGTCATCCCAATAATACTGATGTGATCCGGGATCCTTACATGAAACTGCATAATAAGGCGCTGGCACGGATTCGGGCCATTGCCCGCCGGCAGAAACTCAATCAACAGCTCAATAAAGAAAAAGCCCTGTTGATTAAAAAAATGGCGGTTAAATCGTCTAAACCGGTAAAAGCTAAAAAGGCCGTAAAAGTTGCGGCTAAAAAGGTTAAACCCGTTAAAAAGACGAAAAAATAAGCCAGCAGTCTTGAGAATATGTTAAATTATTAAAACGGCAGGGCAATTCATGCCCCTGCCGTTTTTTTCTAGGGTGAGGTTTATCGAATCAAACTTATGAAAGCAATCGTTTATCGCGGTAAAAATGATTTAAGGCTGGAAGAGGTTCCTGTTCCTGAGATTCAGGCCGGAGAAGTTTTGGTCAAAATCGATACCTGTGGAATTTGCGGGACCGACTTAAAGAAAATCAAAGAAGGGCTGGTTTCTGCTCCCCGGATTTTCGGGCATGAGATGGCAGGGACTATCACCAAAATTGGAACAGGGGTTACCGGCTGGAAGGAAGGGGAACGGGTGGCTGTATATCATCATATCCCCTGTGAGAATTGTTATTATTGTTCCGTAAAAGCCTTTTCGATGTGTGAAAAATATAAAGTAACCGGAACCACTGCCGGTTTCGAACCCTCAGGCGGAGGCTTTGCCGAATATATCCGGGTTATGGACTGGATCGTGGAGAAAGGAATGGTCCGGCTTCCGGAAGAAGTCTCTTATGAGATGGCTTCCTTCCTGGAACCGGTGAATACCTGTTTGAAATGTATTCGTACTGCCAGGGTCAAGCCCGGAGAGATAGTCTTGATTACAGGCCAGGGACCTATTGGTTTGCTGTTGACTCAAATTGCCAAACTCCATGGCGCAACAGTCATAGCCACCGACTTTATTGAGACCCGGCTGCAAAAATCCCGGCAACTGGGAGCGGATATAACCCTGAAGGCAGAGGACCCTGGGATCCAATCTACAATCAAATCCCTTACTGAAGGCAGAGGGGTGGATTTGGCAATTGTGGCAACTGCCAATAGCCAGGTAGTCAATTTTGCCATGGAATCGGTTCGGTTTGCCGGCAGAGTAATGCTTTTTGCCCAGACCCATCTGGGGGATATCAGCCCCATCGACTTGGGAATGGTATGTGCCCATGAAAAAGAAATCCTGGGCAGTTACAGCTCTTCAGTCGAACTCAATCATGAAGTGGAAGAAATGGTCTTCTCACGTAAATTGGATGTGGAATCTTTGATTTCTCATCAATTTCCATTGGATGGGTTTGACAAAGCCATTGACTTGGCATTACACCCTTCAGATACCTCCTTAAAAATATTAATCAATATGAGAGATTGAGACTTTTTGATAGAAAAAGCCACTTCATTAATCCATTAAGAATTATGCCTGTATATTTTTATTTTATAGGTTTTTGAATCCTATTTTGACACGTGTCAAAAAATAAGATTAATAGAATCAATGGTATAACTTTTTGACAGCTGTCAAAAGAACCATAGAAAATTTATTTCACCCGCTTGAAAGACCGCCTTTTGCAATATACCGATATGCAGTTTTGGTCAATTCAGGATAAAATCCTGATAGTGTAATATTTAGGAGGCGGATCGGGTCTCCTTGTATTCATATAGGGGAAAAAGTCTTAACATGATAGAATAATAGTTTAAGAAAAGAGTGGAGTCATCGTCACCAAACATGGAAATATCACCCAAAATGAAAGCCGCAGTCCTTTATGGAAAAGAAGATGTCCGTATTGAAGAAATAGCTGTCCCTTCGATTAATGATGATGAAGTGCTGGTCCGGATCAAAGCCGCATTAACCTGTGGAACGGATTTGAAAGTATATCGTCGGGGATATCATGCCAAAATGATTGTTCCTCCTGCTGTTTTCGGACATGAATTTTCCGGAGTCATTGAAAAAGTCGGTTCTAATGTGGACAGTTTCAAGCCGGGCATGAGGGTGGTTGCTGCCAATTCAGCTCCCTGCAATGAATGTTTTTACTGTAAAAAAGGAAAGCCCAATCTTTGTGAAAAGCTTATTTTCATCAATGGGGCTTATGCAGAATATATTAAAATCCCCAAACAGATTGTTTCTCAAAACCTGTTAGTCCTTCCCAATAATGTAACATATCGAAGCGCGGCCTTAGTAGAACCTTTGGCCTGTGTACTCAGAGGGCTGGAAGAAACCGGTATCAAACCCAAGGATGTGGTGGCTGTTTTAGGGACCGGGCCGATTGCCTATATGTTTATCCGGCTGGCTAAACTACTGGGAGCCTTTGTCATCTCTCTGGGCCGACGAGATGAACGGTTGAAGATTGCCCAGATGGTGGGAGCGGATGCTCTCATTAATACGGCGAAAGTTAAAGATATCCTGGATGCTGTCAAATATTACACTGAAGGCGGACGGGGTGTGGATGTCGCCATTGAAGCCATTGGACAAGCCAGACTATGGGAAGCGGCCATCGATATGGTTCGTAAAGGTGGCATCGTGAATCTGTTTGGCGGGTGTGCCACAAAAACATCCATTAATATCGATACTGAGAAATTACATTATTCAGAACTGACGATTAAAGCCTCTTTTCACCATACTCCCAACCATATCAAAAAAGCTTTGGATTTGATTGCGGAGGGAAACCTGGATGCTGAAGAATTTATCTCAGGTCAGGAATCCCTGCAAAATCTACCGGAACTGCTGGAAAAAATGGTTCACCAACGGAATGGGTTTGTGAAAGTGGCCATTATTCCTTAAATCAGGACCTAAGCATCCCCACTTATCCTCATGAAGATACCTGAATCCCTGGCATACGGTTTTGAAAGACATTTTCAGACCGGGATATCCAGAGAATCTTCTCTTTCTTATTGCCAGTGGCTGGCAAAATCCCATTATGAGAATTTTACTGTGGTTTCCTGGTTTTTACCCCGGGAGAAGAGACAGCATTTTTATAATATTTATTCCTATTGCCGATGGTCTGACGATTTAGCCGATGAAACAGGAAATCCTTCCCTTTCCATGGAATTATTGGACTGGTGGGAAGGTGAACTGGATAAATGTTATCAGGGGAAACCCGAACACCCTGTTTTTATCGCACTGCAGGAGACCATCCATACCTTTGACATTCCTTCGGACCCTTTTCGGAATTTATTAAAAGCATTCCGGCAAGACCAGTTAATGACCCGATATCCCACCTTCCATGAATTGCTGGGCTATTGTGAGAACTCAGCCAATCCGGTTGGACATCTGGTACTTTATTTAAGCGGATATCGGGATGCCCAGCGGCAACAGCTTTCGGATTATACCTGTACTGCTTTGCAACTGACTAATTTTTGGCAGGATATTGCCATAGACCTTAAGAAAGACCGGATTTATCTGCCGCTTGAAGATTTAGAACGGTTTGGATATTCCCAGGAAGATTTATACAGCCATACCTTTAATGAGGCTTTCCGAGAGCTCCTGAAATTTGAAGTTGATCGGACTCGTGAGCTCTTTGATAAGGGACTTCCCCTTTGTGAAAAACTGGATGGGAGCGTCCGGCGGGATATTGAATTATTTACCCGGGGAGGTCTGGAAATGTTGAATCAAATCGAGTCGGTTGGATATGATATATTTAATCGGCGTCCGGCCTTGTCAAAAAGTAAAAAAATTCAATTGATGCTGAGCCGGTTATTAAAAATTTAACCTGGGGATATTGTTCCAGAGATGCGCATGCCTGACAACTTAGTGGAAAATTCATATCGATACTGTGAAACAGTCGCTCAACGAGAAGCTAAAAATTTCTATTATTCTTTTCGGGTCCTTCCGGCTGAAAAAAGAAAAGCCATGTGCGCCATTTACAGTTTCATGCGATATTGCGATGATGCCGTGGATGAACCTGTCAGCCTGGAGGAGAAGCAGCAATCAATTCAAAAATGCAGGGAAGAATTTGTTTCTCTTATTTCAGGCAAGATGCCTGAGAATCCCATCATGCCAGCCTTGGGGGATACCCTTCAAAAATATAAGATTCCAGAGACTTATTTCCATGAGCTGATGGATGGAATGGAAATGGATATTTCCATTGACCGCTATGAGACTTTTGAGGATTTATACCAATATTGTTACCGGGCCGCTTCTGTCGTGGGATTGGTTACCCTGCATGTATTTGGGTTTCAAAACCGGGAAGCGCTTCAATATGGGGAATACTGCGGGATAGCTTTGCAACTGACTAATATCATCCGGGATATCCCTGAAGATTTGAGCCGGGGCCGTATCTATATCCCCCGGGAAGATTTAAAAAGGTTCCAGGTTACTGAACAAATGCTAAAAGAAGGCCAGCTCAAAGGACCATTGTCGGAACTGTTGAAGTTTGAATCTGATCGGGCCTATGAATATTACCACCGGGCCGAACCATTAATCCCTCTGGTGGATAAGAAATCTCAAGCTTGCCTGGTGGCTATGGTAAGAATCTATCGGTCTTTGTTGGATAAAATCGTTTCTCTCCATTACGATATTTTTACTCAAAGGATAAGAATCTCTTCCTGCAGAAAACTGGCAATAGGATTGAAGGCCTGGTGTTCTTATTAGGGTTATCGTTCAGTGAAACATAAAACAACCTCAAACATACTGGTCCTGGGCGGCGGAGTCGCCGGAATCGCGGCATCAGTCAAGCTGGCTTCTGCTGGGTATCGGGTAACCCTTCTGGAGAAGGGACCGCGTCTTGGGGGCCGGGCTTATTCTTTTTATGATGCAGCAGCCGGGGAATGGGTGGACAATTGCCAGCATATCCTGATGGGATGCTGTGAAGCTCTTAAAGAACTCTACCGATTATCCGGTTCCGAAGATAAAATTACCTGGCAGGATACCTATTATTTTTTCTATCCCAACAAGGGCTTTCAGACCCTTAAATCTTCCTGTCTACCGGCACCCTTTCAATTACTTCCCTCCTTTCTTAAGCTGGATGCCCTTTCTTTCTGGGACAGAATAAATATCACCCAATTGATGTCCAGTATTCTCTGCCAGGACCCTGAAGTCCATCCGGAATGGGCGACTCTGTCCATTAAGGAATGGTTTGAATCTCAGGGGGTGTCTCGAGAATCTATGCGGTTGTTTTGGGAACCGGTGCTGGTAAGCGCCCTGAATGACTCCATAGACCAGCTACCGGTGAGCTATGTTTTTAAGACGATTCGTTGGGGTTTTCTGGGCAGAGAAGGAGCCTGGAAAATGGGGATTCCCTTAGTTTCTTTCCACCATCTTTACCATGAGCAAACCCTGAATTATTTAACAAAAAGAAACAGTCTTGTCCGATTGAAAGAAGGCGTTAAAAAACTGGTTATTCAAAATAACCGGATTGCCGGAGTCCTTCTATCGGATGGTTCTTATCTTGAGGCTGATACCGTCATTAGCGCACTCCCTCAGGATAAACTGGTTCCTTTGCTTGATGCAGATTCTTGTATTAAAAAGAATATATCCCATTATAAATTATCTCCTATCATGGGAATTCATCTATGGCTGGACAGGCGTATCATGGAGTTGCCTAACCTCTGCCTGCCAGGAAATTTTATCCAATGGATATTTGATAAGACTCCGGGAGAGGCTGTTTCCAAAGCATCCTCTCAATATCTTTCCATTGTGATCAGCGCCAGCCAGGAAATCATGCATCTCCCTCAAAAAGAAATTATCGATACGACTCTCCAGGAACTGAAAAAGGTGTTTCCGGCCGCTCAGGAGGCCTGTATGGTTCATTCCCTAATTATCAGAGAACCCCGGGCTACCTTCAAATTGATGGAATTACAGGATTCTTATCGCCTGGGACCTGTCTCTGGCATCACAGGGCTTTACCTGGCCGGAGACTGGACTGATACTGGCTGGCCCGCCACCATGGAATCAGCTGCCCTAAGCGGTTTTGCCGCCGCCCGGCAGGTAATTAATCGAGAGCCTTTTTGAAGCCAGTCTATGTTAAAATGATTAGTAATCGGTCTATCTCAGGAGTATCTTTTTATGTATAAATTCGGATGGGGTTTTGTCTTGTCTATTATCCTGCTGGTGAATGCCACAGGGGCTGTTCCTACCTCAAAAGTAATGAATGGTATTCAGCAACGATTTGAAGAAATAAAAGATTATCAAGCTACTTTGACCCAGGTCAATGTAGATGCCATTGGCCAGAAAACTGTTTATTATGGTGAGGTATATTTTAAAAAGCCTCAGAAAATCCGGGTCGTCTATTTTGACAGCAGCCGGACCAAACCTCAGCAGATTTCCATTACCGATGGTAAATTTATCTGGATGTACACTTCAGAATTAAATCAGGTAACTAAACAAAAATTTGACCCTAAAGCATTGCCTCTTCCCCTACTGGTACTGGGAGGGGCTTCCCGAATCGATGAAGGATTTCGGGATAAGAATTACATTAAACCCATTGAAAGGGTCAAAGTTAATGGTGTAAAAGCCCTTTCTATCATTGTGAAACCAAAGAATAAAAATCCTGATTATAAAGAACAGACCCTATGGGTTGACCAAGATACCTATCTCCCGGTGAAAGCTGAAGTGGCTGATACCCAGGGGAATTTATCGACTATCACCTTTAAAGATTCTGCTTGTGACAGCGGCTTGGATGACAGCCTCTTTGTCATGAATAAGAAAAAGGGTGTCCATTGGGTGGATATGACCCAATAACGATATGGTACATAAAGAAACCTTGACTAAACATAAAAATAATAAGAAATTCAACCTGATAAGTCTGGGTTGCCCTAAAAACCTGATTGACAGCGAACAAACCATTTTCCTGCTGGAACGGGCCGGTTATCTGTTTACCACGGTTTCGAATGAGGCTGAGATTATCCTGGTCAATACCTGTGGATTTATTAATTCCAGTAAGGAAGAATCAGTAGAAACTATCATCGAGGCGGCTCAGAATAAAAAAAAGGGAGCCTGCCGTAAGCTGATTGTCATGGGATGCCTGGCACAGCTTTATAAAAAGCAATTGTTAAAAGAAATTCCGGAAATTGATGCGGTCATTGGAACTGGTGATTTCCCTTTTATAACCGATATTCTAAATGAGTTGGAGTCGGGCCACCCGGTGGTCAGAGTAGGAAAACCTTTGAAAGGGAATGAACTGGCATTGCCCCGGCATCTGTGTACGGTTTCCCATTCAGCGTATCTGAAGATTTCCGAAGGATGCAATCATCTTTGTTCTTATTGTATTATCCCCCGTATCAGAGGGAAGCAGACCAGCCGAAGCCTCGATTCTATTGTTGATGAAGCGAAACTGCTGGCAGCTCAGGGAGTCAGAGAAATTAACCTGATTGGCCAGGATTTGACGGATTATGGCCATGACCTTTATGGTAAAAGGCAATTGCCTGAGCTTCTAAGGCGATTGAACAATGTTGAAAACATCCGGTGGATTCGGCTTTTATATACTTATCCAAACTATATAGATGATGAGTTGATTGATACCATCGCAGAATGCGACCGGGTATGCAAATATATCGATGTTCCTCTTCAACATGTGTCTTCCTCGATTTTGAAATCTATGAAAAGGGGAGGAAACAGGAAGAAAACTGAAATTTTTATCCAAAAGCTCAGAGAACGGGTTTCGGGGATCGTAATTCGGACCACCTTTATTGTGGGGTATCCCGGAGAGACTCGAAAAGACTTTTTAGAATTAATGGATTTTGTCGAGAAAATGGAATTAGACAGAGT
>DIVR01000012.1 GCA_002428325.1 bacterium UBP4_UBA6127
AACGGACCCAGTCGAAGGATAAGGACAATAATACCGTTACCTATGCCTATGACAATATGCATCATCTGTCCTCGGAAACCGGACCCGGATATCACAAGGAATACCAATATGATTTAGCAGGGAACCGGGAACGGCTCATCTCCGGAACCCATACGACCTATTATTATTACAATTCCTTTAACCAGCTGACAGCCCGTAATTGGGCGGGAATTAAATCTTCAATAGATGTATTGAGCTTCATCTATGATGCTTATGGAAATATGACTAGTGGGCTTAATGGGAATAATGAGATAGTTAAAAATGTTAATTGGAATCCTTTTGGGGAAATGACTTATTATAAAAAAGAAGTCTCAAGCATTTTCAATATATCTGAAACTCTTTATTATGATCCGTATGGACATCGTTATGAGAGAGATTATCTTTCACCGAATATCCCTCAAAGATTGACTCAGAACCAATATTACTATGATGGGAATAATGTCATCCAGGAAAGGGAAATCTATCAGGGAACCACTGTCTCCAATACCTATTACCATAGCCTGCCTTCTTCCCTGAACCGGGTCATCAGTATCCGTAAAGGCGGCATTGATTATTGGTACCATACCGACCCCATCGGAAATGTGCTGTTTATCTCGGATTCCACGGGTAGTATTATTGCCTCTTACAATCAGGAAGCCTTTGGGAATATAATATCTTCCACTGGGTATGCGGATAATGACCTCCATCTCCATGAAAGAGGCCAGGAAGATGGATATATCGACCTTTATTATTTTGGCGCCCGATGGTATGACCCGGAGTTGGGGAGATGGCTTTCCCCTGAACCGTTGGGATTGGATGGGCCGAATCTGTATCAGTTTAACTTCAATGATCCGGTCAATGGAGTTGATGTGAATGGGTTGTGGACATGGAAATTTTGGACAGAAGATTTTTATCTTCCCTTAACTGATATGATATATGGTCCAACTCCTGGGACAGATAATGAAACTTGTGGCATTATTATCAATAAAGCAATATGTTCAAATAAAACACTAGGATATGATCTTTATGATATTGATCAGAATCTTTTATATGAAGCAGGTACCTATACAAAAGAACAAATATATTGGGGTGCTTTGGGTTTAATTACTGATGGAAGTATTTATGGATTAAGTGGTATAACAAAGCATGGTTGGGAAAGAATATGGGAGAGAGGTATAAAACCATATGAAATCCTTGACACGTTAAAAAATCCAACAAGTATTAAGGCTAGTCGAGAAGGAACAAAAGTTTTGGAAGGTAAGTACACAAATATTGTGTTAAATGAATCTGGAAAACTTATAACTGCAATCAGAAAAAAATCACCTTGGAAGCCATAATCAGGAAAATAAAAATGCCCTCACTAAAATCAAGATATAGCGAACATGAATGTTTTTTATTTACATTAAATGGTATTGAAGACAAAAACGAAGTAAAACCCTGGTGGATAAGAATTATATGTTTTTTCTGGGGGAAAACTTATCAATTTTCAATAACTGATTCTGATTTAGCGGATATGATAAATGGAATAGAATTGTTTGTAAAAGGAAAATCCGATAAATACTATATTGAAACAACGGATTTTAACTTTATTTTTAAAATAAGAAAAACAGATACTATAAAGGGGGAGATTCTAATAGAAATATGGTATGGGGAAATTGTTGATAATATGGTAGGAATTAGGTTCTATTCATCAATAGATATTATTAGCAAGTTTTGTAATGAGTTAAAAAACGATTACACTAAATTAGAGGTATAAATCTTTTTATCTATAGAATTCTTATAAAAGTCGATTAGTTAAAACCAGTCGCCTATATATATTTAAAATCATTAGTTAACCCTGATTGGACAAGCGGAAAAACAGAATCAAAAAAACTGGAACAGAGTTCCATGATAGAAAGTTTTGCCTTTGATCAGCTTTTCTTTACATTTGAATCCTCAATAATTAAAGGAAAGACTAATATTAATTTTAACTTCATGTATCGCTGATCTCTTCTCGTTCTTCTTGGCTAAGTCGGGTGTATTTCCCCATCCTTCTTTTAACGCTCCTTCCTGGCTTGCTTTAATCTATTCTAGCTTGCCATTTTGTTGCGTTAAATTCTGGTCGCTAAGTAAGTTTACTACGGGTATGGGCCGTGTTCATTGGGGATATTATTATGAGAAAGATGACTCGGAAAACTCTTTAAGAAGTCATTTTAAAATGAACCGGTTGAAACGTATTAGACCTCAATGGTTCTACTATACAGAATAGACAGCATTAAGAATGCCAGCACCTTACGATCAGGAAGTGAGAAAGAGATTCACTTGCTGGGAAAAAGTCTTAATGAAATAAAGGGAATAAAAAAGCCCTCTTTCCTGTTATGGAAAGAGGGCTGATGTTTATCTTTAGTTTACCGGGGTATTACTCAGACATCATATAACTGCCATAGCCAAACCAAGGGTTCTGGTTTTCATTGATGAACTCAACTTCATCAAAAACCAGCCATCCGGATTGGTTGGATTTGGTAGAAAATTGGAACTGGTAATAAGGATTTCTGGCCGGTCCCATTACATAATGCATCCCATCAGAGATACTGCCAAATTCAGCGGCGGCGATTAACTGGCCTCCGACTGAATAGAAATCATAAGCGCCGGAACTCAAGACTCCATAACACCCTAATAAGACAATGGAATTATAATCATTGAAACTGCCATATCCTTTGGATACATTCGCATAGACACCCACCGGTGAACCGGGTATAACCTCCGGGGTATAAATTCCGGAAGCATTATTAATGGCGGTCAGTTTCATTCCCATTAAGTTAGTGGTGGTTGCGCCATCGAAATCCATTATCATCTGGCCCAAACCGGAATAACTTAAAGCCGGTTTTTTACTTACGCTTGAGTCATATGTTTCCGTGGTGCTCCAACCCATTGCCAGTTGAGCCGGGTTATCAAAATTACGATACCCATACCCTAACCGATAATCCGCCCTCGGTGCGGTAATGAAGTTCAGGTCATTGGAAAGGATCTGTACCTGATCCAGATAAATCTGAGTGGTACCCTGGCTGCCGGATTTTAAAACGATCTGAGGGTAGCCGCTGCCGCTCTGATTAGCATAGAGAGGCATTTCAATCCAGGTCCAGGTGGTGGGCACTCCAAAATAGATATTGGCCGCAATATCCACATGGCTGTCAGCAGGAACAATCCCTTTATAATTGTAAAGTAATACCTGCATATCATTCCCGGCATTGGGAGAGAAAAGCCTGATTCTGGCCGTGTACCAGTATCCCTGCTGATAAGTAGGAATCTTGGCCAGATTGGGGGTAATCTTCACACCCTGGCTTGAATTGTTGAAAGTGAATAACGCTACCTTCGCCGCTGTATCCCCTGACATATCTGTCATTAAAGGGACAAAAGTGGGAGAGGGACACATCTGAGCCATATCATCCGGGGTTTGCAAAGCAAAATCACTGGTCATCTGGGTGTAGGATTGAATATTCCCCAGAGGCAGACTATTCGCATAAACTCTAATCCCTTCCATATCCTGATCCAACCCAAAGGGAGCCGTTGTCGCATTGGAAGCAATGACTAAGGCATAGGAATTGATGTTTCCCGTAAATTTGGAAAGGGCTGTCAGATGGATAGTGGATGAATTCACCCAGCTGGCGGAAAGTAAGGTCGTATCTTTCACCACCAATGCATCAGGATACCCAAAGGAAGGAGGAATCACCTCTCCTGAGGAATCATGGCAATACCCTGCCAGGGAAATATCGATGGATTCCCCAGCATCTAAACCAATCCGCGGCAATTTGGAAAGCCGATAACTGGCATATTTAACCAGACCCTCACCTTCGACCGTATATTGAGAGTAGGAGAGATTGAAATTGTTTACGCCAATGGTGGCGGTGCTATAAGCCCCCTGGCTGACGGTTTCACCCTGCAGGGTTGCCAGAGAGAGGAAATTCGTCGTAATCCCATATTGGCTGGTTTGGGCGCCAGGCATATAGGCTCCCATTTGATAAGCCGGGTTGAGAGTTTCACCTGGAAGCAGTTTTAAGGCAGGGATTAACGGACTGTACACCTGGATATAATTGGGTTTAGTAACAGTCTGGGTACTATACCCATCACTGGCAATCAGCCGGACGGTATAATTTCCTACTGAAGGATACACATGGGTGATATTGGCAGCTGTAGATGTTCCCCCATCACCAAAACTCCAGTTAAAGGAGTTGAAAGAACCCTGGGAAACATTTGTGAAATCTACAGTATGGAAAGCCGGTCCGCTGGTTTTGTTGGCAACAAACCCGGCTTCTTTATTCTTATCCATTGTAAAGGCTTTAATGCAGACATTACTTTCATAAAAGAACTTGCTTGTTTCATTTCCCAGAATTTCATAATAATACGTTGTCATATCATCAAAGCTTGAACCGTTAGTACTAATATAACTTTCCCCAGGATTTGCAGATACTCCTTCGGTAGAATAATCAGGGCACCAAGCTTCCAAAGGTATTGGCCAAGTATAATAAGGAGTGACTGCTCGAATGACCACTGAATATTTTTGATTCTTAGTCAAATCGATAGCGGTATTCAGGGAAATGGTGAAATATCCCGCATAAGTCAAAGAACCGCTCTGAGTCAGGACCGGTCCGCTCCCATTTAAAGGTCCATTATTCGGGTCCTTATAGATTTTGATCTGGTAGTCGCAATAATTATCAGTGGCATAGAAACTGACCGCTGTCAGCTTCTCCGCACTTTTGGCCGTAAACACATTGGCAAAATATCCGGTGGTTTCTCCATACCCGATATCATAGACCCATCCCAGGGGATCATACTGATAGATATTGTCATAATTATTAGTTGCCTGGGGGGTACGGAAGATAGCATTTTCCGCACCAAAGATGGAATCATAATAGGAGATATAGAAATAACCATTATCACCCCAATCGGAAGCCCAGCTGTTTTTAATAATAAAAGCGCCATTGCCTGAGGGAGTGTTTTTGAAGTTAAACCGGCTATAATTATCATCCCAACCCACAACGGTAATAGCATGGTTGGAAGAAGAAGAGCCACTGTAATAATAGCTGTGGGTCGTGGAATTATAATAGGCACTTCCCCAATAAAAAGAGCTGTACATGGCGCCGAAATTATAAATCACAGCTTTCATCCAGGAGGCATCATCCGGAACAGATAAGACTTCCTGGACATGTTTTTGGACAGCAAGCCCGGCCGGGGACGAATCATCATATTGGCCATAAGGGTCATCGGCTTCGGATACTGGCCCTTCCCAACGGTTTAAATAAGCCATGGACATGTAAGAGTTTCCCCCATCACAGGGACCCAAATCAAATCCAGCCCGATTTTTCAGGTTATTTTCAGAAAAATCCCAGCTTTCTCCCGGCAACAGGCTTGATTCCAATGAACCATAAGTTCCAAATGCCCAACAGGAGCCGCAGTTTCCCTGGTCTTTGACAGAGGAGACTTTACCAGTAGTCCGAAGGTCAAAGGAGGTGGGTAATGAACCTGCCGCCTTGAATTGAGGAAGCACCCTTTTGGTCATATTGGCATGGATAAAGGGAGAAGGGACATACCCCAGAGCCTTCCAATCCTCCGTATAAGTCTGAACTTTTCCAGCTTCTTTAGCCTTAAGAAAATCTTTGAAAGCCGGATTTTCAGGCGACCGGCTGGGGGTCCGGGCCATACTGAAACTAATTATCAGCATCAGACAGACCAGGAATCCCATGGCCTTTGTTAATGAACTTCTAAGCGCCATCGATTTAGTGTTTACTGGCATTAGCTAATCCTCCATCTAATTAGTCGAACGCATAATGTTTACATAACAGCCATTATATGTCAATTGTGTTTATGGGCAGATTCCCATTGAATATATTCCTTTAGAGAGAAAAAAACTATCTTTTATTGTTTATGGGCAAGAATTGCCTCCAGAAGGACTGATTCAGCCTCCTGGGTAAAAGGTCCCGGCTGCCCATAAAACCGGTAAGCAGAGGTTACTTCATAGCCTCCTTCGAGAACCGCTTTCCGGGTGGGTATATACCCCAGATTCCAGGAAGAATAACCGGCAATAAAGACCGGTTTGGGAAGAAAAGCCTCTTTGACAGCCAAACCTGTTTCCACAAAGACTTCTCCGGGAAGTCCCAGAAGGGTTAACTCCCCCAATCTGAAAAAGGTGATTTCCCCTGATAAATGGGTAATATGCCCTTTATCCTGGACAGCTGCCTGCCATTCTTCCATGGCTTTTTGATATTTATCATTCAGTTTATACCCGGCTGCATCTTCTTTATTGAGTGTGATCTGGGGATGGATAGGCAGTTGGACAGGATAAAATTCCCCTTTCAGGGTGATATCCGGAGAGGTTTGGATAGATTTAGCTACTTTGATGGCTTCCTCAGCCAGAAGAATCCCCAACCTTTTTGCTTCTTCATAAGAACCCAGGGATATCGGATTGATATCTCCCATGGCTCCATTATAAAAGAGAGCCTGGCCCCCCAGAGTGGCTTCCATGGTATCGACAGTAAAACCAGGATAATCCCGGGTGAATTTACGGATATCAGGCCCGACCACCACCGGATGGCAGGCATAAAAGACAGCCGTACATAAGGGTGTTCCCTGGGAATCATCTATTCTCAGGACACCTACTTCAGGGTCGATTTTCCCTTCTTTGGAACTGCCCCAGGCAGCTCTTCGATTCATACCGATCTCACAATGGCCTTTTCCCCAACCCATTTGGGCTGAGACCTGGTTTTCCAGGGCTTCTTCCAGAATCTGCAGGATACTGGTTTTAAAGGTGTCAATAAAATCCGGGTTTTGATTTCCACACCCATGCAGTTTCATGGTCGCCGGCCCTGAATGGGTATGGATAGCTGAAAAAAGAATGTTTTCTAAACCTAGCCGGTTATAGGCCTCTTCCTTAAGGGAATGGATAATCTCAGGGCTAAATCCCAAAGTATCAGCGGTAACCAACCCCAGGGTCGTCTTTTCGTCAGAAAGAAGAAGCGCCCGGACATAAATATCATCCAAGGCACCCAAAGATGGATTCTCCCGGTCCAGAAATCCCCCGATATCAGTTCCTGCCGGGGGGGTGATAACTGCTTTGGCAATACCTGCTTTAAACATGATAATAATTATCCTCTCAGTTACAGAACTTTGGAATAAAGCCTGGTCAACTCTCATTTTTATCTTACAAATTTACCATAATATCTCCCGCATATTGGAATCTCCGGAAGGGCCTCCGGTTAATTTAGGTCCACCCATATTGTGGGGGAGAAAGAATCTATTGTCAGATTTCTATGAAAAGAATGAAACCGAATAGGTAGAGAGTTCGTATCTATAGATGAAAAGTTAAGAAAATCAAGTTTTGGATTGACAGGGGAAGCCACAATCCGTATCATACAGGCAGGGATTAATCTGACCATTTTACAGGAGGGATACCTTACTATGTTTTGCCGAAATTGTGGAAAAGAAGTGGCTCCCAATGTTGAAGTCTGTATTAATTGTGGTGTAAAACCTGCCAATGGAACCCAATTTTGCTCGAATTGCGGGACCCAGACTCAAGCTATCCAGGAAATATGCGTCAAATGCGGGGTGAAACTCAAAAACGCTTCAACCGCCAGTGGGGATAATCAGGCTCTTTGGTGTGTCTTATCTTATTTATCCATTCTTTCTCTGATTCCCTTATTAACCCAGAAAGAGAATAAATTTATCCAGTTTCATGCCCGCCAGGGTTTTGCCTTGTTTTTGGTAGCAGTGGGGATTTTTGTTGCCATGATAATCCTGGGATTCATTCCGTTTATCGGCTGGATTATCGGTTTAGCATCTACCTTGGTTCATGTAGGAATCCTGGTATTAAGCATTGTCGGGATCGTTAAGGCCCTGCAGGGTGAAGAATGGCGGATTCCTGTGGTGGCAGATCTGGCTGAGAAAATCAATCTTTAACTTATCAATATGAATAACCAAACAGAAGGGAGATAATAAAAATATGTTCTGCCGAAACTGTGGAAAGGAAGTCCAACCCAATGCAGAGGTCTGTCTGGGATGCGGAGTAAAACCTTACAATGGCAATAAATTCTGCCAGAATTGCGGGGCAGAAACCCAGCTAAACCAGGAAGTTTGCGTGAAATGCGGTGTGAAACTCAGCAAACCGGCCTCAAGTGGTTTTGGCACCGGCCCGGGAAAATCCAAAATTGTCGCCGGAATCTTGGGAATCCTCTTAGGGGGATTTGGGGTCCATCGGTTTTACCTGGGGTATATTGGTATTGGCGTCCTGCAGATTGTGGTTACTCTCATAACCTGCGGAGCCGGCGCCATCTGGGGCTTTATTGAAGGCATCCTGATTTTGGTTGGGAATATGAATAAAGATGCCGATGGAAATCCTTTATCGGATTAAGTAAAATTCAGAATTAAATTAGATACTGAACTCAAACGCCTGGTGAGGGGAAACCTCTCATTAGACGTTTTTTTTGTTTACAGAAAAATAGGATTCCCGCAAGATAATAAGAAAACAGAGCCCCTGGGAGGGTTTAATCAATGAAATATTACCTCATGACCGATTTGGAGGGACCGGCGCTGGTAACCCGGTTCGACCAGACTCGTGACCCAGCCCCTGCAGATAAGGCCGTAGCCATGGATTTACTGACCGGGGAGCTGAATGCCTGCATTGATGGAATTCTGGATGCCGACCCGAAAGCCGAAATGGTTGCCTGGGATGGGCATGGTTCGGGAGGAATCAATATCACTCAATTTCATCCCAGAGCCCGATTGATTCCCAGAGGCCCTATTGCCGCTCCTTATTATCTGGATGCCAGTTATGATGCTTTATTTTTTGTGGGCCAGCATGCTATGGCCGGAACCCCCAATGCCCCTCTATGCCACACCTATTCATCCCGCACTGTTGAATACTACAAACTCAATGGGATATTGATAGGAGAATTCGGTTGCCGGGCTGCCCTGGCAGGAGAAATGGGTGTGCCCACTGTCTTTATATCGGGTGATGATAAAGCCATACTGGAAGCCCAGTCCCTTATTCCGGGAATCATTGGCGCCATTACTAAAGAAGGCTTAGGGCTGGAGCTGGCTGTTTCCCTTTCCCATCAGGCTTCCTGCCAGAGAATCCGTAAAAAAGCCGCTGAAGCAGTCCGGAGTGTCAGCCAGATTCCCCCCTACCGGTTGGAATCTCCTTATAAACTGGAAATCAAAGTCTATGAGGGAAAAGATATTAGCGGTTACCTGAAATATCCGGGCGCCAGGAAAATCAATGAACAGACTGTTCTGATTACTTCGAGTACCCTGTCCGGATTGCCTGTCTAGGCCTTATCCTTGACGAGGCAGAGTGATTCAGTTTAGGATGAAATTTCTAACAAGTTTTCTAATATCTTGAGGTAACAGGCCGGTATCAACCTAAAGGTTTCCAGAAAATCAGCTAATCTATTCGTTGATAATATTGAAGAAATGAAGCCCGGGTTTTCTTTTAGGTAAAAATTGATATGACTTGTTATTAAGGATACGAGTTTACAAGTCCCATTGGAGGAAATAAAGCATGTCCCATAATCCCCTTATCACGATTGGTGAAAATATCAATGCCACCCGGAAAATCCGGCTGAATGCCCCCCGTTTGACCGAATCCGGGGATGGGAAAAAAGGTATTCACTATAAATCTATTGATGGAACTGAACGATTTTTTGATTTAACCCAGGTGATTGAATCGGAGGCTGTCCAGCAGACGGGCCAGGTTCCGTTCATTGCTACCGCCCTTTTAAACCAGGATGCCGATTTTTTGATGGCGGCTGTCCAGGAGCAGCTGGATGGAGGCTCCGATATCATCGATTTATGCGTAGATGAAGTAAATCCCTACCCTGAAAAACGGCAGGAATATATGCGCTGGCTCATCAAAGCCATGCAGGAGAAATTCGACTGCCGGTTTTCTATTGATTCTTCCGACCCCGATACCATTGAAGCCGGCCTATCAGTTTATGACTTCTCTAAGGGACAACCTTTATTAAATTCCACCAACCTGGAAGAAAACCGCCAGAAAGTCATTGAACTGGCCCGGGAAACCAAATCCCAGCTGATAGCCAATGCCTCAGGCAAAGAAGGAATGCCGGATGATGATAAAGGCCGAGTGGAAAACCTCGACCAGATGATGGTAAAAATGGACCAGGCAGGGATTCCGTTAGGGAACCGATTCCTGGATGCTTTGGTATTTCCTATCGGCGCCGGTTCTGAATATGGACACCATTTCCTGGATGCGGTCAAAACACTCAGGGACAAATATGGGCCGGAAATCCATATCTTTGGGGGATTCAGCAATGTTTCTTTTGGCATGCCCAAACGAATCCTTCTCAATGAGACCTTGACCCTCCTTTCCATTCTGGCCGGCTGCGACACCATCATGGTGGACCCTAAACAGGTGAATGCCAGAAAAATGAATGAATTTAAACTGGCAGCTGATGCTCTCCTGGGGAAAGATGAATACTGTATGAACCTGATTACTTATCTAAGGGAATCCTGATAGTCAAGCAGGCCGGGCTTCTCTGACTTACCTGAAGAGTCCTACAAATATCATTCGATTTTAAACGGATTGTTAACGGAGTGTCTCAGAGATGCTCCGTTACCGGTCCGTTGCCAGTCTGAAGGCTCGAATTATATTGATAGGACTTTCATTTGATGGGCAGGCTGAAAGTAAAGACAGAGCCTTTTCCGGGAGTACTGTCCACCCAGATTTTACCGCCATGGGCTTCCACAATACGCCGGGAGATAGCCAACCCCAGCCCGGTGGATTTTTCTCCGGCTGTAGGCTGAGTACTGCCTCGGCCAAAGTCTTTAAAAATAAGGGGCAAATCTTCCGATGGTATGCCCTGACCCTGGTCTGCCACCGAGATATGGACCTGGGTGTTTCCTTCTTTCCGGGCGGATAATATAATCGTTGTCTCAGGATAGGAGAATTTAACAGCATTGGAAACCAGATTTCCCAGAACCTGCTCCAATCGATGAGGGTCCATGGAGACCATTGGCAGGTTTTCTTCCAGTTCCATTTCCAGTGTAATCCCCTTGCTTTTTGCCAGAAGCTGGCTATTTTCAAAAAACCGGGACAGGTATTCTTTCAAATCCCTTTTTTCAAAGACCAGCTGAAGCTTGCCAGATTCGATAGCGCTGATATCCAGGAAGGTATTGATCAGGGAAAGCATGGTCTCAGAGGCCAGGTCCATTCTTGAGAGGACATCCCGCTGCTGTTGGGAGATATCTCCCAGGTATCCCTCTAAAATCAAGGCAATATAGGTTTTTACCACCGTGATCGGATTACGCAAATCATGGGCGGCCATCCCCAGAAACTTATTTTTCAAGTCATTGAGTTCCACCAGCTGTTGGTAAAGCCTGCCTTTTTCAACAATGACCGCCAGCTGTCCGGCAATCTGTTTGAATATTTCTACATGGAGATTCTGGTAGGTATTGGGATTACGGCTGGAGAAGAACATAAATCCAATGGGTTTTCCCAAGGCAATCAAAGGACAAGCCAAACTGGACCGAACCCCTTCTTCCATCATCAATTGGGTGGATTCAGACTTGGGATGGGCTTCCAGGTATTCCATCAGGTTATTGATAATCCTTGGCTGGCCTGTCTGAATAATCTTTTCCAGGCTGCTGCCTTGAAGGGGAGCCGAATACCCCCCGGTGATTTTCATGACCGGGAAATCGGATTTAGCCCATCGGGCCCGAACTGTTTTCCCTCCGTCTTCAATCAGGGAAAAACCAATCCGGTCATAGGGGATGATGGGTCGGAAAGAATCATATACATGGGCTAATACTTCATCCAGAATCAAGCCTGCATTGATTTTTTCAGTCACCGTGGAAAGGACTGAGATTTCCAGGAATTTCTTTTCAAGGGTTACTCCCAGCGCTCTCAGGGTTAGGCCCAATTGGCCAATATCATCTTCACCTGAGGGAATCTCGATTTGAAAATCCCCTTGCATCATCGATTCAGCTGCCTGACGGTATTTTAGGATACGAGAATCAAAAAGGGGGTCGTTAGATTGTGGATTGATAGCCATGATAAAGGCCTCCCGGGATTTAGTGCCTTACCCATTGAGGCTTATTATAGCAGGAAAGGAGATTATCCCAAGGGGTCGGAGTCAGAACTGGCAAACTGGGTCTGATACAGCTTCCAGTACAGGCCTTTTTTGTCCACCAATTCCGCATGAGTACCCATTTCCACCAGCCGGCCTTTTTCCAGAACGACAATGATATCGGCAGAAAGAATAGTCGATAACCGATGGGCAATGACAAAGGTGGTCCGATTTACCATCAGCCGGTCCAAGGCATCCTGAACCAGCCGTTCCGATTCGGCATCCAGAGAAGAAGTGGCTTCATCCAATATCAGGATGGGAGGGTTTTTCAAAACAGCCCGGGCAATGGTCAATCGTTGTTTCTGCCCACCCGATAGTTTTACTCCCCGTTCTCCCACAAGGGTCTCATAACCTTCCGGAAGCTGCCGGATAAAATCATCGGCATGGGCTACTTGGGCAGCTTGATAGACGATTTCCGCAGAATAATCCGGCCGGCCATAGGCAATATTATTAAAAATAGTATCATCAAAAAGAATAGTTTCCTGAGTTACGATCCCCATCTGATTCCGAAGGCTTTTCATGGTGAGGTCCCGAATATCTATCCCATCAATGCAAATCCGCCCCTGGGTAGGGTCATAGAATCGGGGCAACAGGTTCACCAGGGTGGTTTTTCCGGCGCCACTGGGTCCCACAATCGCAATAACTTTATTCAGGGGAAAGGTAACGGTAATGTCTTGGAGAACCGGGGCTTCCCCATCATAAGAGAAACTGACCTTCTCAAATTTAATTTCTTTCCGGGGGGTGTCCAACTCTTGGGCCTGCGGATTCTCCACGACATCCGGAGGCGTATCTAACAGTTGGAATACTCTTTCTGCCCCGCCCATGCCTTTTTGATACTGGTTATTAGCAGCGCTTAACCGTTTCAGTGGCTGATAGAAGGAAAATAATGCCACTAGGAAGGTGCTGAATTTTCCGGCGGTCAAATCTCCTTTGGAGACAAACCAGGCCGCCACTCCCAAAGCTGCCACAATTCCTAAAACCCCGAAGAATTCAGTCATTGGGGAAGAAAGGGTACTGAATCGGATGATTCTCACCGTGGTGGAGAATATCTCCCCAATCCGCTTACGGAACCGTTTCTGTTCATAATCTTCCATCCCAAAGGCTTTCACGATCCGAATCCCGGAAATGGTTTCATTAAGAAGCTTATATAATTGAGCCTGCTCTTCCTGAAGTTTTCTGGATTGCTGCCTGATTTTCTGCCCAAACCGAATCAGGGGATACACAATCAAGGGGAAAAAGACAAAAATCAACAACGCCAGTTTCCAATGAGAAAGAAACATCAATAAAAGAAGGCTGACCATGACCAGGGGTTCTTTGGCCATTTCCCCCAAACCAAAAACCAGGGACCGGCCAATCACTTCGACATCAACGGTTAATCGGGACATCAGGCTGCCGGTATCCCGGGACGTGTAATATTTCAGGGAAAGTTCATGCATATGGGTGTAAATCCGGGTCCGGATATCCAACATCACCCTCTCAGCCAGAAATTCCATCAGGTATTGTTGGACATAAGTAAACAAAAACCGAAGGAAACCCGCCACTATCAAAATACCGCAAGCGATGGCAAACACCTGCCATCGATGGGTTTTAGTATAAATTTCAGCATTCTGCACTACAGGCAGGTTCAGTTTGGAAATGGCATCCGGGACCAGAGAAAAATGCCCATTGGCAGGGGGGAAAAGCAAATCGATCAGGGGCTGTAAAGACCCAATGGTCATGAAATTCAATAAGGCCAACCCCACCATACAGACACCTATCAGAATCATTCGAACCCGATAAGGGCGTAAAAAACTCAGTAATCTGGCATTGGTTGGCATAGAAGATTATCCTAACGGTTCAGGGAATCCCTGTAAAGAGAAGAAGTCAGGGGTAAACTCAAGAATCTTCCCCCAAACCAGGGTAAAAAAATAACGGTTCTCCGCCGTAATGCCGTTGGAACCGATTTAAGAGACTCCGTGACGTCAGACAGTGGAAGCCTTAGTGGTACCTTCGCGCTTCCCGATATATCGGGCCTGCATCCGAGTGCCATACCCAGCTTCCAGTACAGAGGTATTGGCTCTAAAAAACAATCCCACTCGTACATGGCAGGGAACCATCTTTATTCTGACGGAAACAGGGGACTCTTGTCAAAGAAATTTCATTCATTATTTTGTTAACCTGAAAGTTATCTCCTGTCCATGGTGGGATGAAGATTCTCTCTTATGATAAAATGAAAAATTGATAATTGAGGTGATATGAGCACAATTGCCTTCTATCTAAAACGTGGCGATGCGTGGCTTTTTTATTTCTTTAACCGAAGATTGCATTGCTATCTGCTGGACCAGGTGATGAAAGGAATAACGTCCCTGGGTTCTACTGGTTTTTCCATATTCCTCCCCCTGTTATTGTTCCTTTTATTTCCTATCCTGGGCTGGGGTGTGGGGATCCATACCACCCTGACGCTGGTCATTGCCCAGGGGTTTGCCCAGTTATTGAAAAGAGTGGTAAACCGTCCCCGCCCCTACCGGGTTTTAGATAATGCCATTGTTGTCAAACCGCCGCCCTGTGAATATTCCTTCCCTTCAGGCCATACCTGCGCAGCTTTTGCTTTGGCCCTAAGCCTGACCAGTTTTTTCCCTATGGGAGGGTTTATTTATTTGCCATTGGCCATGATGGTAGGCATCTCCCGAATTTATCTGGGGGTCCATTATCCCACGGATGTTCTGATTGGATTTTTAATTGCCCTGTTTGCCTGGGCCATCAATCCCAATCTCAGCTATATTCTATTCCTGTAATTCCGGTGTTTTCTGGGTAACAGCCTCTGGATTAGCGGGAGGGTTCCCACATCAATCAGAAGGAAGAGTGTCCTGTAGAATTTGGGCTAATTCCTTAAATTGGAAGGGTTTACTGATAGCATTGGCAAAACCATATTCCTGATATTGAGCCATTACCGGGTCATTAGAGTAACCACTGGAGACAATAGCGCAGACGGCAGGATCGATTTCCTTGATTTTCAGGATAGCTTCTTTTCCTCCCATACCTCCGGGTATAGTTAAATCCATGATCACAGCCCGGTAAGGACTATGGGAATCCATCCCCTGCCGATAATACTGAAAAGCTTCCTCTCCATCCTTGACCGCTTCTGCCTGGTAACCCAATTTTTCCAGCATTCGGACTACCAGTTTTTGGATGATGGGGTCATCCTCCATGACCAGAATTCTGCCATAACCCGTTACTATTATTTTTTTAGAATCCAGGGAATGTTTGGGAGATGGATTTCCATTGGAGGATTCTTTCGAAACAGGAAGATAAATCAAAAAAGTGGTACCCTTCCCAGGGGTAGTCTGGACTGAGATATGTCCTTTATGACGGGAAATGATGGAATAACTGGTAGATAATCCCAACCCGGTGCCATTGGGTTTATTGGTAAAGAAAGGATCAAAGATTTTCGGCAAGATATCGTTATTAATCCCCATTCCCTGGTCTTTTACACTCAAAAGAAGATAGTTACCTGCTTTCAACGGCAGGGATTCATTCTCTGTGAGCTCAACAGATTTCAGGCTTAAGAGGATTTCACCACCCTGAGGCATTGCTTGAATAGCATTCAGTACTAAATTATGCACCACCTGCCCCAGTTGGCCCTGGTCCGCATATATAGCCGGCAGCCCGGGTTGAATATTAAATGTACAAATGCAATTGGACCCCCGGGAGGAAAAAAGAGCCATCTCTTCAATCGTTTCTTCCAGATGGATAACTTTTTTAACCGGTTCACCACCTTTAGCAAAGGTCAGCAATTGGTTGGTCAGGTTTCGAGCCTGATAAACCACCCTTTCTGCCTCTTCCAGACGTTCCAAGGTTTCCTTATTTAGTGTTTCCTGGGGTTTCACCATGGAGATATTACCCAATATCCCCGTCAGGATATTATTGAAGTCATGGGCAATCCCGGCGGCCAGATATCCTAAAGAATCTAATCGGCCAGCCTTAATCAGTTCTTCTTCCATCCTTACTTTTTCTGTTACGTCAAAAGCGACACCGACCACTCCCAAGACTATGCCATCTTCATTTCTCATAGGTTCGAGGTGGCAATCATATATCTGGCCCTTCCATTTATATCGGTAGGAAACAGATTCTCCCTGTAGAGCTTTATAGTGATGGTCTCCGGTAATTAAACTAAAATCAGCATTTTTTAAAACATCATGGATATTTTTGCCAATTATCTTTTCAAGGAAAACATCCTTCCAAGTGGAGGGATTCCCCCAAGCTTGAATAATTCTCATTTCCTGGTCTATGACCCAGATAAGCCCTGGATGATGGGACAGTATCAACTTTAATCTGTTTTCATTATCCCGAATTACTTCCTGCTGTTGTTTCCGTTCCGTAATATCCTGGGAAACCACTGTAAATCCTACCGGCTGGCCGGATTCATCACGGGTCAGGGTAATACTGAGCTCCACCGGGACCCGGCGGCCATCCGAATGTTTCACCCATAATTCAATCCCGGTTTTGGAACCTTTCTCTAAAATTTCTTCTTCATATCGGCAGGAAAGAACCGAATCCTCCGAGGCAATAATATCGAAGGCATTCAACCCCAGCATTTGCTCAGGTGAAGAATATCCGGCAATCAAGGCGGCCTGCTGATTGCAATACTGGATATCATAATCCATATCGGCAAATAATATCCCGTTAGGGGTTGTTTCTACCAGTAACCGATATTTTTTTTCACTTTCCCGGAGAGCTTTCTCAGCTTTTTCCACCCGGACCATATCATTAATCAATTGACCGTTCAGGACTTCCAACTGCTGGGTTCTCTCAATTACTTTCTGTTCCAGTTCTTCCCGGGAAGTCAGGATTTGTTTCTCAAACCTGAACTGTTGCAACCAGGCAAGAATCACCAGAAAGGATAAAATACTGCCCCAGACACACAGCATAACGGAATAAAACAAGTTTCGATTGATTCCACTGGAAGATAAAACTGTTTTAAGAGGGACTCTTAATCCAACTTGATAAAGATGGCCTTTGATTCTCAGCGGAGTCCAGGAACAGATTTGCTTGCCGTCTTTTGGGTCTAACATCAGAAAGCCATAACCTGGCTGCCCTGTTTTTAAATCTAGCAACAATCCCTGGAAAGAGCCTTTATTCTTATCCGGCAGGGTTTCAAAGAGCTTTGGAAGGGTTGGCTTTTGCCCCTTATTGATAGGGTGATCCCAAAAGGGGTCATAGATGACCTCTTGCTCAGAATAAATCCAGGCTTGATATCCGGTATCAAGCCTGAGATTCTGCATTTCTTTCAGGATAAGCTTTTTTTCATCCTGGAAAGAAGATTGTTTGTTAAAATTGGTTTCCAGCCGGAGAGCCATTCGCTGCAACCTTTGAATCAAGGTCGTCTGTGAGGTTTGATATACCGCTTGATGAATGGAAGTGAATTGGATATAGACTAGAAACCAGCCTAAACCTGCCAAGAGTAATACTATTAACGGAAGGACAAATTGATGGCCTTGATGATTATAATGGGCAACGCTGGGAGTAGTCCCAACATATCGGGCAGATTTATAACTAGAGTTCTTTATAGAAACAGGCATTAGAGAAATAATTCCATATTAAAAGTTATTAAATTATTCCCTACCCTGTAACTGGCGTCAACCGTTTTTTATTTTCTCTATCCAACAACCGTTTTTTTCTATTCCAGAAAGGGAGGACACCCTTCGGCGGGGATAGAAACCGGTTTCACATTCCAGATATCCCGGGCATATTCAGCAATCGTCCGATCACTGGAAAATTTCCCCATTCTTGCCACATTCAGGATGGATTTACGGGTCCATAATTCACTATCCAGGAACAGCTTGCTGACAGACTCCTGGGTATCTACATAAGCGCGATAATCCGCCAACAGGAAATAGGGGTCGCCTCCGAATAATAAACCATCCACCAGGGAATTGAATATTCCGGGTTCCAGGGGATTGAAGTAATTTCCCCGAATCATATCCAGCACCTGGCGGAGTTCAGCATCTTTTTCATAGAAAGATTGCGGATGATATCCGCCCAATCTGAGTTTCGCTATTTCATCAGCTTTCAACCCAAATAGAAAGATATTATCCATTCCCACTTCTTCCAGGATTTCCAGATTAGCCCCATCGTAGGTGCCAATGGTTAAGGCTCCATTTAACCCGAATTTCATATTCCCGGTCCCGGAAGCTTCAAAGCCGGCTGTTGAAATCTGTTCTGAAAGATCTGCAGCCGGGATTACCTTCTCTGCCAGGGACACTCCATAATTTTCCAGGAAGAGTACTTTTAATTGATCATCTACCGCTGGGTCTTTATTAATCACCTCGGCGACAGACCCGATCAGCTTGATAATCAGTTTGGCCGCAAAATAAGCTGGGGCTGCTTTTCCGGCAAAAAGAACGACCCGGGGAACCGGGTGATAGGAAGAATCTTCCCGGATCCGGTTATATAGGGTGATTACATGCAACAAGTTCAAAAGCTGCCGTTTATACTCATGGATCCGCTTTACCTGAACATCAAAAAGAGCCGAATTATTCATGGTAAGTCCATAGTGGACCCTGATATATTGGACCATTTGTTTTTTGGTCATCCAGAGGGCATTCCGCCAAGTCTCCCGGAAATCAGGTTCCTCCGCTAAAGGTTCCAATTCTCTGAGATATTCCAGATTTCTCCCCCATTTTTCACCAATCCGGTCCGTAATAATCCCGGAGAGTAAAGGATTGGCCTCTTTAAGCCATCGGCGGGGAGTGACCCCATTGGTTTTATTATTAAACTTCTGGGGTGACATTTTATAGAAATCAGGAAAAATATTTTTGGTGATGATATCCGAATGGAGTTTCGAGACTCCATTTACTGAATGGCTTCCAATCACCGCCAGGTTAGCCATTCGGATTCTTTTATCTCCGGAATCATCTATGATGGATAGCCGGCCCAGAGTCCCGAAATCCAGGAACCCCCGGCTTTTGGCAGAATCCAGGAAACGCCGGTTGATTTCTTGAATAATCTGTAAATGGCGGGGAAGTAATTCTTCAAACAGATGTAGGGGCCAGCTTTCCAATGCTTCGGGCATAATAGTATGGTTAGTATACCCAAATGTCTTACAGGTAATATCCCAGGACTCATCCCATCCTTGGCCTTTTTCATCCATCAAAATCCGCAATAATTCAGGAATGGCAATAGCAGGATGGGTATCATTCAATTGAATCGCTACCTTATCCGGGAATTCGGCAAAGCTTTGATGTTTGATTTGGAAGTATTCGATAATATTCTGCAGGGTGGCAGAAACAAAAAAATATTCCTGTTTCAGGCGGAGGGTCTTCCCCAAAGATACCGAATCATTGGGGTATAGGGCCTTGGAAATGTTTTCGGAGAGATTTTTAGTTTCTACTGCTGCCAGATAATCGCCACTGTTAAAATACTGAAAATCGAATTCATTGGTTCCTTTAGACTGCCAAAGGCGAAGATTATTAACCGTATTATTCTGGTAACCGGGTATCGGGATATCATAGGCGACAGCCAAAACATCCTCCGTATCCACCCAGTCAAAAAGCAACCGATCAGCCCCCACTCGGTTCATCAGGACTCGGCCTTTAAATTTCACCCGGTAGGTATGTTCGGGACGGACTATCTCCCAGGGATTGCCAAACCTCAGCCAGTTATCAGGTTTTTCCAATTGGTAATTATTCAGGATTTCCTGCTGGAAGATTCCATACTCATATCGGATTCCATACCCGTAGGCTGGTAATTCCAGGGTTGCCATAGAATCCAGGAAACAGGAAGCCAATCGTCCCAGCCCCCCATTACCCAGCCCCATATCCGGTTCAATTTCCCGGATTTCCTCCAAGCTGTATCCGATTTTTTTGAGGATTTTATAACTGCTTTCATATTCTCCCAGATTGATCAGGATAGAACCTAATAATCGTCCCATAAGATATTCCATGGAAAGATAATAGACTCGTTTTACATCCTGACGGTCATATTCATGCTGGCTTCGAAGCCACCGCCGAATTAATCGGTCCCGGATGGCCATTGCCAAAGCCTGATAGGAATCCAACTCCCGGACAGTCAGCCGGGATTTAACCAGAGAATATTCCAAATGCTCAGCAAAGGCTTCTTCCAGAGGTTTAGGGCAATAATGTGTCTCATCCGTAAAAAATATCGATGGGTTATTTTTCTTCTGAGCCATGTCAACCTCCGACTGTATCAGGCAGAGAGTCCCGTGGAGAGGGTAGGCAAGAAATCCCTGCTTCTCCCATTGTATCCCTTTAAGATAATGGGTTCAAGGATTTCTGGGTCTAAATTCGAAACCAGGGCAGATTAAGAAAGATAGTATCTGATATGCAATATTGCCCCCCTATAAGACAGGAGGACTATTTTCATTGGAATGGTTTGGTTTTAGGGTCAGTATCATCCAAAGGGAGAGCAAAGCTCCGACTGGGATGGAGAGGGTAACCCAGATAATGGGCCAGCCTAATGCGGCACTGGTTTGTTGGGTCACCCATTGCATCTTGGCGCATTGAATCCCATGCCAAGCCAGAATAATAAGAAATAAGGAAGTGGCTGTTTTGAAAATCCATCTCAGGGGAGTGGAAAACCGGTCTTTAATTCGGGAGGGCAATAGACTGACTGAAATATGCTCCCCTTGCCGGAAGGCAACCGCTGTCCCAATCAGGGTTGCCCAGATAAACAGATATCGAACCACTTCTTCCGAATATGAAAAGGAGTGGTGGAATACATACCGGGCCAAAACCTGCATAAACATAAACAAAGCTATGAATATGAACAAAACTCCCACCAGGTTTTCCCAAAATCGTTTCATCAAAAAGTCTTCCTATTGTTATTGTGCGGTTTTCATGACTGAATCCATCAACTCAGCGCCAATCACATCCCGGTACTGGGTATAAATGGGCAATGCGGATTTTTTAAAAGGTTCAATTTGTTGTGGAGTCAGGACGGTAACTTTCATTCCTTTTTCCTTAAGGGATTCCAGGGTTTCAATCTCATGTTGAGCTACCCAGTCCCGCTGGAGGGAGAAAGCTTCCCGGGCCGTTCTTTCCAACAATTCCCGGTCTTTAGGTGAAAATTTCTCGTAAAACCCTTTGTTCATACAAAGGACCAGGGGGTCATAAGAATAATTCCAGACAGTAACATATTTTTGAATTTCATAGAGTTTGGCGGATTCCAATACATGCACCGGGTTCTCCTGGCCATCCATAGTTCCGGATGCCAGAGCCGTCATCAACTCACCGAAATTCATGGAGCTGGGGTCCGCCCCATAGAGCTTAAAGAAATCGATATACATCTTTATCAGAGGAATCCTGATTTTCATCCCCTTCAAATCAGCCGGGGTTTTTATCTCTCTTTTATTATTGGTAATCTGCCGGAATCCATTGACACCATAGGCCAGTCCTATCAGGTTTTTCTCGGGAAGCAGCCCCAGGAATTTTGTTCCCACCGGCCCATCACAGAATTCGGCCGCTTTCTGGTAATCCGGAAACAGCCAGGGAAGGCTGAAGGCGGTAAACGCAGGATTGAGGGTGGAAAGAGTAATAGTCGATTCCAGAGAGGCATCAATAGCCCCGCTTTGGACCATATCCAATTCTGTCCGCTGGTTATTATTGGCCAAAGACGCATTGGGATAAATCTGGACTTTGATTCGGCCATTTGTTTCTTTCTCCAGCCTTTCCTGCCATTTGGTCAAACCCAGATACCAATCGGAATTATCCCCTAAAATCAGGCTGACTCGAATGGTTTGTTTGCCGGAGGATGTATCAGAAACAGGACCGCATCCGGTAATAAATACCATGCTGATAAGTAACAGAAGTATAAGAGATCTCTTCATCAACAAACCCTTTCAATCATTTATAATTGTCATGATTTATTCAAATACTATACCAAAAACATCTTTTGATGCATTCATAAGAAGAAAGCTATCTCAAAAAAATATCATTTATGAGTCTTCCTGAGGTGGGCTGGAAGGAAGCTTAAACCAGAAAGTAGCGCCGCCGGCGGGATTATTGTAAACACCAATTTCCCCCAAATGGAGCTCTATGATTTTCTTACAGATAGCCAATCCCAATCCGGAGCTTTTCTCTCCACCCGTCGGTTTATTACTCAACCGGGAATATTTAGTGAAGATTTTCTGTAAATCAGCCTCCGTCAATCCTGGTCCGGTATCGCTGACTTCAAAGATGATATGCAAATCATCTTTTCGGGTTTTAACAAGAACCCGGCTTTCCTCCGGACAGAATTTAATGGCATTACTGAGGAAATTATCCATAACCTGCTGGATTCTGGCCTCATCGGCAACGCTTAATCCCAGTGCTGGATCCAGGGCCGGTTCCAAATGGATTTTCTTGCGGCTGGCATAATTTTTATTATTTTCAATCGAAAGGGTGGCGGTCTCATTCAGGTTTATATCCTGGAACTGTAATCGGAGTTCACCATCTTCCAAAGCCTGAAAATCCAAGAAATCCCCGATGATCCGGTTCATGACCCAAGCCAGCTTTTCAATTCTATTGATACATTGAAGGTCATCGGCAGCGATGGTTTTCCCAGGGGCTAACTTCACTTGAAGCACCCCGGTAAACCCTAATATTCCAGTCAGGGGATTTTTTAAGTCATGGCTGGCTATAGCTAAAAATTCATCTTTCAACAGGGAGAGCCGTTTCAAGGCAAGCTGAGTCTGAATCCGGGCAGATGCCACCGGGAAATCCACCGGTTTGGTGATATAGTCATTGGCTCCCTGTTTAAGGGCTTCCACGATATCTTCACTCTGGTCTTTGGCTGTCACCATGATAATAGGCATGTCGGCCATGGTATGTTTCTCTCGAAGGGTTTTCAGGACTTCCAAACCGCTGATTTCCGGCATCATCACATCCAAGAGAATCAAATCAAAGGTTTTTTCTTCCAGGATATCCAGAGCGGATTTTCCATCTATGGAGGTTTCAACCGCATGGCCTTGCCGGATTAATCTCCGGGATAACATATCCCGATTCATTTCATTATCGTCTACCACCAGGATATGGCCCGTCTCAAGTTTCATGGTAATCCCTCCCCTGTTAATTTTTGAATAATAGCCAGCAACCGTTCCAATTCCACCGGTTTGGTATCATAATCATCACACCCTGCTTCCAGGGCTTTGACCCGGTCTGTTTCCATGGCATGGGCAGATAGTCCCACAATCGGGATGGAAGCCAAATCAGGATTTGCTTTGATTCTTCGGGTGGCTTCCCATCCATCCAATACGGGTAAACTCATATCCATTAATATCAAATCAGGTTTTTCTGAGGTAGCCATAGCCACTCCTGATTCACCGTCTTCAGCAACACAAATATCATATCCTTTTCGCTGTAATCGGCGAGTAAGCATATCCCGATTCATTTCATTGTCTTCAACAATCAGTATCTTCTTTCCCATATTGTCTTACTATATCTCTTTTCCCGATAAATGGCATTTGTGTTAAGAGTCTCGGGAGGTGAAATCAAACCTAAAGAATATCCAATCAATCCTCTTGGCTGATAGTTTTCAGGCGATGCTGGATTTCCCTGAGTAATTCATCCTGGCTATATCCACCTTTTTGGATAATGTTGGTAACGGTCTTTTGCAGGTATTCAAATTCATCCCGGGTCAGTTCTTTGGCGGTAATAACCACCACCGGAATATCCGACCACTGGTTGTTTTTGTGCATCTCTGACAAGAATTCAAATCCATCCATTTCCGGCATCATTAAATCCAGTAAAATCAAATCCGGTAGATTCAGGCTCAGGGTCTCCAAGGCTTTAAGCCCATTTTCAGCTTCCAAGGTAGCATATCCTTCCTTGCGGATCGTTCTGGAAATGAGCTCTCGGGTGGGAGCATCGTCTTCGACTACCATAATAATACCGGTCCCTTTACCCTCCGTTCTAAATTGGTTCAAGAGCCTGAGGACCTGTTCTTTATCAACCGGTTTAGTCAAATAATCATTGGCGCCCAGGGCATATCCCATATTCTTATCATCTACAATTGAAAGCATGATAACAGGTATATTCTGGCAATTTATATCTGATTTCAAGACCGTCAACACCGACCATCCATCCATGTTTGGCATCATGACATCCAGCGTAATAGCCATCGGTTGAAGCTCCCTTGCCAACCGGAGCCCTTCCTCACCGTTTAAGGCACTGACCACCTGGAACCCATCTTTCTGCAGAGTTCGACGCATAATATCCTGCATAACGGGGTCATCATCAATCACTAAAATGGTATCTTTCTTTCGGGTTGTTTTATCTTTTGAAGTAGGGGTTGTTTTCAGTTCAGTCTTTTTCACCGGTTCAGTCTTAATTTCTGCTTCAGGATTATTCACTTCGACCGGGATTTTCGCGGTGAAGACAGAACCCTTCTCCAAGCCACTTTCTACAAAGATACCCCCCCCCATCATTTCACAAAATCGTTTGCTGATGGAAAGCCCCAGCCCGGTACCCCCATATTTACGGGTAGTGGAAGTATCCGCCTGCACAAAATCCCCAAATAGATGGGAAAGCTGGTCAGGGCTCATCCCAATACCGGTATCTGTTACTTTAAAACAAATCATCCGGGAGGATGCTTCCCCTTCGGGGTATACCTCCAGATGAATGGTTCCTTTTTCAGTGAATTTACTGGCATTACTTAGAAGATTGAATAATATCTGCCTGATTTTAGTAACATCCGCAAACATGCTCCCCAGATTTTCGGTATAGTCTTCTACCAATTGATTTTGGTTTTTATCCAAGAGAGGCTTGGAAGTACTGACCACATCCTGTAACATGGAACCAATATCAAATTTCTCCAGGTATAGAGTCATTTTACCGGCCTCAATCTTGGAAAGGTCTAAAATATCATTGATCAGAGAAAGCAAATGTTTACCCGCCGATCTGATTTTCTCCAAATCAGGGATAAATTCATCCTGTTGCAGGTCCTGAGCTTCTTCTGTCAGCATTTCACTGTAGCCGATGATGGCATTCAGGGGAGTCCTTAATTCATGGCTCATCTTGGCAAGAAACTGGCTTTTAGCTTTATTCGCTTCTTCCGCGGCTTTTTTAGCTTCCTGTAGTTCAGCTTCCTTGATTTTTCGGAGGGTGATATCTTCCTGGAGGGCGATATAATGTTGAATATTCCCCTGGCTGTCCCTGATGGATGAGGTGGAGGTAAAAACCCAGAATTCATCCCCATTTTTCTTTTTATTAAGGAATTCACCCCGCCATTCTCCTCCAGTGGTAATAGTTTCCCAAAACTGGATGTAGATGTCAGGTAAGGTTCGCCCTCCCTTAAACAATCGGGGGTTTTGGCCCAGAACTTCCTCTTCTGAATATCCGGATACCTCCAGAAACTTGGGATTCACATATTCAATATTGCCTTGGATATCAGTAATAACAATCATACTGGGGCTTTGTTCTACCGCATAAGATAATTTTTGAATTTCTTCTTCAGACTTAATACGTTCAGTAATATCCTGAAGGGTGCCATCATAATATAAAAAATCACCCTGGCTGTCCTGGATGGCTTTCGCCGTCAGTGAACAATAAATGCGTTCCCCATCCCGTCGAACCATTTTTAGAACTTCATTTTTAGCATACCCGTTTTGGCTGATTTTTTTGTCAATCTGAAGATAATCCAGAGGGTCCTGATACAGCTCGGAAAAATGGATACCTAACGCTTCTTCCCTGGATTGGAATCCAAATATTTTCAGGATGGCATTATTGACTTCAATAAAACTTCCTTCTTCCCCGGGACGGTTGCGATATACCCCAATAGGCAGATTATCCATCAGGGACCGATACTTTTCTTCGGATCGTTTCAGTTCTTCCTCTATCCTGATTCTTTCTTTTAATTCTGTTTCCAAGGCCGCCTGCGTTCTTTCCAACTTCCGATTTAGACGGATAATAAAGATAAAAGATATCGACAACAATAATAAAAATAACAATAGGATATTTTCCTGGGAGGTGATTTTCCAGTTTTGGGCCATTTCCATCCAGGTTATTTCAGCGCTCCAACCAGGTGCTGTTAAGAAAGTAAGAGAAACCAGGGTTCCTCTCAACCAATTTACCGGTAATCTTGTCGTGTTCAGCGAATAAATCATGCAGTCAATCCTCTTGTTTATATAACCCTTTTCCAACAAAGGTTTCTTCTTCAAAGTATATAAATCCGTCTTGAAAGTCAAGCCAATGGCGGGGGATACTTACCGACATGGCAGCCTATCCTGATAAATATGAACCTGCCATCTTTCGGAATGAAGGCAGGTTATGCAAGAATTAATTAAAAGCCCCCCCCCTGCCCCTTCCATGGTGAAGAAGGGAATCTAAATAATTATTTCTGTACAAGGAACATTTTCTTATGGAACCATTATCGTTATTAGCTCCCTTCTTGTTTGGCGTTTTATTGACACCGAAAACGCCCACTGATTTAACCCGGGAAGATAATCCACCTAATTCTCTCTGGCTGGAATCCCTGGATTTATCCAAGGTCCGGCAAAGCTGGGGCGATGCCAGAGCCGGGAAAACCTGTATTGATAATCCTATTACCCTTAAAGGAGTCGTCTATCCTCATGGGATTGGAAGCCATGCCAGGAGTTCCATGTTGATTGACTTAAAGGGTTCAGCCTTCAAGTTTGAAACTATGGTAGGAATTGATGATGAAGCCCCAAGAACCGTCCCGGTCATGTTTGAAATCTGGGTGGATGGAATCAAAAAGGCTGAATCTGGTAAAATTTGGCGGGGTGATGACCCTAAATACCTTTCTGTGGACTTAACAGGCGCCAAAAAATTATTCCTCCGCATCAATGATGGGGGCGAATGGATATCCATGGCCCATGCAGAATGGGCAGGGGCACTTCTCCACCTAAAACCGGGTGTTAGTGAGCTTCCTGAGACCCTCCCGCTCCCTCCTGAAGAACATAAGCCTATTCCCTTGATGGATAAGAGGATGGCAAGAATCGATAATGATATCCTGGGAATTCATGGGGCTAAAGTGATTGGCGCCACTCCCGGTAAACCTTTTTTATATAAAATACCGGCCACCGGGAAAGCACCCCTGAGATTCTCTGCTAAAAATCTGCCTGATGGTTTATGCCTGGATGAAAACACCGGTATGCTCAGCGGTTCCCTACAGAAGGAAGGTAACCACATAACAACCCTGACCGCCCAAAGCGGTTCGGATTCTGTTTCCCGGGAAATAACTATTATTGGCGGAAGAAGAAAACTGGCACAAACCCCTCCCATGGGATGGAATTCCTGGAATGTCTGGGGATTGGCCATGGATGAACAAAAGGTTAAAGATGCCGCTGATTATATGGTTCAATCAGGCTTGGCGGCCCATGGATACCAATATATCAACATCGATGATGCCTGGGAAGGAGAGAGGGACAGCCAGGGAAATATCCAGCCTAATAGCAAATTTCCCGATATGAAAGCCCTGGCGGATTATGTCCATTCTAAAGGACTCAAACTGGGAATCTACTCCTCTCCCGGTCCCCTGACTTGCGGAGGGTATATCGGAAGTTATCAGCATGAAGAACAGGATGCCCGGACTTTTGCCGATTGGGGCATTGATTATCTGAAATATGATTGGTGCTCCTATCAGAAAATTGTGAAAGACCCTACCCTCGAAGAAAGAAAGAAACCTTATCAGCTGATAGCCGATTGCCTTGAGAAATCGGAGCGGGATATTGTACTCAGTATCTGTCAGTATGGTAAAGGCAATGTGAGCCAGTGGGGTGAAGAAGTTGGAGGTAACCTCTGGCGAACCACATTAGATATCGGGGACTACTGGGGAGTGGTTTATGAGTACATCGAAAAACAGGTGGGTTTGGAACCCTATGCGGGACCGGGCCATTGGAATGACCCGGATATGCTGGTGGTCGGCCACTTAGGCTGGGGTCCCAGCCTCCATCCCTCCGAACTGACTCCCCATGAACAAATCAGCCATATCACTATCTGGTGTATGCTGGCAGCCCCCCTCCTGATCGGCTGTGACTTAACTAAACTGGATGAATTCACCATAAATCTATTATCCAATGATGAGGTACTGGATGTGGATCAGGATCCCCTGGGTATCCAGGGTAAGCGAATCAAGAAAACCGAAGACCATGAAGTCTGGGTCCGGCCTCTTTATGATGGAACTAAGGCGGTAGCGGTCCTGAACCTCAAAAAAGAGGAAGATAACCAGGTTGCGATAAACTGGACAGAAATAGGGGTGGAAGGGAAACAACTCCTTCGAGACCTCTGGCTCCAAAAGGATTTAGGCATGTTTGAAAATGAATATATCCTGAAGCTTGAACCCCATTCTTCTTGTCTCTTTAAAATCGGTACTCCTGATAAATAACCATTCAATTAAATGATAAGAAAACAAAAAAAGAGATGGGTATTTGACCCATCTCTTTTTTGATTTGGTTCAAAAACCAGATTATGGCTGGAAAGCTGATTCAACCTTCACTTTCACTTTTTCCCGGATGATGTTTCCGACTCCTGCACCCTTTATATTTCTCTGTTTTTTCAGGGTGTCTCATTGAAATGATGCTTTGATTTTTTCAGTTTTTCTCTTTTTCAACGACCACCTTTTCATACTGGGCAATTTTATAATCCAGTCGTTTCAGGGTTTCTTTCATATCTTTCATTCTTATTTTCAGCTGTTCACGCTGTTCAACCAGCAGTTTTCTTCTTGATTCAATGGTTTTATCTCCCTGCTGAAAGAGCTCCACATATTCAATCAATACTTCAATGGTAAGCCCGGCGCTTCGCATGCATTTGATAAACTCAATCCACTTGCAATCTTCATCTGTATAAAACCGAATTTTACTCTTTGTGCGGCTCACATTAGGCAGCAGCCCAATGCGTTCATAATAACGGAGTGTATCTTGGGAAAGCCCATATTTTTTACTTACTTCTGCGATGGTCATAAAATCACCTTTACCTGACGAAATTGGTAAATACTTTTGCTTCCATTTCAGGGAAAGGTATGCCGGCCTTGATGCCCGCTTCTTTGCATTTTAAGAACCAGGCCATATTTCTACCCAACACCCGCATTATCTGCAGCCCTTCTAAATCCTGTTTTACATCTTCCGGTTTGCTGCCATGAACCATATTCCAATATCGGGAAGAAATAATCGGCATTTGAGAGATAGAAAAATATTTATTGAGCTGGTCAAGTGCGAATGTCGTTCCTGCTCTTCTGGCAGAAACCACCGCAGCCGCCGGTTTTAGATGAAATGATTGGCGGCCGGCACAAGCATCTGCATAAAAGGCCCTGTCCATAAAAGAGCTCATAGCCCCACCGGCAGCGGCGTAATGCACCGGGGAACCAAAAACGAATCCATCAGCATCCTTCGCTTTATCAAGAAAATCATTGACACAATCCTCTATTCCACACCGCCCGAGTTTTATGCATCGTTTACAGGCAATACACCCGGAGATCGGCTTGGTTCCTACCTGGAATATTTCAGCTTTAAATCCTTCGGTTTTTAATGTCTTGGCTATTTCTTCCAGAGCTGTATAGGTACAACCCTTTTTATGGGGACTCCCATTTACTAGTAATATTTTCATATCATTCTCCTGTTAATCACTTTTATCCTTATATTCTCCCATAATAACCCTTTAGAAGGTTTTACCCATTTTATAAGCCAGCGTCATTACTTTATTTCCTTTAATCTCTCCCAAATTCCAAACACCGGTTCCATAGATAACCCCTTTTTCTATTGCCCTATCCAGACAGGAAGTAAATCCCCGAAATCCTTCAAGGGTTCTTTCCATCGCCGGTTTTTGGGTATCCGCCGCTGTTACAATGAAATAAAACTCCTTATCACTTATCTCAGTATAACGAGCGCAAGTCCTGTCAATCAATGTCTTCATCTGGCCGCACATAGTATAAAAATATACAGGAGTTGCCAAGACAATCACATCCGCGGCTATCATTTTCTCCAGGATACCAGCCATATCATCTTTTTGGGAACAGCCTCTTTTCCGGTCAATACATGCTCCGCATCCTGAGCAGTAATTGATATTCTTATCGTTTAAATTTATCTTCTCGGTATAATTTCCAACTTCTTGAGCGCCTTTGATGAACTCCTCGCATAACAGCTCAGAATTTCCGCCTTTACGGGGACTGGAAGAAATAACTAATACATTTTTATTCACAGCTATGATTCTCACCTTGATTAATCATGTTTGTATGGTTGATTCTGCCTTATTCTCTATCATTTCTAATTCACATCTCTATGTTTTATCGGGTACTCAATTGAATGGGGCATGTCAGCTAAACGGTACCCCTCAACCCCCGTGATTATTTTGATTTATCAATAAATTTATTCTCTCGGGCACTGTAACGGGGGCCTACATTGGGGTATTTCTTAAGCAATGCTTCTATTTTAAAAATATCTTCATTGCTTATAGTTACATCAACGGCCGCTGCATTTTCTTCCATATATTTTCTTCGCTTAGTTCCCGGGATGGGAATGATGTTATCACTTTGCGCCAAAACCCAAGCTAAAGCCAGTTGTGCAGGAGTTATATTTTTACTTGCGGCAAGGGTAGCAAATTCAGCGGTCATTTTTTGATTATTATCTAAATACTCTCCACTGTACCGTGGCAGGTTTTTACGGAAATCATTTGCTTCAAGGGTGCTTATATTGAGCTTATTTGTTATCAGCCCCCGGCTTAATGGTGCAAATGGAACAAAGGCAATACCTAACTCTTTGGCTAAAGGCAGTATCTCATTCTCTACCCCTCGGGTCAGTAAAGAGTATTCGCTTTCTACTGCTGTTATTGGATGGACAGTATGCGCCTTTCGTAATGCCTCAGGATTACATTCACTTAATCCCAGGAATCGAACTTTCCCTTCTTTGACCAAATCCGCCATAGCGCCGACAGTGTCTTCAATAGGGATATTGGGATCAACCCGGTGTGCATAGTAAAGGTCAATGACATCAATCTTTAACCTATTGAGACTCTTCTCAACAGCCTCTTTTATCCATTTTGGAGAAGCATCCACATAACTGTCACCACCGACAAAGACATCCCCTTTGCTATCTCTCAAGCGGAAACCAAACTTGGTGGCTATCAATACTTTATTTCGGTTTGGAGCTAGAACTTTTGATATCAGTTCTTCATTAGCTCCGTTTCCATAGACATCAGCTGTATCCCAAAAATTAATCCCTAATTCTATTGCTCGGTGCAGAGTGGCTATGCTTTCCTCTTCATCGGCCTGTCCATACGCGACTGACATTCCCATACACCCAAGGCCTAAAGCAGAGACTTCCAGGCCGCTTTTTCCTAATTTTCGCTTTTTCATTATTTATTTTTCCTTTCATTCCTTTTCGGGAAGATTCCCTTTTCAATTCAGTGGGTTGATTTGCTTATCTCACAATTCCTTGTGATCTATACTTTCTATTCACAGTCCTAAGAGTTCACCTCAATGGCAATGTAATCCTCAATAGCCAAACCACTTCACTTACACAAAAAACAATCCTCTCATAGTATCTCTTTTGTTTATAGAAAAGCCTCTACTTCAGGCTTTTTTATGAATTGTTTTACGACCCGACACCCAATAATATTCTGGCAGGAATATACATCTTAAAACTCATATGAGCTTCTCTTTCTTCACACTAGGCGCCATTTAATCTTCTTTAAATCAGTATAATTCCTGGAGTTAACTCCAGGTCAAGAGAATAATATTAGAAGAGATACCCCAAGGCGGGAACAAGGCAGTTAACTCCATAATTCAGAAGTAATGAGCAATAAAAGAAACTCTCTGATTCATCGGAGAGAACCAGAGAGTTATTTATAAAGAGAAATGATATTTTCAGGGTGAATGGATAAACTTGATTAAGCAATCACTTTCATCATTTCCCGGGTGATGGGGTGAAGTTGTTTCTCACCGGCAAAATAACGCCGTAATTCTTCGGCTGCCATATCCCCCATCCGGGTGCAGTTGGAAATACATCCGGCGATATGGGGTGTTACCAGGCAATTATCCAGTTTCCGGAGGGGGTTATCCACCTCGGGAGGTTCGGGGTCAAAGACATCCAGACAAGCAAACAGCCTTCCCTTAGAAAGCTCCGTTATCAGAGCAGCTTCATCAATCAACGCCCCCCTGGATGTATTGATCAGGATGGCATCATCTTTCATCTGCTTCAGGGTCCGGGAATTAAACATATGATGAGTTTCCTCATTGGCAGGGGCATGGATGGAGATGATATCACTATCCTTCAGAAGAGTTTCCAAATCCACTTTTCTGGCATTATATTGGCAAGCCCGTTCCTCTGAACAGTAAGGGTCATATAACAGGATACTGACATCAAATCCTCTGAGAAAATCCATTACTCTTCGGCCGATATTACTGGCTGCGATAATCCCGATGGTTTTTCCATTCATTTCCCGGGAAGCCCCTCTCTCCGGACCATAAAATCCGCCTTCCTTCATAAATTTGGATATCTGCCAGATTCGTTTAATGGAAATAATCATAAGTCCCAGGGTGGTTTCAGCCACATCCACCGCAATAGCATCCGAGGCAGAGGTTACCACAATATTCCTGTCCCAGAGAGCCTCGGTAACCACAAATCTCAGAGTCCCGGCGGCATGAGCCACAATTTTCAGATTATTTGCATTAGACAACGCTGTCTCATTCAAGGCTCGGGTCCCCCAGGTTGTGATACAACCCTGGGCATCTGCCAGAAAATCCCTGGCCTCTTCATCAGTCAACGCCCGGTCATAGGGATTGAATTTCAATTCGGCAAAAGATTTAAGCATTTCCAGGGTCTGTGGCTTATAAATCTGTTGAGATAAATGGGTATCTGCCATCAGGGCAAGCAGGGGTCGGTTCATTATTCTTGTTATCCTTTAGATATCCTATCGGTAAAGGCTATAACCATAATATTTGTTTTCAGCCAGGTACTGCAGGCCTGGAAATGGAAATATTCTTTCCCCATGATGTAGCCCTTACTTCTCGGAAATTATAATGAAATGAATTCTTAAATCTTTATTATTTTATCAAAGATGCCAGACTGATGATGAAGTGAATTCAGATAAGAATCGCTTTCTCTTAAAGATTTCTTCCAGATAAGGTAAAGTATATTTCCTTTTGATACTTGACCTAATGGCGCTTTTCTTGTTTAATACAGGCTGTATCATCCACAACAGAAAGGGACCCGCCACTATGCAGGTAGAACGCTTTAATATTTGGGAGGTTTTGAAGACTGGTTGGAAAAAGTTTTTAGAAAACCCGGCTCTTTTAATATTAACTCTATTGGTTGTAGCATTTATTGGGTTGATTCCAGCCGCTGTTAAGGCAATTCTTAATTGGATAGGATATCCTAAGACAGAAATTGTTTATTGGTGTGTTTTTTCTTTTATTAATCTGATAACAATCATCTTTAACATTGGTTTATTGAAAATCTATCTTAAGCTGGCTTATGACGAAAAAGCTAATTATGATGACCTTGTTAAACACATCCGACATTATTTTAGATACCTTGGGGTAACCATACTTTATGGTCTTATTGTAGTCGGTGGACTGGTTTTATTAATCGTGCCGGGTATTATGTGGAGCATCCAATTCCAGTTTGCTCGTTATTTTGTGGTAGATAAAGAAATGGGGCCGATTGAGGCCTTAAAGGCCAGTAGTAAGTTAACTAAAGGATGCAGATGGGATATCTTTGGGTTTAACGTGTTGATGCTCCTTGTAACATTCTTGGGTTTTCTTTGTTGCTGTATTGGATACCTGATAGCGATACCTGTTTGTGAGGTTGCAACAGCTTTTGTTTACCGCCGGCTGCAGGAGACCCAGGAAGGGCCTGAGATTCTCCCAGAACTGCCATTGGACCCTTCTCAGGAAACCCCTGTGGTGAATCCTGAGAATCCTCAGCCTCCTGTGGAATAATCATCAGCTTTTATATAAATAGTGATTGAAACCCCCTGGCTCTGAAAAAAAGAGTCCGGGGGTTTCTTTACAGGGAGAAGGGGCTGAAGTTAGAATCTTTTATTACCTTATGAAACGACTTCATCGTTATATTTTGACTGAATTTGCCGGCCCGATGGGCCTGTCGCTGCTGGTCTTCACTTTTGTCCTGATGACCCGGCGGATCGATGACTTGATTGCCCTGCTGAATTTTGAAGATGTGGAATGGCAGCTGGTGGCGACAGTGGTTGGATTATTACTGCCTTTTTTATTGACCATGACTTTACCGATGGGGTTATTGATTGCCTGTCTGACAGTTTTCAGCCGATGGAATTCCGACCGGGAATTATTGATACTTCGGACCAGCGGCATTAATCCTTTTACTGTTTTGAAACCCATTCTGGTGATGGGGGCTGTCTCCACCTTGTTGGTAATGTATTTTTCCACTCAGGTGGTTCCCTGGACCTATAGCGCTTTTCGGGGGACTATGTACCAGGTGGCGACTCGGATGGCCCAACATTTAAGCATTAATTCCTATAACAAATTGGGTAATAATCTGATTGTCTATGTAACAGCCGCGGGAGAGAAAGCCGGCTCCTATAAAGGGTTGACCCTTTTCTTCTCCAAGGAAGGCAAAGTGGACCAGATGCTGACGGCCAAGGAAGGCCAGGTGGACGTGGACCCGGATAAGGAAATGATTACCCTTCAATTGGAGAATGGCAGTTTCTATAAAACGGATGCCAAAGACCCTTCCCATTTTTACATCGGGACTTTTGACCGATGGGTCTCTCAGACAGCTTTGGGTAAAGTCCTGAATGCCCCGGGACAAGGCCCCAAGAAACGCAGGGAATATACCCTAGCCGAATTAAAAGAGGCAATTGCCAAAGAATCCGGGAAAGCTGCTAATACTCTCAAAGTGGAATACCATGAACGTTTTGCCATCCCTTTTTCCTGCCTGGTATTTGTGCTGATGGGATTTTCGTTTGGTTCGATCTGGAAGGTAAAAAATAAGACCCTGGGATTTTTCCTGGGAGTCTTATTGATAGGGGTTTACTGGATACTGCTGGTCATGGGAGAATCATTAGGCATTAAGGGGAGAATCCCTCCCATGCTGGGGGTCTGGACACCCAATCTTATCCTGGGTGGATTAGGAATCTATCTTTCCTGGAAGACATGCCGGCAATAGGAATATAGGAATACTATCATCATGATGAAGAAAATAATAAAACCTTGCCTGGCCCTGATTATCGGATTAGCTCTTGGTTATCCGTCTTACAGCCAGACAGCCTCGAAGGATACGGCTGTAAACTCTTCGGGTATATCAGTTTCGACCTCCTCGGACACTCATGCGGTTGAGACCGGAGGCTTTTTCCTCCCTGCTAAAGATAAACGATACCCCTTGCATATCCAGCATGCTGATAATATGGTGTACCGGGAAGCGGAAGGTTATGTCCATGGAACAGGCCATGTCCTGATGACCTATGGGGAAGATACCTTACTGGCAGATGAAATTCATTATTCCCCCAAAGAAAAGTTATTTCAGGCCAAGGGAAATGTTGTTTATTATTTCCAGCCGGCTCCGGGAGAACCTTTCAAAGTCATGCGTTGTGATGCGGTGGAATATGAATTCAATACTGAAAAAGGAATGATCCATCATGCCCGGACTTTTCTATCTCCGGTCTATGTGGATGCGCCCCTGGCCGAACAAATCAATGCCAAGGAACAGGTTGTCAAGGAAGGGACTTATACCACCTGCAACCTGGAGAAACCCCATTATTACTTCAAGGCTAAATCCCTTCTGATTTATCCCAATGATAAGATTGTGGCAAAAAATGTGGTGATGTATGTGGGATCGATGCCGGTTTTCTTCTGGCCCTCCTATACCCGTAAAATGAATGATAATGAGTCCCATTATAAGACTGAGTTTGGGACTTCCAGCCGGCTGGGATATTATGTTCGGACCCTTTTCAAAATCCAGGGAACCGATAATCTGAAAGTCTATCCCCGGTTTGATTATTTTTCCAAACAGGGGTTTGGAGTAGGTGTTGATTTGAAATATGACTACGATTCTACCGGAAAAGGACTCCTGCAAACCTATTATATTGATGAAGACGAAGGGGACCAGGAACGTTACCGGTTATCTTACCGGCATCGGACAGAGCTGAATAATGATATCCGGATTTCGGCTTTTGCCGATTATCCCAGTGATGCCCAGATGGACCAGGATTATATGCGGCTCGATAAAAGAGGCAACCTGGAAACTCGGGATATCTTCGCCTCGTTAGAAAAATGGGACAGCAACTATAATATCCGGTTAATCGCCCGGCAGATTGATGAATGGGTGGAAGATGGTTCCCAGCCAGATGAAGGGGATTATAAACTCAGAGAACAGTCGGCTCCTAAATTGGAAGCTTCCTTGAAATACCAGAAACTGGGAGAATCTCCTTTTTATTATGCTGGATATGGCAGCCTGGCGGCCAATAAACATTATGAAGGAAATAAACCCCTCATCAATGAGACCACCTACCAATCCCTTGATGCCGAATTTGACCAGACCCTGGCCTGGGCCCAGCCGATGAGTGAGAAAGATACCCTTCTGGCAAACCTCTCCTTATTCAATAGTTATTCGGAAAAAACCTCCGATGATGACAGCTCAAATGATTATGATACCTATCTGCAGGGAAGGCTGCGCTGGCAACGCCGGTTCAATCGGTACCTGAAAGGGGATTTGTACTATACCGTGCAACAACAGCTGGATGCTTCAGATGAAGATGCCCCCTCGGGACTTTTACAACATACCATTGGCAGCCGGTTTAATTACCGGGTACCGGGAGAACGGATGCGTATCCGATGGCGGACTGAATACAGCCTCCTGCCGGAAGAAGATATTGCGGTGGATTCCCGCCAATACTACAGCCGATTGGAATGGAAATGGAAAATCAATGATAAATGGTCCACCGATCTTACCAATGTCTTGGCTAAAGGAAAACAGGAAACCTCAGCAGCTGGTAAATATTTCCATCAGTACCAGTCTTTCCTGAATGGGATTACTTATACCCCCAATTCCCGGTGGCAGGCCCGGTTAGTCAGCTATTATAAGATGCATCAAACCCCTGAAGCGGCCGGCGGTGATTATGACGAATTATCTTTCTATCCCAGTTTTACCACCTACCTGGGTGATAAATGGAAGGCTAATATCAGCGCTAATTATAATGCTACTTCGGGTGTGATGGATGAGACTAAGCTGGAATTGGTCAGAGACCTTCATTGCTGGGAAGCTTATATCCGGCTCAGCCATACCCCTGATAATGATTCCATCCATTTTGTCCTGAAAATCAAAGCCTTCACGGACCCTGTCTTTGCCATGGATGACCGAAATCCCCTGGAAGATTAATCCGGGTTGATACCTGCATATCCCTTGTTAGGCCCTGTGCCTTCAAGGTATTTACTCTGTGATATATCTATACCCTTTAAACAGGGTTGTTTTGGAAATAACCCCTCCACATCTTTCGATTTTCTCTTTCTCTTCAGTAGAGGTAGTGTGCTGAAAAGATGAATAAACAGTCCTGTCATCCATAACTTTTCCAAATCTTTGTAACACACCTAAACCTTGAATAGTATGAGTTCCATTTTATTAATCAATTCTTTCCATATTGTATCAGGGAAATATATTCTATAATTCAGTGTTATTTTAATTGACAATGTATTAGACAATAATATATATTGTTCTCTAATATTGATTTGTTTATATGGACATAATTTATTAAGTACAACAATATATTTATATTTCAGAGTTTACGGGGGCTGTATGGTCAGAAATAATCTAATTTTAATGTGTCTTTTAGGGTTTATGACTATTGGTAGAAGCATGGGTGATATACCAAAACAAATTGGTATCCAGGGGCAAGTTACCGATACGACAGGAATAGTTCTCTCAGATGGTAATTATGATGTTACTTTCAGTGTTTATTCTGTAGATAATGGAGATGCCCCAATATATACAGAAATTGCGTCTCAATTATTAATTTCTAATGGAAGATTCAGTTATTTATTGGGATCAAGTAATGTATTAAATTTACCTTTTGGAAGAGATTATTGGTTAAGTGTGAAAATTGGCGATGATGATGAGTTATTGCCTAGGAGTAAAATAGTTTCTGTAGGAAATAGCTATAAATCATTAAACGCAGATTATGCTGATTCAGCAAACCAGTCCAATGATTCTTTATCATCTCTTACAACTCAGTATCTAATTTCAGCTGAGAATATTTTAACTGGAGTTATAGCCGCTGATAGATTGGTTGGTAATTATTCAAGTATTACTGCTAATCATGCAATATCTAGTGATTATGCTTTTAGTTCAGATAGCGCAAATGTATCATTAAGTGCTTCCAATGCTACAAATGCAGTAAACGCCGAGTCAGCAGAAAATGCGACCTATGCCATACAAGCAGGTTCATCATATCAGGCAGATACAGCTGTAACCTTAGTATCTGCTAGTAATATCCTGGAAGGTGTCATTTCAACTGAAAGAATTATTGGTAATTATTTGAACGCAACAACTCAATATGCTTTAGTGGCAGGTTCAGTTGAAAATGCTACAACAGCACAGGAAGCTATCTATGCGTTTACAGCAAGCACAGCAACGACATTAGTCTCTGCGGCAAATATTCTTGACGGTATTCTATCAGCCGAGCGTTTGCAGGGTATGTATGGACGTGTAACGGTTGATCATTCTTTCACATCGGTGACTGCCCAATTATTACTGGATGCAGAAAGTATTATAAATGGTGTTGTTCAAACAGAAAGAATATCAGGAAATTATCTTAATGCAACAACAAATCATGCGTTATCAGCTGATAACGCATTAGTGGCAAATCAATCTTATTCTTCAATCACTTCAGAGATATTAGGATCTGCAGCAAATATTATATCGGGAACAATATTGAGTGATAGAATGAACGGATTTTATTCAAATGTTACATCTAATCATGCATTAACTTCTGAAACATCATTCAATGCTATTAATTCTATAAGTTCATTGACGACTCAATATCTCTTATCTGCCTCTGATATTCTAAGTGGTATTATTTCTCCAGATCGTTTGGAGGGCACTTATTTATCTCTTACATCAGGATATTCCTTAAGTGTGGATTCCTCCATATATGCTGAAAAAAGTAATTATTCATCTTCAGCGGATGTGGCAACAACTATAATGGACCCCAAAAACCAGAC
>DIVR01000018.1 GCA_002428325.1 bacterium UBP4_UBA6127
TCCCTGATGGCATCCTGGAATCAAGTGGAGGAACCCCACCCTGAAGATTCAGGAGAATCCAATCCCCCTACCCAGGATTCCGGATGACCCAGAGTCTTTTGACACGTGTCAAAAGAGAGGGACTCTCATTTGACAGGACCTGTCTAAAGGATTTAGCTTTTCTATATGGTTAGGGTTTTTGTCTTTCAGTAGTGGCAGGGTATTACCCTGCTAGTTTTAGTTTTTTGTTTTATCCCCAGCGACCCAGTGGGTTGCGACCTGATAGGTCGCCACTACTAGGTTCTGACCTTCAGTAACAGCAGGATATCCCCCTGTTGATTTATTAGTATTTCCCTGTTGTTCAGGCACCCTCTCCTTACGAAGGAGAGGGTTGGGGTGTGGTTGTTTTAAGTCTTTCCCAAGTACTACCACCCCTCTTATCCCCTCCTCGAAAGGAGGGGAGGGTTACAACCATTCAAGCCTTTATTGAAAACTATCGAAATACCTGTTTATTCCAGTCTGTTGCTTTAGGTTTTTCAGTAGTGGCAGGCCCCCCCCCTGCTGATTTAGTTTTTGTTTTATCCCCAGCGACCTGGTAATTTGCGACCCAGTGGGTCGCCACTACTAGGTTCTGTCCTTCAGTAACAGCAGGATATCCCCCTGCTGATTTTATTTATTTCTGTACAAGCAGAAACTTGAAAATAAAAACCCGCTTTGGTATAAATTCCATGAACTGGATTCCGTCAATAATAACTATCGGTTCCATTCAATCAGGAATCTGGCAGCCTGACTAAGAGGCAGTTCTTTCTGTTCGCCTGATTCCATATTTTTTAAGACAATAACTCCTGACTTCAATTCATTCTCTCCCAGAATCAGCACAAACCCAGCTCCCAGCTTATCGGCATATTTCAGTTGGGATTTAAAGGAACCAAACCGATAATCCAATTCCACCGGGATCCCATGGTCTCTGAGTTTTTTAGCCAGGGGGATTGCCTGTTGGATGGCTTCATCCCCCAACGGCAGCAGGAAATAAGGTTTCTTAGTTAAAGAAGGGATATCTATCTGATGATTGGCCAGAGTCAGAGCTAATCTCTCGATCCCGGACCCGAACCCTAATGCCGGCGTAGAGGCTCCCCCCAATTCTTCCACCAGATTATCATATCGGCCGCCGCCGCCAATGGCATTCTGGGATCCCAGTCCGGTTACCTGAACTTCAAAAACGGTCTGGGTATAATAATCCAATCCCCTTACCAACCGGGGATCGACCTCATAGGGAATATCCAATTCTTCCAACAGTTTTTTCACGGTATCAAAATGGGCCTGGCATTCCGGAGTCAGAAAATCCAGCATCACCGGACTTTGATTCACCAAGGCTTTGCAGGATTCCACTTTGCAATCCAGTATCCGGAGAGGATTTTTCGTGAATCGTTCCCGGCAATCGCCGCAAAGAGATTCTAAATTATTCCCGAAATAATCCACCAGGGCCTCTTTATATTTGGGCCGGCAACTATTATCCCCCAGAGTATTAAGTAATATCCTCATCTGGGTCAGGCCTAAAGCCCTGATAAAGGTGCAAAATAATGAGATTAATTCCACATCCGCTTCCGGCCTGGAGGTCCCGATACATTCACACCCAATCTGCGTATGCTGCCGGAGCCTGCCCGCCTGGGGCCGCTCATACCTGAACATGGGCCCGATATAATAGAGTTTCTGAATGGGTTTTTGGGCATTCAGATTTTTTTCAATATAAGACCGGATGACCCCGGCCGTCCCTTCCGGCCGAAGGGTCAAGGATCTCCCCTTCTTATCCTGGAACGTGTACATCTCCTTGGTCACTACATCGGTAGCCTCTCCCATCCCTCGGATAAATAGTTCCGTCTGTTCAAAAATGGGAGTCTGAATTTCTGAATATCCAAACAAAGCAAAGGTCTTTCTGGCGGTCTGGGCTATAAACTGATAGACCCCTGAATCAGGGGGTAAGACATCCTGGGTACCCCGAGGGGCCACATATTTCTGGCTCATTTTAGTTGTTCTTTCCCTTTATATTTATTTCTTTCTATTTTAACTGAGGGACCCTTTTGCTGAGAAATTCATTTCAATAGGACTCACCCGGTTCCAGTTTCAAAGGCCTGTATCCTTGAAATCTCCGGTAATAAATTTTCCGGCAGGGGATACATAAATCAAACTCATATTCCACATAGACTTCATCCTTCAGGTCTTCAGCATCCCGCTCTTCCATTTGCCGGATGAGCCTGTCCATCTCGGCCAGATGGTCTTTCTCTAAATCCTCTTGGGTGAATTCGGACATCTCGGGGGAAGCATACATTTTTACTTTCATGATATATCGTTCTGACGGATGGCTGATCACAGCCCCGCAGCAGTCGCAATAATAAGTCAGCATATCCGGTGATGCCTCCTTTCCCCCGGCACTTCTGCCTGATTCAATCAGTCTCCATCTTCAAATCAGTTTCACCTTCCCGAAGGGTTTCCATTATCCAATCCCTGACCTGTGGATGGGAGAAGGGAATCTCTCCCCCCAACTCGGCTTTCACGTCCCGGGAATCAAAAATAAATTTTTTCTTCCCCAAAATATGCCGATAAACTAAATCGATTGGGTTCTCAGCCAAAAGAATCGCCATCAGGGCCGAGGTGATATCTCCCAGAGGGGCCCGGTCAATATGGGAATGGATAAACCAGGCTCTCACCTGAGTCCCTTTCCCCAGTTCTGATTCTATGGAAATATCTCCCCCGCATAACTGGGCGGCCGTCTGAAATAATGATAATCCCAATCCCACTTTTCGGGTAGTTCGAGTGGTAACAAAAGGGTCCAGCACATTTTTCACCAGCTCAACCGACATCCCTTTTCCATCATCGATTATCTCAATGGTATATAAATCCTTATCCAGATCCTCTATCAGATTCAATTGGACCAGATGGGCTCCAGCTTCCACTGAATTCATCATGATATCTAATATATGCAGAGATAATTCTTTCATAATCACCTTTTTATTTATTATTGCAGAAGCTATTTATCCTGCCCTGCTCCTGCTGATAACCAGAAGCCAATTTCTTACTTCCCGCTCAATCCGCAATCCCCTAAATCGGACAGGCTCTCCCCTTAAAAAACTTCCTCACTTACATAAAAACTTCTTCCTTCTTGACCCAAAATCGCTTTTTTAAATTCTCCCAAAGTAGGAGATTCCATTTTTAACTTTAATCGATTTCGAATCTGGTTCAATTCATGGGCATCCCCATTGGACATCAGCGGCCATTTTTTTAATTCCGGATATTGGAGTAACCCCTGAGCCGGGTTAAAATGCCGGGAAACCTCCAGGGCATCGGCTTCAAATTGGGGAGGAAGAAAACCCAGATTGGCTAATAAACTAAAAGCAGGACGGTCGATATGAGAAGGAATGGCAACTCCCTCCAAGGCATGAACCCCCCGAATGGCATCTTCCAAAGTTATTTCGGCTGAGACTATCAACAACCTGGATTCTGTCTCCAGATATTCCCCCGTCTCATCCACAACATATTGGGCACCCAGATGGTCTTCATCATTATGAAGAGGCGGCAGGCTCCGATAAACGGTTTCCTGCCAGATTAAGGCTTTCTCCAAACTCTCAAACAAACAAAGCAGATGGACTTCTTCCCGGGTCTGTAATTCCATCCCGGGAAATACCACGATTCCAACCTCTTCCCCGGCCTTCATAAGAGCTCCGGCATTCCGGGATGAATTATGGTCGGTGGCCCCCAGGATATTCAAGCCCAACTCCTGGGCTCTCTGGATGATCAATGGGGGAATCATTTCCACCTCGGCACAGGGGGAAAGCACCGTATGAATATGCAAATCGGCTGAGAATTCTTTCAAAAGTCCATTCCTCATCAGGCCAGAATCAACGA
>DIVR01000053.1 GCA_002428325.1 bacterium UBP4_UBA6127
GTCCTCCTGGGTACAAACAAGTACAGACCTGTATGTAATTGGGAACTATTCATATAGTATTGAGGTCTGGCGATTACCGCTACTCTCAAATGGAAGTATTGGGACTTGGAGTCTTCTTAGTAGTAAATTAAACAATGGAAGATATGCTGCCGGAGCCACTATTGTTAATGATCGGATATATATACAAGGGGGAGGAAGTGATTTGGGAGGGTATAATTATGCTGAAGTAGCCCAAATCTTACCTGATGGCAGTTTAGGTTCGTGGCAAACATTAACCAAGCCTTTGGCTTGGCATTATGATCCTCTGTTGGTTAGGATTGGAAAAAGGCTCTATACCATCTCAGGTTGTTATCCCAGTTGGCCCGATACTGAGACGGAGTCGGCTGAAATACTTTCCGATTATACTTTAGGAACATGGACTGGCTTATCGCCTTACCCAAACCCTCGAATACATTTTGCTCACCTTCAAACAGATAAAGGATTATATGTTTTTGGTGGATTTTTTAATAGTCCTATGTCAAGTGTTCAGTTTGCACCTATTATTCCCCCTGAACCTTCGGAGGTTAAACTGAAAGCATGGAAAGGGTATAACTGAAGGGGGAAGAAGGGGAGGATTGGGTTGGAATGAAGGCTGTTATCTTCCCCGGCAACCGACAAAGTCTTTACTGGATAAGAAAATAAACAGAAGTAACCAGATAACAGGGTCCGTACCCTGATATTAACAGTCCCCTTCGAGTAGTGGCAGCCCATTGGGCTGCTTAGGAAAATTCCTGTCCTATTGGCAAGCCAACAACCTTTTATGGCCCCAAACTAGTATTTATGGGAATAAGGTTAACACTCATAGAAAGATACTAATGGTAATCTTGATTCTAATGGATGGAAATGAAGTCATCCAACCCTTTGTCAAAAGGGTGGCTCTACTTGGTTTTTGACAGCCGTCAAAAAGTAAGAAGACTGATTATAAAAGGGTTATATTTTTGACAGCTGTCAAAAGGAACTGGTTTATCTCTTATCCTCCCTCATTAAGGCCAATCCTCTTTTTAGGGGAGTCTGAGCCTTTTCCCCTGTGGGAAGTTATAACAATGGGCTGTTCCCCTTCCTTTCGATGAGATTAAATTGTTTTACTGACAAAATTAGTGTAAAATCCTAATTATATAAAGGAAAAAGGAATCAGGAATGCCTCAGAATATCCTCTCCCAGTGGTTGAATTACTTTAAGAATCATCGGTACCAGAAAAATGCCGATATTATCTATCAGGAAAGCCGGGACAATATTGCCAATGTCCATGGTTATCCGACCCGCTGTTTCATCGAAATCACCGATAAATGTAACCTGAAATGCAAATTTTGCGGCCATTCTTTCATTAAAGTTAAAAGAACCAATATCCCTGATTCTGTGATTGAGAAAATCAAGCCTTTATTTCCCTATATGAGTGAAGTCTGGGTGGTAGGGTTTGGGGAATCCCTGATAGACCCCCGGTTTTTCGATATTCTGGCTATGATTCCCAAGCGGATTATGACCCGTTATGTCTCTAATGGGTTGCTCATGAACCGGGAAGCAGCTCGGAAAATGGTGGATTTACGATTAATGGACTTATGTATTTCCATCGATGCGATTGATGAAGCATCCTATTTCCAGACCCGCGGGGTCAATGGATTTAATAAAATTATTGAAAATATTAAAGTTTTAAACGAAATTAAGCAGCAAAAGGGTTCAAAATACCCGGAGCTTCGGCTCAGTTATACCTTTTTCCGTAGCAATGCGGAGAAATTCCTGGATTTCATTGACTTAGCCCACTCCCTGGGGGCTGTCTGCGTTTCTGCTGATTATCTGACGGTTTATCGGGAAGATTTGATTCATGAATCCCTTTTTTGGGACCAGGAACTGGGGAATCGGGTCTTTAAAGCCGCTCAGGAGAAATGTGATAAATTAGGCATGATTCTTTCTCTCCCCCCTTCTTTTGAAGAAGCTGCCAGAACTGAAAAACCGGGGGATCAACCTGTCTGTTATGAACCCTGGAATTTTGTCCGGTTCAGAAGCAACGGCCAGCTGAGTCCCTGTTGTGTCAATGATATCCAACTGGGCAACCTGGAAGAAAAATCCTTTGATGAAATTTGGAATGGGAAAGACTATCAGGAATTTAGAAAACAAGTCAATACTTTCCGATATGACCTGAACTGTAAACAATGTATTGGCTGGGGTATCCGGAAAATATCGGATATCAGGTACCATATCAAAATCCTGGATACTGAGGGTAAAGTGGTGACCCATCCTGAAATCCATTTTGATCCGGCTCGGTATCAGGACCTTTCTTTGTTTAATTCTCGTAAAACTGAACCACTCCTTCAGGCCAATGACCTCAGCCAGAAATAATCTATAGATCCACTAACTCCTCTTTGTCCTATCAGAAGGAAGTCTCCCTTTTTACTATTCTCCCCAATAGTTAGCATCCTCAGAAATATCTATGTAACCGAGTTGAATAGTTATCGTTTTTCCAGTCCATTGCTTCGGGTTTTTCAGTAGAGGCAGGGGACCTCCCGGCTGTTTTTGTAGTTATAGTCTGGGTAAGAATTCGAAAATCTAACCCCTCTTTGGGTTAAATTCCTGAGATTGGGAATTCGCGCCCATAAAATTTAGAAAGTTCAAGATAAGCTTCATTCTTTGTTCCCAGCCTTTTGATTGGACAGTAAGGATTCTTATTTTTATTACTTAGCCTGGTTAGTGCCGTAACGGACTGGATACGGGCCTGTCTCCAATTAGAAAGCTTCATGGGTACCCAAGAACCCTCCGGCATTCTTAAAAATCATTTCCAGGATGGAACTGAAAGAGTTCCCCCTTTGGTATAATGATTAGTCATGTTGACAGGACTGGTTTTATTTGGGTTGTTTTTTGTCTTTTTATTATTAGAATTCCCGATTGCCTTATGTCTGGGAATATCGAGTGTTCTGACCTTGATGATATTCCACCTGATGCCTCTGGAAAGCGTTCCTTTTGTAGCCCAGCAGATGTTTTCAGCGGTGGATTCTTTCAATTTACTGGCCATTCCCCTTTTCATTATCACCGGTACTTTATTGGGGCAGAGCGGCATCTCCCAACGACTCATCAACCTGGCCAACGCCCTGGTGGGAAGATGGAAGGCCGGATTAGCCTTAGTCGCTATTATTGTTTCTATCTTTTTTGCCGGGATTTCCGGGTCAGGCCCTGCCGATACGGCAGCCTTAGGCCTTATCCTGATTCCAGCCCTGGTTGCCAGGGGATATCCGAAAGATTTTTCCGCCGCCTTGATGGCCGCTGGAGGTGGGATTGGTATTATCATTCCCCCATCGATTGCCTTGATTATTTATGGCGTGGTGGCCGATGCCTCTATCAGCCAGTTATTTATTGCCGGGATTATCCCGGGTATTCTGATTGGCGGGAGTTTATCGGTTTATTGCCTCTGGAAATTCCGAAATGATTCCCGGATTCAGGCAGACACAACTCCCATTCCCCTGGGGAAAGCTTTCAAAGATGCTATCTGGGGGTTGTTGGCTCCGGTGGTTATTTTGGGTGGAATCTATTCAGGGATTTTTACTCCCACCGAGGCGGCCGCCGTAGCCGTAATCTATGCCTTTCTGGTGGATCGAGTTATCTATAAAGAGCTCTCGTTTAAACAAGTCCGGGAAATTTTCAACCAATCCGGCATTACCTCTGCCTCGGTTTTATTTATTATTGCCTGCGCTTCCCTTTTTTCCTGGATTCTCAATTCCCAGGGAATAGCCTCCGGATTGGCCTCTACTCTGCTGCAATATGTGGGGAATAAATATATTCTCCTGTTATTGATGAATCTTATCTTGATTTGGGCAGGTTGTTTTTTGGATGCCATTTCCATCTTTTATATCTTTCTTCCCATTTTCATGCCGATTTGCCGTCATTTTGGCATTGACCCGGTTCATTTTGGGGTTATTATGACTGTCAATCTGGCAATAGGTCAGATCACTCCCCCGGTGGGGGTAAATCTTTTTGTGGCATCTTCCATCTCCAATGTCCCAGTCAAAATCCTTAGTAAAGCAGCATTTCCCCTGATTTTGGTGGAATCCGTGGTCTTGATTTTAATCACCTATCTCCCCTTTTTATCCCTCTGGCTGCCTCATTACCTGGGGGTTAAATAGCCTTTGGTTAGTAGGGTTCTACCCCTTTTTTCCCTATCCCTTTATGTTTTCTGGTGAGAAATCCTGGTAAGCCAGGTTTTCTTCCCCCTGGGAATCCAAAATTATTGATTGGTAAATCGGGTCTCTTCTCTTAATATAAAGGAAAATGAAAGAAACCCTTTCTGGAGGTTACTTATATACAGAGGGGTTTTGAATCGTGGCGCCGTTAAAGACTCATCCTTCTGAAGAAAAAGGTATCCTGACCGTGGAAGATAAATCAGTCCTGAGGGACCGGGAAATCATTCATTCCGTGTTGAACGGGGAGAAGGAGAATTATGCCATGTTGGTGGAGCGTTATCAGTCTTTGGTCATCGGCCAGGCCTGGCAGTTATGCCGGAACTGGGATAATGCCTCTGATTTGGCCCAGGAAACTTTTCTGGCGGCCTATAATGCATTGGACCGGCTGCAGAATCAGGAAGCTTTCGGCGGCTGGCTCCTGGGTATCCTGCGGAATATTTACCATAACTGGCTGCGAGCCCAGAAACTCCATACCATCCCCCTGGATGAGACCCATGAATCAATTCCATCGAGAGATAATCCCGGAGAGACAGGCCTTTCCCAGGATGAAATGGTCAAAATATCCCGTTATCTGCAGGCCCTGCCGGATAAATACCGGGAAGTTCTGGTCCTGAAATACTTGAAAGACTTTTCTTATCGGGAGATAAGTTCCCTGCTGAAACTGCCGGTTTCGACCGTTACCATGCGGCTGAATTATGCTCGAAAGTTCCTGCTTCGAAAAATAAAGGAGGATGGCTGGTTATGATGAGTTTCTTCCATCCTTCCCTTAAAACCTTATTCCGGTACCAGGATAGGGTTTTATCCGAAGCCAAACAACAAAAGATAACCAGCCACCTGGATATCTGCCCTGCCTGCCAGCGAAAATATCAGTTACTGGAAGGAGCCAGGCTCAGTTGCCAGGTGCCTCAGGAAAGGTTGGACTCCCTGAAAGTCGCTGTGATGGCGAAATTGGAAACTCCCAAATGGAACCTCAAACCCTCTGTCTTAGGGAGTATCGAATCCCTTTCAGGGAAAATCGATGTTCAAAAAGGCTCCCAGGGAACACCCATGGAAGGATTCCCCGGAATGGCATTACATCCGGGGGATATCCTGATAACCAATACCGAGAGCCGGGCCTTTGTTCGTTGGAAGGATGGAAGCCGGATTTACCTGAATCGGGAAACCCGATTGGAGCTTCAATCAGTATCCCATCGGGTCATTCTACCTGAAGGCGAAATATTCTCCATGATGCTCCCTCAGGAAAAACCTTTTGAAATCAGGACTCCGGGAACCCTAATGACCGTTCTGGGAACGGATTTTTCGGTCGCTGTCAGTGAAAGCCATAAAACCCTCCTGAAAGTCTATCGGGGCAAAGTGGCTTATGAAAATGAAAAAGGGAAAGTGGTTGCCCATAAAAAAGAATCCGTGGATTCCAGCCAGTTCCTGGCTCCCCAGGTGCAACCCTTGAAAGAAAAAGAGAATCCCAGGGGGTGGGTGAGAACCCTCTCCCCTGAGGGGGTCAAAAAAGGAGAAGAGGAAATGAATAAGTATTTATTAGCCATTATTGTGATTTTGGTCATTATCGTCGGGGTTTTTGCCTATCAAACCTATTTTTCACCGGGGAAGGCCTTTAAACCGGTTCCTTCAACCCTTAGTTCTTTCCCCAGCCAACCCGGGGATAAGGCAACCTCTGTGATCGAGGCTATGAATCGGGGAGATTTTACTTCGGTGGTTGGACTTTTTGATTCGGCCATGCAATCAGCTTTGAATGACCAAAAATTAGCTGAAATCTGGAAATCCACCCAATCTCAGCTGGGGGCTTATCAAAGCCAGCTGGGGGTGAATACCACTAAAGAGCAGGGAATGGATTGTGTTTATGTAACCTGCCAGTTTGCCAATGGGACCACCGATTTTAAACTGGTCTTTAATTCTCAGGGCCAAATGGGGGGCCTCTGGATTGTCCCGGCTTTTTCTGCCGCCGGCAATGACAAGGGAGAAGCTCTCTCTGAAGCGGAAGCCATCCCTCTGGGGATTTCTTATGCGGATAAGCTCATCAATGGAGATTATGAAGCAATGGTGGTGGGATTCGATGGGACAATGAAATCAGCCTTATCAGCCTCCGGCCTCAAATCTACCTGGGAAGGGCTGGAAAAACAGGTGGGGCCCTTCAAAAAAAGAGGCAGTGCCCGGTCGGTCCCGATTGCCCGTTCCCGGGTGGTCTATGTAACCTGTGAGTTTGAAAAAGCTTCTCTGGATATGAAAATTGTTTTTGATCCTCAGAAACAGATATCAGGCCTCTGGTTTATCCCGGCTGGAACGAATTAAGGTTTCTTTGATTGACTGAAAGACGGTTTTATGGGGTAATCAACCCTGTTTTTTCAGGAAAAACCTAGGTTGCTTAGCCTCCAAAACGGTACCTGGAAGATTTTTCTGACGAGTAATCACCTGATTTATCCGGGTGTCCCGAAGAAACATTGACCTTTTCTGTGGCTTGATACGATTCCGGGGAATCTCCTCTCTCAGCCGATTCCCCTTTCTTTTTTCCCTTTTATTCCTCCTGATTTTCTTTATACTGGATTCCTTGGTGATTTTTACTTCATTAATACCCTCTAATCCCTCATCCCCGAATCATCTATCTGTTTTCTAAGACCTTTTTGCTTTCCTTTCTCTTTCGGATTGAGACCCAGGCTGATGGCATCAGCCTGGGTCCTCCGCCGCTAAAAGGGTCAAAGAGATGGGTGATGATGAAAAAAATCTAAAAATATTTTTTATTGCATAACTGTATTATTTGTAATGGTTTATATTGATTTACAGCTTTCTTCCCAAAAAATTTTCAAAAAAAATAAAAAATAAATGTCGGAAAATGAAGGAGTTATGTCTCTGTATTAATGTCGGGCTTAAACGTATAGGCTCGCAAAAATGATACTCAGTGAAGTGACAAGGAATCAGGACATGACAATTACAGGCTTATTTCCCAAAAGTCAGAATCCGCAATTAAGAGTGGAATTACCCAAATCAGAAGTTGTCAGCAGTTTGGAAGAATATCAAAATCGGGTAATGGAAGCCCGAAGGGTTAATGATGGGAAAATGGAGGCTTTTTACCTGATATTACTGGGATGCCTTTATCAGATGCGGTGTGAGCCGGAGTATGCCTTTGAACGGTTCCAGGAAGCCTTGAAAGCTGATTCCAGCAATCCGGATGCGCATATGTTCCTGGGCCATTATTATCATGCCCATTTAAAAGATTATAAACGGGCAGAACAGGAATATCAGGATGCCATCGGATTGGCCATCCCCGGCGGGGTCATGGTCCATAAGGCCTATAACTGCCTGGGAATGGTTTACCTGGAACAGAATCAGGCTGAAAAAGCAGAAGAAATGCTGCTTTTATCCTACCTGGATTATTGTGGTAAATTCGGATATGACCTGAGCTTGGTCCAAGCCTTTCTGGAAAGAGGGGGCGATATGGAACCGGTGTTATCTTTTTTAAATTGCGCTCATGAGAAAGATCCAGAAAACGAAAAAATCCAGAAATTAATGAAAGAAGCCTGGGTAAAGAATGGAAAACCCCAAAAAGGAGCGGTAAATCATCGTCTTCTGCAAGGGGAACACATAACCCAGGTCCGATATTATAGTGAACCCAGCCGAATCCGGTTGACTGCTGCCAAAGAGATAATTCTGGGTTAAGCCGGAAAGGCCTAAAGGGATGAGAATGATGATGATGGCTGGTTCAGCCGCAATAATCCATAATTGGGGACAATATACGCCGGAACCCTATTGTTGGGAAGTCCGGTTTCATTATGGATTAAAAAAAGTATGGGAGACAATTACCTGGACTCCTTTTTCTTTGGAAAAGGGATTCCCAGGAATATTATCTTTATCCATAACAAGCTTTTATTCTCAACTAATAGAACAAATCCGCTATAATCATTCTACTTTTTCTCCCCAATACAGGGATTTAGAATTGAAATGGTTTGCTATGGCAGCTGATGAACAAATAAACAAACAGGCCGACAGACAACGGGATGCCCGATGTATTCAAAGGATACGGTCCGGGGATCCTGAAGCTTTTTCGGAATTGGTCAAAGCCTATTACCCTGTTTTTTATCATTTAGTCTTGGGAATCACCTCCAATCCTGATAATGTGGAAGATCTGGTCCAGGAAGGGTTTATCTCCATTTTCTCCAATCTGGAGGCCCTGAAACAGCCGGAACGGTTCGGTTCCTGGGGATATACCCTGGTCAAACGAATTGCCACCCGGTATTCCTGGCGGCTTAAAAAAGAACGGACCCTATCCAATTCCAAGGACCCGGTGGTAGTCGCCATGCTGCAAAAATGTTTTGCCGGGCATTCCCACCGTGAATTATCCCATTCAGAAGAAACCCGTTATGAAAAGCTCTGGGAGGCTATCCGAGAGCTTTCCGACAAATATAAAGAAGTTATTATTTTATATTTCTTCCATGAATATACCCTGAAAGAAATCAGCCAGCTGCTGGATATTAGCGAGGCAGCCGCCGAAAAAAGGCTGGTTCGGGCTAGAGACCTCTTGCGTAAGAAAATGGAGGTCTCCCAATGAGATTTTTCCATTTAAGACGCCGATTCTGGATGAACCGATACCTTTCCGGGCTTCTGACTGAAAAACAGAACGCTGAGTTCGAAAGGCATCTGGCACTCTGTCCTGATTGCCAGGCTCGGGTAAAACAACAAAAAGAATTAGAAGTTACCCTCAGAGGGTTTGGCCAATTGACCCAGCCTTCGGTTGAAAAAGTTGATGAAGCGGTAACCGCCATCATGGCTCAGATCAAACAGCCGGAACGGGTCAAAGAAGCCGTTAAGCACAGTAAACCCCTTTGGACTGAATGGTTTGATTTCTCCCGGCCCATGGTTTTGGGACCTGCTTTAGCCGGAATCCTGTTAGTTATCGTTGCCAGCTGGATGGTATTACGTCCGGCTTCGTTGTCGCCCGTTAAAATTGCCCGGCTGGTAGGCGATTCCCTGGAAGTCCAGTCTTCGGGTGAATCAGGTCAGCATACCCTTAACCGGGGCGGGAAACTGAAAGCCGGTGACCAAATCAAAACCGGACCCGGGACCCGATTAGCCTTATTATTGGGAAATTCAGGGGAAATCTGGCTGGAACAAAACAGTAAACTGAAAGTATTACCCGGGACCGGGAATGCCCTGGAACTGGAATCTGGTAAACTTTGGGTGGTTTTGGACAAAAAACAGCCGAGACCTTTTAGAGTAAAAACTCCCTCGGGTATCGTTACGGCTTTGGGAACAGAATTTGTTATTCAAATCCTTCCCGATGATAAGATGATGGTGGCCTGCATGAGGCATTCAGTGGCGGTTAAAAATGATAAGGGAAGTGTGGTGGTCCCTTCCGGACAGAAGACTTATACCTCCTCCCAGGCAGCTCCTCATTCCCCGATGCCCCTCTCTGGGTTCGAAGACTGGCGGAAGGCTATTGACCTCTATGGCCAAATGTCCCCGGAAGAACTCCATAAATTAGGAAATGAGTATATGAAGAAAGGTTCTGATAGTTGGAATCAACAGAAATATAATGAGTCTTGGAACTATTATGGTTTAGTTGCTTATTTATATCCTAAAACTAGTAGAGCATATCGTGGAATGGGATATAGCTCTTTAGGTAATGGAACATATGATAAAGCAGTTAATGAATTTGAAAATGCATATTTTTCTGATTCTGGTGATATAGATACTCTGTTTATGTTGAGTTATTCACTTATAGAAATAAAAAATTATACGAGAGCATATCAAATTAGTAAAAATTTGAGAGAGTTAAAACAAGATAGTCCATCATCTTGGATACTATTAGGTTTATCTGATCTTGGCCAAAATAATATAAATGATGCTAAAAAATCCTTTATTCATGCAGTTAATTTAAATAAACCTATTAATAACAGAATGAAAGATCATTTACATGCCGGGTTAGCCGAGATAGCCCGGGTCCAGAAGAATTATGAGTTAGTAGAGAAGGAATTATCGGCCATTAATTTTGAGAAGACCCAGGAAGGGTATCCTTTTGTGGTGGCTGCCCGATATTATCAGGATACAGGAAAACCCCGGTCGGAAATGAAAGCCTGGCAAGGATATCTGGTTCGGCGGCCGGATGCCGGGTTCTCTGAAGAAGCCAGAGAACGAATCCGAACCATAAAAAAAGAGATGGATCAGGGAATATAAAGAAAAAGTTTCAATCCCAAAACAAAGATAACCACCTGAGAAAAAAAATATTCTCAGGTGGTTTTTTAGTTTATCGGGAAAGAGAGCTGCGGAGCTCATCTTAATGGGGATTAGGGAGAGGCCTGAGCGGCAGGCAAAATAGTAGAGTCCCGGTATTCCAACGGGGAAATGGATTTATCTCTTTTTCTGCTGCCAGGAATGGGAAATTGGACTATCATGTTCCCACTCCTAAAAAAGTGAGAACCGGACCCTGGGAGACCAGGGTCTCTTTGAGCCTTTTCCCTCTTGTTTTTGACAGCTGTCAAAAAACTAACTTATTTAAAATCAACAATATAAATTTTCACTCTAATCCAATTCAGGATAAGGTTCCTCCCCCCAAGGAACCTTTTTAGAGGATCATCCTGAGAAACTTACTAGATAATATCTGGAGTTTTTCCTGAAAGGTGTTACTTGTTTCTCAGGGGGTATCAATATTTATATAATTATCCTGACCGAACCCAGTAAATGAGTTTCAACATAGGTGGGTCTTTATACCTGGGGGAAAGAAAACTCTCGTTCAATAGTTAACTGATTTGAGATAAATAGTAGGATTTTTATCCCTTTATTGAAATAATAGTTTGCTGAATACAGAAATCATGAGAAATCAGGAATCTTTTTATAGATAGAGGAGTGGTTCTTAACTCTACTATTTACAATTATTTATGTAATTATTAAAAAATAATTAAAATATTTTTAAAATAAATGTCGGATTTTGGGCTTCTCATGTCTCTGTTATAAGAGGATAGTATCAACGAAAGGAATAAATGGGTTCAATGAAGAGGGAAAAGCCCGTTTATGGTTTAAAAGAGTAAAATTGTCAGTATTGTTGTCAGGAAAGGGTTAGAGTATCATGAAAAAATTAATATCCCAACACACCCGCTATTATTGTCTCGTTGTACTAATTGGTACAATCGGGTTTGCTTCCCAGGTTTTTGCTCAAAGTGATCGGTCCATATATGTCCGTTCTTTGATAGATCAAGGGGTCAAAAACATGAAATTGGGAATTTTAACTCAGGCCTCGACAGAATTTTCCTTGGCTGAGGATTTATCTGACCCCCTCTCGGTCTATCGTGAAGAAGCTAAGTTTAATCTAATTAAGTCTTTGTCTAAATTAGGCAAGGATGTTGAAATGGACCGGGAATATCAGGAATTCATTACCAAAACTCCTAATTCCAAAGCTCGGGATGATTTGGATTTCTATCTGACTACCCATCATTTTGAGAAAAAAGGGGATGCCAAAACAGCCCAGGGTTATGTGAAGCATTTGTTAGATAATTATCCTGACAGCCCCTATTATCCCCAAGCTCTCTTTTATGAAATGAGAATCGCTGAAAAATTAAAAGATTTTGAGACAGTAGATGCCAATTTCAGCAAAATGACAGCCAAATTTCCAGATCATGCTTTAATGCCGACAATTCTCTATCGATATGGGGATTCCCTTCGATTTGTGAAAAAGGATTATAAAAAATCTCTGGATTATTTTAAGCGGATGGTCAAGGAGTATCCTGACCATGCTTTGGTTCCCCAGGCCCTAGAGGCCATGGGGAGATTGTATTTAATAGATTTACCCAAAGAAGAAGGCCAGCCTCGATATGGTGAATTAGCTGAAGTGTTGGATGAATGCATTACCAAATATCCTCAAAGTCATTGGGCTGCCAGCGCCCGGTTATTAAAAGCTTCAGCCCGAGCCCATACTTACCAGTGGGCCAGCGCTATTGATGAATGTAACCAGGCTCTTGCCCAATATGGGAGTGATACCCAATATGATGAGCAGATGTCCCGATGCGCCTATACGATAGGGTATTGCTATGAACAACAGCAACTTTGGGATGAAGCCATTGAAGCCTTTAAGAAAACCATTGAAAATTATTCAGCCGACTCGATTGCGGCTGAGGCCCAGAGGGAGATTGCCCGATGTTATTATTTCCGGGGCGATATTTCTCAGGCTTACCAGGAAACATTAAAAGTCATTGACCAATATCCGGGGAGTCTGGCGGCCACCCAGGCCAAGGAGTTGCTCCCCCATTTACAGCAGTTAATGGTTTCAGCGGCTAAAGAAACAGCTGAAACCCAGGTGATGCCGGTATATGAAGTTAAAGCTCCGGTATTCCCCTCCTCCAATTTATGCGGTCCGGTAGCTTTACAGTATATCCTGACCCAGCAGGGAGTTCTTGCTGAGGTTCCAGAACTTGTTGAATTGACTGATTATAACGGAAAGGGTACCAGTTTTGCGGGATTAGCCGAAGCGGCCCGGAAGAAAGGGCTCCAGGCGGAAGGGTATCGGTTGAATTATTCCAGCCTGGCAAAACTAGACCTTCCCTTTATTGTCCAATTAAAAACTCAGGGCAGAGACCATTTTGTGGCCCTTACCCGGTTGGAAAAAGGGAGAATCTATTTTTATGACCAGAAAGGACCCAACCAATCCTGCTCTTTGAAGGAATTTAAGAAGCTCTGGTCTGGATATGCTCTGACTATTCGAGGGGAAAACTCTCAATTTTCACCTGCCTATCTGGCCAAAGCGACCCTGGATGTATTGAATCTGAAACAGATGAAATTAATTTCCGGGGGCTATCAGGTATTAAGCGCCCAGAGTGATAACAACCATTATTGTGGTAATGGTAATGGCGAGGGGGAAGATATTGGATTTAGGGGACCAGAAGATAGAATTGATAGTCCCAATCCACCCTTTCTCCGTTCACAGAGGCCGGCCGGCCATGCTTCCACCGGATTTTTTGCCAATGGGGGCAAAGGAGTCGGGGGGAAAGTCCCTGAACAATTAGGAGTAAATTTAGGCCGAGGAAACACCTATACCGGGTTTACGACTTTATCCATCCCTGTACAAGGGGGGATGACCATTGATATGTGCCATTATTACCAGTCCAACTGGCATTACAGCCCCTTTACCCAATGGGATAATCCGTGGGGCAGAAGTTGGCAGATTAACCATAATATGATGTTGACGGGTGTGGGTTCCAGCACGGTTTTATATTTTAAGCAATCGGGTAATTTTGTGCCGGTTGCCAAATCCGGCGATGGGAAATATTACACGATTAACAATAAAGATTTGGGGTATACTTTCCCTGAAAAAGTGAAACTCACTCCCCCTTCAGGAGGAAAACCCTATTTAGTGGAAGACAGGTCCGGCAGGATATATGCGTTTAATACCCTGTTCTCATCAGAAACAGCCAACCTGATTTGGTATTGTAATTATGCCGGCGCTACTGTCCGTTACTATTACGGGACTAATTCAGCTTATCCCAGCACTTATGGCAGGCTGACCGCCGTTTTAGATGACAGCGGACGGGGTCTTTTTTTGCAGTATTCCATCCCGGTGGGAGATTTTGCCTATCGGTTGACCTCGGTGAGGGACCATACCGGCAGAACCTATTATTATACCTATGAGAACCAGGTATATGGGGCTTTGAAACAGATCGTCTATCCGGGGAATTATTATGTTGAGTATAGTTATGATACGACCGAATCTATTCGTTCCATCTGGGCAGAAATAATCGGGATTAAAGATGCCGCCAGCGGTGACACTACCTTATATAAATATGATTATGTCAGTTTTCTTTATCCCAATGGCGACTCCGGCCGACGAATGGTCAAAGTAACCGATATGAATGGAAATACGGCCGAATATAGCTTCCAGGATTGGTGGTATTACACCACCGTCACATTAAAGAACAATTCGGGGGTTACCCTTCGGACCTCTTCTGTCCAATATGATGTTGGACAACATGCAGCGCTTCGGACTAACTGGTCCAATGGCAGATCCGAATACTACACCTGGGATGGGGTTTTAAATCCGACCTCGGTTAGAGACCGGGCCGGACAGACCTATTATTATTACTATGACAGTATTGGTAACATGACCTCTATGCGCAGGCCCAATGGGGATAGCCAGTATTGGTATTTTGATACCACCCAATGGTACAGCATCCTGACGGCAGTCAAAGATTATCAGGGAAATACCCGGTATTATGAATATGATACCGCCCGCCATTTATTGACCCTGAAAAAAGATTCCCTGGGAAATACGACTCAATATGCGTATGACAGTTTTGGAAATCAAATATCCGCCACAGACCCTCTGGGAAATCTAACCCAGTATACTTATGATAATTATGGGCAGAAAACTCAAGTTATCACAGCCGATAATGCTATCACCTCTTTTTTATATGATGCTTACGGAAATCAGACCACGGTGATAGATCCTCAGGGAAATCGGACGGACAATTTTTATGATGTCCGAAACCGGCTGATTGAGACTCGTGATGCCCAGAGTAATAAGAGCCAGTTCGAATATGCCGTAAATGGGCTGCTTAAGAAAAAGACCGATGCCAATGGCAATCAGACCCAATATCGTTATGACCTTAGAGGTCGAATGGTTCAGGAAACCGATGCCGGGAACCGGTCTATTCAATACTTCTATGACCGATTTGATAATATGACCACCCGGATCGATGCCAGAGGGTACCGGACTTCCTATTTTTATGACAGCCTCAGCCGATTAACCGCCAGAGCCTATGTCAATGGAACCACTGCCCTGTATTATTATGATTCTCTGGACCAGATGACCGCTGTGTTTGATCCTTACCTGGGGTGGAGTTACATGAAATATGACACTCTTGGCCGAATGACTGTGAATCAGACTCCTTCCGGGACCTTTGAATATTCCTATGATGCCCTGGGGCATCGGGTGGGTGTGAAAAATCCTGATGGTAACTTGACGGGTTACTATTACAACCAGGCAGGCCAATTATTCTGGGTGCGGAATTACACGAGTGGACAATGGATATTGAATGCCTATGACAATAAAGGCCGAAAGATACAGACCAACTTCCCCAATGGAATCCAGACCCAATATCAATATGATGCGGTTGACCGGGTAACGGATATCACCCTGGTAAAACCAACCGACTCATTCAACCGAACCAGCAGTTCTTCGGTGGGGACAGGCTGGTCGGAATCGGCGGGAGATTGGTTTATCCAGGATAATCAACTTTTTATCGATAATGGGTATGGGATCAATATCCTGGTAAATACTGCTTACGGATATCTTTACAATCCGACTCTTGAAGCCACTTTCAATTGCCATTCCACTTACGGAAGCCAAAACGGTTTGTTTATCTTTGGGTATACAAGCCCAAGTAATTACTACTATGCCGGAGTCGCTGTAAATGGAACCCCTGGTTTAGTTATTGGCCGTTGCTTGAACGGCAGTTTGAGTAATCTGGAAACCCTTAATTATTCTGCTTATGCAGAATATCCTGTTCGAATGCGGGTCAGTGTTTCCGGAACTGTTATTAAATTATCCGTTCTGGAAACCGGAGTCTGGAAGGATGTTCTGTCCTATCAGAATCCAGTCCAAGTTAACGGCGGCTGGGTCGGATTATCCAGTTTCTATGCCCAGGCGAGTATGGATGATTTTATTATCAACAGCAACACCTCCGTTTTTGCCAGTTACCATTATGATTATGATGTTTCCGGCAACCGAATCTGTCAGATTGAAACCGGTGATAAGCGGACTTATTACCAGTATGACGGCATGAATCGGCTGACCCGGGAATACCGATATTATTCCCCTGTCACTTATGACAAGTCTTATCAGTATGACAAAGCCGGCAACCGGATACTGATGGTATCAAGCGGCGTTACTACCTATTATGGGTATGATGCCATGAGCCAGATGGCAGCCAGCACCACGGGAACCACCAATTTCAGTTACCAGTATGATTCCAATGGGAACCTGATTCAGCGAGGACCCAGTCCGCAGGAAAACTATCTCTGGAATGAAGAGAATAAGATGGCGCAGTACCATTTCGGGACAGCCCCCTATGCGGTTTACTATACCTATGATGTCTTTGGCCGATTGGCAAAGAAGTTTTATGTGAATATAGACAACCGATATCTCTATGACCGGATGGGGAATCAAATCCTGATGGAAAAAAACAATGGAGCTACCGCCAATGCTTATATCTTGGATGACCAGCCGTCCGGGCAGGTATATTCATCCACTAAGTATGGGACTGAGTATTTCTACCACTTCGATCCCAACGGGAGTCTGATTTTAATTACTTCCCTGAGTGGAGATACGGTAAATGCTTATATTCAGGATGCCTTTGGAAACCTGGTTTATTCCCTGGGTTCCCTGAATAATGAATATCATTTGTATGGGCAGCCGATGGATTCTTACAGCGGTGCTTATATTCTGGGAGGGAAATCTTTCTTTGAACCTGAATTGGGAGTTTTCCTGAATAAGAAAGAAACACTTTTGAAAGGCGCTGATTATCAGCTTAAAGATAACAATCCGCTTTCAATAAAGATACCGATAGAACTGACAGATTAATGCTCTGCTGAATCGGAAAATAAACCGGGGATGATATTGTGAATTATCATCCCTGGTTTTGTTTTATCAGTTTCAAGGCCGGTTATTTTTTCAGCCAGCCGGCTGCCAAGTGCAGGAGACCTGCCAGGAAGAATAAGGGAAAAACCCAGCCGCTGGGAAATTTCCCGATTGAGAGATAGTTGTTGATATAAAAAATAAGGATGCCGGCCAGGATAAGCCATCCTGCCAATTTATCCCATTTCCAGCCGGCCAGAATACCCGCAAATGCCAGCAGCAGACTTCCCCAGGCAAGTATCTCTGTCCAGGTGAAGGATATCCTGGGCATCCCTTCCCCGAGGATAAAAATAATCACTATTAAGAGCAATCCATTCCCTACCACTAATCCGGCCCAATGGGCAAGCTTGCCAGGAAATTGTTTAACTCCTCTTTTAGCGGCCATAGAAAAGTATCCTTTTCAGGTTTCAGTATCGTTCTGACCTAATTCTACCAATAGCCGCTTTCTTTAACAAGAAACTCTCCAGCTTTGATGGGGTAGAGGAAGTTTGTTCTCATAATAAACCGGCGGGAAATATAGCGAAACGCTGAAATATAGAATTGATACCCGTAATTTATGAGCTTCCCAAAATCATTAAAATAAAACAGATAAATTAGGATGATTCATGATTTATTGTTTCTTAACAATAATAACGGCAAGATTTCATAAATAGGTATAATAAATATTTGACAAGCCTTAGCAGGAAGTATACTATACGTATGAGTAGCCGATATTGCTGATAGGACTACCAGAATTCACAAAATCGAATTATGGAGGTTCATTAGAAATAATGGAGACAAGACAAGACAAGACAAGACAAGACAAGACAAGACAAGACAAGACAAGCTCCTTCTTTGGAAACTGTTCTGTTGTTGGATGTTAACCCTTATAGTGGCTC
>DIVR01000026.1 GCA_002428325.1 bacterium UBP4_UBA6127
CTTCCCCGATGGGGGTTTCCAGAGAAATAGGCTGCTGGGCGATTTTAAAGACCTTGCGAACCTTGTCGACCGACATGCTCATGGCCTTAGCGATTTCTTCCGGAGTAGGTTCCCTTCCTAATTCCTGAACCAGGAGCCGGGAAACACGGTTGAGTTTATTAATCGTTTCAATCATGTGAACCGGGATTCGAATAGTACGAGCCTGATCAGCAATCGCTCGGGTTACCGCCTGCCGAATCNNGCCGAATCCACCAGGTGGCATAAGTACTGAATTTATACCCCCGCTTATACTCAAATTTATCCACAGCCCTCATGAGGCCGATATTCCCTTCCTGAATCAAATCCAGGAAATGCAATCCACGGTTGGTATATTTTTTAGCGATACTGACAACCAGCCGGAGATTCGCTTCAACCACTCTCATCTTGGCATCATGAGCTTCCGATTCCCCTACCCGAATCAAACCCATCATTTCATGAAATTCTTCCAGGGAATTGCCGGTGTGTTTTTCCTCGTCCCGGATAATCCGTTTATAATCCTTCAAATCATGGCAAAGGACTCCCAGATCATCAATGGACATCTTCACAGCATTCAATTTATCCTGTAATTTTTTCGGAAGTTTCTTCCGATTCTTCAGGGCTTCATCCATTTCTTCTTCTGTCATCCGGGTCTTGTTCTGAAGAGAACGGGTTTTATGGTCAATATCCTGAATATGTTCGTAATGCTGTTTAATAATGTTACAAATTTTATCTATTTCGTCGTAATTAAGCCGCATGGAATCCAGTTTTTCCCGGGTTTTAAAATAATCATCAAAAACCTTGCCTAGATTCTTGGGCAGCCTTTTGGATTCAGCTTCTTTATCCCGGCGTTTAAGACCTTCTTCGAGGCGCTCCCTGATTTCCTGGTAAAGTTCTTCCATACGAATGCCATCGGTGGTCGTCAGGATTTTGATGCCGCCCCGTTTCCGTTTGGCCTTTAGATTCTGGATTTCATGGTCTAAGTCACGAATATGCCGCTTAAGACTGGCGAGAATTCTCTCCCGGTCTTCAGCCATCGTTTCTTCCATTCCCATTCGGAAGACTTCATTAATGACGGCCGATCCGCTTTCAATTCGTCTTAAAAGGGTATTCATCTGATCAATCAAGATTCCAGACTGGAGGATCGCGCAGATAATTTTACCCCGGCCGGATTCAATCTGCTTGGCATATTTGACTTCTTCGTCCCGAGTCAATAACGGCGTACGACCCATTTCCCGGAGATACATTCGAACAGGGTCATCTCCCTTGATGGCATCGGCAGTTAACTGAAGGATTTCCTTAGGTTCCATGGCTGTCTCAGAAGGAAGTTCCACACCTACTTCCATATCCTGGTCATCCACAGAAATATTCAATTCCTGTAATTCGCTGAGAATATCATCAAAAGCATCGGCCTGAGAAGGCGCATCTTCAGGGATAGTTTCCAAAATGTCCTGTGTGGTAATTTTGCCCTTTTCCTTATTAATCTCAATAAGTTTTTTCAGGCTGTCAGAATGTTCATGAGATCCGGCTGCCATTTCTTCAGGTTCTTCAGAAACAACAGGCTGAGGAACAATGACTTTCGCTTTTTTAAGCTTGGCAGTTTTCGGCTCAACGCTTTTAACCGGTTTTTTCTTCACGGGAGCAGCCGGAGCTGCTTTAGGGGCAGCCACTTTCTTTTTGGGCTTCTCCTCTTTTTTCTTCACAACCGGTTTAGACGCCTTTTTCATTTTTTTCAGCGGCTTATCTTTCGGGGTGGATTTCGCCATTGAATCCTCCTGGGATTAACTTGCCCTGGATAACTCCAGAGAAGCTTTCTTAAGTTCGGTAATCTGTTTTTGTATTTCCATGACCCGGCTAAGGTCCCCTGAGCTGCTGGCTTCCTTGAGCTGAGCACTGAGTATATCTTGTTTTTCTTTTAAGCGATGCAGGACGATTTTCCTCTGAAAGCCTGAGAAAAGATGTTCAGGTTTGTTGGGAGGATCTTCCATTAATATCTCACTTATAATTTTAATGCATTTTTCATCTTCAAAATAATTTAATATTGCCTGGGGATTTTCATCCGGCTTATTATCTGACAAAGAAAATAAGACTTCCAGAATCTGCTGATATAAAGGAAACACCAGCGGGTACCCTTCCAGTAAGGATTTCATCGGCTCCCGATACTGGGAATTATATATCAATAATCTCAGAAGTTCCCTTTCTCTCTGGACTTCATCTTTTTTCCGAAGGTCCATTGGAACATCAGAAATCGGCCTGGAGACCTGGGTTCCCTTTATTCGAGGTGACTTATACTGCCTTAAAAGGGTTTCTTTATCTATATTCAACCGATCCGAAATCATCCGGATGTTTAATTCTTTTTCTACCGGCTTCGAAAGCCTGTCCAATAAAGGTTTCATAGCCTCAACGATAGAGGATTTTGCCTGAATAGAGCCTAACCCATATTTTTCTACGGTCAGCTCAAGGGCAAATTCCATCGGGCTTTTACCAGAATTTATCACCTTAATAAACTCATCACAACCTTTCTGGCGAAGGAATTCATCCGGGTCCTTGCCTTCAGGAGTATTCGAGACATTCACATTTAACCCGATATTTATCAAAGGCTCAAGCCCTCTTAAGGCAGCAGCAAGTCCCGCCTTATCCGAATCATACATCAAGACAACATCATTTGTATATCGTTTCAATATACTGGCATGGTCTTTGGTCAAAGCTGTTCCCAAGGTAGCCACAACATTTTTTACCCCGGACTGATGGGCCATGATAACATCCATATACCCTTCCATAAGGATAGCCTGCTTTGCTTCCCGGATAAGAGAACCTGCTTGGTCAATGGCATATAAACAATGGCTTTTAATAAAAACAGGGGTTTCGGGTGAATTAATATATTTGGGTTCACGTTTCTCGATAAATCGGCCCCCAAACCCGATAACCCGGTTTTTTGCATCCGTTATTGGAAATATGATCTGCTCCCTGAACCGGTCAAAAAAACCAGAACCGGATTGGCGACGGACAATCAGTCCAGCCTTTTCCAATAATTCAGCTTTAAATCCTTTTTTCAAAGCGGCTTGATAGAATAATTCCCAATCCGATGACGCAAATCCCAATTGAAAATTCAAAAGGGTCGGCCGGGTCAACTTCCGCACTTCTAATAAGTAATTTCTGGCAGCCTCCCCTTCCGGGGCTTCCATCAATTGCCGATGATAAAATTTCTTAGCAAACTCATTGGCATCAAACAAAGTCTTCTTAAGCCGGGCAGAAGCATCTTCCTGCCGAAAATCCTGTTGCATCCGGGGGAGAGAGATTCCGGCCCGTTCGGCCAGCTGCTCCACGGCTTTGGGAAATTCCAAGTTCTGGACTTTCATTAGGAAATTAATCACCGTGCCGCCTTCCCCACAACCAAAACATTTAAATATCTGACGGTCCGGATTGACCATGAAAGAAGGGGTTTTTTCAGAATGAAAGGGGCAAAGCCCTTTTAAATTCCGTCCCGAAGCGGAAAGGGGTACATATTCTTTCACCACTTCGGCAATGTCATTAGCCTCTCTGACTTTTTCTATAAATTCCGGTGGGAATTTTGCCATAATTTTATATGATTTTTATTTATTTAACCTGTCGATAAACCGGGTTAATGAGGTCCGAAACCTTTCTCGATCATCTTTATGGAAGGGGTGTGGCCCACGAATTCGCCCTCCGGCCCTTCGGATTTTCTGTCCCCAATATCTTTGATTCAAAATACCTTCGATTTGGCTATCAGAATACGGATAACCCCAAAAAGAGAGGGCAAAGGCCTTCCTGGCCAAGACTAACGAAGCCAATCCTCCGTCACCGGTAATCACTAAGTCGCCCGGATCGGTTGCATTGATGATAGCCATATCTGCCGCCTGGGGAATATTATCCACCATTTTGACCTGGATACCCTCCATATCCGGCATCTGATGGGAAAGAGCAGCAACAAATATAACCTGAATTCCTTTATCAAGGGTTAAATCCCGGATTTCATCTTTCACAGGACATGCATCGGCATCCACGATGATTTTCATTAGTGTTTCTTTATCTGTATCAAATACAATTGAGTATCCAGAAGAGATTCCCCCCTGACTGGAACCCAAATTTTAAACTATTCAGAATTTAATAGTTTATCACTCTTTGGTAGAGTCAACAACTAAAAGCCTGATATTTCAAGGTTTTTCAGGATGCCCAAGGTTTCGAAAATAGGCATCCTGATATTGTAGGCAACAATCAAAAATAAATCCTAGTCTTTTCGATACTTGCCCCGGGTCCAAAGAAGTTTCATGGTAGCGGGAATGGTTTTTTGAAAATTCAATTTAGACTCCCCCTTCTTTCTTCCATAATAGAGAATAAAAGGGATTTCAGCGATACGGGAGGTCAAAGGACTGAGTTTGATAAGAATTTCATCGGTACAGGCAAATCCTTTAGCGGTAATCAAATGCTTATCCCAATAATCTATGGCTTGTTTAATCAACCCTGCCCGGTAAGCCCGATATCCACAGGTAAAGTCACGGACATTTTTAACCGGCAAAAAAAGCCTGAAAACCAGACCTGCCACCCGGGAAAGCATCTTCCGATGGAAAGGAACCCCCTCCTGCCGGCTGCCTTTTTGATACCGGGATGCAATGACAATATCAAATCCTTCATGGATTTTATTGACCATTTGAGGGATATAGACAGGATCATGGGTATCATCTGAATCCATATAAATGATGGGGTCATTGTCATCTGCCAGGGAAACGGCATGTTTAAATCCGGTACGAATAGCCTCACCTAACCCCATATTCACAGGATGGGAAATAATTTCAAGAGAAAGTCTATCCTGATAAGATTGGGCAATTTCCAGAGTTCTGTCATGGCTGCCATCATTCACCAGGATGATATGATAATCAAAGTCTTTCTGCCCAACCAGAATGCAAAAACGATCCAGAAGCGAAGCAAGGCTCTCTTCTTCATTATAAGCAGGCAGACATATATATACTTTATTGGACACAGTGCTAGGATTTTATCAGATTCAGCGACCTTTTTACAGCAGCTTTCAGGTAGTGCCAGGTTTTAACCGGAGAACCCGTGGTAAACAGAGTCCTAAAAATATACCGGGGACGTAAATACATTTCCCAAAGGGCTTTTTTTCGCATCAGAGTCAATTCTTCGGGAGTCAGCTGGTAACTTCGCAGCACAGCCTGCGCATAACTCCCTTCTGACGGATTAACATAAACCAACAGATTTTCCTTTTCCGCCAGCTTCATCAATTCTGTCCCGGGAAGGGGATAGGCCAGATTGAAATCAAAAAAGTCGGGGTCCAGTTCTTTCAAAAACTTAATACTTTTCCTGAAAGTCTCCTGAGTCTCCCAGGGAAGTCCCATGACCATAAAAGCGTGGGTTTTAATACCCGCTTTCCGCACCATTTTCATGGCTATCCGGGCTTCCTCCAAGGTTGTGCCTTTTTTCATCTTCTTTAGCGTTTCCTCATCGCCTGATTCAATGCCAAAAGCCATCACCCAACATCCGGCTTTTTTGAGCCAATGGAGTCTTTCCGGGTCCACACTGTCCACCCTGGAATTGCACCCCCAGCGAATCTTCAATCCTGATTCGATTATCAATCGGCAGAGTTCTATCACCCACTCCTTATCCCAGGTAAAAGTATCCGCATGAAAAAGGAAATCCCTGATACCATGCCGCTCCACACACTCACGAATCTCCCCTAATACATTTTGGGGTGTTCGTTTTCGGACTTTTTGCCCGGAAGTAATCACCACTGAACAAAATATACATCGAGCGGGACATCCCCGCTGGGTATGAATCACTGTGATGGGCCGGTTATTCTCCGGACTTCGATAAAGGGAATGATTCATCAAGTGCCGGGAGGGATATGGGAGTTGGTCCAGTTCATTCAATAAGGGACGGGAAGCATTGGCATAAATCAACTGTCCCTTTCGATAGGCCATACCCAATATATCATCCAGGGGTTTATCTTCTTTCAGGGCCAGGACCAGTTCAGCCAGAGTTAACTCTGGTTCACCATGCAAGGCAGCATCTAACAGGGGATATTTCTCCAAGGCCTCTTTCTGATGGACCGAAAAATACTCTCCCCGTCCCAGAATAAAAACCTCCGGCTTGATTTCTCGAGCCAGTTTCGCTGCAAAAATATCATTATCAAGGGTAGGAGTCGTGGTATTCAGAATCAATAAATCCGGCTGGAAGGCTTGAAAATTCTCTTTATATTTATCCCACCCGCCTTTTTCCGCAGGATAATCCCTGATTTGGCATTCTATCCCTTCTTTTTCCAAGATAGCCGCCATATAACCCAGTTCCATCGGAGGAAAGATAACAGCCACTGTCTGATCTTCCACTTTACACTGGCATCGGTCATCCCGGCGATATAACCCGGAGGGAGGTGATATTAATAAAGCCCGTTCTATTTTCATGGTTTATCTTTAAACCCTAATCCGTTATACTCTTTTGGCTGGATAAAATTATAATAACTGACTGTTTCTGTTTATTATAGACAAGGCAGCTGATTTTAACCAATAATTTAAATGAAATCGAGATAACTTGTTTAATCCTGATGAAGGGATCTCATGTCCAAATCTGAAAAATCCATCCTGATTATATTGGGAATCATTGTTTTTTTCTGTGTATTTTCGATTTCCTTTTATGCCATTCGCACCAGTAATGATGAATTCTGGCATTTAAAGACCGGGCAATACATAGTAGAACATGGTTATCATCTGCCCCAAAAGGATATTTTCACCTATACGGCCGCCGATATGGACTGGGTCAACCATGAGTGGCTCTCTCAGGTGATTTTTTACCATGTGTATGCTCTCTCCGGGTTCAAAGGGTTCGTCTTGTTAAAATCCCTGATTATCATGGGGGCTTTCCTGGGAGTTTTACTGATTTGTTACCAAAGAACTAAAGACTGGTATTTATCCCTATTTGCGGTTTTATTAGGAGCATTGGCTTCCCGGCACACCCTTTATCCCCGACCCTACATATTTTCCTATCTATTGATTCCCATTTACCTTTATTTTCTTTATCAAATCCGGGAAACAGGAATTAAGAAATGGCATTATGTGATTTTTCCTCTACTAATGGTTTTCTGGGCCAATCTGCATGGAGGAGCCATCCTGGGATTAATCCTCATTGGCTTTTTCCTGGGGGAAGAAATCATTCAATATGGATGGAAACGTTGGATACATAAAGACAAAGATATAAAGGTTGAGACAGTAAAAGCGCTCCTGGTCATTTTTGGGTTAACCCTGTTGGCTTCTTTTGTGAATCCTTATGGGTGGAAAATATTCGAATTAACTTCCAAGGTAATGACCGATAAAAGACTGGTCCAAAGTATCGGTGAACTCCAACCTCCTGATTTTCGATTCACTACTTATTATCTGGCCATGTTAATCATTACCACCTTGGCCATTTTACCAACCCTTAAAAAACTACGGATAGCAGACACTTTCCTCTTATTATTTTTCGGTCAGCAATCCCTCTCCCATGTCAGGCACCTTCCCCTGTTTGGACTGACAGCCACTTCTATTATGGCCTTTCACCTGAAGGCAACTTGGAATCAATGGATTTCGCCCCTTTCTTTCAAAAAGGATTTCTCTGCGGGAAAAATGGGGAAAGTTTTACTGACAATGGGGATTTTCTGGCTGTCTTATTCTATCTTATTCAGTAATCATCAATTGCTCCTGAACCGGGAAATGCTGGCAGGTCCGGGGTTCCGGGTCAATGACTATCCTGTAAAAGCCGCCAACTTCATACTGCAACATGATTTTAAGGGGAATATGTTCAATGAAATAAACTCTGCAGGTTATCTGATGTTCAAACTGAATCCCACTCATAAAGTCTTTACTGATAATCGATTTGATCTTTTTGGTTCTCAATTCCTCCCTGATTTTTATGAAATATCAGAAGCAGGTCCTCAATGGCAAACAACTCTGGATAAATACCAGGTGAATTTTATCCTCATCAATTATCATGAGTCCGCCAGGCTTTTTGAAGCCCTTTCTCTTTCACCCAAATGGGTCAGGGTGTATCAAGATGAAAACTATATCATCTATCTCCGTAATCTCCCTGTAAATCAGCCACTTATCAATTCGCTGCAACATCTTCCTCTCTTCCCTTATTAAGCGACTGCCTTTTCTATCACCCTCTCTGATGCAACTAACTATTCGATTGTTTTATCACTTTCCCTGGTTATTCCAATATATAAAAGATTCTAAGGAGAGAAAAGATGAGGTATGAAGATGAATTCCCTTAGTAAGGATCGAGACCTAAACAATCTATCCCTTTTCTTATCAATTTTCTATCTATTTCCCCCTATCTCTCTATGCAACAAAATCACATTAATTATTGACAAAAGCCCAAAACTATAAAATACTATTAAAAATAGCTCTTTTATATATTCAACATTGATACTCCATTAGATGACAGTTATTTAAGAAGGAGGTGAATACATAAAATGAAGAACGCTAAAGGTTTTACCCTGATTGAATTATTGATTGTTGTAGCCATCATTGCCATCCTGGCTGCTATTGCTATCCCTAACTTCTTGGCAGCCCAAACCCGGTCTAAAGTCTCCAGAACCAAAAGTGATATGCGCTCAGTAGGAACAGCCCTTGAATCATACTACGTTGATAATAACTGCTATCCTTGGACCAATGGCGGACTCTATACTCGGATGGAACGCCTAAAACAAGTAACAACTCCAATTTCCTATTTATCTTCACTTCCAATGGATATATTCAGTAGTGACACCGCCTTTGAGCAAAAGATATATCCTTACTGGGATCCACCGTATGTATTCCAGTTGGCAGGATTAAATCCTGACGGTTCAGGGACCGCTCCTAATGCTCGATTTGATTTGGTACCTGAAATGAAAGATAAAATTGTTGGAAGCAGAATGCCAATGTGGATCATGTTAACTATGGGACCGGATCGAGATTATGAACCGGCTGTCTCCCCTTACCAGTTTGAAATCTATGATCCCACCAATGGCACCGTTTCGAATGGTGATATTATTCGTTGGGGACCCTAATTTTTAGTCAATATAACTCCACCACGAGGGTTTCCTGTCGATAGGAAACCCTCTTTTTATTTCATAATCATACTCTCAGCCTCCAAACCTGCTTTTATAGACTATTGATAATTTCCCTAGAGAGATTGGGGGGGCCACCCTATTTTTTAATTTCCCTATATAATAGTAATCCATTGATTTTTATTCCTTTACCCGGATCTATGAATAAAATTCCTTCCACACAGGCCCATATTTACCAATATATTATGAAAAATAATAGATATTTTCACATAAATAGGCTATCCTTTTTATATAAAGGGTCAAATCAAGTTTTTGGATCCCTTCCTACTTGAATCCCCTCTGAATCATGGTTTTTAGTACATTTATACCAGATTTTCAGGAATATTATTATGTTCTTTATGAAATTATTTGATGGGAGGTGAACATCTAAATGGAAAGAACTAAAGGCTTTACCCTGATTGAGTTATTGATTGTCGTGGCGATTATTGCTATCTTAGCCGCCATTGCTATTCCCAACTTCCTGGCGGCCCAGACCCGTTCCAAGGTCTCCCGTGTCACCAGTGAAATGAGGACTTTTGCGACTGGTATGGAAAGTTATTATGTTGATAATAATACCTACCTGCCCACCCGCAATGTAGTTGGAGTTTCCCGTCTTCAACGGTTTATTCCTTTGACCACACCGGTTTCTTACTTGTCCTCGATTCCGAAAGATCTCTTTTCGAACGAAACAGGTGATCAGAAGTATTATCCTTACTGGGGCCAGGATATGTTTTCACCGACCAATGCTGCTTATTTTGTGAATGTTCCTGCCCTGCAGTCCCGGGTAGCTGGAGGTGGAAACCTCTGGATGGTCTTCTCTTCTGGACCTGACCGGGATTATGAACCTGCGGTTGCACCCTATGGATTTGATATTTACGATCCTTCCAATGGAACGATTTCTAACGGAGATATTTTCCGCTGGGGACCATAGTGTATAGATTAAATTGACCTTTATACAGGAACTCTTGTAACAAGGAGTTCCTTTTTTTTTGGGGCTTCTATATTTGACATCCGCTTATAAAAGAATCAATTCGGTTCTTCTTATTACTGATTGAATTATAAGAAATTAGACCCACTGACAAGCAGAAGAGATACTTCAATTAATCATTTTATGTTTACATTTGTTACCAATAATTGTAAAATATACTAAATATAGTGTATTTGAAAAAGATTCGTTCAGTAAAAGGTGATATTAGGGTTTTTAGCTGGGATTAAAAAGATTACTCCCACCAAAATTATTTCCATATTCATCTTTGCACATTATTAAAAGGGATAATATTGTGCGGTTTTTACGACAGTTAAATATTCTATAAATGAATTTGTCCTATACTTATTAATATTTGAGGGGAGGTGAACATTGAAATGACAAAAGCTAAAGGCTTTACCCTGATTGAGTTATTGATTGTTGTGGCGATTATTGCCATCCTGGCAGCCATTGCCATTCCGAACTTCCTGGCAGCCCAGACTCGTTCAAAAGTCTCCCGTGTCAGCAGTGAAATGAGAACTTTTGCAACAGGCATGGAAAGTTATTTTGTTGATAACAATTCCTATCTGCCGACTCAGAATGTCGTTGGTGTTACCCGTTTACAACGGTTTATTCCTTTGACCACCCCGGTCTCTTACTTGTCCTCGATTCCAAAAGATATTTTTTCAAATGACACAGGTGATTATCAGTATTATCCTTATTGGGGACCAGATTACTTTGCTGCAGTTCGTGCAGGTAATTCTGAAAGTCGATTCCTGACTGTTCCAGCTCTCTATTCTCGCGTTTTAGGTGACGGAAACCTCTGGTTAGTATTCTCCTCCGGCCCTGACCGTGATTATGAACCGGCTGTTGCCCCTTGGACTGGATTTGAAATCTATGATCCGTCTAATGGCACCGTTTCCAACGGTGACATTTTCCGCTGGGGACCATAGTTTAGTTATTGCCTGATTTTACAGGTATTTTCAAGGGATACTTTCATTGAAAGTATCCCTTTTTTCATAGAAGTTTCCGGCTCAAATTCTATTGATAATTTCAGTATAGTCTGATATGCTTTGTAAAGAATAATTAGGTTTTTTTTAGTTGAAAATGGGGGATTCTCCATTTTCATTTTTTATGTCAGACATCATTATCGTTGGACATAAAGCATTCATCTTACCTGAAAGAGGAATCTGCTATCATGAAAAAAACTATCAAACTGCAAGGACTCAGAGCCTTATCCTTCCTTCTCTTATCCAGTCTCCTTCTACTGAGCGTATCAGCTTATGCATTGGATAGGCAATTCAGCTTTCCCCTAACCCAGGGGGTCTGGCATCAGAAATGGCAAACCGATTCAACAGGAGTCCTGCGAAATATTAATATCCTGAAAATTGATTATACCCGGAACGATTTGGATTTAAAGGTAGCTGTTGCCTCCACTGCCAGCCATGAAAGAACCTCCTCCATAGCCTCCAGGAATCATGCCTTGGCTGCCATTAACGGCGGCTATTTCAATTTCACAGGGAGTCATGTGGGGGTGGTCATGCAGGATGGAAAACTGATTAATCCCAATGCAACGGATATTCCTCCCCGTGGTGCCATCGGATTTACTCCAGGGCATGGGGTGGTCATTGATCGGGTGGAAACAGCTAATAATAAAGTCAAAGGTATTAATGGAACCGATTGGACAGGGGTTACTGAAGTACTGGGCGGGGGTCCGGTCCTGGTATTCAAAGGACAGCCGGTTAACTGGTGGAAAGAAGAATCCATGGGTGATTCCTTTAACAGTACCCGACATCCTCGGACCGCTATCGGTTTCACAAAGGACACTGTCATTTATATGGTAGTCATTGATGGAAGGCAACCGAACTTTGCTACCGGGATTTCACTGGATGATTTAGCCCGATTCTTTATTGACCAGTTAGGTTGTGAATATGCGTTAAACCTGGATGGCGGCGGTTCATCCACCATGGTCGTTACCAATATGGTCGTCAATTCTGTTTCTGACCGGATTAAAAAAGCAGATGTTAATAAAGCCCTGAAAACAGACCCGGATGACGACCCTAATAATATTGCCAGAGCAAATGGCCCTCAGGGGGTTGAACGCCCGGTCACTAATGCGATTATTTTGAAACACGAGGAATAAAAAAGTGAGTCAGCGTAAAGTACGAATTGGAATTGATGTCGGCGGTACTTTTACCCATGCAGTAGCCATTGATTCTCTCTCCATGGAATTGATTGGGGAAGTTAAAGTCCCTACTACCCATACTGCTCAGGAAGGGGTTGCTAAAGGGATTATTGATTCCCTGAACATCCTTCTGGAACAGTCCAATATATCCCCGGATGAAGTGGCATTCATTGCCCATTCCACGACCCAGGCCACTAATGCCCTGTTGGAAGGGGATGTGGCTGAAGTCGGAATTATCGGGATGGCTAAGGGAATGGAAAAAATCAGAGCTAAATCTGAAACGAATATCCCTGATATCGAATTGGCTCCCGGCCGATTCCTAAAGACCCATCACCGGTTTATCGAAAGCACCGATGGATTTACCAGTGAGCTTATTACTAAAACCATTGAGGAACTCCAATCCGAAGGGGCTAAAGTCATTGTAGCGGCAGAATCTTTCAGTGTGGATGACCCTGCTAATGAATTACTGGTTCTGGATATTTGCGCACAGAAGGGAATCCCCGCAACCGCTACCCATGAAATTTCCCAGTTATATGGATTAAAAATAAGAACCAGGACAGCCGTTATAAATGCCAGTATGCTGGTTAAGATGATGGAAACGGCCAATATGACCGAAATCTCGGTTAAGAAGGCTGGCATCAAGGCCCCCCTGATGATTATGCGTTCTGATGGGGGAGTCATGGATATCAGCCAGATGCGGAAACGGCCTATTCTAACCATGCTTTCAGGTCCGGCAGCAGGTGTGGCAGCTGCTTTGATGTATGCCCATATATCAGATGGCATTTTCCTGGAAGTAGGCGGTACCAGTACGGATATTTCTGCCATTCAAAATGGCAAAGCCTTAATTAAAACCGCAGAAGTCGGCGGACACCGGGTTTATCTTCGAACTCTGGATGTGAGAACCATCGGGATTGCCGGAGGTTCCATGGTCCGGGTAAAGAATGGAAAAGTGGAAGATGTCGGTCCCCGGAGCGCCCATATTGCCGGCTTGGGTTATACCTCCTTCTCTAAACCGGAGGATTTTACTGATTCCAGCCTGAAAACTATTCAACCCAAAAAGGGAGACCCTGACGATTATATTTATATCGAAGGAAAAAATGACGCAAAAGCCGCTATCACTCCAACCTGTGCTTCCAACCTCCTGGGGATGGTTCCCCCGGATAATTGTGCATTGGGCAATCTGGAAACAATCACTCTGGGCTTTGCCCCTCTGGCAAAAGCTTTAAAAGCAGATGCCAAAAAAGCAGCGGAGATGATTATGGATAAGGCCGCTCCCAAAGCGGTCAAGGTAGTTGAACAGCTGCTGAAAGAATATAAACTGGATACCAGTATCATCGCTCTTATCGGGGGCGGCGGCGGTGCAGCAGCCATTGTCCCCTACACGGCCCATCTCATGAAGATGAAACATACCATTGCCCAGAATGCGGCCGTCATCTCAGCCATCGGGGTAGCCTTAGCAATGGTCCGGGATACTATTGAGAAAAGTGTTATAAACCCCTCTAGTGAAGATATCTTGAAAATTCGAAAAGAAGCCGAAGAAGCCGTCCATAAAATGGGAGCAGCGCCAGATACCATTGAAGTCTTTATTGAAATTGATCCCCAGAAAAACATCCTCAGAGCCACGGCCACCGGTTCCACTGAATTAAGAGCCAGAAATCTGAAAGACCGGGAAATGAGCCTCGAAAAAAGGATTGAGCAGGCGGCCATCTCCTTAAGGGTCCCTGAAGCCAGGGTCCAATCCCTCGGGCAGACAGAATACCTGGAAGCCTTTGGCGCTGAAGTCATCGAAAATAAGCTTTGGGGAATATATAAAAAGAAAAACAATTCAATCCGTGTGATTGACAGAGAAGGTATCATCCGTCTGCAAATGACCAATTCCAGAGTCCTCCAGACCACTAAAGACAGTCTGGATACAGCCTTGAGAAAATTGATCGATGAACATACTGGATATGGCGATGCCGGCCGGGAATTACCCAATATTTTTCTGGTCAGCGGAGCTAAAATCATTGATCTTTCAGGTTTGTTGGAATTGGAAAAAATCCTTTCATTTGCCCATGCGGAATTAGCCAGGGCCCTTCCGGAATCTCCGGTGGTTTGCCTGGTCAATATTCGATAAGAGTACAGTCCAATGAACATATAGAGTTTCCACCCTTCCCTTCTTGGAGAAGCTACTCTTCTTTGTAAATCGCGTCTCACTTTGAGCCGCCGAGGGAAGAATGAAAAGACAGGGAAGACCTATATCTTCCCCTCCTTTCGAAGGAGGGGATAAGAGGGGTGGTAGTAGTAAAACTTTTTACAATCAGTCTGTTTTGATGTGGAGAAACCATTGTGACAGAACTGTTTAATCAAAAGAAATTGACTGGACTGAGAAAAACATTAAGAAATCAATCAACACAAGCTGAATTATTATTATGGAAAAAAATTAATAACAGACAGTTGAATGGATGGAAATTTTGAAGACAATTTAGCATTGGTAATTATATTCTAGATTTTTATTGTCCTAGGAAGAGGTTAGCCATCGAAATAGATGATATTCATCATTTCGATCCTGAGTCGGTTGTGTATGATAAAGATAGAACTGTTTATCTTAACAATTTAGGAATTATGGTTATTCGATATACAAATACTGAGGTAATCAAACAGATTGATAAGATAGTTGAAGATATTTTACGAAAGATGGAAAAGATTTAATTTTAAAAGCAACCTCCCCCAACCCCCTCCTTCGTAAGGAGGGGGAAGAATGAAACGACAGGGAAGACCTATATCTTCCCCTCCTTTCGAAGGAAGGGATAAGAGGGGTGATAGTAGTAAATCAAAAGCTTTAAAAGCAACTCCCCCCTACCCTCTCCTTCGCAAGGAGAGGGAAGAATGAAATACAGTGTTGTATTTATAAAATAAATATAAAAGCCATCACAGCTGTATAGGTAAGAATAAGTTAATAGGATAGAAGGAAGGTACTCATATGCGCTGGAACAGTCTTATCAGTATTCTGACCATCCTGATAGCGGGTTTTTGTTCTCCAAAAGCAATGGCTCTGGCTAAATATGAACCAACTCAGGGATGTTACCTGGGGGTTTATATCCAACAGGACCCCATAGCTCCCGGTAATATTTATGCTTTTGAGACGACAGTGGGTAAAAAACATGCCTGTTATTTAACTTATTGCGGTTGGAGTGGTCCTTTCCCCTCCCAATGGGCTGAATATGTTAAAGCTCAGGGAGCTTCAGCCATTCAAATCGGTTTTGAACCCTCCTATGGTTTAGATACTGTTACTGACAGCGCTTATATTCGAAAATGGGCCCAAGATGCTCATGCCTCCCGAATGCCGGTCTTTATCCGGTGGGCTTCAGAAATGAATCTCAGTGAATTTATCTGGTCCGGCGATACGGCTAAATATGTTGAAAAATGGAGATTGCTTTATAACATCTTCAAAGAAGAAGCTCCCAATGTCGTCATGGTCTGGGCTCCTAACTGGTCTCCCACGGCCTCGATTCATTCTTATTATCCGGGGGATGAATATGTTGATTGGGTGGGAGTAGATATGTATATGGGTTTAGGCACAGGTACCACCGATACAAGAGATCCCCGGGATAAAATAAAGTTTGTTTATGATAACTACTCGGCAGCCCCCCACAATAAACCCATCATGTTCCCGGAATGGGCTGCCACTCATGCTTATCTAAACGGGACCACTGCTTATAATTGTGTCGATTACGGTATTGCCAATACCAACCTGATTTATGACCAGCTATCCACGGAATTCCCTAAAATCAAACTAATTACCTGGTTTGATTATGACAGCCGCTCAATCAATCATGCTGATTTTTCAATAACCGACAATTACAGCATCATTACCAACTACCACAGAGCCATTTCTGACAGCTATTATCTATCTTCTATTCCCCAGGATACCAGCCTGTTGAATGTTTGTTTCAGCAATCCCACTGCTGAACAGATTATCACAAGCAATCAATACCTTAGTATTACAACCTATCCAGCTTATGCCCTGAATTCTGTGGTATATACCATCAACGGAGAATTCTTTTCCCGGCAAACCAGCCAATATGACCAACCCTACTGGGATATAGCTGCTTATGATGACGGATATTATGAAATTAAGGTCCAGGGTTACACTCCTGATGGTATCTTTGACTACGATATTATTGATACAATTATTGATAAGAATAATGATTATCTCAGTATCATCATTGATAATGACCAATCCGGTTTTTCCACCAGCGGCGGGGGATGGTACCTATCTACGTCCCAGTCTGACCGATATGGTGACAATTATTGGTATCACATGGCTGGGAGTAACGCCACAGCCAGTTGGAGACCCGTATTACCAAATGCCGGAGAATATGAAGTGTTTGCCTGGTGGAGTGTCCATATTAATCGGGCTACCGATGCTCCTTATTTGATTTCATCAGCTTCAGGTTCTACCACTATCAGGGTAAACCAGGAAGCTAATGGGGGCCGGTGGAATTCCCTGGGAACTTATTATTTTAACCAGGGAAACAGCGGGTATGTCGCCCTTAGTAATGATGCCGATGATATTGTAATAGCCGATGCGGTTCGATTTGTCAGAAATACGAAATGGGTTGAACTCCAAGACTGGGCTTTGTATAATCCTTAATTCAACATTTATAGAAAGGCTTTCATTAAAAATGCAGAAAATTCGTTTTGGAACTGATGGATGGCGGGGGATTATTGCGGATAATTATACCTTTGAGAATGTCCGTATAATCGCTCAAGCCACCGCTGAATATGTCAAGGAAAAAGGGACATCGGCACGGGGAATTGCTGTCGGCTATGATTATCGGTTTATGTCTGAAACCTATGCCATGCTGGTAGCTGAAATCCTGGCTGCCAATGGAGTCCAAGTTTTATTGGGACAGGAAGCAGTCCCCACCCCTGCCCTGTCTTATATTGTCAAGAAAAACAATTGCGCCGGTGGAGTGATGATTACCGCCTCCCATAACCCTCCCCATTGGAACGGGGTCAAGTTTAAAGGAGAATATGGCGGTTCAGCTATTCCGGCCATTACTAAAGATATTGAAAAACACCTCTATAAGACTGACCCTAAAAAAGTCGATGAAGTAACCCGAAAAAATATTGTTATGACGGATCTGGTGACTCCTTACCTGGAACAACTGAAATCCCTGGTGGACCTGAAAAAGATTTCCGATTCTAAATTAACGGTCGTTCATGACGGGATGCACGGGTCCGGCAAAAACTACCTGGAAAAACTCCTGGAAGGAACTGACTGTAAGGTTATTTCGATTCGTTCTAACCGAGATTGCCTCTTTGGGGGAGTCCTGCCTGAACCGATTCCTAAAAATACCCAGATATTGATTGATACCATCAAAAAAGAAAAAGCCGATTTAGGTGTAGCAACAGATGGGGATGCAGACCGGTTGGGAATCACAGATTCCAATGGAGTCTTTGTCTGGCCTCATTACTCATTCCCTCTCCTCTATGAACACTTGACCCAGAACCGAGGCTGGACTGGAGAAGTGGTTCATACAGTCTCCCTGGCCCCGATCATTGATAAGCTGATAGAACAAAATGGCGGGGGAAAAGTCACCGAAGTCCCAGTAGGCTTTAAAAATGTCTGTGAAATCATGTTGGAAAGAGATGTCTTGATTGGAGGAGAAGAATCCGGCGGTATCGGATTCAAAAACCATATCCCGGAACGGGATGGCCTCTTAATCGCTTTATTGACTCTGGAAATGCTGGCAACCACAGGGAAATCCTTATCGGAGCTGGTTAAAGATTTGGAAAACCGGTTTGGAGCCTTCTGTTATGACCGGATCGATGCCCACCTGGAAGACAGTAAACGGCTGGGACTCATTCAACGGCTTCGGGATAATCCACCTGCAGAATTTGCCGGAATCCCGGTGGAAAAAGTCTGTCTGCTGGATGGAATCAAATTCTCCTTCCATGGCAATGGCTGGCTTTTGATTCGGGCATCCGATACCGAACCGGTGGTTCGCTTGTATGCAGGGTCGGAAACCATGGATAATACATGGAAGATTCTTAATGCGGGAAAAGCCCTCTGCGGCATAACTGATATTTAATTTATTTAATAACTGAAAGGTATCTACTGATGAGTAAGTATGGATATTTCACACAAGATGGCATGGAGTATGTCATAACCCGGCCGGATACTCCGGCTCCCTGGGTTAATTACCTGACCAATAAACACTATCACGCCATGATTACCAATGCAGGCGGCGGATACAGCTTCTTCCAGTCTCCCAAAGACAGCCGGATCACCCGGTGGCGTTATAATGGACTTCCCTGGGACCGTCCGGGGAAATATGTCTATCTCCGGGATGCTGAAGATGGCGAATTCTGGTCCTTAAGCTGGCAACCGACTCCGAAAAAACTGGATTCGTATGAATGCCGGCATGGATTGGGTTATACCTCCATCACGGAAGAATATAAGGGAATCCGCAGCAATATCACCTATTTTATTCCCCTGCAGGATGACTTGGAAATCTGGCGGGTCAGCCTCACCAATCAGACTGATAAAGTCAGAAAACTTTCAATCTTCTCTTATGTGGAACTATGTCTGGGCCATGGGTTGGTGGACTTGATCAACCAGCCTAATGACAAACATTTTAATGATGTTCAGTTCCATCAGGATGATAATACCCTCTATGCAACCAAACGATACTGGGTCACCTATTCCGGGGTTACAGTCAAACAACCTAATAAACCCTGGAATAAATGGGTCTTCTTTTCCAATACGCTGCCGGTAACCGGGTTTGACGGGTATAAAGATACCTTTATCGGTAAATGGCGCAGTGAACAAGACCCGATTGCCATTGAAGAAGGTAAATGTTTTAACACTGAAATCACAGCGGGTGATGCGATCGGAGCTATCCAGAATGAGATTACCCTGAATCCCGGACAGACAATTGATTTTGCGGTTGTCCTGGGCATTGTGGATAAACTGGAAGAATTATCGACAGGCCAGAAAGGCGACCTTTCGGAAAAATCTTTCCGGACTCTGGCCCGCCCCCTGGTTCAGAAATATACCCATGTGGCCAATGCCGATAATGAATTGGCTAAACTGAAAGCCTGGTGGAAAGATTATCTCCAGAGAGCTCAGGTGGAGACTCCGGACCCGGAATTCAACTTAATGATGAATGTCTGGAACCAATACCAGAATAAAACCACCTTTGATTTCTCTCGAAATGCTTCCTATCACCATGGCGGACTTCTTTTTGGCCGTGGGTACCGGGACAGTTGCCAGGACATGTTGGGACCTGTCATGTATGAACCCGAAAACGTTAAAGAACGTATTCTGGAAATGGGCCGTCATCAATTCAAAAACGGTTCGGTCTTACATTGCTTTTTCCCTCTGACCAGCGGTGGGGAACGGACCGGTCATTCAGATACTCCCCTTTGGTTCCCGGTGGCTTGCTGCCAGTATATCAAGGAAACCGGCGATTGGACCATCCTGGGAGAAGTACTTCCTTTCAAAATCGAAGAACCTCCTTATCGGGAAGAAACTAAGAGCAAAGCCACCATCTTCCGGCACCTCTGCAATAACCTGGATTATGTCATCGGAGATTGCACCGAACGAGGCCTGCCGAAATTCGGGCCTGGAGACTGGAATGATACCCTCGACTACCTCGGCCGTGATGGAAAAGGGGAAACTACCTGGGTGGCCCTCTATCTGGCGTATGCCTTGAAAGAAACCATCGGCATGATGGAAATGATGGTTCAAAAAGGTATCAAAAAAGGTGTAAGAGGAATCGTTCTGGAAGATAAACTGGCTTATTACAAAGACCAGTATGCTAAACTCAGCGAGAGAATCAACCGAATCTGCTGGGATGGTGAATGGTATTGGCGGGGAACCAATGATATCGGTGAAATCATCGGTTCAGCCAAATGCGAAGAAGGTAAAATCTTTGCGAATGCCCAGAGTTGGGCGGTTATTTCCGAGGTTGCTGATAAAACTCGGTCTGTCCAATGCATGGATTCAGTAAAAAAACATCTGGATACTCCCAAAGGGCCGAAACTTCTCCATCCTGCCTATTCCAAGGTTAATCCCAGAATCGGTCTGGCAACCCGATGTGTTCAAGGCAAGAAAGAAAATGGAGCGGTCTTCAATCACCCGGTTACCTGGTGTATCCTGGCAGAAACTTTACTGGGCCGAGGCGATATGGCCTTTGAATATTTCAAGAAAGCCCTTCCCCCGGCCTTACAGAACCATGCCAAAGACCTGGGCCAGACATTACCTGGCTTGACTCAGACTCAATGGGGAATGTTCGACCCGGCGAATGAAGACCGGTATGAAGTGGAACCCTATGTCTATGCGGAATATGTGACCAGCCCTGACCATCCGACCATCGGACAGGCTTCCCATTCCTGGTTGACCGGAACGGCCGCCTGGATGCTGCATGACGGCCTCTGTTTCATCTGCGGTGTCAGAGCTGAATATGAGGGTCTCCGAATCGATCCCTGCATCCCGAAAGCCTGGGACGGATTCAAGTTTAAACGGGTCTTCCGGGGCATTAAATATGACATCACCGTTACCAACCCCAATCATGTCTCTAAAGGCGTGAAATCGGTAACAGTCGATGGAACCCCCATCGAGGGTAATCTGATTCCCCTCTATAAGAAAAACTCTAAACATAAAGTCGAAGTGGTCATGGGATAACCTGGTTCATTCCCTTTCCCCTTAGCTTTTAACTTAAAGCGAGGTTTCCTCCCAATGGAAACCTCGCTTTTTATATAATGGCCACAATGTAGGTATCTGATACATTACCCTTTATGATCTAGTCAAATGATGATGGATCATCCATATCTCTGTTTCTACCCAGTAGTGGCGACCCACTGGGTCGCTTAGTATTAATTCCTCTACCCCTTAAATCAGCCAGGCATGCCCATCCCCTACTGTAAAACTGAGCCATTTAATCCTCCCAATAGGAGGAAAACCATTAAAATGGTTTGGAGTCTTTCTATCCCTGGTTATTCCCCGGGCTAAAGCCCGGAGTTAATCCGTTTTGTTGAAATATCCCCTATCCCATAGAAAGAGGGGAAAACCTTTTTGACAGCTGTCAAAATCTAAAGGCTTAAGAGCTACCTTACCTTCCTATTCTGGGAGAAGAGGAGCCCTTTCTTTCTTTAGGAATGGGAGGTTTGAAAGGAGTCTGACCCAGGCTGATGACTACAGCCTGGGTCTAGCTCCGATTTTAGAAACCAATCATGAATGAAACCAGGAAGGTCCCATTAATAGGAAGATTCATTTTTAACAAGTACCAGGGAGACTCTTAATAGAAGACTGATTTATATTATGTTAGCTCTATTTTATGTTTTGCCGGTAATCGATCTAAATCAGGTCATTGGTTGAAAATCAATCCCCCTTTACCTGTTTTTTGACAGCTGTCAAAAAAGTCTGGGTATCGGAATCTCTTTCTTTGACTATAATTTCTATTTCTATAAATTGCCCTGAATCAATTAATGATGTTAAAATTTATATTTAGCATATTAATAATTTTAATAAGCTTCCAAAGAGGAATAAATCCCATGCATCGTTTCCAACGAATTGAAATGCTACCGCCGTATGTGTTTAACATAGTGAACCAATTAAAGATGGAATACCGCCATCAGGGTGAGGATATCATTGATTTAGGGATGGGCAACCCGGATTTACCGACCCCTCCTCATATTGTCAAAAAACTCTGTGAAGCCGCCTCCAAAGGAAAAAACCATCGATATTCCGTATCCCGTGGGATATATAAACTCCGGCTGGGTATTTGCAACTGGTATAAACGAAATTATAATGTCGATTTAGACCCAGATACCGAAGCCATCGCGACTATTGGCTCTAAAGAAGGATTGGCCCATTTAATGTTGGCCATCCTAAATCCGGGAGATTTAGCCATGGTACCCAATCCCTCTTACCCGATTCACCGATATAGCGTGGTTATCGCCGGGGGGAATGTCATTAATGTTCCCATGACCCTCCACACTGATTTAATGGAAAATATCGAGGCCGCTTACCGGGAAACCTGGATTAAACCTAAACTTCTGATTTTAAATTTTCCCCATAACCCCACCACCACCGTGGTCGATTTAGCCTTTTATGAGAAAGTCGTCAAATTTGCCAAAGAAAATGATTTGATGGTGGTTCAAGACCTTGCCTATGCCGACCTGGTATTTGATGGGTATAAAGCCCCCAGTATCATGCAGGTACCGGGTGCCAAAGATGTGGCTGTGGAGCTTTTCACATTATCCAAAAGTTATAATATGCCGGGTTGGAGAATGGGCTTCTGCGTAGGCAACAAAGAAATGATAAATGCCCTGACCCGAATGAAAAGTTATCTGGATTATGGAACTTTTAATCCCATCCAGATAGCTTCAACGGTTGCCCTGGACGGCCCCCAACAGTGTGTGGAAGAGATTCGCCAAGTCTATCATCGACGCCGGGATATCCTGGTAGATGGCTTAAATAAAATCGGATGGGAAATAACCAAGCCCAAAGCCACTATGTTTATCTGGGCCAAAATCCCACCTAAATATGAAGCCATGGGTTCTCTGGAATTTACCAAGCTGCTATTAGCGAAAGCCAAAGTGGCTGTTTCCCCCGGTATCGGGTTTGGTGAATTTGGGGATTCATATCTCCGCCTCTCTCTGGTAGAAAATGAAAAACGAATCCGGCAGGCAATCCGAGGCATTAAAACCCTCTTATAAAAAAAATGAATCCATATGAACCAAAAAAGGACGCTATCTAATATCATCTAGTAGCGTCCTTTTTTATTGAATGGCCCTATGAACCCTTTTGCGAAAAATATACCCACCCGGGATTTTTTGATGGAAATCTATCATCGGCTCTATGCCCTGTATGGCCCTCAACACTGGTGGCCCGGAGAGACTGATTTAGAAATCATAGTGGGAGCCATTCTGACCCAATCCACTGCCTGGTCGAATGTGGAAAAAGCCATCACCAACCTCAATCATCAACAGGTATTGACGGTAGCCGGATTGGATAAAATCAAAGAATCAGAACTGGCCGAGTTGATCCGCCCCTCCGGTTATTTTAACCAAAAAGCCAAAAAGGTTAAGGCTTTCATTCATTATCTGAGAGTACACCATCACGGTCAATTGGATTCCCTCCTGGGGATAGAACCGACAACACTTCGTAAAGAATTATTATCCATCCATGGGATTGGAGAAGAGACAGCTGATTCTATCATCCTCTATGCGGCCAGAAAACCTTCCTTTGTAGTGGATACTTATACCCGCAGGATTTTCTATCGGCTGGGCTGCCATCCGGAAAAGATTTCCTATCCGGAACTGCAAAGTATCTTTACCCGGAATCTTCCCTCCGAGGAAAAGCTCTTTAATGAATATCATGCCCTGATTGTGGCTTTTGGTAAAAAGCAATGCCAGAAGAAACCCCATTGCCTCTCTTGCCAGCTTCAGGATTTCTGTTGGTACTCAAAGACTCTTTCGCTCCCCAAGCCATCCCCCCAAACGAAAAAGGCCCATTCCTGAAAAGGAACAGACCTGTCTTCGACCGATTTCAATAATTTTTATTCTAGTTATTTTTCAATATTTTCAATGGATCGATAGGAACATTATTCTTACGGACTTCAAAATGGAGATGGTTCCCGGTGGATAACCCTGTAGTCCCCATTTCTCCAATCTTCTGTCCCTGGCGAACCGTCTGGCCTTCTGCTACCGAAACATCGCTCATGTGGCCGTAATAGGTAACATATCCATCCTCATGCTTAATGATGACAGTCTTACCCATCAAACCATACCACCCGGCATGGACTACTTTACCGGGTTTAGCAGCCATAATGGTCGTTCCTTTTTTATTGGCAATATCAATTCCACGATGCAGACGGCGGCCACCACCCATCGGGTGACGGCGATAACCAAACCCGGAGGTCAGTTTTCCACCCGTCGGATTGATAAAGCCTTTAGCGGTAGCAGCAACCTTCTCGGGAGCTTCATCTGTTTCAGAATCATCTCCCTGAACTTCCTGGTCCGCAATGCTTTCATCAACAGTCTCATCAGCATCAGATACCTCCGCATGGGAGGCTGCCGGAACTTTAGCAATCACCAAAGGTTTGCTGGCAGATAAATGCTTGGAAGTTCCCACTGAATTTTTTGTCCGAGAAGCCACTTCCATCTTAATATCTTTTCGGGTCTCGGTTTTCTTGGCTACCAGCATTTTAGCTCCAGGCAGGAGAATGGTCTGGCTGGGAGTTAATTTATGCCGGGAAGAAATTTTATTAGCTTCAGCAATTGTCTTGGAAGAAACAGAATATTTTTTAGCAATCGAACCCAGGGTATCGCCCTTAGCAACCTTATATATGACTCCATCCTGGGAAGGAATCGTCAGCTTAATTCCCACTTTCAATCTTCTGGGATTTAATTCAGGATTGGCCGCTAATAAGGTTTGAAGACTGATCCCATTTATCTTGGCTATCTTCCCAAGGGTATCATGTTTCTTAAGGGTATATTCATTAATAGCCTGACGCGGCTTTTCAGGTTCAGATTTTTTGACGGTTTTTTCCTGGGAAGAGGTAACAGCAGGTTTATTGTCTTCAACGATGGGAGAGGCGAACACCTGACCGGAACCATCCGGTTCCTGAGCCAGCATTTCCGGACTGACCAGATTGATATCCTCATCCATATAGGAGAAAAAGACATCACTCACCAGCCATCCGGCTAATACCAAAACAAAAACCACCCCGATTGCCAGGGTGATATATTCATAGGGGTCCCATGAACGCAGACCAGGTTTGGGTTTAGCTTCCCGTTTAAGAGAAAAAACGTACTTTTTTAAAAAAACACGTTCTGCTCTCCGGGCTCGTTTATTTCCCTTCAAATTAATGACCCTTTTTTCAGTTCAAATATATTTCCCTGCAACTTGAAAGTTACATTATCTATGGGTATCGGATAACCTGTCAAGCTTTTTCCTGCCAAGTCGATTATCATTTTACCTCAAACCTGGCCCTAAAAGCAATTTCACCTGTCTAAAGAATTGCTGAAAGGAACCTTTTAACGGCATTTTTTTATACCTTCTATCAGGGATTAATGGTATACTACAAAAAGATTTTTAATGGCAAATTGAGCACAATAACACAGGATTATCGGACCTTAATGCCAGTTTTTATGACATTTTATTGATAATTTTCTATAAGTGTGTTATTAATTCTTTGGATTACAATATATTAAAACGAATAAATAGAATCATTATAAGGAGAAGGGAGATACCCACTTCCATGTCACGTAAAAGTAGAATGCTGAAATTTGTTTCTCTGGTTCTGCCCGTATTATTAATGGTTTTCTCTTTGGCATATTCTGCCACTGAAACTATTAAGCTTCCCGGCAACCGGACCACTCAATGGGAAAAAGCCAAACTGCCGGCAAAGGTCAGTCAGGCCCGTGTTATTCCCAACGCTAAGGACCCCAGCAAGAATTATGCTCCGGGAGAATTAATCATCCGATATAATGATGATGTGGCCCAGTCTCATGCAACCCAGCTCACTCAGTCTTTTGGGTTTAAACTCAAACGACAAGGTGCATACTTAAATTATCAAGTCGCCAAACTTCCTTCTAGCATATCTGTAGAAGATGCCATTAAAAAAGTCCAAAAAGACCCTAATGTCCTTTATGCAGAGCCTAACTGGTATTGTTATGCCTCAATGATTCCCAATGATCCCTACTTCAATGATACAGTTTATCAGGTTGATGGAATAGGAATTGATCCTGATGAGGGAATCACGCTGGGTGTCTTTGGTACCAGTTCTGATTACTTATATGTCGCCACCTACCAACCCTATTTATATATCATGGGAATGCCGGACCTGCCGGGTGTTTCATTTAGCGATATAGTGGCTCCGGGTTTTATTTCCGGGCTTAATGAAGGGGTATGGTCAGTCACTCAGGGCGATGGTATCAAAGTAGCTGTCATTGATACTGGAATTGATTTTTATCATGAAGACCTGCGAGGCCAATATCTGGCGGGATTTGATTATGTCGATAATGACGCATTTCCGATGGATAGCGCCACTGTCGGACATGGAAGCCATGTTTCCGGGATTATCGCCGCAGCTGCCAATAATCGAAAAGGAATTGCCGGTATGGCTCCTAAAGTCAAAATCATCCCGATCAGGGTATTAGGAACCGATGGAACTGGAACCAATTCCGATGTATCAGATGGGATTATTGCCGCAGGTAAACGGTTTAAAGCCAATGTTATTAACATGAGTCTTGGAGAAGAAGCAGCTTTTTATGCTGCCCATTCAAAACTTATGTATGAGGCTATCACTGAAGTAAAAAAATATGGTTGCCAAATTGTCTGTTCAGCTGGAAATGAAAGCATCAATTATAATGCCGTGGGAGAGACCCGATGGACATTTCCTGCCATGTTTTCAGGGGTCATCTCCGTTGGCTCATGGGATTATATGTATGATGACAGTGGAGTGCCTATCAAAGTTGGTTACTCCAATTATGGGTATCAAATAATAGATGATCCCGACCGTTTCGGATTGACCTTTGACTCTGAATTTTATGGAGATATCCGAGGGACCGATATTTTTGCTCCCGGTGGTTCAGATACTTATTATCCCGTGGTCAGTTGCTTCCCTTATAAAGCAGGGGCCCCCACAGTCGATCGTTATCAGGGAATGATGGGTACCTCCATGGCAGCCCCCCATGTCTCCGCGTATGTAGCCATGCTGATGACCCGGGGAATCACAGATCGAAAATCAATGCTCTATTCACTTTATTCCACCAGTTACAATCCCAACAATTTCCTATATGGCAATTTTACAGCTGACTGGGGTTTTGGAATGATTGACCCCATGTACGGGATTTATCTGTATGAAGTGAACCAGAATCTAGCGATTACCAGTTATTTAGTTAACGATGCATCCACTTATAATATTGTGAATAACGCAAACCAGATATTGGATCCGGGTGAAACCATTGATCTGTATCTTTCCGTTACGAATACTGGCAACAATGTCGCCAAGAATGTGTATGGAGTCCTGTCCACCAGTGATTCAAATGTAACCTTCATACAAAGAGAAGCTGCTTATGGGGACATAGAATCGAATATTACCATTGAAAACACCACCCCTTATAAACTCTCTCTCAGCAAGGTAGATATCGGTAGCGGTTATGAAATCCGTTTCATGCTCTATGCCAGTTATGATACTGGTACCGGAGACCGGGTAACCGTAGCATTGCCGGTTGATATTCCTGTATCTGAAAAGGGCGCGTTCATTTCCAGTGGAGGTCTTTATCACACAATAGACCTGGCGAAGGAAGATCCTACGCAACAACCCTATGATGGAGGGTTGTATCGGTATCTGTTTGATGATAATAATACCGATGACCGGACCAGTGCCCTTATGGGCAGGCAGGAACAAGACGGTACCCCCGTCGGTAATAGTGATAATTACCTGAACATTAAGGAATCCAGAGTGGAATTTTCTCCGGAGCTTTTAAATAACACCGGAACCATTTTCACAATAACCAATTCGACTCAGTCAACTTCTCCTTTAACAGGGTCGATTAATATTTATCGGGATACCAATCCTGATGGCGGATTGCTCTCCCTGACTGATAGTTTTGAATATTATCTGACAGGGACAACTGCTTTTGCCATCGGGACTACCTCTGTCAATGCCCCTTATGTCGGGAGTGTAGCGTATCCGGAATTTGATTTTAACGTAAGTGTCCGTGATTATACTCCAGAGTCTGGCGGAGATGAAGAAAAAGGGCTTATCAAGGTTAAGAACCATTCACCGGATAAGGCTTTTGGATATGCCATCCTGGAATGGGACCTTCAGGCGTATGGAAATGTGACAGCCAACTGGCTGGATCGTGTTCCAGTAACTTATTGCCATGTGACAGCGCTGGCTCTGGACCATATTGAGATTTCCGACCCCAATGATAACAATGTCATTGAACCCGGGGAAACAATCCGTATGAAGGCCTTTATTCGGAACTCTTCCAACCTACCAGTCACTTCAGCCGTCGCAGCCCTTCTAACCACATCGGATCCTTATGTGACAGTGGCTGTTTACCGGAGTGATTATAATATTCCGGGGTTGGATGGATATCCCGGCTCCAATACCGAAAGAGCAACTTTCAGTCCGAATAATAGCGGTTTTGAATTTACAGTTTCTCCCGATGCTCCTCAAAACCATGTAATTGAGTTCAACCTCGAAATTGGCGGTGGGCTCGACACAGGAAGCCTGGATACTGCCAAAGACTTTCTTCCGGACGATCAAACATGGAATTGTCCTTTTGTAGTGGATATGGGCCAATTCTCCCTTTATGACGGAAGAAACAGCAAGCATACCATTGTCATTGATGATACCGTCGCTGATGTTACCACCAGCGCCTTCAATAATGGCAACGGCAGTATTAATCCGGGAGAAATGATTAATTTGAATCTGTCTTTCTGGAACCGTTATTTTGATCAGCAGATCAATGGTGTTCGCGCCATGTTAAGCACCTATGATCCCAATGTGAATTTAGTAAAAAATAACGTCTTTGTCGGGAAAGTCGGTGCCCGTAGCATCACCAATCTACCGGAACCTTTTAAGTTTTACACACCCATTGATTTTTCAGTAGATACTATTGCCTTTATCCTGACCCTTTTGGATGACCAGGGTTTACAATACATCAGTACTTTTGTGGTGAATGTAGAGAAAACCTATCCTCCTCAGGTGGCAGGATTCCCCTTCAACACCGGGAGCCCTATCCGATGCGCGCCGACAATCGCCGATTTGGATAAGGATGGCATTGCCGATATTATTATCGGAAATGAAGCGGGTGCCATTAATGCCATCAAGCTGGCGCTTCCTGACACCGATGCAACCTCTGCGGCAACATTATCCGGATGGCCGGCGAATGCCAATGGAGAAGCTATCCGTGAAGCAGTGGCTGTTGGAGATATAGACGGCAGCGGCACTAATTCAGTGGTGGCAGTTTCTGAAGGCGGGAATCTCTTCGCCTGGAAGGCCGATGGAACTCCATGGGGCACCAATGGCCTGATTTGGAGCCGTAATAATTCCAGCATGCGACTATCATCAGCCCCAGTACTGGTTGATTTGAATAACGATGGAGCTAAAGAGATCGTTGTAGGCGGACAAAACATTGATGGCATAGATACTTGGGGTTTACTTTATGCGTTCAACTACCAGGGAAGCACTATAGGGGCTTTTGGAACCGGCAGCACCACTTTGTTAGGTCCAATCAATGCGGCCCCGGCAGTTGGCAATATAACAGGAGATGATACTCCTGAAGTAATTGTTACCACTCAGGGCGGGGAAATGGCCGTCTTTGATTCAGTTGGAAACCGGATCATCTATCGGTTGGAAGCCACCGTACCAATAAATGCGCCCCCGGTTCTGTTTGATATCAATAAAGATGGAGCCCTTGATATTATTGCCAAAGCCAGTAACGGAAATCTTTTTGCCTGGGGTGCCGATGGTAACAGGATAGCTGGGTTCCCTATCTATATTGGCGGCAGCCAGGTGACCCCTCCTGCAATCGGTGATTTAAATGCTGATGGCTACCCTGAATTACTGGTGGGCGGTACCGACAGTTTGATAATGATTACTTATGAAAACAATATGCCTACCGAAAGCTTGGTCATCCCGGTTACTGGATATTATTCGAACAGCCAGCCGGCGATTGCCGATATCAATATAGATGATCTCCCTGAGATTCTGGTCAGCGCACAAGATGGGCGGTTATATACCCTGGAAGCTGATGGGACCGAAATTTACCGTACCCCTGATCACCAGTTCCAGGACAGCGCTCCGGCAGTTGGTACTTTCAGTAATCCGTATGCTTATCTCATTAACGGTGAAGCCGCCAATAACGCAGCGGTAGTCGGCTCACGTGATGGGTATGTTTATGCTTATATCCATTATTACGAATCAGCGCCTCAATCTGCCTATTGGCCTCAGTTCCGGCATGACAAATTCAATTCCGGTTTATATGAGCAGCCTTCTGACAGTTTCAATATGGCCATTCGCTGGAATACTAACAGCAATCCCTATGCCAGTGTCTTTGATTATACTGATGATATTGACTGGCTCAGTTTCATGGGGATTTCCGGGCATAATTATCAAATCAGTGTTATCACCCCGGCTGGCAGCACCGCCAATCCATTGATTGCGCTGTGTGATTCAACGGGAGCCCAGATGACAGGATTTGTAACCAGCATGGAAAAATCCCTTAATCAGGATGGCATCTACTATATCCAGATTAAAAACAGCAACAGCAACTTCGGAGCTGCCGCTACCTACCAGGTCATCATTACGGATGTTACCGATATTACCGTAATACCTGCAAATATCTGGGAAGAGTTATCCGAATAATTAATCAGATTATTTCTGATATTATCACCTTTTGGCCCGGTCCTGTTACAGGGACCGGGCCTTTGTTTTATAATTAATAGAATTCGTTTTCACACTAAAATCTATTTGTTCAACAAAGGCATTCGCAATGATTGAAACACAAGTCCTGATAATCGGTTCAGGAATCAGTGGGTGTTCGTCTGCTATCCATCTGGCTCGAATGGGGTATCAGGTTTTATTGATGAGTTCCTCCAATGATCCCATGGAGTCTTCTACTCGATATGCGCAGGGAGGGATTGTTACCCTGGGAACAAAAGATTCCAGGAAAATCCTCTACCAGGATATCCTTCGAGCCGGGGATGGATTATGCAATCCGGTTGCTGCCAAGATATTGTCAGAAGAAGGTCCTTTATATGTAAAGGAATTCTTGATCGATGATTTAGGTATCCCCTTCTCCCTGTCCCGTAAAGGCGTCTTTGATGTAACCATGGAGGCCGCCCATTCCCGCCGCAGAATCCTCCATGTTGCAGATGCGACCGGATTATCAATTGAAGAGTATCTAATGAATGCCATCCGTAAAGAAAAAAATATTACGTTTCTCAAGGGACGACTCGCCGTTGATTTGATTACCCGTTCCCATCATTCCATCAATCCCCTGGCGGTTTATGAAGACCCTACCGTCGTCGGTGTTTATGCCTTGAACCGGAAGAGCCGCCAGATGGAGACAATCCTGGCAGCTAAAACCATTTTGGCCACCGGTGGAATAGGACACATTTATCTTCACACTACCAATCCTTCCTGCATCAGGGGCGATGGACTCGGGATGGCATACCGCGCAAATGCCCGGTTATTAAATATGGAATACATCCAGTTCCACCCCACTGCTTTTTTCCATCGGGATAGTGAGCGTTTCCTCATCTCTGAATCAGTTCGAGGCGAGGGAGCTAAACTCATGAACCGGGCCGGACAATATTTCATGAAAGATTATGATACGGAGATGGAAGACCTTGCTCCCCGGGATGTTGTGGCTCGGGCTATCCATGAAGAAATGTTACGTCAATCAGATGACCATGTTTACCTGGACCTTTCTTTTATCCGCAAAAAAGGGATTGATATCGCCCAACGATTCCCTACTATTCACGAGCGGATCCTTCAATATGGAATCGATATCACCAAGGACCCCATCCCGGTTGTCCCCGCTGCCCATTATTTCTGCGGTGGCATCAAAGTAGATGAATGGGGCTGCACCAACATTAATAATCTCTATGCGATCGGAGAAGTTTCCTGTACTGGTTTACATGGAGCCAACCGTTTAGCCAGCACCTCTCTTCTGGAAGGGTTGGTTTGGGGAATCCGGAGCGCCAAACATATTCGGGAAACCAATGGAATAACTCCGGCCAAACTTAAAATCCCCCAATGGGTACGTTCGGAAATACCGCCCTGGCAGGAAGAAGGTTTGATTGAAGAAACCGATCCAGCCTTGATTATTCAAGATTGGAACACCCTCCGGACAACCATGTGGAATTATGCCGGTATCGTCCGTTCCCAGAAACGATTGGAACGGGCTCATTCGGATTTAGAATATCTGATGCACCGGGTTGAACGGTTTTATAAGACAACCAAACTGACCGATTCTTTAATTGGCTTGCGAAATTCCATTCAGGTCAGCATTCAGATTATCCGGTCTGCCCTCAGAAATCCTGTTTCCAGAGGATGCCATTTCCGAAAATCCTAAGTTTCAGTTTACAATATAAGTAATTTAAATAACCCGGAAAAGGATATTATGGCCACTCGAAAAAAAAGTAATCCTAAAACGGAGCATCTCGAGGACCTTCGTAAGGAAATTAATAATATTGATGAAGCAATTCTGAAGGCATTGAACCAGAGAACGGATGTTGTCTTGAAAATTGCCGATATCAAGAAACTCAATAAGACCTCTTTTTATGTCCCGCATCGGGAGCAGCAGATTTATGACCGGCTGATTAAGTTGAATAAAGGTAAATTTCCCAAGGAAGCCATTAAAACTGTTTTCAGGGAAATCATGTCAGCCTCTATTTCCCTGGAGAAACCCCTTAAAATTGCCTATCTGGGACCTGAAGCCTCCTATACCCATATGGCTTGTATGGAGAAATTCGGTTCCCATATGGAATATTGCCCTCAGGATTCCATTGAAGCCGTCTTCATGGAAGTCTCCAAGGGATGGGCTGATTATGGTGTGGTGCCTATTGAGAATTCCACCGAGGGGGTTATCAACCATACTCTGGATATGTTCATTGACTCAGAAATTAAGATTTGTTCGGAGATTATTTTGAATATCTCCCATAACCTTCTGGGCCATGGCGACATTAAAAAAATTAAAAGAGTCTATTCACGGGACAGTGCTCTGGCCCAATGCCGTCAATGGCTGGCTAATAATATTCCCCAGGCGGAACTGATTGCTGTTTCCAGCACCACTAAAGGGGTTCAAATGCTTCATAAGAGCCATACCGAAGCCGCTATTGCCAGTGAATTAGCATCCCAGCTCTATCATGTTCCCATTATGGCCCGAGGCATTGAAGATGCCACCGGGAACAGGACTCGTTTCCTGGTTATTGGAAATACGGATACCGCCAGGACTGGCAAGGATAAAACCTCCATTCTATTTTCCATCAAGGATAAGGTCGGTGCCCTGTATGAGGCCCTTTATCCCTTTTATCGAAACAAAATCAACCTGACAAAAATCGAATCCCGACCCTCTAAACGTAAAGCATGGGATTATGTCTTTTTTGTAGATTTTGAGGGATATAAGGATGATCCCAAGGTAGCTAAGACCCTTAATGAGGTTGCTGACCATTGTATTTATCTCAAAGTACTGGGGTCATTTCCATCAAGTCCCAATCGGTAAGTTTCTCCTTTAAGTGGGGTAATATCACCCCACTTGAGTTTGTGAGTGGGGTATTTATACCCCAATAATTGATGTTCTAAGGCAGATTTCTTCTTTGAAGAATAGTTTTAAATAGGTTGATTAATCAGCTCTTTCTTAAAAAGAAATATTAATCATCCAAGATTCTAATACTTGGCATGCCTCTTGCTCTATATATAGATTACATTTCACGGAGCAGAGCACGCCAATCCCCCTTCGGGTTCTGCTCCTTATTTTTTTGCCCCTTAATATTCCCTGCTGATAATACTTTTCAGAATTTGTTGACAGCACCCATCTTTCAACCTACATTTAAGCTGTATTTTTGCGAGGTCAGAAAACCCTCCGTGTATTGAAAACCTTTCAAAGGAGTTATTCATGCAAAAGATCAGTTATCTTATTTTCACAAGCTTGCTTGCCTCCCTTTTAATACTGGGAAATACCGCAAACAGCCTGGCAGCTCCTCCCCTCTACCATGGGTCTCCCTCACTACAATTCGAACCCTTATCAACGACTTCCAGCCTGGGGGGAATCATCAGCGATAGCCCTTTGGAAGAAACATCCTACAGTTACTTATCTTCAGGAAGAGTACTTCCAGCCCTGGGCCAGACAACCACCCCCTATACCTGGACAGTAAGTTATTTTGACCAGGCAACGGCTTCACCCATGGTAAAAAACCTTTATATTGATGAAGCTCCGGTGGAGATGTCCCTGATTTCCGGAGTTGCCGGGAACGGTACTTATCAGTATTCAGGAACGATGCTTACAGGAATACACAATTTCCGATTCCAGTTTACGGACTCCTCTGGAGAAACCGTTATCCTGCCTGGCAGCGGAAATTATTCCGGCCCGACAGTTAACACGAATCCAACCTTGAGCCAGGGAAGAGTGGACCAAGCCATAGGCAGTCCGACGACCCTTTTTACCTGGATTGTGAATTATAATGATCCGGACTCCCAGGTTCCGGACAGCAAACAAGTCTATATTGATGGGACACCCCATACCATGACTCTTTACAATGGACAGGCCTGGAATGCGATTTATATATTCCAGTCCACTTTAAGTACGGGATTTCATCAATTTTATTTCCAATTTTCCGATTCCTGGGGAGGAACGGTCCGATTACCGGCAGAAGGGACATACAATGGGCCTACCGTCTCCAATGTGCCAGTATTAGTCAATGCCCAGGTTCTGCCCACCAGCGGGTTCGAGACCTCAACCTACGCTTATAAAGTGGATTATTTCGATCCCTCAGGATTGGCTCCCTCCCTGGCTCAGATTATACTGGATGGAAACACTGGAAACATGAGCCTAGTAAAAGGCACACCCGGAAATGGGACCTATGGATATTATTTAGCCAATGTCCTGAAATCGGGCATTCATACTTATGCCTACAATTTCACCAATCCTTATGGGATAAATGTCAGAGTTCCCACCTCGGGGACTTTCAGCGCTCCCACGGTAGTTCAATTGACAGCTCCAACCAATCTCAAGGCCAGTGTCCTCTCCTATACCCAGGTTTATCTAAACTGGACAGATAATTCTTCCGATGAATCAGGTTTTAAGATTGATTATAAAATCGGAGATGGAGAATGGACCTATCTGACATCCTTAGGGGCTAATGTGACCCAATATACCCACAGTGGACTGGCACCCTTCAAATGGTACACTTACCGGGTTTATGGTTATAAGTACGATCGAGTCTCCGGATTAACCAATACGGCCACAGCCGGTCCCGGGTTATGGATCAATCCTATGGGAGATTTCGATGTTTCCTATGATTCAACCCTGTTTGGATTCGAGACTCCAGCCGAAGCCTCTCAACAGCCCGGCTACTCCTGGATTAACGCTTATAGCGGCAAAACAGGCCTCTTACGGCTTAGCTTCTCTTCCGCTACCCAGGGAATGAAAATGACCAGCCTGGCGCGGATTGATTCCACTGGAAGCCAACGCTGGCATCGCATCCGGATAACCTATCTGGCGGATAATTTTAATACAGGGATTGAAGTTCTGCCCTACCTGTACACTTACCCGACCTTTGTTTCCTATGACATCAAAGACATTGCCGCCACCTGGACAGGCTTAGGTATCCAATCAGCCAATGTATGGCATACGGTTGATACCTATCTTTACTCAAGGGAGACCTCCGGATTGATTCAACTCATCGTTAAGAATAATGGGAAACCGGTAAATGTTTATATTGATTCCATTGAATGGGCCAATATGGCACCCCCTGCCCTGAGTAATCCCGTAGAAATACCTGTTCCCTATGGTGATTTTGATGTAGCTTCGGACTCCACTCAATGGGGCTATCAGCCAGTCGATGGGTACTCTTCGATTCTTCCCACAATCAGCTGGGAATCAGCCGCTGCAGCTCATGAAGGGGTCCTTTATCTGTATGCTTCGGAAACCAATCAATGCCTGAAACAGACCTCTCTGGATGCTTTCAATGTCCCAGCCGGACGGAATGCTGTCATGAAGATTAATATTTATCCCGCTATGGATAATCCGGATGATACCCATGTCATGGCCTTCCTGATGGGAGAAAAGAGTTTCCAGGACATGATCTATGAATTTGGAGCGAATGTTCATATCGGAAATCTGACCGGTAATCAATGGAATGAATTCTATGCTCCATTGACTTCTATCTCAAGCCAGACCAGCCAACGGCTCCAATTCTTTGTAAAGAATAACACCAATGTACCGGCTCATTACTATATTGATGATATTAAGCTGGTTTATGAAGGACCAGTGGTAACAGTCCCTGAAGAATTATCAGCCGAAGGGATTTATCAGAAAGAATAAATTCTGTCCATCAGAAAAACTCTCCCCCTTGGAAAGAATAAAAACCTTTCCAAGGGGGTTTTTTTATAAGCAATAAAGGCCGCCACAGATTCTCTGAGGGTTCTCAATATTTATCATTATCAAAAAATAACCAATATCCTATATTTATCCAGCTTGTTTTCATAGTAGAATCGGATAGCAAGATAAACCTGAATAAAGAGAAAGGGAGAACTGCCTTATGTCCAAAGTGAAACCTGGTATAGAAGTTTTTTTAAGCGAATATGCCTCCCGGTATGCCGGGAAACATATTGGGCTTATCACCAATCCCACCGGAGTAGATTCACAACTCCGTTCCACCGCCGACCTGCTTTTTGAAACACCCGGATTAAAATTAACCGCTCTCTACGGCCCTGAACACGGGATTCGGGGGGATATTTTTGCCGGAGAACATATCGCCAATGAGACCGACCGGAAAACAGGGCTCCCAGTCTTCAGCCTATATGGCGCAACCCGCAAACCTACCCCTGAAATGTTGGAAGGTATTGATGTTTTTTTCTTCGACATTCAGGATGTGGGAGCCCGATACTATACTTTCATCTATACCATGGCGTATGCCATGGAAGCGGCCCGGGATAAAGGCATTGAATTTGTCGTCTTTGACCGGCCCAATCCCATCACCGGAACACTCACCGACGGTCCTGTCCTTGACACCCGCTTTTCATCGTTTATCGGACTTTATCCCATCCCGATTGTACATGGATTGACAGTGGGAGAACTGGCAAGATTGTTTAATGAGGAATTTGGCATTGGCTGCCAGCTCACTGTCATCCCAATGGAAGGCTGGCATCGGGAAATGGATTTTTCCCAGACAGGGCTTCCCTGGATTTTGACCTCTCCCCAGATTCCCCAGGCATCGGTCTGCTGGCATTATGTGATTACCGGTTTCATTGGTGAGTTATTATCATTATCCACAGGAGTTGGATATACCCTGCCCTTTGAGATAATCGGCGCGCCTTTTATTCATTCGGATAATCTGGCAGCCAAAATGAACCGCCTGAATCTCCCCGGAATCCTATTCCGGCCCCTGACATTCCGGCCCTGGTATTTCAAATTCAAAGATGAACCCTGCGGCGGAGTGCAAATCCATATTACCGATACCCGGCTGCTTCGCCCTATCGAGACAGGACTTCATCTTTTTTCAACTCTTCTTCAGGAATACCCGGATGCAGGAATCATGGAGGTAGATGAATCACGAATGAAGATGTTTCATCAGGCCCTTGGAACAGATGCTTATGATTCCCTCCTGAAACAGGGAACCCCGGTTGAAAATATCATTGAGGATTATAAGCGTAACCTTAATATATTTAATGCTCTAAGACATAATTACTTCTTATATCCCCAGTCCTAACTTGATTTGGAGTGTGACCCAGGTTGTAACCATCAGCCTGGGTCACACCCCGTTAAGGGGACCCATCAAAGCCGAAAAAAATGATATTGGAGACGAAGAGAGGGTTGAGACAATACAGAACAGAATGATATATCCTTGGTATTAAAATGGTTATATATAAATACTTAACGTAAATACAGAGGGTTTGAGAAGAGCCAGGCCCGGTTATTGAGAGTTAATTCAACCCGATAGACCCCGGCTTTTTCAGGGGGATAAGCCAAATAATCCCCTAGAGATTCTTTAAGGAGTTCACCATCTCTTATCAAACGGATTCCAGCCTCCGGATGGGGAGATTCAATTTTTAAGGTCATACCTTTTCGGAAAGGAATCGTATCTCCCATAATTCCCAAAATCTCTTCATCCTCATCGGTAATAGAAAACATAAAACCTTTGGGAGAATGCAACAAATCATAAGAAATATAACAATGCCCTTTTTGGAGGGAATCGAAAACCTTTTGGGAATCAGTTTTCCATTCTCCAATAAAAGGGTTTGCCAGGATATGGGTCCGGATGGTTAAAAAGCTTTCAAAATAGGGAAGAATAATGCCGGTTCGAAAAGGAAGAATCGAGAGGGCATGAGCATCCAGGCCACCAATGGCTACCAGGGGATGGGATTGGCATAACCGATCCCAAGTTTCCAGGGTTCTTGAATCTGGCCCTTGAATATAATAATCCGGATTATTGATATGCTTCAGGAAATTAAACCAATGTAAGTCTTCTGCCCAGTCCCCCAGATAGGACCACAATTCAATCCCGGCAGGCCAAAGGCTGACTTCTGATTCAGTTGATTTTCTGGATCGGCCAATATATTGGTCCAGAATATCCCAACGTTTCCAGGAACTATCCCCAATCAAAAACTGGTATCGGGCGCCAAAATGAGGGTGGCAAATAAAGGTTAGCCCCCCTTGTTGATGGATAAATTCAAGATAAGATTCCAAATGCTTTTTGGGGAAACCATTGGATTGGATATTCAGGGAAAGAAAATGCCCTGATTTACGGGTATATTCTTCACCGACAATAACCAAAGTGGAGGATTTCAGGAAATCAATCGGACCGGATACCGATTGATTCTTATTACCCTTCGACTCATGCCAGCCTTCTGCCCCTGCCTGTCTTGCTTTGATATTGTTATGGTCGCTGATGACCATAAAATCCACCTGCGCCCGTTGAGCCGCCTGGATAACCTCATCAACCGTACCCGTCCCATCCGAAAATCGAGTATGGATATGTAAAATACCAGAATAATCTATTAATTCATTCATCATGGGGATTTCAATCGAAGGTTTGGTTTCATCAGCCAAACTAAATAAATCTTTAATAAGTTTACGCCACCCACAGGACTCAGGTCAATGGACTGTCCCTATTCCATGAAAGGTAATTGGGTTTCCGGCGTAACAGTTGCATGGGGGACACAACCATCCTAAAATAAGGAAAAGGTTAAAGAAAACCATATCTATTCGGAAAACTGTAGTATACTCACTTTTATGGAGATATATAGCAGTCAAGAATATTAATCAAGTAAATATCAAGATGATACCTTGCAATTTTGGGATAGTATTGCTGGCCCTCAGAAGGGGGATACTGAGAAAAGAAATGGGGTATTCACGTTGATTCTAACCAATCATGAGGGAAGAATCTTATATATCCACCCCAAGGATTCGGGGTTATGGAAAGATGAAGCCCCCCATCGGGAAGGGTCTCTCTTCATGGATGTTTTATCCCCAGACTCCCGGGAATTGTATAAGTCCCTTTTGGAAGCGATTGAAAACAATAAACAACCCCCGCCAACGACTCTCCAATTATCCAGAGACGACAAACCCTATAACATCCAGTTAACATTAAAGGCAGTCCTTCCAGGTTCCAAAAAGGAGAAACCCCTGATTGCCCATGAAGTGACTTACCTGCCCTCTTTCCCTGGAATATCTAAAGAAAAATCTCCAAATCCTATGATTGAAGAACTGGTAAATAACCTCTCTGTCGGAATTTACAGAAATACGGGAGATCCTCAGGGCCGATTTGTCCTGGCCAATCAAGCGATGGTCACACTATTTGAAGCGGATTCTCTCGATGATTTTCTTACTCACTCAGTCAGCGAGCTTTACCAGGACCCCGATTCCCGTAATCACTTTATCAGTAAAATCAATCGCCAGGGATTTGTTCGAAATGAAGAACTGGAACTAAGAACTCTAAAAGGCCATAATTTTCTGGCTTCGGTCACAGCTGTCAAAATCAAACAGGATTCCGGGGACATTTATTATGATGGAATCATCGAAGATATTTCTGAACGGAAAGCCCTGGAAACTCTGCTCCATAAAACCAAACAGGATTTGGAAAGACAGATTGCTAAACGGACTCAGGAACTCAGGCATGCTAATCGCCAGTTAAAAATTGAGCTAATGAATAAAGAAGAAGCTGTCCGGCAAATTGAACTATCCGAACGCCGTTATCGGCAATCCATTATTCAAGCCAATGCAGTCCCCTACCAGAAAGATTACCTGACCCATCAATATACCTATATGGGGGAAGGCATCTTTAATTTAACCGGATATACTCCTGAAGAATTCAATCAGAATGGGTGGAAAGATATTATCCTTGAAGAGTATTATTTAGGAGAATTACGAGGATTATCCCAGGAAATTGCCCTTGAAAAAGCTCTTTCAGGAAAAATAAAGAATTGGCGTTCGGATATCCGTATTCGCAAGAAAGACGGCAGTATTCGATGGCTCTCCGATTCGTCCGTCCAGATGATTGACACAAATGGCAAAGCAATCGGTTCATTGGGAATTCTCCAGGATATTACCGAACGGAAAATGACGGAAGCCTCTCTGCGGCTGAGCGAAGCTCAATACCGGACGGTTGTTGAAGACCAAAGTGAACTTATCTGCAGATATCAGCCTGATGGGATTTTTACTTTTGTTAATGATGCTTTCTGCCGGTATTTCCAAAAAAGAAGAGAAGATATTATCGGACAGACATTCAAAGAGAGGATTTTACCTGAGATGACATCTGCCATGAAGCAGATCATCCTTTCACTGAACAAAGAAAATCCGGTCAAAGTGATTGAATTCCAAAGCAATCATCCGGAATATGGACTGAGATGGCATCAATGGACCAGCCGGGCCATCCTCAACGAGGATGGAACTATCACTGAATACCAGTCAGTAGGAAGAGATATAACCGAACTTAAAAAAACCGAGATAGCTCTTAAAGAAAGTGAAAACCGGTTCAGAAAACTGGCAGAAACAGCGGCTGTAGCCATCTGTATCATCCAAGACCATAAGTTCAGATATGTGAACCCTAATTTCACCCAATTAACCGGATTTACCTTGGATGAGTTATTGGGAATGGATTTTTGGTACATCATTCATCCAGAACATAGGGAATTGATCAAAGACCGGGGTATCCGGCGCGAACAGGGAGAATGGATACTCCCCCGATATGAATTTAAAATCCTTACCCGAGACCAAGTCACTAAATGGGTAGATTTTTCAGCGGGGATAATTGAACTGGGAGGTAAAAACGGGATTATTGGCAGCGCTCTGGATATTACTGAACGAAAAAAAATCGAAGAAAACCTGCAGAATCTTTCTCAGGCGCTGAAACAGAGTCCCAGCTCGGTTATTATCACAGATACCAATGGAATCATTGAATTTGTCAATCCCAAATTTACCCAGGTAACGGGTTATGAGGCAATGGAAGTCATCGGAAAGAAACCCAATATTTTGAAATCCGGGGAAATGAGCCAGCCATTTTACCGGGAATTATGGGAAACCATATCTTCCGGAAAAGAATGGCATGGGGAGTTTCACAACCGGAAAAAAAGCGGGGAATTATTCTGGGAATATGCTTCTATTTCTCCTGTCAGAGACAGTAATAAGGAAATCCGCCACTATATCGCCGTTAAGGAAGATATTACCGACCGGAAACGGATGGAACAGGCTCTTCGCATCAGTGAGGAAAAAAACCGGGCTCTTCTTAATGCCATCCCCGATATGATTTTTCTTCTGACCCGGGAAGGTATTATTCTTGATTATAAGGCTGAGAATGTATCCGACCTCTATCTTTCCCCTCCCCAATTTATGGGCAGCAATATCATCAATGTGCTTCCCGGTGAAGTTTCACAACAGACAGCCATGTTCATACAAAAATCTTTCAAGACCAAACAGATTCAAGTTTTTGAATACCAATTGTTGGTTAATCAGATATTACAGGATTATGAAGCCCGTTTAGTCGTCTGTGGAGAAAACGAGATTGTGGCTATTATCCGGAATATAACCGACCGAAAGAAAATTGACCGGATGAAAAACGAGTTCATCTCGATGGTCAGCCACGAACTGAGAACTCCCTTAACCTCCATCATGGGAACCCTGGGACTCTTGGTGGGAGGCGTAAGCTTGAAACTGGAAGGCCCGGCAAAAGAATTGGTTGAAGTGGCCTACCGAAACAGTGAACGGCTCGAAAACCTTATCAATGACATTTTAGACATTGAGAAAATCGAATCCGGCAAGATGGTCTTTCACATGAAATCGGTCCAGTTGAATGCACTCCTAAAACAGGCGGTTGAAATCAACCACCCACTGGAAGATAAATTTAATATCCGGTTTGAAATCATCAGCACCGTTGACAAAGACTGGGTGTACGCTGACCCCGAGAGGCTGATACAGGTATTGACCAACCTGATGTCTAATGCGGCGAAATTTTCTCCACCACAGGATATAGTCCAACTCATGCTGGAGGAAAAAGATTATTACTACCGGATCTCCGTTATTGACCATGGTTCAGGGATTCCCAAGGCTTTTAGAAAACATATATTTGAGAAATTTGCTCAAGCAGACTCTTCAGATTCCAGAAAACAGGGAGGAACAGGTCTGGGATTAAGTATCTGCAAATCCATCATTGAAAAAATGGGCGGGAAAATAGGTTTCAAAGCCCAATATGACCAGAAAACCACCTTTTTCTTCGATTTACCCAAATGGGATGAGAAATGCAAGCAGGATGATTATATTACCTTTGGAATTTAATCCAACATATTCTCCGGAAGAAGAAATCACGAAACACCCCAATTTATATTAAAATGAAATATGTTAACAAGAAAATAAGAAAGCTCATAAAGGAGAACCTGTTTGACGATTTATGGACTATAGACCATTACATAAAATCATGCTGGTTGAAGATGACACCGATATCCAGCAAATCGTTGAAATTTCCCTAAGCTCAATGGGGGGGTATGAAGTGTTGGTATGTACTTCAGGATATGAAGCCCTTGAGAAAGCAGGAATATTCGATCCGGATATCATTTTATTGGATGTCATGATGCCCGGTCTGGACGGGCCCAGCACTCTCAGGGGTTTAAGAGAGATTGCTACGACTTCCAAAACACCGGTTATTTTCCTAACCGCCAAAGTCATGCCCCAGGAAGTTGATGAATATAAAAACATGGGTGCCGTGGATGTCATATCCAAACCCTTTAATCCCTTGACCCTGGCCGACAGGATTAATAAAACATGGGAGACACTCTATATTCAGGCCCCCTCCCTATTTACCAAAAGCCCCAAATTAGTTCTTTTAGCAAAAAAATATGGAAAACGCCTTCCAGAAAAATGGATTGAGATAAATTCCAGCTGGATATCCTGGCAAGAAAATCCTGACAGCCCATATTCCCATGTTCAGGAACTCATCCTGCTGACCCATAAATTGGCTGGCTCAGCGGCGACCTATGGATACAAGGAGGTCAGCGTGGCGTCTAAGGAAATCGAAAAATATCTAGAAGCATTACCCTCCAATAGAAATGATTTAAGCCCCAAAGAAAAAGGACATATAGAACATCTCATTAAGCAACTCGAAAAAGCAATCCGGACAGAAGAAAAGCCTCAATCCAACAGATAACCAGGAGGGAGCCATCCTTTTCTCCAACACCCCATGATAAAACCTCATTATTATCATGCAGGATGCTATAATAAGTCCTGAAACACAATTTAATTGAAGGAGTAAATCCACCATGACCCATCAGAGAATCATGCTTCGTTCCAAAATACATATGTGCCGAGTGACCGATTGCCAAATCGATTATGAAGGCAGCCTTGCATTGGATAAGGAGCTGATGGAAGAAGCGGATATGGTGGAATATGAGAAAATCCTGGTAGCCAATATTACCAATGGGGAACGTTTTGAGACTTATCTCATCGAAGCACCCCGGGGGTCTAGAACAGTCATGCTGAATGGCGCCGCAGCCCGATGTGGGGTTCCGGGAGATAAGCTGGTTTTATTTACTTTTTTCCAAACGGATACAGACTCCTCCTATCAACCCCGAATAATTCTCTGCGGGAAAGATAATGAAATCTTGAAGAAAATTGGATAATCCATATATAAATCCTGCAAAATATCAGAAGGTGTGCGCCTTGATTAGCTCCAATCATAGAAATCAGTGGACAAAGAAACCTTCTCCATTGATAATAATGACAAAATCTTGAATTTAATGAACTAACGATAAATCATGAATCCAAAGAAGGCTTTTGAGGAAAAACTAAACGGAAAACTGGATCCCCTTGAGGTTTTGAGGGAAATAAATTATCGAATTGACACGATTACCACCCATACCCATACACTTCGTTGTTTTTGTCCAATTCATAAAGAAACTGTTTTCCGAACTTTGACAGTAAACACCCAGAAAAAATGTTTTAAATGCGGGTTTAATTCCTGTGAAGGTTTCGTGGAAAGTGATTTAATAGAGTTGTATGCTAAGTCAAAAAACATCAGCCGGGATGAATCAATTTTATTTTGGGCTGAGAAGATTGGCTTATCCGCAGAAATCCCCCCGGATGAAGAAGTAAAACCAACTCCTGAAAAAAGTAAAATTCCACTGGAAGATAATCCTAAAAAGCCCTCTACAGTCAATAAAGATATATCCCAGGAGATCAATACGGCTTCCACCGCAAAAGGCACGGGGAAATCTAAAGCCAGTAAAATTTCCGAAGAAGAACAGCAGAATAAAATCATCCAATTCATAAATGAAAAAAAGATGAATGAAGCAGTTGCCCAGTTAAATCAGCTTTTGTTAATCAACAGTAAGAATCTTTGGGGAAAAGAAGCTTTAGGCAGAATCCTTTTAGAAAAGGGAGATTTAACTAAAGCCGGACCCTTACTGGAAGAAGTGGCTTATTTTGCGATCGAGAATACTGATTTTACAAAAGCCGTGGAGATATTCCAAACTCTCATTGAAAAGAAGCCCGACAATATAAAATGGCGTAATCCCCTCATTAACCTTTACTTGCAGTTAAACCGCCAGGAAGATGCCCTGACGGATATGAATCAGCTGGCAGACCTGCTTTTAAAACAAAAGAAATACCAAGATTTATTGGAAATCTACGATAAAATCAACACTTTGAAACCGGATAATGTTGAGACTAAAAAGAGTCTCATCAAACTTTGCCACCAGGTTAACCAGACCAATAAAGCCCTGATATATACCCTTGAATTAGTTGATATCTATTTAAAATATGAACAGATAGAAGAAGCGTTAAACTTATTGACCGAGACAATAAAATCCGCACCTGGAAACACTGATTTACGCCGAAAACTTATCGATATTTTAGTTAGCCAGGGGAAATCCAGCCAGGCAGTCAAAGAACTGGAAGCTCTGGCTCTGGAATATACCAAATTAAAAGATTCCGCCTCTGCCGCTCAGATATATAAAGAAATATTCAAGCATGATACCCATAACATCAAAGCCCTTCGCACCTTGGCGGAAATCTACGAAAAAACGGAATCCACCTCAGAATTAGCTGAGATTCACTTCCAGATGGCATCAGTCTTATTGACCGACCAGAAGATCCAACCCGCCATAGATATTTTGGAAAAACTTCACCAGAGCCAACCTGCCCATGAAGAGATATTAAGGACTTTAATCGGATGTTATCTCCAGATAAAACAATCAGAAAAAGCAATCGACTGTTTATTGAAACTGGCAGACCAATATCGCGAGAAAAAAGACCTTGAAAACTCATTAAAATGTTCTATGGATGTTCTGGAGATTAATCCGGATTCCATTCCAGCCCACGAAAGGCTGGTAGATATCTATCATAAGGCCAAGAAACTGGATCAAGCTGTCTTTCATCTGAATCGAATAGCGGAAATTTACCTCAAGAATGAAACGCTTGATCAAGCCAAGAAAGCCATTCGAATCGCCCTGAAATTTCCCGTCAGGAAACTATCCTCATTGAATCTTCTGGCCGATATTTATCGGAAAGAAAATTCAAAGCCCAAACTCCTGGTTATCCTGAGAATTCTGGCACAGGAATATATTCGTCAGCAAAAAAAGGAGGAAGCAAAATCCACTCTTGAAGAAGCCAATGGCATCCAACCGGATTGTCCATCAATCATCGCTCTTCAAGGGTCCTTGCACCTATTAGAGAACCAACAGGATGAGTATATTGCTGCCATCCGAAAAGCTTGCGCTTTATATGGAAAAGCCGGTAATCATCGAAAAAACATCAAATTACTTCAGGAAGCCTGGGTCATGAATCCAGATGATGATACCCTTTTCAACGACCTGATTAGTTCCATGATCCAGAGTGGAGAACAACTCAAGGCGTCAGAATTCCTGTTACGGAGAGCTCGCGACCATATCAAACAAACCAAGTTTCAGGATGCCCGCCAGGAATTAGTAAAAATCATCCAGATTGAACCCAACCACCAGGAAGCCCTGAACCTGATTGCAAACATTTGCCTGCAATCAGGAGAAATCTCTGAAGCTGCCAATTATTATCTCAAACTGGCCAATCTCTATCTGGAGTCAAATAAGTTTAAAGAAGCTGGAACTATCGGGCAAAAACTCATCAAGAGCGATCCCCGGCTGGTTGAAGGCCACCAAATCCTGGCAACTGTATATCGACATTTGGAAAAACCCGATAAGGCCTTGAAACATTTGATGTTTATCGGAAAACTCTTGTTTGAAAAAGATCATATCGATGAAACAATTTCACATTATAAACAATGCATGGAAGAATACCCTGAACAACTGGAATTTTATCAGGTTTTAATTGAGCTTTATAAAACTCAAAACCAAATTTCGGAAGCATTATCAGTGAGTCAGCAGCTTTCTTCCTGTTTAATAACCCTTAATAAAACAGAAGAACTGACTCTTTTATATCAATCCATGGTACTGCTAGACCCGGAAAATCTTGATACCCGATTATTACTGGCTGAACATTATATTAAGACCGGTTCTATCCATGAAGCCCTAATGGAATATGATGTCATCAGCGGGAAATATCTTATCCTAAAGGATTACAAGAAAGTTAAACAGATTTACTTGAAAATGAAAGAGTTGTCACCTGAGATGGAAGAGATTGATGAAGCGTTCCATCAGCTGGAAAAATTAACCGCTAAATCCTGAGTTTCCATTTAGCGTTTATTCTTCCAATTTCTTCTTGTATAAACCAGCATTATTCCTGCCAATAGCCAGAAGAACCAGAAAATCAAACTGATATCATTAGCAATTAATCTCAGCGGTGTATTCCTAAACCTGATTTCCAAGACCTGGTAACCTGGAGCCAATTCTACTTTCAAGAAACCATTCGGTGTTATCTTAAAAGGAGTAAATTTCCCCTTTGAATAAACTTCCCATCCCGGATAATAAAAGACAGGAATAACGACTTCTTGTTTTTGAGGTAATTCCAATTCATAAATTTTCCAATAACTGTCAGCTCTGCGAGCTCGAACCTGAATAGGAATACCGGCAGAGGTCTCTAATAAGGTATCGGCTGGACCGGAGGGCATAACTCGAACCCAAAGAGGAAGATACTCATTGCTCATTGTTGTCCCATAAGTTCCAGTAGCAGATTCAATGGCCCAGACAGTTCTTCGAAGATATATTTCATCGGGAACCCTTACATGCCGAGCTCCAAGACAGGGATATATCAAACTCATCGCAATAAAAACCACCATCAGGCTTATAAACTGAATTTTCCTCTCCTTTAAAAACATCTGAAGACCCGGACCCAACAGTAAGGCCGTCATAAAAGCCATTGGGAGGGCTGCCAAGGAGAGAAACCTCCAGGGGTAGAGAACATATCGCATCAAAGGCAGATGGTCCCAGAACCACAAACTAAAAGGTAACATAAAAAAAAGCATAGAACACCATGCTCCCAGCCAAAAGAGAGCTTCTTCCCGATGATCTATTGAATACTTTTTCCAATTCAAAAACAGAAGAATGATTCCAGTCATAACCGTCATCAGGAAGACAATCCCTAATTGGAAAGACATTCCATCTCCAGGCCCCGCACAACTCCCCCCATATCCCCAATTCAATATAAAGAGTTGATACCAATATAGAAAATGCTCATGATAAGGAGCATCCTGGAGAAGTCCGGCAATATTGACATATTTTTTTTCATAAAAAGCCGGGAGCCAGAAAAAAGCAGATAAGCCCAGTCCCCCTAAATAACTTCCCCCGGTAAATATCAAGAGCTTCCAATTTCGAAGGCTTTTAAAGATCATCCAAGCAGTTAGAAATCCGGTAAACAAGAGGGCCATAATATTATGGCTCAGGAGTACCAGGCAAAAGAAAAACGAGCCGGCAAGCATTCCTGCATATCGTTTAGAACCATTAGAATCAATACAGGTGAATCCCCATAAAACCCAAGGAAACAAAGCAGATGCCAATAATTCAGAAATATCTCCCCTGACATAAGCATTGACCAGGTGATAGGGATAGCAATTATAAAGGATTCCAGCCACCAGAGCGGCTTTACTATCAAAGATTCGTTTTAACCAAAGCCAGACCCCAATGCCTCCCATCAGAAGAGACAACCCGAAAACTATATGCATGGCCCCAACCGGATTATGCCATATTCCCAGAAAAAGAAGACCTGTGAGATAAGCAAGTGGAGCATAAAAATTAAAAAACGGATAACCATACCCCATACCGAACAAATCGGTCCACCTGGGTGGAAACTGTCCCTCCTGGAAACACTTTTCCATGGCCATTAACCGATGTAAGGGAAAATACTGGTCATGGGTTAGAATCATCCCCGGACCCATCAGTGGAATCAGTACCGGTAAAGAAAATAGCAACAGGATAAGTAATTCAATCAGGCTCTGAAAGTTAATTTTGGTCTTTATAATTTTTTTCATAGAAAAGCCCATTTTTATAGTAATAAAGCCGATAATCCAATCCGGTCATCCTATTCCCTGAAGACAACTGATTTATCATGTCATCCTTTTTATCCATCAAGATTGGGAGAAGCCTATTTTTCTCGAAGGTTTTTTGGGATTGGCAAGTTTCCAGGAAGGCATGGGTACACTGATAAGCCATGAGTGATTCCCAAGTAGGCAGTCCCGAGGGAACGCCTTTCATGAATCGGCTGAATCCTGAATTGGAGCCGGGAAAATAGAAGAAAGAAAAGACATTATCGGGAATTTCATTCTGGGATAACAGAAAACTGGATGGTACGATAACAGGAACATGAGGATACTTTTTCCGAAGGAAATGGATATTCTCCATAATTGATTTCAATGAACTATCCAACACAATCCAATCAGGTATGAAATTCCCGGGGACAGATGATAATGATGTGGGAGTTATATTGTTGGTATTGATTTGAACAATATGATTTTCCCCAATTTTCAGGAGAAACTCTCTATTTATTGATAGGGTCGATGAACAGACATAGAGTATTTTCCCGGAAGCTAGACAGGAGGAAAGGGCTTGGGAGAAATTTCTGGGGTCTGAAATCTGAGGATCGTTCCAACAGATGAGAGAAGAATTACTGGAAATAGAATTTCTACTCAGGGTAAGAAAAATGGGAGTTTCATTGGTTGTTTTTTTCTTCTGAAACAATTCAATAAGGCCTGTCTGGTCCTGATCTAATACAAAGACGGGGAGAGTCTCCCCGGGATGAACATCATTTTGATAATAAAACGCAGATGATTCAGAGAGGACCCTGGTTTTAACCATCAGGCCCAGTATTCCGCCTTTTTCATTCCAATCAGTAACCGCTTGTTCTACTCCATGATTCATTTCCACCCAGGAGAGTGAAGGCAAATCAGGTCGAAGAATTCCAATCAATAAGACCTGGTCAGGTTTTCTATAATCAAATAATAAAAAACTCAGAACCCCTGTTATTAACAAGAGTCCTAGCAGATATCGAATACCCTCTCTCAAAGCCAGTTTTTTCAGCATTTTTCCACGTTGAAAGTCATTTCCCGTTATAATGAATAAATCTTATTTAATTACTCTACTACAGGTTTTGCATAAGCATGATAGATTATCCAACCCTATATTTGCAAAAAAAACATGATCACCGGATAAAAGCCGGACATCAATGGATATTTTCCAATGAATTAAAAGAAGTACCCAGACTCGACCCCGGTACTGTGGTTGATTTTATAGATGCCCATGGGCATTTCCTGGCCCGAGGGTATTATAATCCTCATTCCCTGATTTGTGGCAGAGTCTTGACCCGTAATTCTCATGAATCCATTGACCGGGATTTCTTCTCCAAGAGATTGAAAAGAGCCTTTGAATACAGGAAATTCCTTTATCCCGGAGAAGAATCTTATCGTTTAGTTTTTTCAGAAGCAGATTTTCTCCCCGGCATAATAATAGACAAATATGTGGACCACCTGGTCTTCCAAGTTCTAACAGCAGGAATGGAACTATGGAAATCAACCCTGGTGGAACTGGCATCAGAATTATTAAAACCTGCCTGCATTTATGAACGCAGTGATTCAGCTAACCGAGCCCACGAAGATTTGGAAAAGGTACAACAATGCCTTTCAGGAACTCCTGATCCCAATTTATGTATCTTACAGGATGGAGTCAGAATAAAGGTTAATTTACAGGAGGGGCAAAAAACCGGATTCTTCTTTGACCATCGGGAAAATCGAAAAAGCCTTGCCAGCATTGTACCAGGAAAAGAAGTCTTGGACCTGTTTTGCGGTACCGCTCCCTGGACCCTTTATTGCACTCAATATGGAGCAACCAACGTACTGGGGGTGGACAGTTCTGCTCTGGCTATTAATTTAGCAAAAGAGAATGCCCATTTGAATAAGATGGAATCTCGCTGTGAATTCCAGGTAAAGGATGTTTTTGATGCCCTCCTGGAATTGAACAAGAATAGAAAGAAATATGATGTCGTTCTTTGTGATCCCCCAGCTTTTGCCAAATCCAGAACCCATAGAAATTCAGCTATCAAAGGATATTTGAAACTCAATCAGTTGGCTCTTTCATTAGTTAAACCGGGAGGATACTTAGTTTCTTCTTCCTGCTCCCAATTAGTATCTCGGACAGAGTTCAGAGATATCCTTAAAGAATCAGGGGTTAAAAGTGATAAAAACCTGATACTGACCCGAGAAGGCGGCCAGGGTCCTGACCATCCTATTTTAATGCAGGTCCCTGAAACAGAATACCTCAAATGTCTGACTGTAAAAGTAGAAAACAGGTAAGCTCAGACCTGAGTTCACCCATCATCATAATAATAGAATATTCGTTTAACTGATGTTATCTGTTATGCCCAAGAGTTTTTGACAGCTGTCAAAAACTCTTTATGGGAGATTTTCTGAGACTTCATTATTTATTACTTCCAATCTATCTCTCAATCATGAGAATTATTCCTATTTTATTAATGGCTTCCATTCAAGGGTGTTATTCTCTTCATAGATATTAATATTTTACTTCTTTTTAGCCTAATAAATCTAAGGCTTCCATAGTAATCAGGAGACAAAAATATCCTCAATGAGATAACCCATTGAGGATATTGATCAAGTTTCTGTACCCGTTAATATTTTTTTAAAGCATCCACAAGGGAGGCAATCTCCTCCTCAGTTCCAACGGTAATCCTGACTGATTCAGACAGCCTGGGTCGGTCCCAATACCTGACCAGAATTTTCTTCTTCTTCAAATATTGATATAAGGATTTGCCATTTTTATCAGGCGGACTGGCAAAGATAAAGTTAGCTTCTGAAGGCCAGACTTTGAAGCCAAGATGTTCTAACTCGCCTACTAATTTCTGCCGAGAATTAATAACTTTTGAAACTATATTCTTAAAATAAGCTTTATCTTCAAGAGCTGCCTGCGCTGCTACCTGGCTGAGCCTATTTACATTATATGAATCTTTCACCATATAAAATCCATTAATAATATCCGGTGAAGAGACTGCATATCCTAATCGCATTCCTGCCAGTGAATAGGATTTTGAAAAAGTTCTACAGACAATCAGGTTCGAGTATTTTTTCAAAAGAGGCAATGCAGAAGATTGGGCAAAATCAGCATAAGCTTCATCAATCACAACCAACCCTTTAAATTTCTCGCAGGCAAGAGAGATTTTATCTTCTGAAAAATATCCTCCAGTAGGAGAATTAGGATTGGGAATAAAAAGGATTTTCCCTTGCCATTCATCTTTCCATTCAGGAAAATCAAAATTATCCGTCAGTGGGATTTCCCGGGTCTTACCATCACTCAGCTGTGCCAACGTTTGATAAAGAGGATAGGAAGGAGAAGGATATAACACTTTTTCTCCCGGATTCAAAAAAGCCGATAAGATAAGGCGAAGGATTTCATCAGACCCATTGCCACAGATTATCTGGTTCTGGTTCAACCGATAAGTTTTAGCAATAGCCTTTCGCAAGGATTTGCATAAAGCATCCGGATATAAATTCAAGGGGTCCGAAGCGGCTCTTTTCAGGGCTTGGACCACCTTGGGAGAAGGAGGGTACGGATTTTCATTGGTGTTTAATTTTATCCAGCCGGCATCCTGGGGTTGCTCCCCTGGAATATAGGCTTCGAATTTTTGCAATGTTTTTCGGATATAAGACATTATTTTCTGCCTTTCAAACGGACCCTTATAGACTGTCCATGAGCCGTTAACTGTTCCACCTCAGCAAAGGTGATCGTGGCTTCTGCCAATTTATCAAAAGCTTTTTCTGTCAGTTCCACCACATTTGTTTTCTTAATAAATTCATCATAATTGAGTCCGGAGAATATTCTTGCTGTTCCTCCGGTAGGAAGAATATGATTCGTGCCTGCTGTGTAATCTCCAATAGGTTCGGGAGTCCAGGGACCTACAAAGATAGCTCCTGCACAGGTAACTTTTTCAGAGACTTTCCGAGCCTCCCTCGTCATCACTTCAAGATGTTCCGGGGCTACCAGATCCGATACTTCCAAAGCTTCCTCAAGAGAAGCGGTCAGAATCGTATATCCCCCATTTTTCAATGACATGGAGGCGGCATCACATCGGGTGAGTTGATGGACCTTCAGGGTTAATTCAGCTTCTACATCATCTGCAAGTTTAGCTGATGTAGTTACCAGAAATACCCGTTCATTCCCAGTATGTTCGGCCTGGGAGAGAAGATCGGCAGCCACCCAGGCTGGATTGGCCGTATCATCGGCCAGGACCAGTATTTCACTGGGTCCGGGTATCATTTCAATATCCACCAGACCGAAAACCTGACGTTTGGCTTCAACTACAAATCGGTTACCTGCTCCGACAATTTTATCCACTTTAGGGATGCGTTTTGTGCCAAAAGCCATCGCTCCGATGGCTTGAACACCACCGACTTTGTAAATTTCAGTTATCCCCATCAGTCCGGCGCAGGCCAGGATATGAGGATTGATACAGCCATCCGGACCAGGAGGGGTAGCCACCACAATCTCAGGAACCCCTGCGACTTTAGCAGGTACCGTACACATCAAAAATGAAGAAGCTAATGGAGCGGCTCCCCCAGGAACATAAACCCCTACCCGTTTTAAAGGTCTGACTCTTTGGGTCAGCCGGGTTCCATCCGCCCGCTTATACGACCGAGTCTTTCGTGCCTGGAATTGATGATATTCAGTAATATTTTTTATGGCTGTTTTAGCCACTTTCAGAAATTTCTTATCAACTGTCTTAAGGGAATCTGCAATCTCTTTAGAAGTAACTTTCATTTGGGAAGGCCTAAACTGAGCTTTATCGAATTGAGCTGTATATCGGATGACTGCTTCATCGCCATTTTGAGCAATATCTTCCAGGATATCCGAGACTCGTTTCTCAGTTTTACGATCCCTCATTATGTTAGGAGAAAGCATCCTTAACAGAGCTTTTTTATCTTTAGGATTGGAATAATTCAATCGTTTCATACAGAAAATCCTTTCATCTATTTAATCTGAAGATACTGCCTGGCATATTCGACATATTTCAAAGCAGACTCATGGCCTGAGGGGTCACCCTCCTGAACCGGTCGGATAATTTTACCGGGAACCCCCATCACCAGGGACCCCGGGGGAATAATTTTCCCTTCGGGGATAAGGGCCCCAGCAGCAATAATCGAACCTTTTCCTATCCGGGCTCCGGTTAAAATAGTGGCATGCATACCAATGAGACAATCATCTTCGACCACACAGCCATGCAGGATGACCCCATGCCCAACAGTTACATAATCTCCAACTAGGCAAGGGTCTTTTTTTTCCAGATGGATCACTGAACCATCCTGGATATTGGTATAATCACCAATCTCTATACGGGCCAAATCAGCTCTTAATACAGCATTAAACCAGATATTGGCAGAACGACCAATCCTGACATCTCCAATTAAAACAGCTGTTTCGGCGATAAATGCACTTTTGGATATATTGGGTTTAATCCCCTGGAATGTAATAAGCATAATAATTAATTTTCGCTGATAAGAGGGGGTTTTGGGAAGTTTTTAATCTCGAAGGGATTGTTCTTCGGGTAAATGAGAAGCCAATAACCCTCTGATAAACCAGGCTCCATAAACAAAATGGGTCGCTGCCAGACCTGAAAATATATACCAGCGAAGCTTTATATTATCCCCAAAAGAGAGTTGACCGGAATCAGGATGGCCTGTCTCATATGGATTAGATAAAAGGGCTGTCCCCAGAGCAATCGCCAGATAGAAAACAATTACTCCCAGATATAGACCAAAGAGTATTGAATGAATCCAATAGGTTATCCAACCCGTTAAGAGTCCAATCACCCATATCGATGGTAAAAAATAAGAAAGCCGGAAGGAGGTTTCAGGAAACCTCTTCACAAAATGACCTCGATGTAATCCATAATTCCAGACTTGCCGGAGATGAGGCTTATACATACGCCGTCGATGGTGATAGACAAAAACTCCCGGATCATACACAATTTTCTTCTTCATCCGTATTGTTATTTCCAGGCATAATTTGGTATCTTCACCCGGCCAGAATCCTGTATCAAACCCTCCGATAGCCTCGAAAATATCACGTCTGACTAACAGATTGCAGGTAGGATAATCATCTACTTCCCGGCGGGCCTGAGGGATATAACGGAATCGATAAGTCCCCCCGACCAGACAGGAGCTGTAAATCAAGCCACTGGCCTGGGGACCGATTCCATCCAAGGGAGGTGTAACCGCGGGTCCCCCGACTGCCCCAATCGATTCATCAGACTGGAACACTTCCACCGCTTTTGTCAGCCAGTCAGTAATGGGATAGGCATCATCATCCAGAAAAGCCAGAATTTCACCAGAAGAATTCTGTACCCCTAAATCCCTTTTATACCCCGGAGAACTCTTTTTTCCGGTAGGAATTATGGTAACTCCTTCCAGAGGAATACCTTCATACTCATCGGGAAGGACAATGATTTCATAATCGGGATAATTTAACTTTTTACAGTGGGCTATGGATTCATCCAAATAAGAATTCCAAGGTCCAACGGCAATGATGATGGATGCTTTAGGAGTTTTATTCATTCGTTCTATCGTAATATTTCAATATTTTCAATCGATAATAAACCGCCAGGGTTTCTTTCCAGGTATCCCAGATGGCTTTTAATCCAATTCTTCCAAACTTCCAATGATGTTCCAAGACTATGGGAGATTCAGCTATTTTATACCCTTTATGGTGCGCTACCACCAGAACTTCCAAGTCAAAGGCATATCGTTTAACACAAATTTTGGGGAAGACATTTTCCAACACTTCATATTTAAATAATTTCAACCCTGTCTGAGTATCCCGTAAGGGAAGCCCAAACATCATCTTTACCAGAAAGAAATATCCCGAAGAAATAATTTTTCTGTCTTTGGGATAATTCAAACGGGAATCCGGATGGCGTTTTGAACCAATCACGACATCCGCCTGATTCTTATCCATAATATCAAAAAGCAGATGGATTTGCCTGGGATGAAGGTCCAAATCACTATCCAGAAAGACAACATAGTTTCCTGTAGCTTTTTCAAACCCTTTTCGAAGAGCCCAACCTTTTCCCATATTATGAGGCTGTTTCACAACCATCACATCAGGAAACTCATCTGCAGCCTTTTGTGAGTTTTGATAGGTTCTGTCGGAACTGCCATCATCCACTATAATAATCTCAAACTCTTCATGCTCTTCTTCAAAAACGTTGCGGGTTTCAAGAATATTCTCATAGATATGAGCTTCCTCATTATAAGCCGGCATGATTATTGAGATTTTGCCATTTATCTTCGACATGGTTCTTTCCATCAATGTTTTCGGTTTTGCTGTGTATTTTATCCCAAGATAGCTGATTCTTGCTAAAAAAAAGCTTATCATAGAATAATGAACCCTTTTTAACCCAAAAAATGAAAAGTAAAATTTGAAAGTTTACAGGCATTCAAGTTAAGATTTCTTCCTTATGAAACAATACAAAATACTCCATGTAGAATATCGAGATTACATACATCCCGAAGCTGGGGGCGCAGAAGTGGTCCTTCGGGAAGTTTATCGACGATTAAGCCAACAGGGACACCAGGTTGATTATCTGACATCTCTGTATCCTGGAGCCTCACCAGAAGAAATGATGGATGGAGCTCGGATGATACGCACAGGGAATAAGTGGAATTTTAATTGGGCGGCTCCACATTTTTATAGAAAACACCTGCAAGACAACCAGTATGACATTATCATTGAAGGGATCGACAAAATACCCTTTTTTTTTCCACTTTATACTAAAACACCAGTATTACCCCTGGTTCCCCATCTTTTTGGGACCACAGCCTTTAAAGAGGCCCCTTTCCCTGCGGCTGCCTATGTCTGGCTAATGGAACATTTCATCCCCAGGATTTATCGGAAATGCCCATATTACCTGACATATTCCCTCAGCACTAAAGATGATTTAATAAAAAGAGGGATTACTGAAAATATTATTCATGTCGCCTATATTGCTCTCAATCATGACTTATTCAAGCCTGCATCGGAAGGTTCTTCCCGGCATCCCCATTCCCTGGCTTATGTAGGTAGAATTAAGCGTTATAAATTTATTGACCATGGAATTCAAGCGGTAGCCCGGCTGAAAAAGGATTACCCTGATATTATTTATCATATTGTGGGCCGAGGGGATAACCTTGAATCACTTAAACAACTGACCGCTCAGTTAAATCTTCAGAAGCATGTAAAATTCTGGGGATTCGTTGATGAAGCTACCAAAGTCAAAATCCTGCAGGAATCTCAGATTTTGTTATATAACTCGGTGAAAGAGGGCTGGGGTCTGACGGCCATTGAGGCGAATGCCTGCGGGACTCCCGTAATCGCCAGTAACTCTCCCGGACTTCGGGAAGCTGTCTCGGATGGTAAAACCGGATATTTGATTGAGCATGGCAATCTTGACTTGCTGGAGATGAAAATCAGAGAGATATTTGATTCTCCAGAAGAACAGAAAAGGCTTCAAGAAGGGTCACTGGAATGGGCACAATCGTTTAACTGGGACAAAACAGCCGGCCGATTTCTGGAATTTATTGAAAAGACTCTGGAAGCAAAAAACCAAGAACATTGATATATTAAGGTTATAATACGGAGGGACTCTCAGGACGGTTTATTTCCTGTCAGTTTCTCCGTCACCATTTTGCATGGACTGAACATCTTTCCATCGGATGTGCTCTTTTAAAGCGATTCCATACCCTATCAATGCCGGAGGAATCCCGCCGACAACCAGCATCAGCATGGAAAGAGACACAGCCTGCTCCTGTAAGACCGCATGCGGTATCCCAATCAAGCTGAAAAGGGTTATCAAGGCATAATCTCTTGTTCCTACTCCCAATACCGAAATGGGCATTAATTCAATGACAGTTACCAGGGGAATCAAGAATAAGCATTGGACAAAACTGAAGCCTACAATTCCCAAACCCAATGCGAAATAAAAGGTCCTGATTGAACCGGCCAGCCAACCCAATACACAATAGAATAAACTCAAAGCCATATCCCTTTTGTGCCGGGTCAGCTGTTCAATCCCACTATAAAATTGGTAGAAAAACTCCCGGGGTTTATCCTGTTTATCTTTGGGTACAATAAGATAAAATACTGGTTTTAAAAGGGTATGGACAAGTCTCTGGTTTAAAATAACCAACATCCCTAAAAACATCAAAACCACACTAGCCAGGAGAGAAATGAACTGTTTTTCGGTTAAATGCCCAATCAAGATAAAAACACCGATTCCGGCTAAAAAAACCAAGGCTATCATTTCCAGGAGTCTCTCAACTAAACCCAAGGCAACACAATCAGTCCTGGCCAGACCTGTTTTCTCATGAAGGGTATAGAGCTTGACCACATCCCCTACTTTGCCAGGGGTTACGGCTCCATAAGGTAGGCCAATCAGATAAACTTTCATGGAATCCCAGAAAGAAATCGGACTCATCAATGAAACAACTTTCTGGAGTTTCATGGTTTTAAATATCAATTCGAAGGCAGTTAAGAGAAGTCCCAGGAAAATAAAATGATATTGCATTCCTCCCAAGACTCTAAGCATTTCCCTATAATCAATCTTAAATAACAGGGTCAGAAAGAGAAGCAAGCCGATAACAAAAGAATAATGGATAATCCGTTTCATATTAACTCCAATTGAATCAGATTATCATAATATATCTATCAGGGTTTGGGAAATGCATTAGATTTTTATCTGCCTGGCTTGATAATGCATAAGAGCTAATTCAACCAGTCGATCAAAGAGTTCTTCCAGGGTCATCCCCGCCGCTTTAGCTGCCTGAGGATACAAGCTGGTTTCAGTCATGCCCGGAATAGTATTTGTTTCCAGGAGATAGATATCCTCCCCCCTGATAATCATATCGGTTCGAGACATACTTCCACATCCCAGGATTTGATGGACTTTAACAGCAATCGTTTGGATCCTGGCTGTCTGATCATCCCCAATGGGAGCAGGCGTTATCTCTTCAGTGGCACCCGGTGTGTATTTGGCCGTGTAATCAAAAAAACGGCTAGTCCTGGGTACGATCATGGTTGGAGGTAACGCTTTAGGAAGTTCACCAGGTGCCCCGCCCAAAACTGCGCAGGTTACTTCATCCCCCTGGATGAATTCTTCAATCAAACCTTCCACATCATGTTCAATGACATCCTTGATAGCCTCTTGCAGGCCAGATTCATTCTCAACTTTGAAAGTTGCCACACTGGAACCCATCTGAACAGGTTTTACAAAACAGGGATAGTGGATATTCCGGGTTACTACTTGGATAATGGCATTGGTTTTCTCCGGAGTGTCCCATCGGGTGAAGGTTGCCCGCCGGGGGGTTTTAAATCCATAGTATTCATAAATCTCCAATGTTTTGATTTTATTCATAGACAGGCTGCTGGACAATACATTGGACCCGGTATAAGGGATTCCGGCCATTTCCAACATCCCCTGGATAGTACCATCTTCACCATAGGTTCCATGTAAGGCAAGAAAAACCACATCTACTTTATCGGTAGATAACCTATCCAATGCCTGCCCTGGAAGAAGAGTTTCTCCCTGGCTGCCACTGGAATGTCTGGTGATAGTCCAGTTACCATCCTTTTGAATCACTATTTTTAAAATATTATATTTATTATGACTTAAATGAGCGGCAACAACTTCCCCACTTTTCAGGGAGACATCATGTTCAGAACTTCGCCCCCCCATAATAATTGCAACAGTTATTTTTTTAGAACTTGGCATGAATTTAATTCCTGTAGGATATAGATTATTTTTTACTGGGTAACTCTTAAAATACGTTTTGCCAGAACAAATTTGGATACGACTTTTGCATCATAAGATGAATCTTCAGGATCAAAACTAGTGTAGTGAACTCCGGCATCCTGAGCATGGATAAACCGCTTGTCCCCCGCATAGATGCCTGTATGCCCTATACGGCCCGAAGAACCTGCGAAATAAAGCAAATCTCCCGGTAATAGATCATCCGTAAACCCTCTCCACCCAACTATTTCGCCCGCTAAAAATTGTTCATCAGCATCCCGGGATAAGTTAATTCCATAGGACCGATAAAGGGTATTTACGAAACCTGAACAATCAATGCCTTTCTGGGTAACTCCACCCCAGACATAGGGGACATTCAATAATTCTTCGGCATTTTTTAACATTTCCATGGCCCATTGTGGGGCCCTTGTCTCATAAGAAATATAATATTCACTGGGAACCGAGATAGATTCACCTGAAGGAAGAAAGATAAGATTCTTATCATCCAGGGGTAAGTCAGCACCCATTGGAATCATCAGGGAGGTTGATTCATTTCGGAAGGTTTTTCTAAAGAGGGCCCGTTTCCCAGAACGCCATTTCTGAAATTCATCCAGCCTGACATTCTTAACTCCTTTACCATCTACCCAACCCAGGTATCCGGTAGAATGTTGTACCAGATAATACCCGGATGCCGCATCTTTATCCATAAGAAACAGGCTGTCCCCAAGGATTGATTCAGTCAGATGTTCTCTGGGTGCGGTAGGTTGGCTATAAAAGGAAAGTGAACTCACTGAACAAATTCCAAATCGGGTTTCTCCCAGTTCAGCCGATGGAAATACAACCACGCGGTCTTCCAGATTCCCCAGTTTCATGGCCTCTATTAGTTTATTGAGATATGATTTTTGTTCAGGATAACTGACTCGGCCTTCCAGAATAATCTTTTTCCCTTCTTGATGGCTTTTCACATCAAAACAAATCACCCGTTCATCAAAAACAGATAATGCTTTAATCCGGGAAAGGTATAAATTCAAATGTTTCGCCTGAGGTTTTCCTTCAGGAGATATTTTCTGGATAAACTCTTTTAATCTTTGTTGTTGAAATTTCTCATGGTTCTGGGGATTTTGAGGATGGAAGGTCCCTCGGCGAACTTCGCCATTGATTGAAAGATTTTCAGTATGGGATATATTATTTGTTTGAGCCATGCCCGTTCCAATGATAAAGACTGCCAGCCAGGCAGCCATCCATTTCTTTCTTGATTTCATATTAATATTCACCCATAAAAATACTGGACTGGTTTCGTGTTTTGAGTCCCTAGGTGACCCAAGCTCCCTTTTTAAAAGGGAAGAGAAATGCCAGTCCAGCAAGGGTCTCTAATTCCAATATAAGACCCTAAGGTATCCCTGTCAATAGAAATTTTACTTAACCAGGTTTCATGCTATACTCAAGCCAATGAAGGGCATAGCCCGGGAGGTTTGTATGTTAATGAAAAAAGCACTTTTATTGAGTTCTATTTTATTTATCATTCTGGTTTGTCCTGGTTTTGCGATAGATGTCATTCAATTTAAAAGCGGAATGGTCGTTGAAGGAAATATCACTAAAGACGACGGGGTTCAGATTTTTGTGAACCTTCCTTCCGGTAAAAACATCTCCTATTTTAAAATCCTGATAAGCCAGATTGAGCCGGGTAATATCTATCATAATCGGCTGGCTGACCAATGGTATGAAAAAAAGGAATATGAAAAAGCCCTGAAGGATTATAACAAGGCTTTAGAAACCCAGCCTCAGGATGAAAAAGCTTTGAGCCGGGTGGCTGAGATTGAGGATTGGTTCAAATCCCAGAAAGCTGATAAAGAAGCTCAAAAAAGTTCACTGGATGCTGCGTTACTCTATTCCAAGGCCATGGCCAATTATCGGGATGGTAATTATGCGCTTTCGGCTGAGCAATTAAAGAAGGTCTTGCTCATTAATCCTTCCGATGAAGATGCCCGTGTCTATTTGGATGAGGTCCAGGCCAAGGCCGAAGCAAAAGAAGCCCGGCAGATTGAAGCTGAAAGGGAACGGCTGGCCCTTACCAAACAGCAACAGGAGTTTACTGATAAATCCTTTCGAGAAAAACAGGCCAGGGAAGCCCCCATGGTTCCGGGGACACCGCAAGTCACCCCCAATCGGCCGCCGTCAATTCCGGCATCGGACTTCCAAATAGAATTAAAAGGGATTCGTGGCACAGGTGAAAGCGCTGAGGCGACTTTCCATGTTATTTCAGGGACCCAGGACCGGGATTTGATTATTAAGGAAAGAGAATCAGACCGTGTGGGAGACTATCGAATTAAAGTGAATTATATTGAAGAAACTAAAAATGAAGCTGAAATTGAAGTGATTAAGATGGGAGCTTCCCAGGGCCAGCAGATGACCCTGACGATTACCCATTAAAAGCTGGTAAAAATAAAGCCCGGTTACATGTTTTGTAACCGGGCTTTTTAGTTTTATTGTTTCACTGGATAATCAGTTTTATTCTCCCGCCAATCGCCAAACCCAGGGGATATCCTTCCCGGCGGCCCGGGATTTCAGATAACCGGTCATATAATAGCCCCCCTGGTTATCCGGATAAATTCTGGTAGCAACACAATCTTCTTCTTTTTTATAACTCCGCACCCAGACTTTACTGCCTTCACTGTCAAATTTAATGACCAGTGTGCTTCGATCAGTTTCATTCTTCGACCAGATTTCCCCGGTCAGAATATAGCCTCGATCCTGAGTCGGATAGACAAAATAAGCCTGGAAATTATTCTTTACTCCAAATACCCTGCTCCAGTCTGTTTTGCCGTCATGTTCAAGCTTGAGAACCCAGATTTGCCAGCTGTCATTCTCTTCATTAAACTTGGTTCCGGCAAACATCAGGCTGCCATCATTATCAGGCTGTACACAATTCGCCATATAATGCTTTAATGCGCCTTCTTTCGGCCAAATCCATTTTTGGTTGCCCATAGTATCAAATTTACGGATCCATCCATCAAAATAGCCATCATCCGTAAGGGTGGTCCCCAACACTATGACCCCATCTTTCACCGGGCAGGTATATTTAACATTTTCTTCTTCACCTTCACCGAATATCTTTACCCATTGGATATTGCCAAAAGAATCCAGTTTCTTTATCCAAACTTTATAATCACCCGTATCTTCCATTTCAATCGTGCCGCTGAAATAATAACCGCCGTCCATGGTAGAACCGGAATATTCAGGCTTTTCATCCAGGATAAGTCCGATTTCCGATTCCCATTCAACTCCATATATCTCATTTATTTTCAGTAAATAAGCCTGTTGTCCTGATTCTTTCTCGGTTTTGACTTCCTTGATGCCAAAAGCCAGGTATCCGCCTTCTTTAACGGGTTTCAGGTCAAAGATAGCCCCTTCACCATAAATTAACTCCCAGGCTACCTGCCCATTATTATCCATAGCCGCCATCCAGGCTTTCTTACCAGACCCTTTAGTCGCAGTGGACCCTGCCACCAGGCACCCTACCCCGGTAACAGGATATACAATATTAATCTGGCAATCTTCCAATCCCGACAGGTATCGTTCCCAGAGAATCGTCCCTGCGCCATTGGTTTTGTCAGGTGTTGGAATGGGAGTATTAATTTCTGGTTGGTTATTGTTTTCAGTATTATTCATGGTTATATTACCCGATATTTTATCAATAAAAAGATAAAATTCCCTATAGTATCAGATTTAAAACAAGATTAATTATACAATCTCGGTCAATTCATCTGCCCGATAACTGAATATTTTGATGATTCAGCACCTGTCAGGACCGAAATTTCGAAGCATCATCGCCATTCTACAGAGGATGCCATTGATTAAAATGGTTATTGATTCCGCTCAGTAAATCAATGAACCTGTTTTATTTGGATTTTCTCATTTCTTCAAAGAGTTCTGTTTCTACACCTATCATAGTCCAGCTTCCGGTGGTAAGCTCATGGGCAATATCCACCTGATACCCATTCTCAAGTTCCAGCCGAAAACAATTACGCGATGATTGGCTTTCATCAACTTCTGCTACCGTCCACCGCCCAATCATGGATAGCACCTGAAAAGGTTTATCTCTCCATTCAAACGCAGAAGGATACCCCGCGTCAGTCGATGGGGTCTCCGGAAGGAGCTGGATAGCTTCTGTTGTTTTACGCAGATCTTTGACCTTGACGAGGAAATCCTGAATTTCCGCTTTCTTTTTCTTTCGAACTTTTTTCTTCGCCATAGTTAAAACATACTAACCTGTGGAGCCATTTGAGTCAATAGGCAGCCCCGCTAAACAGCATAAATAGGACTCCCGACTGAATGCTATCAAACCCTTAAATCACACCTAATATTGAGGGTTATATCGGATTTTCATGGTAGATGTAATGAGAGTTCTCCCATCGGCATCCACTTTAACGTTATATCCACCCGGGACATTTTCAATATCCCGAAGGTCAATCCCCTTTTCAACGGCATCCATGAAATCGAAAATGTTATTTTTATTATTAGTTTGAGCCGTCAGTAAAACCTGGCCTATCTGATTTTCATTATAAGTAATAATCCGAACACTATTCTCACCTGCCAGTTTATATATCTTATCCCGGGAAGATTTGGGAATTCGAACCGGAGCTGGTTGAGGAGTCGGTTTAAAAACAGGTGGATTCATCGGTTTCCCTGGAGCCGGATTCACCTGGGGGGGAGTCTGAGGCTGGGCCGGAGGATTGGCTGGCTGTTCACCCTGAAGAGGAGAAGTGCCATCAGGAGCCATGGCCAAATCAGCAAAGGGCATCCCCCTCTGGGGAGCTGGCTGATTGCCTGAAGGTGAGTTACCAGATACGGCAACCGGCTTCTGATTGGCAAACCAGTCAATTGGATTCTCAGTAGGATGATAATAATAAATTAAAACCCCAATGGTCAGGATAACCGCTAATACGACTAATAATCTCATAATACACTCCTGGGTAACCGACTAAGCATTAATACTATTATCGCTTATATTTTACTACGGACCAGATGGCTGTCAATAAATTTTCACCATCTTCACTATCAGGGTACCGATGTTCAGTATATTGAACTGATAGGTAATATCTTATAAAAGATAAAAAAGATGGCTTGAAACCTTAAGAATAATACAATTGTCTCAAAGTGGAACCGGGAGGCTGAAGAAGATTTTTCTTAAGCTTATGCAGATTTTCTGAAGCTGAACCTGCCCTTTTTCTGCATTCCTGCATGAACTTTTTAGTATTATAATGACAGGAAAGCCAATTCCAGTTATTCTATTTTTCAGGATAACAATACAAAAAAAAAGGTCTGGATGAATAAAAACCCTTCCTGAACGGTTATATATGAAAGAAGAGCTGAATGATAAATGGATGGAATCGGGAGAAGAAGATCCCGATTTTCCCCTGGTCGAACGCCTGAAGAAAGGTGAAGCGGCTGCTATGGAAGAGTTGATTAATAAATATCAGCAATGGGTTTACACCCTGGCCTATCGAACGACTCGCAATACTGTGGAATCAGATGATATCACCCAGGAGACCTTTATCCGGGCTTATCAGTCTATCCATAGTTATTTCCCCCGAAGAGGCCACCGGTTTTCCGGCTGGTTATATCGGATCGCTGTCAATCTCAGCTTGAACCAGGTAAAACGCCAAAAAAGGGATAAATATCGGTTTTGGCACCGTAAAACCGACTCGGATAAGCAAACCGAATCTTTTAACCTGGTGGAAAATCTACCAGCAGGCGATCCTGACCCCTCGGAAAAAGCCCAGCAAAATGAATTTAGAGATAATCTTGATAAAGCCTTGGGAAAACTCTCCGCTAAACATCGGTTGGTCTTCACCCTTTGTGAAATTCAAGGTCATTCTTACCAGGAAACAGCCAATATTATGGAATGCTCCCTGGGAACAGTTATGTCCCGGCTCCATTATGCAAAGAAAATCTTGAAAAATGAATTAAAACCCTATTATGGGAAGTCATAAATCATGTTACATCTAGAAGCAAAAAAAATGTTAACAGCCTATTTAGACGGCGAACTGAATGACCAGATTCGGCAGAATCTGGAAAAACATTTGGCTGTTTGCGTCAAATGCCGGACCGAGTTGGAGGAATACCGCCAATTTTCCCGGAAAGTCCATGAATTGCCCCCTCTTGAAGAGAAACCAGGCCTCTATTGGGATACCCAGAAGAAAAAGATTCTGGATAAAATCCAACAGCCGGAATCCTCAGTGAATCAATCGGCTGCTCCCTCCCCTGCCAAGTCTCAAATCAACCGATGGGAATGGGCTACAGCCACGGTTTCGGTCATGATCCTGGTTGGCGCTTTTGCCTATTATCAATTCAATGGCAGGACAGCCTTTGATGCTGCCGTTACTAAAGCCATCCAAACTCCCTCATCCGGCGCATTCAAGGCTCAACCCAGCTCAACTCAGCCCCTGGCAGAATCTACGGCCAGGAAATTGGATGCTCAGGATACTCTGGCATCTGGAAAAAATGAAGTGCCTATGGCACCTGCGCCTGTTATTCTTGAAAATAATCAGGCGGAAGTAAAGAGTTCAGCTCAACCTGAATCAATCACTTCCCTGGAAATGAAAATGGATATTCAGCCTGAGTCCACCTTAGGCAGAGAGATTCCTCCCCAAGAATCATTTATGGCTAAACGACAGGACTCTTCTCCCAAATATAAGAAAGATATTTCTTCAGGCATAACCAAAGGCATCACCGAATCAGACAGAGCCGCCGAAATCTCAAGCCCTATCATGGGCCAGTCATATGATTACCAGGATAAAATTGAATCATTACCCCGGGTAGCCCAAATTGATGATTTATCAATGGGACGGTCTCTCTCACCCAAACCCAGGCTTTTATCCTTCCGGTTCAACAAAACTCCCTTATCGGAGGCCCTGGAAACGGTCGCAACCACAGCTCAGGTCAGAATTATTACCCTGAAAGCTTCTCCTGAAAGAGCCATTACCCTGAATGCCCGTAACCGAGGACTGGGACAAATCTTGGCTCAAATCGGCATTTCTGCCGGACTTCCCTATCAAACGAAGGTGGGTACCATTTACTACCTCACCCCTGAACCGTTCTCTCAATATGTCAAAGAGTCAGGCCATGCCACCCCAGACCAAAAAGTTGGGTATTACCCCAAAGACTGGGAAATGGAATATCCTCCCCTGGCTGGTAAAACGGGAACCCAGCTTTGCCCCCATTGCCGGAAAATTCCCGTTGAACCTGACTGGAAATTTTGTCCCATCGATGGAGCTAATCTCCCTTAATCCCTTCTTTTGTTGGATTCCAGCCATATTGATTCTCAGAATGATTTTTGAACAGCCTTTTATCAATATCGGCCTGGGACCCAGCCTGAAACGATCAGCCTGGGTCCCTCCCCGTTCAGACCTCTTGGCAAATTCGATTGAACTAAAAATCATAATCGTAATATTTATTAGGATTCCCATATGATTTCAGGGTTAAAATAAGCGAAGAGCGGTTGTTGAAAAAAAAGAATGAATAAAAGAGTCCCTCAGATTGTTAAACCTGAATAGAAAGAGAAAACTCATTCAATTAACCATGGGGGTAAGCCATGAAACTGTTAAACATCAAGAAATCCATCTTCATCCTGTCATTATCGGCTGTAATGACAGTCATTCTGGGAAGCCTATTGGTAATTGCCAGTGTCATCGGCATCCATCCCGAACATCTTCGCCTCATTCCCAGAGAAAAAGATATTCAGGTCCAACTGGAATTATGGAGTGAATATTCCTCTCCCCAACCCGCCAGGCTAAACCTGACCCTGGAGGGGCCGGATGAAAAAATAATCAAATCCGCCGCCTACCAGGTAACCCTGAAACCCGGACATGGACATTCCTACCAATTCACCCTCCCGGCCCGAATCGACAAGGGAAAACTCTATGATTATATGCTTCGTTATACCCTGACCACTCCTGACGGCAACCACTCCTCAGGTTCAAAGATACTATTTGACGCAGTGCCTCAGATGGAAATCTATGTCAGCGGCAGCGAGGATGTTTATCCGGGAAGTAAAGCCTCAATGAGAATTCAGGTTCTGAATCATGCCGATAAGAAACCCATTTCAGGGGCAGGAATCAATCTATCAGTAAAAAATCCGGATGGTAAATCCAACCTGAACCTCTTTGATGGGAAGACGAATCGTCAGGGAGTCCTGGAAGCTTCTTTTGTGATTCCCAAAACCTATGCCGGGGTCAAGGGATTAGAAGCCGTCATCCAGGTAACCTCCCGAATCGGGGAAGAGACTATCCCAAAATCCATTCAGCTGAAATCAGGCGCTAAAATACTTTTAACCACCGATAAACCCCTATACCAACCCGGGCAGACCCTCCATATCAGAGCCCTTGCCCTGGAAATGCCGGGACTCATGCCGGCTTCAGGCCAGCCGATTCTGCTGGAAGTCAGCGACAGCAAAGGCAACAAAGTCCATAAATTTGAAATGCCTCTGAATGATTTTGGGATTGCTTCTACCGATTTTATCCTGGCCGATGAAATCAATACCGGTCTTTACAGCATTAAGGCCATCTTGGGCGAAACCCAGGTAGAAAAGAAAGTGACTGTGGACCGATATGTTCTCCCCAAATTCAAAATACTCGTCGAACCCCAGCGGGATTATTATGGGCCCGGAGATATTCTAAAAGGAGAAATCCAGTCGGATTATTTCTTTGGCAAACCGGTGGTAAATGGCAAGGTAGTCATTACAGCCTCAAAATTCGAAATCCAGTTTGAGGAATTCAATAGACTTGAGGGAACCCTGGATAAGAATGGACATTATTCCTTTGAGTTTAAACTGCCCGCTTATTTTGCAGGCACCCCTTTGGAAGAAGGAAAGGCTTCAGTCAAACTGGAAGTAGCGGTAACAGATGGTGCCGACCACCGGCAGGATAAAACCCTGATGGTCCCCATCTCCAAAGAATCTATCCAACTGATTGCCATTCCTGAAGCCGGTACCCTGAAAGAAGGGCTTAAAAATACCCTCTACCTATTGGCCCGATATCCCGATGGGTCGCCAGCCTCATGCCGAATCGATTTCGCAGGTAGAAAATTGACAACCGATTCCTCAGGGATTGCTTTGGTTCAGATTACTCCATCAACCCAGGAAGTTAATCTGCAGCTTACCGCTCAGGATTCCAAGGGTAATAAAGTCTCAAAGAAAATCACTCTAAAAGCAGACCCGAGCGAAGACTCCCTCCTGTTGAGAACGGATAAAGCCCTATATACGGTTGGCGACTCCCTGAAATTGGATTTCTACTCAACCCAACCCCAAGGCTCAGTTTTCGTGGACATCATCAAAGAAGGCCAGACTCTTTTAAGCCGTTCTGCCGGATTAAAAGAGGCTCATGGCCATTGGGAAATTCCTCTGGATGAGACCCTGGCAGGAAATCTCCTGATTCATAGTTATCTGATTACCCGAACCGGAAATATCATCCGAGATTGCCGGTGGGTCTTTGTAAATCCTGCCAATGATCTGATTATCCGGATTCGACCCGACAAGACAGTCTATCGGCCGGGAGACCCTGCGGCTCTGGGAATCCAGGTAACCGATAAAGAGGGACAGGGGGCGCCTGCCGCTTTAGGGATCTCAATCGTGGATGAAGCCGTTTATGCTCTGCAGGAAATGCAACCCGGACTGGAGAAAATCTATTTTCTGCTGGAAAAAGAAATCCTCGAACCTCGATATGAAATTCATGGATTTGATCCCCAGGAGATTATCCTACACAGACCGGATCCCGATAAAAGCCAGCTGGATTGGGCTCCCGGACAACAGCAAGCAGCTAAAGTCCTCTTTGCCGCCTCAGTACCTCGGGGAGATTCTCTTCCGGCAGTCTCGAACAGTATGGCGCCAAAACTGGAGGCTTACCAGTCAGCAATGGAACTTCGAATCAGCAAGATTGGAGAAAAAATCCAGAAGTCCCTCCAGAGTTATTACAACCGATATAAAGAGTACCCCGGAAAGACAGACGGGTATGATGTGCTGATTAGAAAAGGCTTCCTCAGGGAAAAAGAATTAACTGACCCCTGGGGTACCCAGTGCAAGATTGAACCTGTCCAATGGACGAAGACCTTGATGCCTTTTGTGATTCATTCCGCAGGTCCGGATAAGGTTTTTAATACCAGTGATGATATCTCTGTCGATTCATTCCGCCACTCCCGCCGAATAAAGGGAGATTTATTCCTGGGCAGAGCCGGTATTATCGAAGAGGTTGATGATATGAAAATGGTTAGAGCTTTTGAAGCTATGCCAGCACCTTCAGCCATGCCCACAGTTGCTAAACCCCAGGAAGAACCAAGGCTTAGAATGTATTTCCCTGAAACTCTTTATTTCAATCCCTGTTTTCTGACCGACCTGACCGGGAAGGGAACCCTTAAACTGGATATGGCAGATTCTATTACTGCCTGGAGAATGACAGCCATGGCTTCTGGCAGGAAGGGACAGATGGGCAGCATTACCACCCCTATCAGGGTTTTCCAGGATTTCTTCGTGGATATCGACCTGCCGGTGGCCTTGACCCAGAATGACCAGGTCAGTATTCCGGTGGCGGTCTATAATTATCTTCCCGGTCCCCAGAAAGTCCGACTCGAACTGGCAAAAGCAGACTGGTTTGAATTACTGGATGAACCCGTAAAAACAGTGGAAATGCAAAAAGACCAGGTCAAAGCAGTCTATTTCACCCTCAAAGTTAAAGAGATTGGACATCATCCCCTTCAAGTAAAAGCTTATGGAGAAAAGATGAGCGATGCCATCCAGCGTTCTATTGAAGTGATGCCTGATGGGAAAGAAACACTGGTCAGTTTTAGTGAACGATTGACAGGCAATCTCAGCCAGAACATCCAAATCCCTGCCGATGCGGTAGAAGGAGCTTCAAAGATATTGGTCAAAATATACCCAGGCCTCTTCAGCCAGGTTGTGGAAGGGTTGGATTCCATGTTCCGAATGCCCTTTGGTTGTTTTGAACAGACCTCATCGGTTACCTATCCCAATATCCTGGTTTTACTCTATCTGAAAGAAACAGGACAATTGACACCTGAAGTAGAGATGAAAGCTCGAGAGTATATTAATATCGGTTACCAACGGCTTCTGAGCTATGAAGTCAATGGCGGAGGCTTTGAATGGTTCGGGAATCCCCCGGCTAACCAAATCCTGACTGCCTGGGGATTGATGGAGTTTAATGAGATGGCAAAAGTCCATACCATCGACCCTAAAGTCATTACCCGGACTCGTGACTGGCTCCTTACCAAACAACAGTCGGATGGGTCATGGAATCCTGATGCAGCTTATCTCCATGCGGAAAGCTGGCAGAATATTCAGGGCAGCAAAACCCTGGTAACAGCTTACATCGCCTGGGCCTTATCTGAAATCGGTTACAAGGGTGAGAAACTCGATAAGGCTGTAAAATACATTGAAAATCATTATCAGGATACCCAGGATCCCTACACCCTGGCCTTGATAGCCAATGCCCTGGCCAATACAGCTCCCCAGAGCCCGGCCCTTGCCCAGGTCTTCCAGAAACTCATGTCCCTGAAAAAAGAACAGGGAGATAAAACCTGGTGGGAAACTGGAGGTCAGACAGTCACCTATACCCATGGGAAATCGGCTAATGTGGAAGTTACCTGTTTAGTGTCTCTGGCCATGATGAAAGTAGACAGAAGCCCTGCAACTGTAACCCAGGCATTGAATTATATTATCTCAGCCAAAGATGCCAGCGGAAATTGGGGTTCGACTCAGGGAACTATCTTAGCCTTGAAAACCCTCCTAACCTCCCTTAAGAACCTGACAGAAAAAGTGGATGCCGATATCGATATCCTCATCAATGGACAATCTGCAGGCTCAGTCAATGTAACTCCTAAAAACAGTGATGTGATGCGGATGCTGGACCTGGGCGATAAGACACGAACCGGTTCCAATAATGTGGAACTGAAATTCAAGGGGACTGGCTCCCTGATGTATCAGATCATCGGTAAGTATTATCTCCCCTGGAGAGATATTCAACCGGCCCAACCGGTACTGGATATTAACGTGGACTACGACAAAAAATCACTGGAAAAAGATGATCTCATAACGGCCCATGTGAGTGTTACCAATACAAAGCCAGCCGCCGCCAATATGGTCATCATTGACTTGGGTATCCCTCCCGGATTTGATGTGATTGCTTCTGATTTTGAAAAGATGGTGGACCAGAAGAAGATCCAGAAATTCAGTCTGACCCCCAGGCAGATTATTGTTTACCTCGATAAAATACAAGGAAAAACAACCTTCACCCTGGATTACCAGTTAAGAGCCAAATTCCCAATCAAAGCTCAGACACCTCCATCTTCAGCTTATGAGTATTACAATCCGGAAATCAAGAGTAACTCAAAACCGATAACCTTGATCGTTAAGTAACCCATTGTAATTCTCTCCAGAAGGGAGGACCCTGACTCACCAGGGTCCTCCCTTTTTTTCATCTCTCCATTTATCAGGAATCAGCTTCTCATCTATAATTAGATTTCATTAATTAGAAATATCATTTGCTTTGGTTTTCGGGAGATACCCTTGAAATCATATAAATCCATTTTCATCGCATTAGGAATCCTGCTTCTGCTGGGTACCTATATTTATATTTTCGAGAAAGGGCCCATGATAGATTCATCTGGTTCAGGGACCCCTTTTATCAAGAACATGGATACTCATAAAATCACTCAAATCTCTATTTGGGGTGAGGATACCAGCCAATTATTAATTCAATGTGTTCAATCGAAAGACAGCAGCTGGAAAATATCGGCTCCGATTCCTGACCAGGGTGACAGGGTGGAAATCAATGGATTTCTCATGGATCTAAAAACTCTGAAAGCCAGCCGTGTCTTGAAAAAAGAGTTACCCTCCCTGTCAGAATATGGTTTGGACCACCCACAGCTGGTTGTGGCTTTAACATCGGATTCCCAGGTAAAATTCTTGGTAGGCAGCCAGGCCCCTGGGAATGACACTTATTATGTTAAAAAAGAAAATGACCCGGCTGTCTATCTGTTGAATACTTCCCAAGTGGCGAGATGGTTTGGAAATGAGTATAAATTTAGAAATAAGACACTGGTGGACCTCTCAGTGGAAAATATCAACCAAATCCAATATCTTCGTGGAAAAGATACTTATTCTTTCCTTAAATCCCAGGAACAATGGAAATCCACTCAACCTTTAGAATATGAGATTAATCGGTATAAATTGGAAGATGCCTTATGGAAACTTCTCTCAGGACAAGTAAGGAAGTTTGAGAATGATACTACCCAGACTCTTGCAGAATATGGATTGGATAAACCCCTGGAAATCATTCGCTTGAAAACAAATACCCATCAGACCTGGGAACTCAAAGTTTCAACACAAGGCCCCCAGCCTGATTGGGTATATGCCAAAGCCAGCAATAAACCTTATATATTCTCTATTGAAACGGCTGTCTTGGCTCCCCTACATTTTCATGATTTATCTGATTTACGGAATAAAAATATTTATAATTTCATGATGGATGATATCCAGACCCTGCAATGGAACCAGCCGGCTAAACTGGAAATCCATAAAAAAGGGGAAGATTGGCTACTTTCTTCCGCAGGAAAAAAAGCTAAGTATGGAACCATTCAGGATATCTTGACTGAATTAACCAACCTTCAGGCTGACAGGATTGTTGAAGAAACAGCCGCTCACCTTCATCAATACGGGCTGGATAAACCGACTGTTACCATCACCCTGACAGATTCTCAACAAAAGAAATATACGTTATGGGTGAAGGTATCCAATAATGAAATTTATGGAAAGTCAGATTCACAACCTTATCTCTTCACCCTCCGGCCCGAAACCTATCAGCTACTCCAGTTAAATATGGAGAAGATCAATAAACAGGCAGGCATCCATTAACCATGGCTAAAAAACCAATATTTATTTATCTTCAATTGATTGGTCTCCTGGTACTCACCGGAGTCTTCTTAGCTGCCTGTAATCCCCAAAAAGGGAGCCAAGTTCTCCTTAAAAATTCCAAGGGGAAAAGTATAAAGGTTTCTGTAGAAATTGCAGATACTCCTGAATCAAGGGAAAAAGGGCTGATGTACAGGGAAGAGATGCCTAATAACCATGGGATGCTCTTCTTGATGCCTGATGAGATAATACAGACCTTTTGGATGAAAAATACTCCCCTCTCCCTGGATATAATCTTCATTGACAGGAATTGGAAGATAGCTGGAATCATTGAAGACGCAGTCCCTTACAGCACTGACCATCTCTCTATCGAGAAGCCTTCTCTTTATGTCCTGGAAGTCAATGGTGGGTTCTGTAAGAAACATGAGATTAAAGAAGGAGATTGGGTGGAATATATTCCACAATAAAACCCTTCTTTATTGAAATATGCGAATTATAAAAAAGACCGCCTGCTTTATCCATCAAAGATTCAGGCGGCCTTTTAATTATCAATTTAAATATGCTTATTTAGATAACAGCATCAATTTTACTGCGGATATCCTTCTCAGAAGTCACCCCAACAATCCTTTCCACAATGACCCCGTTTTTAAAGATTAACAGGGTGGGAATGGCTTGAATCCCAAATTTTCCGGCAGAAGCAGGATTTTCATCCACATTTAATTTGCCGATTTTAATCTTTTCCTTTAATTCTTCATTTTCTGCCAGTTTTTCAATGGTAGGGGTCAGCATTTTACAGGGACCACACCATTCAGCCCAAAAATCCACCAAGACAGGGACAGAAGATTTGATGACTTCCATATCAAAATTAGTATCTTTAAATTCCATAGCAGCTCCAGCCAATTTAAATTCCTCCTAAAAGATAAATTATTCACTTCAATCAGGTTTTGGTTCTATCTTTGTATTCTAGAGATACCCTCGTGTTTTTGCAACCCGACTCAATGACTAAATAACACTCATTCACCCCAGAAAGTTCCCTTAACGGACAGGGGTGACTCCTAAACCGGCTCCCTTAGGAAGCTTAATCCAGCCATTTTCCAGGGTCATTCCGATGTAAGGGTCATCTGCTAGGAGGATATTCCCATCCAGGTCGGCACAATCAATCAAAGGAGTCAGATGGGCAGCGGCTGTAATCCCAATGGAACTTTCCAGCATACAACCCAACATTGTTTTCAGTCCAAAGGCGCGGGCGGTATGAATCCCCCGCAGGGCCTCTCTGATACCACCGGTTTTCATTAATTTAAAATTAACCCCATGGCAGAAGGCAGCCACCTTGGGGACATCCGCTGAAGTTCTGACACTTTCATCCAGATAAATGGGCAGTTGGGATGATTTAAATATTTTCTTCATACCTTCAATATCATCAGGAGGCAAAGGCTGTTCCACAAACTCAACACCCAAATCCGCCAACTGGTCAATCTGAGGGATGGCATTATCAGCAGTCCAGCCGCAATTACAATCCACTCTCAGAATATGTTCAGGCAAGGCTTCTCTGATGAGGGTCATGACATTCATATCATCTTCCCCCCCCAGTTTTATTTTCAGGATAGGGAATTCTTTGGCTTCCAGGGCTTTCTGGACCATCACTTCAGTAGTATCTATGCCGATAGTAAAAGAAGTCTGGGGAGCCTTCTCAGCCGATAAGCCCAGTAGTTTATATAAAGGGATACCCATCCTTTTCCCCATTAAATCATAGAGAGCAATATCCACAGCCGCTAAAAGGACTTTACTGGAGGTTACCTGCTCGACTTTGGCCAGGATATCCTCAATGGCAAAAGGGTCATCGCCCAGAAGAGGAGATATTTTATCCACATCATTTAATACATGTTCAAGGGTATCTTTAAAATATCGGGTCGGAGCTCCCTCCCCTATTCCTTCCTCAATTTGAAGGAATAGGTCTTTGACTTCGGTAGTCACATCCCGGGAAATGCCAAAAGGAACCTTGGTATGCATGACTTGAGAATGGTATGAATACTTCATTACAGTGTTTCCTTCCCCTCAGGTAGTTCAGGATTTTTTAATTCACCATTATCCTTCGTTTCCAGTTTTTTTGCCTGATTCCAAAGTTCATCCATTTCTATAAGATCCATCTCTTCCAGTTTTTTCCCGGCCTTTTTAGCTTCAACCTCAATGTATTTGAATCGTCGGGTAAATTTTTTGACGGTATTCTGGAGCGCCAATTCAGGATTCACCTTAAGGAATCTGGCGACATTCACCAAAGCAAAGAGGACATCCCCCATTTCATCTTCTATTGCAGCCGGATTTTTCTCTTCAATAGCCTGGTGGAACTCTCCCATTTCCTCTTTCACTTTCTCCATGGCAGGGTCCAGATGGTTCCAATCAAACCCGACTCGGGAAGCTCTTTCCTGAATTCTCTGAGCGCGAAGCAAGGCCGGAAGCGTCTGGGGCAATCCATCCAGGATGGATTCACGGGTATGTTTCTTTTCGATGGCCTTTATCTTATCCCAGTTTTTCAAGACATCACCTGAAGAATCCAGTTTCACTTCACCAAACACATGGGGATGGCGATTATAGAGTTTTTCATAGGCATGGGTCCAGACATCATCCAGGTCAAACTCACCCTTTTCATGGGCCATTTTCGCCAGGAAAAGAATCTGATACATTAAGTCTCCTAATTCTTCCCTTAAGGCTTCTGGATTAGGGTCATCAATGGCTTCCACGACTTCATAAGCTTCTTCCAGGACAAAAGGTTTCAAGGATACTTTGGTTTGTTCTCTGTCCCAGGGACAGCCGCCCGGATCTCGAAGCCTTCCTACCAGCCAGCATAATTTCTCATAAGGTGTCTGAGGTTCTTTTTTATCCATTTTAATTAAGATTACCTTTCAAAGAATCAAATCAGGATTAATTATAAGGGATATGAATCAGGACTGAAAATAATCGGTCAGGGTTCCGGAACCGCTAATGACTCAGTCAAATAAATGACAATAGGTACAGGGATATTTCGGAGGATGTTTAGGTGTGGTGGCTCCCGACCCTGAAACATAATGGCAGCTCATACAGTTATTGGCTTTCATAAGCGCAACCAATTCGGGTTGGGCCGCTAAGTCTCGACTGACATTGGTTATTGCGGAATGTCCTGGTTGAGAATGGCAGACAATACAACCAGTTTCTTTTTTAGGCAGATGGCAGGAATAACAATGAGTTCGGCTAAAACTTCCCCGATGGGAGGAAGGTAAGGTGGACTCATGGCATCTTCGGCAAAAATCAGAAGGATGGCAGGCCATACAGCGTTTTCTCTCCCAGGAAGTCTTTAACCCATGGCCTTTCTGCTTAAAGAAAGTATTATGGCCTTCCGGTTCCTCAATACTATGGCATTGGACGCAAGATTCTTTGGAATGGCAGGTATTACAACGGGTTTCTTTTTTTCTTGATAATGGTCCATGTAATTTCTTAAAGGCTCCCTTATGCCAGAGGGGAGGATTTTCCTTATCCCAGCCAGGATGGCAGGCTTTGCAATTCAAAGGGGCTTTCTGAGTCTGATGGCAATGGATACAGTCGTCCATATCCGGGTAAGGGGTACCGGATATCTCAAAGGATTTCACAATTTGAGTATGGCACTTTTCACAAAGGACTTCTTCCCTGGTATGGTCTTGATGAGAAAAGACAACCTGCTTGTAGAGAATCGGCACCGGAGATTTAAAAGAGTTATCCTTATTAAGGTGGCATTGCTGGCATTTGGAATCATCCATTTGAGGATTTATTTCATGGCACTGGGTGCAATTCTCATGTTGAGGCATCCCAGCCATATCCCCTATTTCAGCCGAAGGATGGCAATCCAGGCAGGCCATTCCCTGTTTATCATGGACAATATGAGGAAAGAGGATTCCGCTGGCAGATTGTTTCCGGCATCCGGCTGAAATGATTAAAACAAGAATACAGGCCGATACCAGCAGGCCGGCACCGAATGGAAAGCCTTCCGTCCGGAAAGAGACTCTATGTTTCCTTAAGGTTATCATGCATCTTCCCATTTAAAATCGATGGCTCAAAGCGCTGACGACTCTAAAATAATTATCCGGGTCTCCACTTTGTTTTTCCAGTTGAAACCGATTATATAACTGCCATTTATCATTTAACCAGTATCTGCACTTGATATACCAGGTTCTAACATTATCGAATTCTTCATCTGTTTCATAATGATATTTATATTTCTGGTAATCGGTCCCCAAATGAATTCTGTTTTTTCTTTTCTCACCCCATCGGTATTGGAGTTCGGCGGAAAGGGTATCATTCCGGTCTCCTGGAACTGTGAAATAATACTGGACTTCATTAGACTGAGTATTAGCAGGGTCATCAGGATTGGAATTCTGGATGGCAGTGGTATAGGTGGTATAGGTATCCGTATCCCAGCGTTGCAGGAACAGAGACAGAGAAAGGTTTTGAACCATCAAATCCCGAAGGGTTACCCCACCCCAATACATCTGGTAAGCATGGTTGTAATCTGATTCAGTTTTGGAATCAATCAGGTCTCTCCAGGTCCCCCCTCCTTCAAGGACCCAACGGTCTCCCATTTCCTGGGAAAGACTCAGATTGAATAGATGAAAAGGTTCATAATCACTTAGGGCCTGGTAATATGGGGAATAGGGGTCGGCAAATTCTCCCAGCTTGCGAAGCTGCCGGTAATAAGTGGCATTGAGGGTAAATCCTCTCTCACTGTGAGAATAGATTCCCTGGAACTGGAGGTCTCTCCCCCGGGATTCCAGGAAAGTCCAATCTTCAATAACCTGAAGCCTTTCACTCAATTGTTGCCGGGAACCCAGGCCAAACAGTTCATTATGATGGCTGGAATCGCTGTAAACCATCCCAGCCCCTTTGAAACTGAGCCAATCCATGGCTTTCCAATTCATAGTGGCGCCATAGGTATAATCGCCATCCCTTGATGAATAGTATTCCACAGGGATTCCGGCAAATAGTTCCACATCCAATTGATTTTTCCAGTCCTCAAGGAGATAACTGGCTCCATCAAACTGAAGGTAATCAACGGGAAAGAGTGACTGCCTTCCGATCCTCAGCCGGCCTGGACCTATCAGGTTGTTAAAATCCAGATACCCATAATAGAGCCGGCTAAAATTTCGATGGGAATAGCTATCAGATATACCCTCATACACATAATAAGTTGTATTTTTCCGATATTGGGAAAAATGGTCCAGATTCGTCAGGAATCTTACTCCCAGGGCTCCTGATATCTTTCCCCCATCCAAACCCTCCATCTCCAGGTAGAGAGACCGGTAAAATTCATTATCTTCATCCTCCCCATGAAACCTTCCCTGGTATTGGAAAGTTAGGGTTCCGGTGAATTTGACCGAATCCAGAGTCCATTGGTTCCATAAGGATGAAGTTGACTGAGATGGAGATTGGGCGGATACAGCTGAGATAGATTCGGAATCTTGAGCCATGGAGTTATTTACAGCCAGCCCTAAAACAAATCCAGCCACGCAAAGAAATAGAGTTTTCTTCAATCCTGGTTTTCTGTCATCCCGCATGATTCCCATATGTCCCCCAGGCTCGATTGGAGGGTCGCTGGCTCCATAATAATCCAACAGATGCTTAAAATTCAAATAAAACATCCATTTTTCTCTCACAAGACGGGATTGAGGAAGTCTGGAAGGAGTTACAAAAATCGCCCAATTCTATTTTTCAGAAATTAAGACAATTAGGAGACAATAATTCTTTCAAGAGAAAATTACCCGTTTTAGATTCCTGTTAAAATAATACCTAAAAAGGAATCAAGACGGATGGCACCATTCCAAGGGATTTTATTTGATTTAGACGGTACGATTCTGGATACAGCCCAACTTATCACCGATTCATTCAAATATGTGTTTAAGACCCACTGTAATCGGGAATTGGTTGATGAAGATATCCATGAATTCTTTGGTAAACCATTAAGAACTGCCTTTGCGGCAATGGCCCCTGAACAGGTTGATGAATTGGTCAGGTCCTACAGGGAGTATAATCTTGCCCGGCACGACCAGATGGCAAAATTGTTTCCCGAAGTCAAAGAGACCCTGCAAATGCTTCATCAGTCAGGACTGAAACTGGGGATTGTAACTTCCAAAACCAGTGAACTCGCCATCAGGGGGTTAAACCTGCATCAATTGGTTCCCTATTTTGATTCCATCATCGGTTGTGAAGAATGCCTTCGGCATAAGCCTGACCCGGCACCTGTCCAGGCTGCCTTAGTGGCAATGAACCTTTCCCCGGAAAAGTCTCTAATGGTAGAGGATGCTCCGGCGGACATCCTCAGCGGCCAAAGAGCCGGCTGTAAAACCGCAGCGGTCCGATGGACTCTCCTGAATTGGAATGAGTTGGAATCCCTACAACCCAATTACTTTTTAACCCGATTTTCTGACCTTCGGAAGATTTGCCTGTCATAAGCTCATCATTGGACTGTTAACGGAGAGGGTCTGACCCTCTCCGTTATAACTCCGATAGCGTATCTCCACTGACAACTCTACAAATCACTTCATAAAACAATGTCTAACATTATTTATTTCAATTATTTACCAACTTTTTCACTCCCCCTTTCAGAAAATCATTATAATGTTTGAATATGAAAACAAAAGAAAAAACAGAAAATTACCGATTCGAACGCCGAAAAATCAAACAGATGCAATCGAAACTCCTGAAATGGTACGACCGGCAGAAGCGACAGATGCCTTGGAGGGACACCAGAGATCCTTATAAAATTTGGATTTCTGAGATTATGCTGCAACAGACCCAGGTTAGAACGGTCATTCCCTATTACGAGGACTTTATAAAACAGTTTCCCGATATAAAGAAGCTAGCCAATGCTTCTTTGGATAAAGTACTCAAAGCCTGGGAAGGATTGGGTTATTATGCCCGAGCCAGGAATCTCCATCAGGCTGCTAAAATCATAAGTGATAATTATCATAATAAGTTTCCCCGGGATTATAAGGAAATACTGGCTCTGCCTGGAATTGGGAAATATACGGCCGGCGCTATTGGAAGTATTGCCTTTGAGTTAAGGGTCCCTGTCCTGGATGGAAATGTGATTCGGGTCCTGACCCGGATGGCGGGGATTGAACAAGACCCTAAACTTCCAACAATAAACAGACACCTCTGGTCCCTATCTGAATCCTTACTACCGGAAAAAAGAATCGGAGACTTTAACCAGTCCTTAATGGAACTGGGAGCCACCCTCTGCCTGCCCCAGAATCCTGATTGTAAAATGTGTCCACTTCAAACCAATTGTCAGGCTTTTACAGAAGAAATGACCGCTATCATCCCCTTTCGAAAAAAAACCAGAAAACTTCCACACCATATTATTGCAGCAGGGATTATCCGAAAAAATAGGAAAATCCTAATCAGCCAACGGCCTTTGAAAGGATTATTGGGAGGTCTTTGGGAATTCCCAGGAGGCAAACAGGAGCCGGGAGAAACTCTTCAGGAATGCCTGAAAAGGGAACTGAAAGAAGAACTGGGTATTAACGTAAAAATCGGATATCTTTATAAAGTGGTTGAGCATGGTTATTCTCATTACACTGTGACTCTGCATTTTTTTGAATGCCTTCATATCTCAGGCCAACCCCGAAAAATCGAAGTAAATGACTTTAAATGGGTCATGCCTGAAGAAATGAGGGAATATGCGTTTCCCGGAGCTGATCAGCCTGTGGTGGAACAAATCCTAAGGGAAACCAGCGACTAAAATTCCCTGAACCTGTTATCCTTAATCCATTATGAATGATAAAAGTGAATTCACTAACCAGCCGAAATCATTCAGAAAAAGAGGCTTGATTTCCTGCTTTCTCCTGATAGCGGGTATGCTGGCAATTTATCTCCCCAGCCTCTGCCCCAGTGTTTATTGGTGGGATTCAGGCGAGTTTATTGCCACAGCATATAATTCAGGAATCCCCCATCCTACCGGCTTTCCCCTTTACATGCTGTTGGCTAAATTATTCCTTCTGGGAGTCCAAGGAACGACGGCAGCCTTGAGAATGAATTTACTCTCAGCATTTTTCAGTACAGCCTGCCTTGCCTGTCTTTATCTGCTACTGATTAAACATGGATTCAGGAGCAAAAAAGACTCTTCCCCACAGGATTGGAATCTCTCTGGAATTTCCCTGATAGCGGCTCTGGGTGGAACCCTTTTGACAGGTATCGGGCTGACTTGGTGGTCCCAGTCCGTTATTACGGAAGTCTATACAATGAATCTCCTGGCAATGGGATTATTTTTATTCATTCTGATGGAATGGCTTGAGAGTCAGGAAGCCAGGAAAGCCTCCCTGTTTTACCTCCTCTGCCTGATTACAGGATTAGGACTGGCAATCCATACAGAAATGCTATTAGTTATTCCGCCTTTTCTACTGGGACTGATTCTTTCCAAAACGCTGCTTAACCAGAAAGCCTGGAGTCAATTCATACTGGGGCTTGGTTTTATTATCCTGGGATTATCCATTTATTTATACATCCCCATCAGGGTCGCTGATTCCGCCACCCTGGCCTGGGGACATCCAGAGACCTTTCTTCCCCTGAAAGGATTTCTGACTCAGTCTGAATTTGGCAATAAAATCATGGGCAGGTCTTTTCCTGCCATTCTATTTTTTATCCAAAAAGCCTTCTTCTACCTTCATCGGGATTACACCTGGGCCGGAGCCATCCTTGGATTGATAGGTCTCCTCAGGCTCCTTTCCAAGAATCAGCAATTTCTGTCTTTTACCGGATTGATTGCTTTGGGAAACCTTTTTCTGGCAGTCGTGTATGGCCACCCGGAGAGGATGGAACCTGAATATTCCTCTTTCCTTCTGCCCTTTTATATGGTTTGGGGATTATGGATGGCCAATGGAATTTACTGGATATTGAATTCACTGGAATATCCAAAGCATTTTCTCCATATACCCGTACTGCATCAATGGATGAAAAGAATTCTGAAACCCCTTTGCCACTTGTTCCTGATTGGTTTTCTCCTGAATGTCGGGTGGAGACAGGGTGCTATCATCAAGAGCATGAAAGCTGATTCTCCTCGACGGTTCGGGAATGCTGTGATGGCTCAGCTGCCTCAGGGTTCCATTGTCCTGGTCAGGTCTGTCTATACTGATTTTATCCTTCTTTACCTTCAGCAAGTTGAAGGCAAAAGAAAAGATTTAAAAATCCTCAGCGTAAACCGGAAAAATGGTTTTCCTCTGAATCCTGCACGGTGGCTGGAATCCCTGCCTGAAGAGACCCCGGTCTATTGTGAATATGAATTAATCAGTTCCCTGGATTGGGAAAAACAATTTACTCCCGCTGGATATTGGGGACGAATCCATCCCACCCCCCCCACTCTTGATGAATTGGTAAATACTGCTGATGACGGTGAATTTTGGGATAAATTAGTATTGGATATCCAGCCTCCTTTAGAACCTGTTTCCCCTGTCATTATTCGAACCTTACACCCTTTGGCTTTGTCCCGTTCTAACCGGTCGGTTCTCTTTGCCCGCCTGAATCTCTGGAATCAAACCCTTATGGATTCTGAAACAGCTTCCTTGTATGAACCCGATTATTCTGAACCCTATCTTCTCAGGGGAATCTGGTATCTGCAGGGAAAGAACCTGGAATCGGCTCAGTCTGAACTAACTAAAAATATCCAGCTGAATCCTCTTTCTTATGATGGCTGGCTCAACCTCGGAGTGGTCTATGCTCAAAAACAGGAGGAGACTCAAGCCGAATCAGCCTTCCTAAAGGCGGCTGAAATTCGTCCAGACTCCCCTCAGGCATGGCTAAACCTGGGGAGGCTTTATCAGCAAACCGGACAGCCGGAAAAAGCTAATAAAGCCTTCCAGAACATCCCTCCCCAATTTCTGAATTCAAACCCTAAATAAAGCCTTCCAATCCTTTAAATCAAATTGACTACCCTGAGGGGAAGTGATAAGCTTAAATAGATAAGATTTATGGGATTTTTCTGTTTTTACACACTATGAAGAGCCCCCCTGCGGGCTTTTTTTAATCGGAGATTCAGTTGTATGCTTGATGACCCTAGTGGGCATCGCCCTTTACCAGCAAAACGACTATTAAACTCAATTCTCATTTTGTCTCTGGCACTTTATTTCTTCCCAATAGATTCATTTGCAGCTAAACCTGCGAAGAATCGACCCCGTCCGGTATTGAAAGTTGCCCCAACACCTTCCAAAGTCAAAATGATGTGGATTGATTCAGAACAAGATGTCTTTCTTACTTCTGACCGGCAAAAAGTCGCTTTGTTACTGGATAAATGTGTTTCTGCCGGGATTAATTCCATTGCCGTGGATATTAAACCCTGGTCAGGCTATGTCCTCTACAATAGCAAAATAGCTCCTAAACTACGCAGTTTTAAAGGGAAACCTTATCCTGAGAATTATGATTTACTCAAAACCATCATACAGGAAGGGCATCGCCGGGGATTGACAGTCCATGCGGCCATGAATGTTTTCTCTGAAGGATTAAAAGCTGAAAAAGAAGGACCTGTTTTCGCCAATCCAAGCTGGGAATCTGTGGTTTATGATGTAACGGATTATATTAGGACTTCTGAAGGTAATGAACAGCTGGTCGCTGATATAAACCAAAAAACCACTTCCAATACTTTGGCTATTTTAGAACCCGATTACGGGAAAAGAATCTTCCGAAAAGATGATCCCGGCAATACGATTGATGGAAACCTGGAGGCTCCCTCATCTAAATGGATTTCTAATTCAGCCCGTCAACTGCATTGGATTGCCCTGGAATGGCCGGTCTCAATTAAACTGGATACCCTGAAACTGCATTTGCTGAAAAATTATATTATCTCTAAATTCCGTATCCAGTATTTTCAAAATAACCAGTGGGTTAATTTGACCGAAGTTACTGGTAATCAGGAATTAGACCCCGTCATTTCGTTTGTCCCGGTCAATACCAGAAGAATCCGGATACTGATTGATGATCCGGGAACTGATTCGATTGCCCGAATCCGGGAAATTGAAGCTTTTAATACCCAGGGAAATACCCAGATGGAGAATCTGGCGCTGCAAGCCAGAGCCCAGGCAGACTCCTCCGCCACCCGGGAATTTAGCAGCCATTTTTACCTGGTGAAAAACAATCAGATAGTATCAAACCCATACCGGGAACAGGATTTAGAGGGAAACGGGCTGGAAATTCCTCCCAATGGGTATGTGGTTGCAGCCGATGGAAAACAGAGAAACTGGGCCCTAACGAACCTTCAAACAGGTACCTATCTGACCCGAGGGCTTCGAAGCCGACTGGTTCCTGAGACCCAGTACCCTGGGGGAATGTTGGTCTATGTGAATCCCAGTAATCCTGAAGTTCAGGAAAGAGCCCTTAATATTATTGAGGAAATAGTCCGTAATTATAATGTTGATGGAATCATCCTGGATAGAGTCCGATATGATAATTTCCGAGTTGATTTCAGTGACCTTTCCCGAAAGCAATTTGAAACTTTTATCGGGCAACCCATCAAACGGTGGCCGGAAGATATTTATCAAATCATCCAGACGCCCAAAGGCTCCCAGAATATTGAAGGAAAATATTATCAGGAATGGATATACTGGCGAGCTTCAGTCATAAAGGATTTTATTGTGGCCGCCCGGCAGCGAATCAAAGATATCAAACCCTCGGTCCAGTTTGGTGATTATGTGGGGGGCTGGTATCCCGATTATTATGAAGTGGGTGTAAATTGGGCATCTTATAAATATGACCCCAGCCGGGAATATGACTGGGCGACCCCTGGCTATCGGGGAAATGGGTATGCTGAATATCTTGATTATCTCTGCCCGGGATTATATTACCCTGATTTGACTATTGCTGAAGCCCAGGCCGCCGGGAAAAAAGATTATGCCAGTCTTGAAGGGGGCATCCGCTTGCTGGATAAAGTGGTCGGAAACGCCACCCAGGTCTATTCCAGCCTCTATTATCCCAATATTGCCAAACCCGAACGGTTTAAACAGGCCGTTCAAACCAGCCTGGCAGACACCGATGGAGTTATGATTTTCTCCCTGTATTATTTTCAGACCCAGAACAAGTGGGATATCCTTAAAGATGCCTTGTCCAGAAAATCCCTCTCGACAATGCCTAAAAGAACACCTTTATCACCTGTGGCCCCTCCTAAAACAGTGGCTATTACCAAACAACCTGTACCAACCAAAGAAACATTCTCATTGAGAAGCATCTTCCGAATCCCGGTTTCATGGTTCTCTCCCAACAGATAATTGTTTCAAACTGCGTCCATATCTGTTTTATAGTAGAATATAGGTTTTATAACTAAATTCATTCCAAGGTTACCTGATGGATTTTCTCAATATATCTAAAATAATTGAATTTGGCGTACTTTTAGTCATGTTGATGTTTTCAATCATCGTACATGAATGTTCCCATGGTATTATTGCCTACAAATGCGGAGACCCAACGGCCCGCATGTTAGGAAGAATCACCCTGAATCCCATTAAGCATATTGATCCTTTTGGAACAATAATGCTCCCGATTATGCTGCGTTTATTTGGGTTACCCCCTTTTGGCTGGGCAAAACCGGTTCCAGTCAACTTCAGTAATCTCAGGCATCCTAAACGGGATATGATTTGGGTGGCTGCTGCCGGACCTGGCTCCAACCTGATGCTGGCAACCCTGGGTATCCTGTTGATGGTTTTAACCAAACAAATGATACTGAGCCTGCCACAGGGATTGGTGTACATGCTGTTGAGTTATGCTTCCTATTTTGTGCTGATTAATGTCCTATTGGCTGTCTTCAATCTCATGCCTATTCCTCCATTGGATGGGTCAAGAATCATGTCTGGGCTTTTACCTTACCGATGGGCTGAACAGTATTCCCGAATAGAACCTTATGGGTTCCTGATTATTTTTGTATTAATCTATTTAAATGCTTTTGATTGGGTCTTTAAATATATACAATTACTTACTCAATTTATTATCAATTACTTACTTAGTTAACCTCATAGAAAGAAGGATTATTAAGAATCATGTCAGACACTAAGAAACGCATTCTCAGCGGTATGAGACCTACGGGCCAACTTCATTTAGGCCATCTTTTGGGCGCTTTACAAAACTGGGTTTCCCTGCAAGATCAATATGAATGTTATTTCATGGTAGCTGATTGGCATTCTTTAACTACCAATTATGAGGATATTGGACCCATTCGTGAATACACTTATGACAATGTAGCCGATATGTTGGCAGCAGGAATTGACCCGGTAAAAAGTGTTCTGTTTGTCCAATCCCAGGTGTTGGAACATGCGGAATTATCTCTTCTTTTAGGGATGTTGACCCCCATTCCCTGGTTGGAACGGGTTCCCACCTATAAAGAACAGATTCAGGAATTATCCAATAAAGACCTTTCTACATTCGGCTTTTTAGGTTACCCCCTGCTCCAGGCAGCGGATATCCTCATATATAAAGCCAATGCGGTCCCTGTTGGTGTGGATCAGGTTCCCCATATAGAGTTAACCCGGGAAATAGCCCGGCGGTTTAATAACTTCTATGGAGACATTTTTCCTGAACCCGAATCTCTGCTGACACCTGTCTCAAAACTGGCAGGGTTGGATGGCCGGAAAATGAGTAAGAGTTATGGGAATTCCATCTATCTTTCCGATACCCCCAAGATAATTGAAGATAAAGCTAAATTAATGGTAACTGACCCGGCCCGGATTAAAAGAACCGATCCCGGCCACCCGGATGTCTGCCCTGTCTTCAGCTACCATAAAGTATTTGCGCCACAGGTGATCGGGGAAATCAGGGATGCCTGTGAAAATGCTAAAATCGGTTGTGTTGAATGTAAAAAAAGACTGGCCGCCGAACTGATTGAAACCTTAGCTCCCCATCAGGCCCGACGGGCTGAATTGGCCAAAGATAAGGATAAAATCCGAACAATCCTTGAAGAAGGAAACCAGAGAGCAAAAATAACTGCCGAGCAAACGATGTGTAAGGTTCGCAAAGCAATGAAATTAACCCAATAAAGGCAGCCCTGACACTATATGCCGTACCAGGTTAAAGTTGACGTATTTGAAGGCCCTTTCGATCTCCTGCTCTATCTGATAAAAAAGAATGAGCTGGATATCTATACAGTTTCACTATCCCATATTACCTCTGAATACTTGGAATATGTCCGGACCATGCAGCAAATGGACCTCGAAGTAGCCGGAGAGTTTCTGGTGATTGCGGCGACCCTGATTTTTATTAAAACTCAGCGGATGCTGCCTCAGCTTAAAAACCAGGAAGAGATTGAAGAATTAGAGCAGACCGAATCTGAGCTTCTCAATAAGCTTCAGGAATATCAGAAATTCAAACTCTTGGGGAACAAAGTATGGGAAATGGCTGAACAGAGGCAGCAAATCTTCACCCGGAATGAGCCCCTGCCCCCCATTGAGAATATGTCTGAAATACCGGTAAATGCCACATTGAATGATCTGGTGAAATGCATTCAAAAGGTCTCCAGGTTCTTGACCAATACCTCTTTCCGGGAAGTCGAATTTGAAGAATTCACGGTTGAACTGAAAATCGAACTGTTTGAGCATCTCATCAAACAGCGAGACCTGATAGAATTTTCCACTTTACGGCGAGATATCAATAACCGGGTGGAACTGGTGGTAACGGTACTGGCTATGCTGGAATTATGCCGGTTAAAACATTTATCTGTCCGGCAGCCAGAAGTCTTTGGTGAAATCTTTATTTCTAAATATAGCCCCCAATCATTCCTGCCCGGTTGGTCAGAAAACGGTGATGTTAAGCTGTCTGTTCCCGAAGAAACAACAGGGAATTTACAGACCAATAAGGCTATCCCTATTCCACCAGAGAATGCCGGACAAGAAGAAACTCAGGAGACCGACCCCAATCCCTCAGACCCACCCTCCTAACCCTTAGAAATTGGAGAATCCTCCATCTAAAACAGAAGCCTTCAGATAAACAGCCTTGGGATATTTGTAAAGCGAGGCTGATTTATTGTATTCTTTACTAATAGAGATTATCTTCTCTTCCAACCTTTTAAATGGTTTTCTTTTGTTGGAAGATGAGATTTTTTTATCTGGATAACAGAAGGCAGGCAACCCTTATGATATGCCCCTATTGTGGCCATCCGGAAAATAAAGTCATAGATTCCCGGGAATCCCGGGAACAAGACTCTATCCGACGCCGCCGAGAATGCCTCAAATGTATGAAACGATTTACAACCTATGAGCAGATCATGGAAATCGAACTGGTGGTTATCAAGAAAGACAGCCGCCGGGAACCTTTTTCCAAAGAGAAGCTGCTCACCGGTATCCAGCGTGCTTGCGAAAAACGCCCCATTTCGACTGAGACCCTCGAACATGAAGTAAATGAAATTGTCCGCACTTTATTAAGCCAGTATGAACGGGAAGTCCCGGGAACTGTTATCGGTGAAATGGTCATGGAGCGTCTGAAAAAACTCGATAAAGTGGCTTATGTGCGTTTCGCCTCCGTTTATCGGCAATTCAAGGAAATTGATGAATTCATGTCTGAATTGCAAACCCTCCTGAAACAGACTGATAAAAAGATTCTGACGACTTCCGGTACTAAAGAAACAGTTACCATTAAGAAAGATTAATAGAGGAATACCCCATGTTTCCCACTAAAGTGAAAATCTATGATACTACCTTACGTGATGGCCAACAGGCTGAAGGCGTTACTTATACAGCTGAAGATAAAATCCGAATCACCCTGAAACTGGATGAGTTGGGTGTCCACTATATTGAGGGGGGGTGGCCCGGTTCTAATCCCAAGGATATTGAGTTCTTTGAACGGGCGAAAACCCTCAAACTTAAAAACGCTAAAATTGCCGCATTTGGCAGCACTCGCAGGGCGAAGGTCACTGCCGCTCAGGATTATAACCTGCAAATGCTTCTTAAGGCAGAAACCCCTGTGGTTACCATCTTCGGAAAATCCTGGGACCTCCATGTCAAAGATGCGCTCCGGGTTTCCCTGGAAGAAAATCTTGCTATGATTCGGGATTCAGTGGCCTATCTAAAGAAAAATAACCGGGAAGTGATTTATGATGCGGAGCATTTCTTTGATGGCTATCATCATAATCCCGAATATGCCCTAAAAACCATCAAGGCAGCCTCCGATGCCGGCGCAGACGCTATTATCCTTTGCGATACCAATGGCGGCAGCATGCCTTTCCAAATCAAAGATATCGTGACTCTGGTGGTATCCACCCTTAAAACTCCAGTGGGAATTCATACCCATAATGACAGTGGTGTAGCTATTGCCAATGCCCTGATTGCGGTTGAATATGGTGCCACTCATGTCCAGGGAACATTAAATGGGTTTGGGGAACGATGCGGGAATGCCGATCTGGTTCCGATTATTGCTAATCTGAAATTGAAATATGGCATTAAATCTATCAGCGATTCCCAGTTAAAAAACCTGACCAATGTCTCCCGGTTTGTTGCTGAAATTGCCAATATGCTGCCCAATGATAAACAAGCTTATGTGGGAGCCAGCGCTTTTGCCCATAAGGGTGGAATTCATGTCAGTGCTGTAGAAAGAAATCCTCTTACTTATGAGCATGTGGACCCCACCCTGGTCGGCAATGTCCGCCGAATCCTGGTCTCAGACCAGGCCGGTAAATCCAATGTCCTTTTCAAGGCCAGAGAGATGGGAATTGAACTGGATAAAGATGACCCCAGAGCCAAGGAAATCCTGAATCATATTAAAGAAATGGAACATGAAGGATATGAATATGAAGGCGCGGACGGCTCCTTTGATTTATTAATCCAGAAGGCCCTGGGGAAACATAGAAGATTTTTTAAACTGGGTGGGTTTCGAGTGATTGTTGAGAAACGGGAAGATGGCAGCCCTCTTTTTTCGGAAGCCACTATCCGGGTTACGGTGGATGGCCAAAATGAACATACCGCCGCGGATGGAGATGGTCCGGTAAACGCATTGGATGAGGCCCTCCGTAAAGCTTTGATTCCCTTCTATCCCCAATCNNCAATTAAAAGATGTCAGGCTGACTGATTATAAGGTACGCATCATTAACCCGAAATCCGGTACGGCTGCCAAGGTCAGAGTTCTGATTGAATCCCACGACAAGGAACGTGGCTGGGGAACAGTGGGAGTCCATGAAAATATAATTGAAGCCTCCTGGCAGGCCCTGGTGGATTCAGTGGAATATAAACTCCTGACCGACCAGCAGTCCCGCAGGAAAAAGAAACCGGTTGCCTGAGTCATTTAGTAATTTTGAGAATATACGCTATGAATCCTCCCGATTATCCCTTTGGATAGTCGGGAGGATTATTTTTTAATGCCTTCATTGAACCCTCTTACCGTTCCGGGAGTGATGCCATCTGCCGGCAGATAGTTTTGACGGGGCTGGTGAGTGGCATTTATAATATCTAATAACTATTTCCTTAATTTTCCGGGTCATATTTTCCGTGCAGGCCCGGAAGAATCTTTTTTAAACTAAAGGTATCCTGCCCATGTCTGAAGAAATATTTGAATTAGCCAGTAAATATGACCCGAAACAAGTAGAGAAAAAGTGGTATTCCACCTGGACTCAGAAGGGTTACTTTCATGCAGATGAAAAATCTGACAAGCCCCCCTTTGTCATGGTTATCCCCCCGCCTAATGTTACCGGGATTCTCCATATCGGCCATGCCCTGAACAATTCTATTCAGGATATCCTGATTCGATGGAAACGAATGCAAGGTTATAATGCCTGCTGGATACCAGGGACTGACCATGCCGGTATCGCAACCCAGAATGTAGTTGAACGCCAGTTAAAAAAAGAAGGTAAAACCCGACATGACCTGGGCCGGGAAGATTTTCTGGAACGGGTCTGGGAATGGAAAAAGGAATACGGCGGAACCATCATCCGACAGCTCAAGGAAATGGGCTGCTCCTGCGACTGGGAGAGAGAACGCTTTACCATGGATGAGGGATTATCCAAGGCAGTCAGGGAAGTCTTTGTCCGACTGTATAAAGAAGGCCTGATCTATCGGGGAACCTATATTGTAAACTGGTGCCCCCGTTGCTATACCGCCCTTTCTGATGATGAAGCAGAACCCCAGGATTCAAAAGGACATCTCTGGCATATCCGTTACCCTATTGAAGGGTCATCGGATGAATATGTGATTGTTGCCACCACCCGGCCGGAAACTATGCTGGGAGATACCGCCGTGGCGGTGCATCCTGATGATGAACGGTATCGTCACCTGATTGGGAAAAATGTCATGCTTCCCCTGGTTAATCGGATTATTCCGGTAATAGCGGATAATTATGTTGATCCTAAATTTGGGACAGGCTGCCTGAAAATAACTCCAGCGCATGATCCTAACGATTTCCAAATCGGTTTAAAACATGATCTTCCCCAGATCAATGTAATGACTCCCGATGCAAAAATTAACGAACAAGGCGGCAAATACACCGGGTTGGATAGAAATGAAGCCCGTAAAGCCATAGTAGCCGATTTAAAAGAACAGGGATACCTCATTAAGATTGATGATTATGACCACGCCGTCCGCCATTGTTATCGCTGTAATACCATTGTAGAACCTTACCTTTCCCTGCAATGGTTTGTGAAGATGAAACCTTTGGCTGAACCGGCTGTCACCGCCGTCAAAGAAGGGAAAATTCATTTCCATCCACAAAACTGGGAAAATACCTATTTTGCCTGGATGGAAAATGTAAGAGACTGGTGCATCTCCCGTCAATTATGGTGGGGGCATCGGATCCCTGTCTGGTATTGTGAAGATTGCGGCAAAGAAACAGTTTCAATTGATGATCCCTCCACCTGTGAACATTGCAGTTCAACAGCTATTATTCAGGATTCAGATGTTCTGGATACCTGGTTTTCCTCAGCCCTTTGGCCTTTTTCAACATTAGGCTGGCCTCAAGATACTGATGAATTTAAGAAATTTTACCCCACCTCAGTGTTATCCACCTCCCACGATATTATCTTCTTCTGGGTAGCTCGGATGATTATGATGGGATTAAAGTTTTCTGATAATGTCCCCTTCCAGGATGTGTACTTCCATGCCCTGGTCAGGGATGCTCAGGGGCGTAAAATGAGCAAATCCCTGGGTAATGCCATTGACCCGCTGAAAATCACTGATGAATACGGGACTGATTCCCTTCGGTTCACCCTTTGCGCTTTAGCGGCTCAAGGCAGGAATATCAATCTCGATACGAAACGTATTGAAGGATACCGGAATTTCTGTAACAAAATATGGAATGCTTCCCGGTTCATCTTAATGCAGTGGAATGATATTGATGCCCAAACTCCGGTGTCGCCGGATTTTGAGTATTCCCTGGCAGACCGATGGATATTATCACGGTTGAATAAAGCGGTTCAGGAAACCAATCGGAATCTGGAACAATTTGCCTTTGATGCTACAGCCGGAACTCTTTATCACTTCCTCTGGCATGAGTATTGCGACTGGTACCTGGAACTCATTAAACCCCAGTTGAAAGGGGATATGCAACAAAGGATTTCAACCCTTAAGGTTGCCACCTCCGTTTTGGAAACCATCGTCAGGCTATTACATCCCATCATGCCTTTTATTACCGAAGAAATTTGGCAAAACCTTCCCGGCAGAGCCGCTGATGCACCCGAAAGCATTATGATTTCTTCCTACCCATCTTATGACCCGGAAAAAGATGATGCGGATGCAGAAACAGAAATGATGCTGATTCAAAATATTATCGACAGTATCCGAAATATCCGGGGGGAGATGCATATTCCACCGGGTATGAAAACAAAGGTCTTTTTGAAAGTGGCTGGAGAATCAGATATCCTTTTATTAAAGGCGCATGCTGAATATTTCCATTCTCTGGTCCAGATAGATGAACTCCTGGTTTCGAATGATATTAACCCTGGTAAACATGCATCCATGGCCCTGGTCAAAGATATTGAAATCCATATTCCCCTGCCGGTAGAAATCATTGAATCAGAAATCACCCGGCTGAATAAGGAAATTCCCCGGCTCGAAAAAGAAATCGAGAATGTGAATAATAAACTGGCTAACCCCCAGTTCTGTGAAAGAGCTCCGGAATCAGTGGTCCAGAAGGAAAGAGAAAAAGCCCAACAATTTCAGCTGGAAATTTTGAAACTTAAGGAAAAACTTGCTGAATTGGGAAATTAATTAAACAAACCTGATTTATTACAAACTGAGAGAGGGGAATAAGATTCTTATTCCTCTCTTTTTTATTATGGTTGGTTAAATCAATCTTGCTGAGATAACGGATACATCACCAATCGTTTATTACTGATAGAAAAATGGTTGGCTTCATTTCCCGCCTGCTCATCCAGCAACTGGGGGACTGTCACAAAACTGTAACCTTCCTTTTTTAACTGTAAAATGATTTCAGGAAGTGCTGCGACAGTCTGGCTTCTGTCAGCTCCATGAAAAAGCCGGTTTCCATCATGCAGAAGAATAATCGAGCCATTTTGAACCATCGGGAGCCGGGTTAGGATTTTATCAACACCGGGCTGTTTCCAATCCTCAAAACTCATGGACCATTTAACCGTTACATAACCCAGCTTATGTATCTGGGTCAATGTCATGAGGTCATCCCCGCCATAAGGGGGTCTGAATAGTTCGGGATTAACACCGGTTACCTGCCAAATAAGGTTTCCCGTTTTCAGGATTTCACGGCGAGTCTGTCCATTGGTCTTAAAAATCAAATTGGGATGGTCCCAGGAATGATTCCCTATCACATTTCCTTCTGCGGCCACTTTCCTGGCTACCTCTGGATACTTCTCCACATTTTTCCCCACCATAAAAAAAGTGGCTTTCACATCATATTTCTTTAAAATATCCAGTATCTGGGAAGTATAGGGCTCATTGGGTCCATCATCAAAGGTAAGGGCGATCACTTTTTGATTAGAGGGGCCATGCCAATAGAGTAAGCCATCCCGATTTCTCTTACGGTTCAAGTCAGATGAAAAAGCTATGGAAGAAATCACAACAAGGCAAATCCCGATAATAGTCCATCCTATCAGGGCCTTTCGTGTGAGTTCCATATTCATCCTCTTATCATAATTCATATTCTTGGTTCCCAGTACCCTTAAAAGAAAAGGAGGCATCCTGCTGAGAGATGCCCCCTTTACACATTCATTCACTTTCGGGTATTCACTGAACTTTTAAATTCAGTTCGGACTTAATTTGTTGGACTGTTTTAGCGTCCTATTGGGCAGCTTTTTTGGCCGGAGCCTTAATGGCTTTGGCTTCCACCACTTTCAGAGCTTCACATTTATTTCCATCTTTAACATAGGTAACATTTACTTTGCTGTCTTTTTTGATATCAGCCAGTTTAATGTTTTTCCCAGCGGTAAAGGTCATTGATTCGCCTTTTTTGTCAACAGTTAGTGTGTTGGCAGCGGCATCAACCGAGGCAACAATACCGGTAAATTCATGTTTCTTTTCGACAGCGGCTTTTTTAACCGCTGTTTTGGCTGGGGCCTTGGCTTCAGTCTTGACGGCAGCTTTCATTTCAATTTTTTTTGCCGGTTCAGCTTTTTTGGCTGGTTCCTGAGCCATCACCGCAGAAGCGACAGCCAAGGAGCAAATCACCGCTAATCCTAAGGTCATCAGTTTATGGGTCTTCATGAGGTTTACACCTCCTTTCATTCTTTTTTATTATTTGTTTTAAAATTGATACCCTCTATATAACGCATACTGCATGCCAAGGACTGATTTATTATTTAATCCTTCTTAACTATTGATTATTCAATGAATCATAAAATGGAGGCTGCAGGGTTTACCTTCTGGTATTCTGAAATTGCTTAAAAAGAGATGACACCTTGTCAGGTAACCATAACAAAGTGTCCTATCGGAAGATCAATAAAATGATTATCGTGAGAAGAATATTTATTCTTTTTCCAGATGTAATCGGCTGACCATCCGCTGAACTGTCCTAGCAGAAATCCCCATTTTCTCCGCTGTCTGGGTATAATTCCAATTGCATTCCTTTAGTAATTTCATCAAATAATTCTTTTCCAATTCATCCAACGTCAGATTCTGATCCAGGAGAGATACTATTGAATTCCCATTTTTTTCTTTCAGTTTCATCGGCAAGTCATCTACCGTAATTCCTTCCCGAAATGACAGATTGACGGCTCTTTCAACCACATTTTCCAATTCTCTGACATTCCCGGGCCAGTTATATGATTCCATCATCTTGACAGCTTCAGGGGAGATTATTTTCTGGGGGATGCCTGCTTCCAGGCAATATTTCCGTACAAAATGCTGAATCAGAAGATTAATATCTTCTTTACGTTCTCTCAGAGGGGGGAGGGGGATACAAACGACACTTAAACGATAATATAAATCTTCTCGGAACTGACCCTTTTGAATCATCTCTTCCAAGTTTCGATTGGTCGCCGCAATCACCCTGACATCGATTTTAACGGGTTGTTCAGCTCCAATTCGTCTAATCTCCCTTTCCTGGAGGACTCTCAGCAGTTTCACTTGTGTGGAAAGGGGGATATCGCCTATCTCATCCAGAAAAACAGTCCCTGAATCCGCTTCTTCAAAAAGACCTCTTTGGGAAGAGATGGCTCCGGTAAAGGCCCCTTTCATATACCCAAACAATTCACTTTCTATCAGGCTCTCCGGAAATGAAGCGCTATGAATCACCACAAAGGGCCGCTCAGCTCTTGGACTGTTTTGGTGAAGGGCCCTGGCAACCAGTTCTTTACCGGTTCCGCTTTCTCCTATAATTAATACAGTCGCTCGGGAGGGAGATATTTTGGCAACGGTTTTATAGACTTCCAGCATTTCATTGCTGTGGCCGACAATATTTTCCAGCCGATATTTATCTTTAAGCCCTTTCTGAAGATTCTGGTAATCTTTTCGTAATTGTTTTTGTTCAAGGCCCCGCCTTACGATAATTTTGATTTCATCATTCCGGGCGGGTTTTGATATATAGTCATAAGCGCCTTCTTTCATCGCCTTGATAGCCGCTTCTATAGTGCCAAAAGCCGTTATCAAAAGGACCATAGTCTCCGGATGGAGTTTTTTGACTTCCTGAAGGATATCCAGCCCGGTTACTTCCGGCATTCGGATATCGGTTATGACCATATCAAAAAGGTCTTCCCGAACAGACTGAATTCCCTCCATCCCACTGAAAGCCGGTGTGACATCATACCCTTCTTTGGTCAGTATTTCCTGGTATAACTTAACAATCTCTGGCTCATCATCAATAATTAAAATTCTAAAACCTGGTTTCATTATATCCTCATTGTTAACCATAAACCGGGATTTTCAGATAGAAAGTGGTTCCCTCACCTGGAATAGATTCCAGTCGGATTGAACCCTGATACCGTTCAATGATATCTTTGCATAAAGCCAGACCCAAACCAGTCCCTTTTCCTGAAAGCTTAGTGGTATAAAAGGGTTCAAATATCATTTGCTGCTGTTCCTGAGGGATCCCAATCCCACTGTCATGAATCCCCATCTCAATCCATCCCTTGACAGAGGATTCTGATGACGGGAAATGAACCGCATAAATATCCAACATCCCTCCCTCAGGCATAGCGTCTACTGCATTACTGATTAAGTTGATCAATACCTGTTGTAATGAATCAGGATGAATGGCAATCGGTGGCAGATTAGCCGGAATATCCAATTCCACTTCCACCCGTGACTCCTCCAAAAGGGGAGATAATAGAAATAAGACATCTTTCATGACCTTCTCGGCATTGACCGATAGAGCTTCCGGGGTATGGGACCTTACCATATTCAACATCTTCTGAATGATGCCAACTACCCGGTTAAGTTGATTATCAATTAAATCCAGCCGTTCAATTTGCGATTTCCCCAGGCTTTCCTCTGATTTTAATATTTGGATATGGCCGGATACAGCCCCCAGGGGGCTTCCGATTTCATGGGCGATATTGGCAACCACCTGTCCCAGGGTCGCCAGCCGTTCGGTTTCCCAGAGCCTTCTCTGCAGGTTGATTAACCGCTCATTAGCTTCCTGTAACTCCTGATTCCGATGCCTTAATTCACCCGTAGTGATATCAACCCGCTCTTGCAGGCCCTGATTCAATTCTTCCACCTGGCTTATCAACAGCTTATTTTTTTCAGAAGCCTCATGCAGTTCTCGAACCATCTGATTAAACTGATTTGTCAGTAAGCCTAATTCATCTTTACGGCTGTTGGGAGTAATACCGGCTAAATCTCCCGCTTCAACTTTCTGCATACCCCATAATAATTTCCCGACCGGTTTAGTAACTAATATTCTCAGCAGGATACTTTGAAACAAAATCAATAAGCCGACCGCCAGTATGGTAGTCAGGATAAATTGTTCTCTTCTACGGGCTAATAAGCGGTCCAGTGTATTCAAGGGAGCGCTGATGCCAATCCCCCCAATGACTCTTCCTGACGAATGCAGGGGAACCACGGAAAGCAGATATCGAGGTTCTGGTTTCTTCCCAATCATCATAATACAGATATCATTAGCTTTGATTTTGGAGATAATCTCCCCGGTAATGGGGTAAAACCGAACGGTATTACTGTCTATCAACACTCTAATATCTTCGGGAGAATGGGCCTTTAGGGGATTATTAAAAAGAAATATATGGATTTCATCCACTCCTCGATTACTTTCCACAATGACATTGACTTCCCGTTTCAGGAGTTCCGGATCATTCAGCCTTTTCTTATTTTCAATACTGGCATCCATTTCCTTACCCAGAAGTACTATTCCATCTTCTATGTTTTTCCGGGAATTTTCTTCCAATAGCCGCAGATTGATAAAGGAAAAGAGGACCAGCACAGCGCTGACAACCAGTGCTGTCATGATAATGATCCGAGTATAAAGGCTGTAAAACCATTTATTCATAAACATAAAAAAGCATTGTCTTTCACAATGCCTTATCACATACGATTAATTATAGAGCATTTTCTGAAACAGGGGCGACCCGCCGGGTACCTTTTAAATTAAACCGTTGTCATGCTCTATGGGGCAGCTCCCTGCCCCTACTGAAAATCTGGAATATCCAGGAGAAATACCTGCCAATCAAAACAGTTACACAGGTGGTAAGAATTGTTTTTTGGACCGGTGAGAAATCATTCATTACGGGTTCAGGAGTTTATCTCCATAATCAGGACAACAATAGGATACCCATCAATATCCTCGGTCTCCCGACCTGTTTGAATAAATCCTTTTCGTTGATAAAAGGAAATAGCCTGATGGTTCCCCTGGATCACTCCTAATCTGATTTTTTGATAGTCGCGAAAAGAGTTCAGAGCTTTTGCCAGAAGAATTGAGCCTAACCCTTTCCCCTGATACTGGGGATGGACATAAAGCCTTCCCAAATTCAGAGTATTTTCATTATCCAACATTCGAGCGGTAGTTAATCCAATGATTTCACCGGCCTCCATGGCCAAAAGAAAAAAAACTTCAGGATCAGAGGATTGCTGAGCCAGAAAATGGATATCGAACCATTTATCCACTGCTTTTCGAATCACTTCGTCAGGCATCATCCCTGAATAAGTTGCATACCAGACCTTTTCCAGAAACTCTCGAATCCGGTGAACATCTCCTGGTGCCGCAAGTTTATATTCAATCATTGGGAAATCCCTTGATGCCTCATAATATCTTCAGGTGTAATTTTATATATCCAGATAGAATACCCAATGGTATCAACAGGCTGATAATCCTTCAACCAATCGAATTTATGGCGATTCTCAGGTTTCACTTCAAACGCTCCATAATAATGGTTCACACTCATGGCAATCACTCCCGGAGTGGGGGTTTCGGGAACCCTCTCAGCTTGTATCCCATAAACAATAGGAGGCATTATTCCGGAAAGTTTGAACATTATGGAATCCAATCCATGGGAATCCATATATTTTTTCAGCCGGATAGAATCCTGTCCCCAGTCCAGATTGGAATCTAATAAATAAAAATGCCCTCGGGAGGGTCCACCAATCAACTCATTGAAATAGGAAAGGTAATGAGGGCATATCCATACCATACTGGCTATCTGCCAGAGGAACAAGCCGCCTACCATCCATTTCCATCTCCCTTTATCCTGGTTGGATATCCTGGCAAAGAGGGGTCCAACCAAGAGGATCAGGAAAGGATAGGCCGGTAATATATATCGGATTCCCAAGTTTTTGGTTCGGCTTAAAGAAAATACTAAAAAGATACCCCCTGCTGCCAATAACCAGATTTTCTCGGCTAGAGAAAGAGGCTTATGTTTTTTATACCTCCAATAACCAGCCCAACCCAGCATAATGAGAAAGGGAATGGGATTTTTAATCAGAAATGCTTCCAGGTAATAGCTATAAAATCCCTGGGATGAAAAGGTTCCATTCAAATAATTAGCATACTGGTCCAAGTCGCTGAATTGTTTATCAAACCCATTTACAAAATCCACCGGGAAAGGAATTGCCAGCCAGCCGGGTATGAATTTACTCCAAGATTGAAATAATGGACTGATAAAATGGAATTGGCTTATAGGTGTCAGGGTCCCGGTAAATCGATAAATCAGGTTGATGGTAAGAACCGATACCCATAGGAAACCCAGACCCTGCAAGAAAGTCTTCTTTCTATTTTTCATCAGTATCTGGCGAGTGGATGTATCCAGCAGGATACTTCCAAGGGTCAAAGGAATCAGAAGGACTGAAGTAAATTTCGAGCATAAGGCTAACCCCAGGAATAACCCTGATAAAAGGGCCCATTTCCATGAACATTGTTTCAAATATTGATATATTGCATACAGGTAAGCGATCCAGGCCAGGGTCAATCCCATATCCAATGTGGCTAAGGTCCCATGAGCTATCACCACTGGATTCAGGAAAAAGAGAGCCAGGCACCCCAACCCTGCCCAGGGTCCATATTCTTCTTTAGCCCATCGATAAACCAATATCCCCCCTATCAGGGTCAAGAGCATAATAACCATCCGGCTGAAAATCCCCATTAAATGGTAATGGGGTATATTGGCCATGGCAAAATAATAGCTATAAATGGAAAAATCTATCTGAGGCAGGTCCGGTCCCCAATAAACCTGGGGCTTGAAAACTTCAACTAAGCCGCCATAAAGCATCCTGACCAGAGGAGGATTGGCATTATCCATATGATAAAAGCCATAATAGGCCTGAGCATATCCGGTGGGGATATGCGTCATTTCATCCTCAGTAACTGAATGAGTTAATATTGGAGGTAAAGCCATCACCAAAAATATACAGATCAACCCAGCCAATATCCCTCTATGCCAATAAGGGTTTTCGATAGATGGTAAAGGTTTTTTTTCACAAGTATTCATTGGCTAATAATTATCCCCCACGCGGCCTCTCCCCTCAAGTATTATGTTACCCTTCCTCTGAATCTGTTTCAGCAGGGTTCAAAACCATCGACCCCGGTAATGAGGGATAACTTTAGGTCCCTGCCTGAAAATCAAGGAATCATCCTGCCCTGATTATCTCCCCAACATTACATAGATATTAACCCTCCTGATATACTGGAAAGACACAATAATCCTGAGAATGGGTTAGTTTGCTAGAATATAGGGGAACCCAGGGCTCCATTCATATCATTTCTGAGGAGTTTTATTCGATTTTATTCCAAAAGACAGAGGTCAATCAAAATGCATGAAGAACAAGTAACCAACCTGATAAATGAATCCTTACAATTTATATGGCAAGACAGTCCGGTCTTTGCTACCTATATGGGCATCCATCAATATGATAAAGAGCTGGACCAATTATCCCCCGAAAACAGGGCTTCCTCCCTGGCTAAAAAAAGAGATTTCAGGAATCAGATTGAACAGCTTCTCCATAACCGGGAAATCACCCTGAGTCTTGAGCATAAGATGGATATGGTCATTCTTAGAAATGCCATCTCTGTGGATATTGAAATGCAGGAGAAATACAGACAGGTAATGAGAGATGCCAGTTATTATCCTGAGTTAGCCTTATCCGGGACTTTCATCCTGATGTTAAGGGAGTTTGCTCCCCTGGAAGAAAGAGCTCAATCCCTTCTGGGCAGATTGAACCAGATTCCCAGAGTTTTAGAAGAAGGAATCACAAACCTCAGGCAGGGAGATAATATCCCTAAGGTCTGGACTGAAATCGGGATTGAGACCCTCCAAAGCGGTATGGAATTCTTTTCTCAAGCCGTTCCGTCTTTTGCAGAGAAAACGCCTGAACTCAAAGAAGCCCTCCTGGCCGCCAATCAGAAAGTCATCGATTCTTTCCAAAAATACCTGGAGTTTTTAAAAACAGAGATTGAACCTAAATCCAATGGAAGTTTTACCACTGGCAAGCCCTTATTCCAATTCCTGCTTGATACTGAACATCAGCTTCCCTATACAGTCGATGAACTAATCGAATTAGGGGAAGAACAAATCAGGGTAACCCAGGAAAAGATTTATCAGGTAGGTAGGAGAATCAATTCCACTCTTCATTGGAAAAACATCATTAAAGAATCTAAAACTCAACATCCCCTGGCAGAAGAATTGATCTCTTATTATCGGCAAACCATGGAAGAGACCCTGAATTTTGTGAAAGAAAAAGACCTGGTTACCATTCCTGAAAATCAGGAATTAACCGTGATGGAAACTCCTGTCTTTGAACGGCATACCACTCCCTATGCGGCTTATGTTCCCCCAGCGCCTTTTGAAGAAAAACAAGTCGGGTATTTCTGGGTTACCCCTGTCGATAGCAGCAAATCCAAAGAAGAACAGGAAGTCCAACTCCAGGCCCATTCCATTTTCAGTATTCCCATCACTGTCTCCCATGAAGGGTATCCCGGGCATCATCTTCAGTTATGCCATGCGAATCGGAATGCTTCCAAGGTCCGAAAACAATTCGGCACCAATGTCTTTGTGGAAGGCTGGGCCCTTTATTGTGAAGAACTTATGTGGGAACAAGGTTTCTATACGGATGCAGAAACCCGGTTGAACCAGCTTAAGGATATTCTCTGGAGAGCCTGCCGGGTCATTATTGATGCCAAACTCCATTTGGGTGCTATGAGTTTTGATGAAGCGGTGGATATGCTGGTCAATACAGCCCATCTGGAAAAACCTAATGCTATCGCTGAAGTGAAACGTTATACCCAAAACCCCACCCAGCCGATGAGTTACCTGGCTGGTAAACTGGCAATCCAATCCCTTCGGGCTGAATATAAGTCCCAAAAAGGCTCAGCCTTTAACCTCAAGGAATTCCATGATAAATTACTGAGTTATGGCAGCCTTCCCATTAAAATGATTCGAGAAGAATTGCTTAAACTTTAGCCTTAAACCCTGGTTGTCTAATAGGGAATAATTAAAAAATCTTTTCACTTAGGGTAACCTTCCCGGTTACCCTTTTTTATTGATAGCCTCGGAACCGATAAAAGTAGTAAAAATGGAAGGGGATTACCCAGTAGGTTGTCTTATTCTTAACAAAAGTGTATTCCCCCCAGTTCGTTATCCCCTTGGAATATAACTGTCTCAGAAATAATCTCCCCGGATTCAATGATTTCAGCTAATCAATCTTAGAACATGAAAACAAAAGCTTCATCCAAGATAAGCCTAAAGTGTCAATGAGACTCAGATCAACGTATAGGTAACTTGCCAGGATTCAGCGGTCATTAAGGGTAAACAGGACCGTTATCTTGTCAAATCACATCTTTGTTTTATTATTGATTTTATTACAGATAGGGTATTAATCATAAACTTATGCTTTAGGCTGTTTGACAGCTGTCAAAAGACAGGAGGCATCAAATGAGAGGTAGGGGTTCAGATGAATAAAAATAAGACTAAGAAGCTTATCGGTTCAATCCAGGCGAGAATAACCTTCCTCTTTCCTTGGGAAAGACAGAAAAAAAGGTTAAATTCTGGAACTGAAATTAATTCAAGACAGGTCCAAAAGGTTTTTCAAAATGGAGGATGAAAGCAGTCCCTTTGCCTAATTCGCTTTCCACCCTGACCGTGCCATGATGTGATTCAATAATATGTTTGACGATGGAAAGACCCAGTCCGGTACCTTCAGTTTCAGTGGAACGGGATTTATCTACCCGGTAAAACCTTTCAAATATCCTGGGTAAATCCTCTGAAGGGATTCCATACCCTTTATCGATCACCCTGATTTCCAACCCATCGGGAACTTCCATCAACTGAACGGTAACCGGGGTGGCCGACTGGGAAAATTTAACGGCATTATCCATCAGGTTAATGAGGGCCTGGCTGAAATAACGGGCATCCAAAGGAAATATGGCGGGTTCCTGTGGCAGCTCCAGGACAATCGGCACATTTTGTTTCAGGGCTTTATCTTCCAAAGCTTCTTTGGTACTTTTTATCACCGACCGAATATCGGTCATTTCAAATTTCATCTGGATTTTACCGGATTCAATCTGGGCCAGGCATAATAAATCCTGGACTAAGGCTGTCATTCTTCGGGTCTGAGTATAAATATTCCGGATAAATCGGTCAGCGATATCCTTATCCTCCACAGCACCATCCAGCAAGGTTTCCGCAAATCCCTGGACAGTGGTCAGGGGTGTCCTCAGCTCATGGGAGACATTGGCGACAAAATCCTTCCTCACCTGCTCCATGGCCCGGATATCGGTAATATCATGAAAAACTGTGACCAACCCAATGGGTGTCTCCCCTTTTAAAAGGGGAGCTGACATGAATCGGATGATTTTTGTCCCTGGTACCGTCAAACTGATTTCCTTATTGACCAGGGTCTCTGATTGCAACCCTTCCATCAGGGACTTGGCAACCATAGGATTTCGAATAATCTCAATGGGAGTATGTCCCACCGGGTCATCCTGAAGCCTGAAAATAGTCCGAAAAGCCTTATTGGTCAGAATGATTTTCCCCTTGGAATCCAGGACCATCACCCCTTCAGCCATACTGGCCAGAATGGTGGTCAGTTGCTGTTTTTCTTCCTGGATTGCCCGAAACCGGGATTCCAGTTTACTGGACATGATATTGAGGGATTCAGCCAAATCTTCCAGTTCATCATGAGTCTCCACCCGGACTTTATGGTGGAATTGTTCCCGGGCTATCCGGTTGGCTGCCAGAGTCATTTCCCGAATCGGCCGGGTGGTCCGATTAGCCAGATAAAACCCAACCCCAAGAGCTATTAAGACAGCTACCAAGGTAGAACCATATAATATCTTCCTGATTTCTAAAAACAGTTTATCCACATGGTATAAAGGAAAGGCTAATCGAATAACTCCGGAGACTTGTCCCTTAACTTTAAAAACCTGCGCCACATAGACCATATCGGTTTTTAAAGTCCGGGAATAACGGATAGAATGCCCCGTTTGACCTTGCAAAGCCGCCTGCACTTCAGGCCTCTGCAGGTGATTTTCCAAGAATTCCAGCTTCTCAGGCCGTACTTCCGAATCTCCCAGGACTTTTCCATCCAGGCCAATGATGGTAACCCGCATTCCAATGGATTTCCCGATTTGGGTGGCAAACGAATCAATCCCCTCGGGATGAGACTGTGTCTCCCAATGGAACCGAATTAAGTTGAGGTTAGTCTCTAATTCACTGATAGCCGTCTTGACCGTATAATTACGCAGCGACCGATGCAATACCACATCCAGCACCAGAGTCGTCAGGAGTATCAATAATATGTAATAAAGCAGCCATCGATTACGCAGGGATTTAATCATTATTGTTTATGAATCCGCAGAAAATTTATACCCTGTCCCCCGAATGGTCTTCACATAATCGGATGCGGCCCCCAGCTTTTGGCGCAGCCGGCGAACATGAACATCCACCGTCCGGGTATCACCATAATAATCATATCCCCAGACTTTATTCAAGAGGGTATCCCGGGTCAGGACCCGGCCATTCGAATTGATCAGGGCCAGAAGCAGGTTGAATTCCAAATGGGTCAACACCACTTCATTTCCCTGGACATAGACCGTATGCTGGTCAGGGTCAATACTCAATTCTTTGACTTCCACTTTTCGAACTTCGGTCAATCCGCTGTCGGCCCGTTTCAGGATAGCCTTGATCCGCAAAACCAGTTCCCGGACACTGAAAGGTTTGGTAACATAATCATCAGCTCCCATTTCCAAGCCTACTATCCGATCCACTTCATCGGTTTTAGCTGTCAGCATGACAATGGGAATGGATTTGATGTTGCTGTCGCCCTTGATCCTTCGGCAGACCTCCATGCCATCTATCTTGGGAATCATTAAATCCAGGATTATCAGGTCTGGTTTGATTTCCAGAACCTTCTTTAATCCCTCTTCCCCATCATGGGCAATCTCCACAAAATATCCATTCTGTTTGAGATTATATTCCAGTAGTTCGGTGATAGGTTTTTCGTCTTCAATGATGAGTATCTTCGCCATGGCTTTGATTGTAACATAAGCTTGACTTTGGGTATGTTACAGAAAGGTTACCGACAGATTTCTTCCTTTTAAATCCTTCCTGGGGGATAGTTTTCTGATTATTACTTCCAGGTAACAAACCCTGCTTTCTCCTGGAGGGAGACCCAGGCTGTAACTATCAGGCTGGGTCTTGCCCCGAAACGGGAAGGTGCTGATGAAAAAGCTCATCCCTAATATTTCCAATCCTTAATCTCCTGCAGAAGATTGCAAGAAAGGTTTTATCCGGAAAAGGCTGAATTTCAGGGGGTAAACCGGGGTGTTATCTGGTAAAACCAATGGCTTATAACAGAGAGTTAACCGGAAATAGATTGACAATTCAGAGGTTACCTCTAATAATCTAAAATAGAAGCAAAGATAGAAAAAATCATTCTCCCTGACAGGATAGTTGGAGGGAGAATTTAATTTAAAAGGGCCAAAATTTTAATATGATGTTATTTCGAAGCAGGAAAGAAACCCGGCGTATTCAGGTGGAAGATGCCCTGAAACATATCTATAACCACCAATACGCAAATGAATGTACCCGCCAGGATTGCCTGGCCCAAGCCCTGGGATTAAATTCCCGGGAGATTGGCAGGCTTTTAAAAGAACTCCAGGAAAAAGAACTTCTGGAAATTCAAGGGGAGAATTTTAAACTGACCCCTGCCGGGGAAGAGTGGGCATTACAAGTCATACGCGCCCATCGGTTATGGGAACGATTCCTGGCCGATGAGACAGATATTCCTCTGCATAAAGTCCATGGGCATGCCGAGAAACGGGAACATAAAATGACCCGGGAGGAAGTGGACCTTCTGGATGCCCAGCTGGGGTATCCCCAGCATGACCCCCATGGAGACCCTATTCCCTCAGCCCGGCATGAGATGGAACCTCCGGCTACCACTCCCCTTCTCCAATGGAAAGAAGGGACAACAGCTTTGATATCCCATGTGGAAGATGAACCGGCCGAAAAGTTCAGCCGGATAATCGCCCTGGGGCTGCTGCCCGGCACTCCTCTGAATGTTATCGATTCAGGGCCGGAAGGGCTTTTAATTCAGTCCGCCGGGAGAAAATTCCGGTTGCCAACGGAACTGGTGGGGAATATTTCCGTCAAACCCGCACCTGAAACTTTACAGGAAATCCCTGCCGAGCCTCTCTCAATTTTGAATACCGGAGAAAAAGGGAAAATCCTATATTTAAAATCCCAGGGCCTCACCCGGAGACGGTTTATGGATTTAGGCATGGTCCCCGGAACCCTGATTGAGGTGTTGATGCCCAGCCTGTTTGGGGAACCCAAAGCCTACCGGATCCGAGGAACGACCATCGCCCTGAGAAAAGAACAAGCGAACCAGATATTTATTCAGAAAATAAAGGAATCCAATGGAACCCCAAAATAAGCAGATAAAAGTATCTTCCCAACAAAAGGCTGAAGAGCCTATCTCTTCAGCCTGTGAGAGATGCCCTCTGGCCGTCCAGCGATTTGGGATAGACTTGGAAAAATGGGATTATATAGTAGCTCTGGCAGGAAATCCCAATACCGGTAAAAGCACCCTATTTAACGCATTGACCGGACTACGCCAACATACCGGAAACTGGCCCGGAAAAACGGTTGCCCGGGCGGAAGGGGGATTTGGGTACCAGGATAAAAAATATAAAATCGTAGATTTACCCGGGACCTATTCCCTGCTTTCGGCTTCGGTCGATGAAGAAATCGCCCGGGATTTCATCCTCTTCGGGAAACCTGACTGCACCCTGGTGGTGGTAGATTCCACCTGCCTGGAACGAAATCTGAACCTGGTGCTGCAGGTGATGGAAATCACGGATAAAGTCGTTGTGGTCGCCAACTTGATGGATGAAGCCAGACGACGGGGGATTGAAGTCAATTACCGCCGGTTGGGAGAAAACCTTGGGGTTCCCGTTATACCGGCCGCTGCCGCCAAAGGGGAAGGTATCTCGGAAATCCTGAAAGCTATCCATGATATGGTGATGGGCACCACCCACACCACTCCCCACAGAATAGCCAGCGAAGGCCCCTTGAAAGAAGCTGTGGATGAACTGACCGATATGATTGAAAAAACCTATCCCGGGATTCCCAATGCCCGATGGATTGCCATGCGTCTCTTGGATGGCGACCAGAAAGTCAGGGAAACTCTGGCTAATGGAGACTTGGCCCAGCTCACCCAGGGACAGGTTAAAACCCGGGAATCTGTAGATTTGGATGTTTAACCAAAGGACTTTATCGAATGGACCAGAAACAACCCCCTAAATCAAAATATACCCCTCAGGATATTCTAAATCGGGCCGATGCGCTTCAGCGTCAAATGGAATTTTCATTTCGGGATTCTATAATCCAGTCCACTTATGCCGAGGCAGAAAAGCTGTCCAAAGATGCCGTCCGGCAAAAAGGGGATGCCCTGCAAACCTGGGGAGACCGATTTGACCGGATAATCACCAATCCTTTTACGGGACTTCCCTTAATGGGGTTAGGGCTGGCAACGGTTATCTGGATAACGATTGCCGGCGCCAATTATCCCTCCCAATGGATTTTCAATTTCCTTTTCTGGCTGGGAGATTTAGCTAAAAACCTCTTTGTCATGATGGGAGCTCCCTGGTGGTTGACCGGATTTATATGGGACGGAGTCTATCGAGGGTTAGCTTGGGTCGTAGCTGTCATGTTGCCTCCGATGGCTATCTTTTTCCCCATGTTTACCATTCTGGAAGATTTAGGATTTTTACCCCGGATATCTTTCAATATGGATTGGCTGTTCAAAATAGCCGGCGCCCATGGAAAACAGGCCCTGACCATGACCATGGGATTTGGCTGTAATGCTGCGGGAGTAACCGCCTGCCGAATCATTGATTCCCCCCGGGAACGGCTGATTGCTATCCTGACAAATAATTTTGTCCCCTGCAATGGCAGGTTCCCTACCCTGATTATGCTGGCCACCTTATTTGTAGCTGCCGGATTTCAGGGACTGGCCTCTTCTCTGATTGCCGCCGGAGCGGTGGTCCTGGTAGTCATGATTGGAGTAATGTTTACCTTACTAGTATCCGCCTTACTGTCCCGAACAGTACTGAAAGGGGAACCTTCCAGTTTTTCCCTGGAACTTCCCCCCTACCGGAAACCTGATATTATCAGGATTTTCTATACTTCCACTGTAGAAAGGACCCTCTTTGTCTTATGGCGAGCCATCACCATGGCTGCCCCCTGCGGTGGAATCATCTGGCTGTTCAGTAATCTCCATATATCCGGAAAGAGTTTATCTCTCTGGGCTTCTCAAGCCCTACAGCCTCTGGGCCATGCCATTGGGTTGGATGGAGTCATCTTGCTGGCTTATATTATTGCCATTCCAGCCAATGAAATTGTGGTGCCCACCATCCTGATGGTCTATTCCAATGCCGATAAGATGGTTGATCTTGCCACCATGGACCAGTTAAAAGCCCTTTTGATTGACCAGCAAGGCTGGACTCTTCTGACCGCCATCAATTTGATGTTATTCTCACTTTTACATAATCCTTGTTCCACCGCTATCTGGACTATTTATTCAGAGACAAAAAGCCTGAAATGGACTGTCGTAGGGACTTTGATGCCCTTGAGCATCGCTTTTCTGGTAACCTTTATTGTGGCCCAAAGTTTGAGGGTCCTGGGCTGGTTCTAAAAAGGAGGCTGTAACCCGGCCCCTTTGTGTCGTATGATAATAGGCAAACCCTCCCATCGGAGATGAACTATATCAGGAAGGAGTTATGATGAAATACATCACATTAACAACAATTATATTAGGATTAACCGTCTCATTAGCCAGCGGCGAAAAAATGGAGGCTTCTGCCAAACTGCAGGAGAACCTTTGGAAAACAACTCCGGGTAAGAGTGTCAATATCAGTGAAATCACGACCTATAAAGACTTCTTGCCTTTCACTTTCAAAGACAGCGGTCCCCCCATCATGTTCAGTGATGACCCCGAATATGCCCGAGATATGGGGATATGCGCCCGGGAATTGATTGATATCGGGACAGCCCGTTTATATCTTTATAATGTTAATGCAACTCCCAGCAATCACTTCAAGTTTTCAATCCTGCTGAAGAATGTATCCGAGAATAAAGCGACCGTATCCATTCTCCGCAGAGGGGTTGCCAATCCCAGCCAGGATTACCTGGGTGTCGGGAAAAGGGCCCTGGAAGGTTTTCTGAAAGGGAATAAAGGGAAAGATATTCATATCAATCCCGACCAGGTCGTTCACCTGGATAAATTCTGGGAAAAACATTCGGTCAAAAATAATGAATTAGCCCATGGATTTTATGAGATTTATACCGACCAGCCTCTGGATGTGATTTTCTGCGCATTACCCAATGTGCTAAATCCCATTAAAGCTTACAGCAGCATGACCGCTCTCACATCCAAAAATACCAATGCCGGCAGAGGACTCTATGTAAGTTCCGACCGAAAAGTCAATGTTGATAAAGTCATCGATACCCAAAATGGTGTGGACCGGATTCGGTTGGTGGATGGTGTCGCAGATACCTGGGTCAAAGGAACCGACCATTTAACCGGAGATGCCGTCAAACTGGCGGGAAATTATGGAGTGCTTTATTCAGTCAATATTCCCATCAAAAGTATGGATGGCCGGGATTTAGCTGTTGTAATCATGGCAGAACCTTCAGGACAGGATGGGTGCTCCTATGGTGGTTTAATAGAGACTTCTCCCTCCATGAATCTTTCTCCCAGCGGAATATTCCATACTCCTTCTGACAAATGGGCTTTCCTGGATAATTCCAACGGAGCCCTGGTTGGAATTTATCGTCCGAGTAAAGAGACTCAAAATCTGGAATTGAAGTTTTCACCTCCGGGTTCTTCCTGTCTTCCGGTGGATTTTCTGTTTATCCCGGTGAAGGCAAAAAAATAACTTAATCTATGAACAGGAGATTTTTATGCGGAGTTTATCCCATAAATCTTCAAGGTCTTTACCCCTCCTGACAAAAGCGGGATTGATAGGAATCATCAACCTATTACTATTACCGATTTCAGTTTTGGCAGACACCCTGGCTCTCCCAGCCAGGGCTGCCAATGCCCAGACCGGCTCTCAGCTGAAAGAATATCTTTCTCCCCTGAGTCTCTCACTGAGAGAAGAAGCTATCTATACGGAAATCACCAGCGGCAATGTCCCCGTTTTTCTCAGAACCTTCGTCTCGATTACCATTACCTCCACCCTTTCCGGCCAGTCCCATGCGGTTAGCTACCAAACTCTGCCGGAATATTTTACCCTGGGAACTGATACGGATTATTTTCTGATGCCCATGAGTCCCCTGCTGGCCCAGAAAGTCGCGGATTTTACCGGGTGTTCAATGCCCACCCGAAAGATGGTCAATGATATCTGGAAAAATGCCTCTATTAAAATGAATCCCACCCCGATTGCGCCCAGTGCCCAGATGATCACGATCCCGGTTTTTTATGACCATAATACGATTATCCGGCAACAACGGGAGGCTTTCCTGCCGGGCCAACCCATGGGAACCTTGACCGGAGGACAAAAAAAAGATGTGGTGATCACTAAACTCCTGGCCACTACCACCGCTAAGGTAGCCATTTACGGATGGCATTATCCCAGCGGTTCAGTGATTCAAAATCTCTATCTGGGACACGAAGATTCTTATGCAGACTACAGCCATGGTATTCGGTTCATAAAATCACAAATCACCCTGGATGGAAATACCACTACCCTGCAGCAGGTATTGAAAGATACCACTTACTGTTGGCTGTTAAGTGATGAAGGGGCCGTAACGACTTCCCGGTATCCCATTCCTGAGCCAGCGAGGTTTCCTTTAATCGACAGTTTTCCTTCCACCGGCAGAGAATTAGATTCTTGGACTGATAAATTTACCCATCTCGCCATTACCAGTTTTACCCCCAATTCTCCCGGGGGAGATGGTTATGCGCTGGTAGTGAAAGACCCTTCCGGAGGAATGGAGACGACCCGGACCGGGAACCTGACCGATAAGGATTATTTTATCCAATGCCATATCTATTGCCTCTATCGGCCTGAATTAGCCTCTGATGGATATGAGAGATGCGGCATTTTCCTTCGGGATAATGGGAATGGTTCTTTTGAACATACCACCGGTGGCGGAGGGTATTGCTATGCCATAGCATGGGATTCTAATAATGGCAGGCTCTGGTGCCTGAAATCAGTCAATGGGGCCGTTACCGATTTGAATTCCAGTCCGCTATATTATCCTTCCAGCGGCTGGCGTAATTTTCGAATTGAAGCCCTTGGGAATCAGATAAAATTCCTATTGGACGGGACCCTCATTTTAACCTCGAATGATACAACATTCTCCCAGGGGCAATGTGGGATTGGGTTCCATGAATACTTCACTACCAATTCCAATATGCGGGGAACTTATGCCGATAACTTCATGGCAGATGCCATCACAGCCAGCCAGGTCTCGCATTGGGAACTCTATTAATCAGGCGGCCTTTCTCCCTGGTGTGGGTTGGCTTTGCTATCCCCCAAAAGACCCTTTGCTCATCCTCTTTTGACAGCTGTCAAAAAATTATCTTCTTTATAATCAGTACTCTATAAATCTTAAACTTTTCTTAACCTGTTCGTATTAGGAATCATTCTCATTTTATAAACAGGCTTTATCTGGAATAAAGGCACCTGACTATTTATCCTATTTAGGTTATTTTGAGTCCAACCCTGCCAGTGATAGAAGCATCAAAGAATTTAATAACACTTCCACCTTATTCATTATTTATGGCTGGCCTAAGACCCCAACAAAAAAAACCCCGGGAAGGATGAATGAAACATCCCGTCCCAGGGTTTTAATAAATAGTCAGATTATTTATCGAAGTATGAAAAGCACCATGATCTGGGCTGATAAGACTCGAAGCAACATGACCAGAGGATAAACGGTCGCATAAGAAATATTAGGAGCATCCGAATGAGGAACAATCCCGGTCGCAAAAGCTAACGCGGGAGGATCCGTCATACTGCCTGCCACTAAACCACAGATGGTCAGATAATTGGTCTTAAAGAAGAATCTGGCAATCAGGGCAATAATCAATATCGGCACAAAGGTAATCAAGGCGGCACATGCCATCCAATAAAGGCCGCTTCCCTGGACCAGGGTGGCCACAAACTTATCCCCGGACATCAATCCGACGCAGGTTAAAAAGAGGACAATCCCCAGTTCCCGCAACATAAAATTAGCGCTGATAGGCATATACCAGACCAAGGGACCAATTCGCCCTAACCGGCTCAGCAGGATTGCCACCACTAAAGGGCCACCCGCCAGACCGAGTTTGACCGGAGCCGGCATTCCCGGAAAATACATCGGATAACTGCCCAGGATAACTCCCAAGGCAATTCCTACCAGAACCGGAATAATTTCCGGATGGTTCAGCTGTCTCAGGGAATTCCCCAGTTCAGCGGCTACCTTTTTGATATTTTCTTCCAAACCGACGGCCAGAACCGTATCCCCGAATTGGAAAGTAAAATCAGCGTTGGGAGAAAATTCAATATCCGCGCGGCTGATGCGGGTAATATTCACATCATATTTATCCAAGCATTCCAGTTCATCAATGGTTTTACCCAGGATACTTTTCTTGGTAACCAGGATACGCTTGGTAATAATACTGCTGGGAAGGGCTTTCAGGTCCACTTTGCTGAGTTCACCCACCACCAGTTTAATTTCATCCAAGTCTTCCCGAGGACCCACCGCCAGAAGGATATCGCCAATATGAATCACTGTATCCGGCTGGGCAACCTCCACTTTTCCTTCATGGAGGATTCGGGAAATAACCACACTGGAATCTTCCAGAGAGGGTATTTTTTCGATAATCAGCCCTTCCAGGTTAGGATTCTTAACTTCAATGTTATATACAGCTAAAAGGGAAGCGGATTTACTTTGTAATTGTTTAAATTCATCGGCCTCATGGAGAGGGTCAATTTTAAAGAGAAACCGGACTAAAATCATTGTCAGGATAATACCAATAATCCCAAAGGGATAGGCGACAGCATATCCCAGACCGGGTAATTTGGCGATTTCCTGGGCATTTGGATTACCGGCCCAAAGGTCTTTTAATGCCTGTTGGGAAGCAGCCAATGAAGGGGTATTGGTGGTTGCTCCGGAGAAAAGGCCCACTGCAATCTCCCTGGGTATTCCGGAAAAATAATTCAGCAGAACTGTGATAATGACCCCCATGATTACAATACCGGCGGCCATAATATTAAGTTTCATGCCTTGCCTACGCAAAGAAGCAAAGAAACCCGGTCCTACTTGCAAACCAATACTGTACACGAAAAGAATCAATCCAAACTCACGGACAAATTCCATTATTTCGTGATTAATGGTGATTTTAAAATGGCCAAAAAGAAGACCCGAAAATAAAACGCCTCCGATACCCAGACTGATACCGAAGACACGGATGCTTCCAAAAGCCAACCCGAGAGCTGCCACAATACTGATGACCAGTACAGTATGGGCTACGCTGTCAGGAGACTGAAACAGGGTAATTAGCCAATCCATACAAGACCTTTCTTCTCAAAGAATTAACAATGATGGTTATTAAACCGATTTTGATAGCAATAAAAAGAGGAACAATATCCTGTGTCAGGTGTTATTGTTCCTGTTGGTTACTAATCAATTAAACCCCGCCATACCTTGAAGAAACACTAATTTCTTATTTATAACTATACCAAATTCCCAGGAGAATCTCCAACCCCGGGGAGTAAAATTTAACCTGAAAGAAACCGGCAAGGGAGATGTAACTCCCCTGCCGTCAATGGTTCATTATAGTAAAATTAGGCTCCGAACTTTTCCAGCTTCATAGCATGAGCCATCGCCAGAGAAAGGGCATATTTAGCTTCAAAATTACCCAGGGAACCCTTGGCGCAAGTGCTTTCATTGAAAGCTTCTGATTTATCTCTCCGGGCATATTGAGAGAAAAGCAGGAAAGGAACCCCATGCCAGGAATGGGATTTCATGACCGCCGGGGTAGAATGGTCGCCGGTTACAATCAGGCAATCCGGATTTAAATCCAGCAGTTGTGGGATATATTTATCCGCTTCTTCAATCATCTGGACTTTCTTGGCAAAATCCCCATCTTCTCCACGGGAATCGGTGTATTTGAAATGGACAAAGAAGAAGTCATAGTCATTCCAATGTTTCCGCAAGGCATCCATCTGGTCATCCAGATTATTCAAACCCTGAAGTACATTCATTCCAACCAGGTGGGCTAACCCTTTGTACATGGGATAAACCGCCACTGCCAGGGGGTTGAGTTTATAAACATCCTGGAACTGGGGAATCACGGGCTTAGAAGCAAACCCACGAAGCAACATCATATTGGCAGGATGTTCTTCTTTAAGGGTTTCTTTGACTTTCGCTAAAAAGTCATTAATGACAGCAGCCGCTTTATCCGCTTCAGGTTCCATGGCTTTCACAGCTTTAGGAGGAACCCCTGTCTTCTGGGGATCCGTATCAGTCAACTTATCAGAAAGTCCCTTACCCCGGAAAACGACCATCGCCCGATGTTCTTTTTCAGCCTGAATGAAGAATTTGACTCCATCCAGTTTGACTGTTTCGGAAATCTTCTTACAGAGGTTATCGCAGATATCCGTGGCGATCCGGCCGGCTCGGCGGTCAGTTACATTTCCATTGCTATCAATGGTACAGAAATTGATTCGGGCGGCTATATCATCATCGCCCTGTTGGAATCCAACACCGGCGGCCGAAAGGGCTCCCCGGCCAATCTGATGTTCCAGCGGGTCATAACCAAAAATGGCCAAGTGGCCCGGTCCGGAACCGGGAGTGATCCCGGGAAAAATGGGAATACTCAACCCTAAACTGGAATTGTATGCCAGTTTATCCAGGTTGGGCGTATTAGCCGCTTCTAATTCAGTTAATTCAGATTCAGGAGTCGGCAGACCTCCCACCCCATCCATGACAAAATAAATAATTTTTGAAGGAGTCTCTTTGGAAAGGCTCTTCAGGAGTTCGATATGATTCATTGGTCAGGTCCTTTCAATCGATTAATTTATATTAATTCTACATCAATCAGTTTATTGAAAATCTTCCGGCATCGTCAATAGAGTACAATATTCTTTTCTCAAGATATTTTATTCTGACGGGGAAAAATCGAGTCTAGAGTGAAAAAGGTTAAAGCAGCGCCCATGGCAATCACCGACCCGAATTGGTACATCCGGATGATCCCATAATGCTGGAAAATAAATCCTCCAACCAGATTTCCCGTAATTGCTGATAACCCATATCCCACAGCCCAGAAAATGGTCTGACCGGTGGTTTTCCATTCCCGGGGACTCTCCTCATCCACAAAATGGACCGCGCCCAGGTAATAACAACCAAAATTAATGGCATGCATCGGCTGGAGTAATAATACTAAATAAAGATTGGACACTACCGTATATAAATACCAGCGGAGGGCACCCGTCAGAGCAGCAATCACCAGCAAATGAAGGGGCTTAAAGCGGCTAAATATCTTCGTGGCATATAGGAAAACCGGAATTTCTCCCAGGGCGGCCAGAGTCATACACCAGCCTAATAATCCAGTACTTCCTTTTAAGTGGTCCAGGTAAAGGCTGAAAAAACTGACATTGGTATTTAAGCTCATTTGCAGCAGGAAAACCCCGGCCAAAAAATAGACAAACCGTTTATCTTTGATTAAATCAAAAAGTTTACTGAAATCCTTCCCAGCCCGGCTGGATTTGGGAACTACCGGTAATTGATATGTCAGATAAAATACCCATCCCATCATCAGGGCATAGGCTAAGAATAAAAAGGGAATGCCCTTCAGGGAAAGGCTTATTTCAGGGGATAATCCCGGATGCAGCCACCGGTAAAGGTTTCCCAGAACAGAAAGGTCCCCCAGTTGACCCACAATAACTGCCAAAACACAAAACCCAAAAGAACCCCAGGCTCTCACTTGTCCATAATTGATATCTGTCCCGCGTAGCCGGTAAATAGTGATGGTATCTGCCAGAGGAATAATTGAATAAGACAAGAAGGAAAAGAGTCCCATCAGGATGAAAAAAAACATAAACCCCTTGGGAATCATGAAAGACAAACAGACCAGGATAGCACACAGGCACACAACCCTGAGTATCCGGGAACCGGATTTCGCCTTATCATTGATGACCCCCCAAACAGGCTGGGCTAACAGCATTACCAAGGGACCAATCGCTGTTAATAAGCCAATCTGCTGCCCGGTAAAATTCAGTTTCTTGAAAAACAGGGTAATATAAGGCCAAAAACAGCCAACACTGCTGAAATAGATAAAATAAAACAGCCGTAGCCGATTGAAATCTTTTTGTAATTGAATATCCACAATCTAATTATCCTAAGGTTGCATTTCTTCCTTTGTAAAGAAATATAATAGGCCCCTTGATTTAAATTCCTGTTACTCTGAATTTTTTACTTGCAATCAATTTACAGTTGTATTACGATTTCATATATCATGACACAATCAAAAGATACATCGCTGACTCGATTCGGCATTTCCATGGATGCGGATTTATTAGCCCGGTATGACCGGCTGATAGATGAGAAGGGATATACCAATCGCTCAGAAGCTATTCGGGATATGGTCAGGGATTCCCTGGTCCAACAGGAATATCTTTCCAACCAGCCGGTGGTTGGTTCTGTCACCCTGGTTTATAACCATCATGCCCATGATATCACCCATAAGCTTACCCATTATCAACATGAATATTCAGATTTAATTATTGCCACCCTGCATGTTCACCTGACCGGAGATGACTGTATGGAGATTATCGCCCTTAAGGGACCGGGCAACCGCCTGAAACTTTTCTCGGATAACCTTCTCGGCATGAAAGGAGTCAAACATGGCAAACTGGTGGTAACCAGTGCCGTAACCCCTTAAAATACCCGTGACTTTTTTTTGCCCATTCGTAGCACGTTTTATATATTTGTATACACCAGGAGGAAGAGCAGAAAATGAAACAAAAAGGGTTCACCTTGATTGAACTATTGATAGTAGTGGCCATCATCGCCATATTAGCAGCGATAGCCATCCCGAATTTTCTAGCCGCCCAAATCAGATCGAAGGTATCCCGTACCCAAGCGGATATCAGGAGTATAGCCACCGGATTAGAGAGTTATATGGTGGACAATAATGAGTATCCCCCCTATGGAAGAGTGATTGCATCATCCTATGAGATAGAATTTCCAGCCTTGCAAAACGAAATGTATGGCCCTCAGGAATATGTCAGCCGGGGATTGACCACCCCGGTGGCCTATATCACTTCCATCCCCACCGATCCATTTGCCAGCAATTTAGCGACTCCGTTGCCCTTCATTCGGGAGTATAATTATTTAAATTTAAATCAACATATTGCTAACTTCAATGGTGGGGGTCCCGGCTGGGTAGTGGAGTTAATACCCCGATGGGGCCAGTGGAGAATGGTAGCTTGTGGTCCTGACAGTGACCGAGGCGCCGATATTAAATTAAATATTGTTTACGACCCGAGCAATGGTACTGTCAGCAATGGAGATATTGTCCGTTGCCAGATTCGAAGCGATAATGTTCCCAATCCCAGAGAATAGGAGTTCTGATGGCTGTTAAGACAAATGCATTATCCATCCCTTTTTCCCGGAGATTACTGATAGCCGGTGTGTTAACAGGGTTTGGCGGTTTCTTTGGAGTTCCTTTTCATCTGTTGCAACTGGGAGCCATCTGGACTCCATTATTTATCCCGATAGGAATCGCCGCCTGTATGGTAGAACCCTATTTGGCTATTCTGGCGGCCATGATAATCCCCTTATTGTCAGGATTACAGACAGGGATGCCTTCCTTCACCCCCCCCTTTATTTGGCTGGTGGGAACCGAGGCGGTCATTTTTGGGATTATCATTTCATTATTCCGATTTAAGCTCCATTACTCCAGAAGAATTTCTGTTTTATCAGGAGTGCTGGCAGGAAAACTGGGATTGTTTTTATATGTCTTCCTGATGGGACATCCTTCACCAGAAGCTCATTATGGGGCATTGACTGCCAGAATAGCAGACGGAAATTTATGGCTAATGACGGCTCCCTGGAAGAGCGTTTTAAGCGGGATGCCGGGTGCCTTATTGGTATTGCTGGCAGTTCCCTTCATCGTAAAATTAATAGAAGAGCATGCCGGCACCGATGGCCTGGCCGCTGCATAGGAGTTACGCATGGTAGATTTCGATAAAATCATAGATTTTCATGGACATCTGGGTCCCTATCTGGTGCTGGGTTACCGGGCCGGAGAACTGGCGCTTGAAAAATTATCCGCTGAAAGGCATTTCGGGATTGAAGTTACTGTCCATTGTCCGGAGAATCCTCCTCCCCGCTGTTTTATTGACGGGATTCAGCTTTCTACCGGAGCCACTTTTGGCAAAAACAATCTGTTTCATCAGACAGCCCCGGAACTCTCTGCTTTTTTTACCAATAAAAAAACAGGGAAATCCATAGAAATCCAACTGACTGATTCGATAAAAAAACAATTTATTCCAAGAATAGGACCTGAGTTGGAAGCCTTTGCCAGAAAAGTGGCAGCCCAACCTGTTGAAGAAGTCTTTATTATTAAGGAAGTTCTTTAACTATAGAATCTCGCAGTCTAAAAAGGTTCCTCATAAAAAAGCATTCGATTCTCCAATCGAATGCTTTTTTCATATTTCAAATTAATCCAAATTAATTTTCCCGATATTGGTTAGTGATCGGCATCCTTCTGTCTTTCCCAAAAGCTCTGGGAGTGATTTTGATGCCGGGAGGAGCCTGCCGCCTTTTATATTCACTGGTATCCACCAATCGAATGACTTTCTTCACCATATCCCGGGAGTATCCCAACTCCACGATTTCCTCAAAACTCTTATCTTCTTCCACATAAGCTTTTAGAATCGGGTCCAAAATATCATACGGAGGAAGAGAATCCGTATCTTTCTGATTTTCCCGAAGTTCAGCTGTGGGAGCCTTCTCAATGACTCTCAGGGGAATACGGTCTTTACCCGCCTGGGCATTAATATCCCGGCAGATTTCATAAACCAGGGTTTTGGTTACATCCTTGATGACAGCAAATCCACCGGCCATATCCCCATAAAGGGTGGCATATCCGGTACTCATCTCAGATTTATTTCCGGTAGTCAAGACCATACAACCGAATTTATTGGAAAGAGCCATTAAAAGAGTCCCCCGGATTCGAGCCTGGATATTTTCTTCGGCAATACTCCAGGGTCTCCCCTCAAAGGGTTTTTCCAATACTTTCATATAGGAAGTAAAAAGGTCTTCAATAGCAAGAACCTGAAAACGGATACCCAGATTTTCTGCCAGTTTGCTGGCATCTTCATAACTGTCATCAGAACTGAATCGGGTGGGCATAAAAACCCCACTGACATTTTGTTTTCCCAAGGCATCGGCCGCAATCGCAGCCACCAGGGCAGAATCAATTCCACCGCTTAACCCGATAACCACCTTGGAGAATCCATTTTTCCTGACATAATCTCTGACCCCCAGTTTAAGAGCTTCATAGACTTCCCCGACTGAATCAAAGGATGGAGTTTTGGGGAAACCCAGAGATGATTTCTTTTGTTTCCGAAAAGGGCTGGGAATATCAATGACATCCAGAGAGGCTGCCGGCTTTTTTAACAGGTCTTTTTGCTTGCGACGAAGGGGATTTTTCAATCGGAACCTTGAGACATCATCCAAATCGATATCCCCGATAATCAAATCTTCAGCAAATTGTTTTCCCGAACCGGCCAGAGTCCCATCCGGCGCACAGATAAAACTGTTCCCATCAAAAACCAGTTCATCCTGCCCCCCTACTGCATTACAATAGGCAATGAAAACTCCATGGTCGGAAGCCCGGGTGGTAACCATTCTCTGCCGCAGATGGCCTTTACCCCGATGGTAAGGTGAAGCGCTTAAATTTAGCAGCAACTCAGCTCCACCATGAGCCTGAATAGAAACGGGTCCATCCGCATACCAGATATCCTCACAGACATTGACTCCAAAACGGAGATCCCCCCATTGGAAAACCGGCTGTTCTGTCCCTGCGTTGAAATACCTGTTTTCATCAAATACCCCATAATTAGGCAGATAGGTTTTATGATAGACCCCTCGGACCTTTCGATTGGAGATAACCGCGGCCGCATCATAGATATCATCTTTACGGTCTATGAACCCAACCACCGCCACCAGCCCGTTGACTTCCCGGGTGAATTGTTCCAACGCCTCGAGATTATCATCAATAAATCCAGGTTTCAGCAACAGGTCTTCCGGAGGGTATCCGGTCAAAGATAACTCGGGATATAAAATAAAATCTGCCTTCTGGGTTTTAGCTTCTTCCAGGGCTTTCAACATTTTCTTCAGGTTTCCCTGCAAATCTCCAACCGTACTGTTTATTTGTGCCAGGGCAATTCGGACCAGCCGCATAATAGTGTCATCCTTATATAGGGTATATCAGGCAACTCAAAATAATAATAAAGTCTTCCCATACTGATTAACTTCAAGAGGTGTAATTAACTATATCCAAATCCAGCCATAAGCGTCAAACCCGGATTCACTCTCTATAAAGACAACAAAGGGCTTTTATGGACCACTTGATATTCCGCGCCTGAGGGTTTCAGGACACTCTGATAGAGAGTTAAATATTCAGCGGGAATCACCATGGAATCAATTTTTATCTTCTGGATAAAGTAATCCATTAAAGGTTCCAGATTCTGGGGAGACCGGACTCTGCCCAAAGTTAAGTGGGGATTAAACTCCCGGTCCTCCGGAGGGTATCCTAAAGGAGCCAGCTTCTCTTCCAGAAATTTGGCCAGCCTCCCTGCGGTTTCAACCCCTTCTTTCAATCCGACCCAAAGGACCCTGGGCCGCCTGGGATTGGGAAAAACACCCGGATTGCCGGTCGTCAGCTTAAATTTCTTCTCAGTTAGGCAGGCCTGTTCCATGACATCTTTCACAGTGGGAAAAATCTTTTCATCCACCTCCCCCAGGAATTTCAAGGTCAAATGGATTCCTTCCGGCCGGGTCCAGTTGATATCCCCTTTGAAAAGCTTTAACTCTTTCTGAATCTGGGACAATCGGTTATGGATATCTTCCGGTAAAGTAATCGCAATGAAACATCGCATATCACTCAATCCTCTGTAAGTCTGAAAAATAGAAAAAGCTGCCCTCCCAATATCCGGGAATGACAGCTTTTATTATAATCCAATTTAAAGGTTTACTGTTTAGACCAGAGTGATATCGGTTTCAATGTCAAAGATATGGCATTTATCCAAATTTAAAATCATCGTTTTTGTTTCATTTTCTTTAATGGGAACATGGGGATCCAGCTTGGCAATAAAGGTACTTTTGCCAGTGGTGAAATACACATTCATTTCACTTCCCATAGGTTCGATGACTTCAGCCTTGGCGGAGATTTCAGCAGTACAATCACCCTGGATATTCATGCTAGGGTCTCTGATATCTTCAGGGCGAATGCCGAAGGTAACTCTCTTACCGGCATAAGCATTCAGTTTAGATGCCATTTTTTCAGAAAGTTTGATACTGAAAGAACCTTCATTGAAATAAAGGGCATTTTCTTTTTTCTCAATAGAACCATCCATGAAATTCATCGGAGGGTTGCCAATGAAGCCGGCCACGAATTTATTGACCGGATTATCATAAAGGGAAATCGGGGTATCCACCTGCTGAACCAGTCCGTCTTTCATAACCACAATCCGGTCTCCCATGGTCATGGCTTCCACCTGGTCATGGGTAACATAAATCATGGTTGTTTTTAACTGGTTATGGAGTTTGCTAAGTTCAGAACGCATCTGAACACGCATCTTGGCATCCAAATTGGAAAGGGGTTCATCAAAAAGGAAGACTTTTGGTTTACGGACAATGGCCCGGCCGACGGCTACACGCTGTCGCTGTCCACCGGATAAGGCTTTGGGTTTACGTTCTAACAATTCGCTGATCCCCAGGATTCGGGCCGCATCTTTAACTCGGCTGTCGATTTCATCTTTGGGATATTTACGAAGCATCAGGCCGAATGCCATATTTTTATAGACGCTCATGTGGGGATAAAGGGCATAATTCTGGAACACCATGGCAATATCCCGGTCTTTGGGAGGAACATCATTAACCACTTTGCCATCAATGGAGATTTCACCGCTGGAGATTTCTTCCAACCCGGCAATCATTCGCAGGGTGGTGGATTTTCCACAACCGGAAGGACCGACCAGAACTACAAACTCTTTGTCCTTGATTTCCAGGGAGACATTGTTGACGGCTTTAACGTCGCCTGCAAAAATTTTACAGACATCTTTCAACACTACATTAGCCATTAGAACTCCTTTGCCGGGAGAACCTTCATGTTTCCCAGCTATCAAATAAGAATTAAATAGACCGTGTTAATTATGTTGAACACAATCAACCCATCATTTTATGGGACTTGGCAGTATCTGTCAAGGCAAATGGCTGCCAGGAATAAAGAGTCATTTGCATATCCGGAGGGGTAAACCCGTTTATCTTTTATGTAATCCATAAATCAAAAGTTTACTACCCTTTATTTTAGAGTCCTCTATCAACCGGGAATCAGCCTTCAATGTCTTTGGGTAAGGATTTCCCTTCCCTGTAAGCCAGGTAATAAAGGAATCCCGCTCCCCCCGCCAGATAAAGAGCATAAAAGACCACTGCCATTCCTCTGGAGAATCCCCACTCAGAAAGAATACTTCGGGTAAACACTCCATCCATCAGTCTGGGAAAGGTAAATTCCGCCAGGGGAAACATATAGCTGTCGGGAACTTGGGGTTCAGTCACACAGACAATAACCATCAATATCATTGAATAAATTCCCGCCAGGTATAAATAGAACCGGAATCTAGGTAAAAAAGCATAAGCTCCCACTACCAGAAAAGGCAGCATGGGAATCATGTGCCGGGGACCAATCCCCCACCCTCCCCACCAGGCATAATAAGAACTATTAAAAAGGATAAATCCGGCAATAATCAACAGTGACATGAGTATCTCGTTTTTAAATTTCCCTGATTTCCATAAGGTGTAAAACCCAGGGAAAGCAAAAATCAGGAAAGGCGACATAAAGAAAAGTCCCCTGAACTCGGAAAAAGTGATACCCCAGAAGGCTTCCCATTTAGGATAAGTGATCCCCATCAATCCCTTGGACATTTCATGCCGAAAGACAGGATGAACTTCATAGAGGTATCCTGACCGGAAGGGACTGTCGAAACAGGCCCAGTTATAAGGCATAGGTAATACTAAGGCCGCTACGATTCCCGGGAAATACCAGGCAAAGACCTTCTTATCCGGCAACCGATAGCCTACATAAAGTGCCATTGCCAGGACAGCAATCCCTGCCGGCTGCTCAGTTGCCATCGCCAATCCGGAGATAAACCCGGAAATCAACAGTCCGCCATGGAACCAGTCGCTGGCCATTCGGTCCCGGTTCTCCAGCAGATAATAGGATAAACAGAATGATGCAAAAACCAGGAAGGCCGCCGCCTGATGAGATAAGAAAAGGAATGAATAAGGCATGGCTGTCGTACCCAGAGAATAGAAAAGGACCAGGGATAACTGGTCAGTTGAATGGGGCCTGATTTTCCGCAGGAACCTGAAAAGCAATACCCCCAGAAGAGCGCCAAATAAACAGACTGTAGAAAGAGCTACCGGATACCGGCCTTCTATGGGGTCCACTTTCAGGCCCATAAAATCTTTACTTTGGGCCCAAAGCCAATAAGAAGGAACTCCCATAAACGATAACACAGGAGATTTATCACAATAGTAATGTCCCTGATAATAAGAAACATCTTCGGTCTCATAGCCATGTTTCTGCATATAGTAATCAATGGAAAGCCGTCCGGTATCTACGATGGAATAAATCAGGTTCATCCGGGTGGAGATATTCCAACCGGGATATTCGTTGTAGTAAAAAGAAAAGGCCAGGAAAAGATAAAGAAAGAGGCACCATTCCAACTTTGATATTTTTCGCAATAATGACATTGTTTTTGAAAGGGTTCTTGACCATCTTCCAAACCAGGAGAACCCGATACTCCTTTCCATACCTGTTTTCAAGAATATCCGATTCCCGGATAAAAATCTCCCGCAACAGGCAGGTGTACTATTCCCAAAAGATTATATCGAATCAGGGGATTCTATGGGAGGAATTTTAATGGGATTGTCCATTACCCGGAATATGGAGAGCAATTATCCAGGGATTTTCCCTAACGCCCAGGATATCCATGTCCAGCCAGGCACCGGGATATCGTTTCATAATTTCATTCAACATCTCGGTATTAATATTTCCATACCGGTTGGGATTCAGGCTCACAATCACCATATCTTTTTTCAACGTCCCCGGCTGAGGTAAATCATCCAGAGTCTTATATTCCCTGTAAACCACCGGCCGGGTAACAAACTGGACCACTCTTTGTTCTGCCAAAACATCGGGGAGATAAAAATCAGCGGTCTCAGCCTGCTCTCTGACCGTCTCGGCTAACCGGTATTCATTAATGTTAAAATGCTGGGCCGTTCTAGGATCTCTGCCCCATTTATAAAAATATTGGTATCCCACTAGAAGAAGGGAATATAGGAGAATAGCGGCCATGATTCCCCGAATCCAGGGAAGGCCCCGGTGGCCCCATCGGTTTTTAACATTTGTCAAAACATCCTCGGTTCCGACTGCCAGCAGCAGGCAGAGAGCAGGAACTCCCCCCAGGGTTCTTAACGTATTGGGAGCTCCCTGAGACAGGATGCCGGGAGCCAGAAAGATTCCCAGCCAGGCCAACAGCATCGCCATCCGATAATCTTTGATCTGTCGAAAGGCGGTGATGATTCCCCATAACAGGAAGAGACTCAATATCAGGGGCAACATCGGTTCTCCGGGATAATTATGCTTGATTTCAGAATCTCCCAGAATACTGAACATCCCCAGAGTCTTTAAAGTATTAGCTCCAATAAATTGCAGACCGGGTAGAATCCCCTTTTGAAATATGGAAATCTCATCTGTCCTGCCAAAAAAATGATAGGGATTTTGAATATAATCCATTAATAGAGGCAGAAATACGATTAAGCCTGAAACTAAGACCAGGCCCCCTCCCTTTATCATCCGGGAGATATATTCTTTGCCTTGATCCCTTTGATGCCAGGCTTCATGCAGTACCAGCAGAATGACCAGGATCGGGACAATCCGAAATGAGATATAGGTATATTGGCCTAATCCTAAGAGAACCCCACTCCATAGAAACGGCTGCCATTGGAAATTATCTTTCTCCTTTTTTAACCCGTTATAAAGAAAATAAAGAACTCCCAAGGCAAACAAGGGGGTCAGGATAGTCCTGAAACATAACCTTGAGAACATCAGATGCCATTTGGAAATGGCCAGGAAAAACATCCCATATAAAGCAACCCTTCGCCCAAACCATCGGTTGGCAATCGGATAGAACAAGGCAACAGTCAAAGTTCCCAAAAGGGCTGAAGTCAGCCTTAAAGTCATGGCTGATACCCCAAATAACCCATAGAACAGAGCAATGAGATAGGAAAACATGGGTTCCTGGGGATGATTATCAGTATTAAAAAAGATGGGAAATTGATGCCCCTCATAAATCTGCAGGGTATCCAGCCCATGGATGGCTTCATCATACCAAAGCCCCGGGGGAATCTGGTCTATCTGGTAAACCCTTAACCCGAAAGCCAGCGCTATTAATAATAAAGGTAATAACCAGATGAGCGACTTCTTTTCTATTTTTTCCAACTTACTCTACCTCGATTATTTATGAGCAAAAAACATCCCTTATAGAATCAATCAATGATTTTCTATATTCCATCCTGAAAAACTTTAAGGAATCCCAGACCCCTTGTCAATAAGAATTGGTTCTTACCCAACTCAACCAGTTTTTTTCTATCCTTTAGAATCAGGTTTCCCAGATTATGGAAAATTATTTTGATTATGATATAATCCGGTCAATCACCGACGAGCTTTACTAACTCAAATTAAATCAGGAGGAAACTATGTCTACCCGATTTTCAAAATTACTGCGTTATACTCTTTCATTAACAATCTTGTTGGTTTTTCTAGGGGCGTCAAATGCCGGACCTTTTTTAGGCCAGAAAGTTCAGCGAACCGTTCAATCCTATGAAAAAGTCGGAAGGGACTGGGGCGCCAAACTCTGGAAAACCAATTATAAACCAGGACTCCCTCTGAATGATGCGTTTGTCGAATCCCTTAAAGATAATCGAAATATCGATTTTTTCAATGTTCATGCAGACTTAAAAGAAGCCTTTAAACGTGGATTCAGAATGGGGTATGAAGACAGGACTGCTGATTTAGCGTTGGGACCCCATTTGACAGCGGCTGCAGGAAAAATCGGTTTGGAAACATCCCAGTCTTTTGTGGATGTCATTAATGCTTTTGAATTTGGCTGGGCTCAGAATATCCGTAAAGCAGTCGATGTTTTTATTGTTCTGATCTCTGAAGGTTCCCAGTCTGACCGGGAATTATTCATTAAGAATTTTACAGATGTCTATCAGACCAAATACCAAAAAACTCAGCAGGTTCTCAAAGAAGGCGGTTACCTGGTGGGCCGTTCACAGGGCGGCACCATGCTCTTTATTGATTACACCAAAGGCAACTCTCTGGCAGCTTTGGACATTCCTGCTCCGGAAGATTTAAAAACTGAGATTTACAAACAAACCTTCAAAGTAATGGGGGATGAATGGGGCAGACGATTCAGCACCAATCTCATCAGCCGGCCGGAATTGATTGATTTACTTCGCCGGTCCCGGACTGCTTTCCAGGAAACCCCGATGGAAATCAGTGACAGGTCTATTCGGCTTCGAAGAAACTTGGGAATTGTTCAGCAGGCTTTTATTAAGAGTTATGGCACCGATGCGGAAAATGTTTTTAAAAGTATTCTCAGGGAAGCTGAATTTTCTGAAATTCCTTTCAGAGCTGACCAACTGGAAATGGATCCAGACGCGAATACCATTGAAGTTACCCCAATGACTGGCAATATTACAAATGAACCGGTTCCTGCGCCTAAACCGATAGCTCCTCCCAGAAAAGCTCCTTCCAATAAAATCCGCAGATAAACTGACTGATGTTAACTTGATATTTAAAAGCACCTCGATATTCAATCGGGGTGCTTTTTTTTATCTAATTTTTAAATTCATGTAAAATATCTTCCCAAAATCCTATCTTTCATAGCTCCTACTCGGTTCAAACAATATTTATAATCTCTTCGTATTGTTAACGGAGTGCCCCTGAGATACTTCGTTACAGGTCCCTTTTAAAGGGGTACAAGGAAATACAATTCTGGTTGGATGAGTAGGAAGAAAGCTCCTGTTTTTGGGTGTGGATCAGGGTTGAAATTCTATTCTTCCCGGCTGATGCCATAGAGTTTCATTTTTTTGTACAGATGGCTGCGTTCCAGCTCCAGGATATCAGCTGTCTTACTGACATTCCAATCGTTATTTTTCAGGGTTTCCAGGATAATATTTTTCTCATAATCCTCAGCCATTTCTTTCAATGACCCTTTCCGGATGGAATTATTATTTTTGACCGGAGAGGCTGCTGAAGCTTTGGAGGTGGAATGGGTCAGGGCGCTGGGTAGCACACTGGCAATTTCCTTTTCACCCAGGATATTATTTCGGGTCAGGATAGCGGCCCTTTCCACAATATTGCGTAATTCCCGGATATTTCCGGGCCATTCGTAATTCTTCAATAACAGATAGGCTGAGAAATCAAATCGCCTGGCTTTGGTCTGGGTTTCCTTACAATAGATTTTCAGAAAATGTTCTGCCAGTAAAGGGATATCTTCTCTTCTATCCTTAAGGGCCGGGACATATATGGGTACTACATTGAGCCGGTAATATAAATCTTCCCTGAAATTATCTTTTTCGATTTCTTCTTCGAGGTTTTTATTGGTGGCAGCAATCACCCTGACATCCACTCGAATAGGTTTAGCTCCCCCTACCCGGTCGATTTCATTATCTGTCAGGACTCTGAGTATCTTAGCCTGGGTAGGAAGGCTCATATCCCCAATCTCATCCAGGAAAATCGTACCATGATTGGCCAGTTCAAATTTACCCCGTTTACGTTCCACGGCTCCGGTAAAAGAACCCCGTTCATGCCCGAATAATTCACTTTCAATCAGCTCATTGGGGATGGCAGCGCAATTTACCTTAACAAAAGGCCCATCTTTCCTGGGACTGTTCTTATGGATAGCTCTAGCCACCAGTTCTTTCCCGGTGCCATTCTCTCCGGTAATCAAGACCCGGCTGGGAGTGGATGCCACGATGGATATCCTCTCCAGTAAATCCTGTACCAAAGGGCTGTTCCCAATAATCTGGTATTCTTCTTCCTGGGCCTGCCGGAATCCCCGGTTATCTTCTTCCAGTTTCCGGTATTTCAAGGCATGCTCAATCAACAGCAGTACTTTATCCAGATTCAAGGGTTTTTCCATGAAATCAAAAGCCCCTAATTTGGTGGCTTTGACGGCAGTATCAATATTCCCATGGCCGGACATTACAATAGCTATCAAATCAGGCGCTATTTCCTTGGCCTTCTGCAGGACATTCAATCCATCTATATCCGGCAGCCAGACATCCAACAAGGCTAAATCAATGGCTTCCTGCTGAATGACATCCAAAGCTTCCTGTCCGGTCAGGGCCGTCCTCACCTGATACCCTTCTTTTAAGAGGGGCCGGGATAGGGAACTTAAAATGTTTTTCTCATCATCGACAATCAGTAAGGTCGCATTTTTCATGGATTTTTTATATCCTGATTCTCATATCATTTTCATGAAAGTTTATGGATCCTGAGAAGCTTCATTAATAGACTAAATGATTGATAAAGGATTTGCAAGGCAGCTGCCGGTCATGACTGCTTTCCGGAAAACAATTTTTCATACCCGGTGGTGGCAGCCGATGGGGCCTCATCTTAATCATCATTCAACAAAAATTCTACCGGACAGTACCCTACTACGACTGATAAAACAGAACCCCGCCAGCAAACCTTAATGATTCCACTAACAGGGTCCCTCTGTCTTCTTCGATATCCCCCCTCTGCTTCAGGTGGGGCCAGCTACCGCCAAAGGGTCCGGAAATATCATGATTCCACACTCTAAGAGCCTAATATCCTATAAATAATCTCACCGAATATGGCAAATTATATGGATGAGAACTGGGGTTTCAATTTGGAAAAAACCCGGCCATTTTTCTTATCATATCCAAAAGGTTCTCCCGTCAGCGGGTCTTTAGGCACACTGTTTATTAACCCTTTGGAAACCAATTCCTGCAGGCTGGGAGGGATTTTTTTGTATTTCTCATAATATTTAATGACGGCTTTTTGAAGCGGTTCCGCCACCTCTTTAAATTTAAAAAGAAGGAGCTTATCTTCGGCAATCTGGGCCGTAAACTTATCCCCTTTCTTTTCAGCCTCTTCTTTGGTGAGGGTCCAAAGCTGGACGGCGACATCTTTTTCGCCGCCTTCATAATACATCTGGTTAATGATACGGCCCACATATTCCGGGCAATCCGGCCGGGTGGTGGCAATGGCATAAGCATCAATGGCCTGCTGAGTGGCATATTTCTTTTTGGTGGTATCCTGGGTCTGCCGGGCTTCTTCAAACCATAAAAAACCCAGCTCATAAGCCAACCGCCAGTTATCGGGATTCTTATCGATACCTTTTTTGAGTAAACTGACGGCTTTATCCCGCTGTTTCATTTCTTCCTGCAGGACCATCCCGCCGAAACTGTAGGCATCCGGGAACCGGGGTTCCAGGGTTGTAATGACTTCCAGCATCCGATCCATAATCGGGTATTCTTTATCACCCATGAAATGGCCGCCGAAATATTGCAGGGTCCGAAGCCAGAGGACATCTGCCCACATACTGTCAAACCCCATGGCAACCACTTTTACATAATCCCCTTTAGGCAAATACAAAACATCTCTGGGAGGAGGAACATCTTTGACATCGCCCCGGATCTTTTTATGGACTTGGTGGGTTACCCCTGCCAAAAGAACAAATATAACCGTCAGGATTATGGCATTTCTATATTTCAGGTTCATGGAAACGCCCTACTTTCAATTTATTTAAAATTACGTTTGGAGAAACAAACTGAGGCAATAAACAAAATACATCCGGTATAAAGAAGCCCATAGAGGGTGTTCATCATCAGGCTGTCGGTAATCGGGATTCCATTGACAGCCTGGTTCCGGATATTGAACTTTTCCAGTTGGGGTAAAATCCAACTGATGCTGATGGCTGTTTTCGCCATCAGCTTATCAGCGACAGTAACCGGGTCATAAGCTTTCTCGGTCATCATCTGGGAAGCAAACCGAATCAAGTCATCGGTCAGTTTCCCGGCGATATACAGCATAAAAGTATAGACAGCCGATAATATCGGAGTGCTGAATGAGCTGAACAAGGTCGCCAGGGCTGTTACCACGACCAACTCCATGACAGTCATCAGGATAGCCTCAATCAGCACAAAGGGGATGCTATATCCTTTGACAGCCAATAAGGCCAGGTAAACAGCGCTCATAATACCCACATTGACCAGGATGGTCATCACCAGACCGAAGAATTTTCCCAAGACAAATTCATATCGATGCAAAGGTTTACTGACAATCACATAGATGGTCCTTTTATCCAGTTCGTTATAAATCAAGCCGATCCCCACCATGATGGCAATCAGAACCCCGAAAAAGGTGATGGCGAATAATCCCACATCTTTAATGATCTTTTCATCCTGACCGATACTGAGAGCGCTCATCACAATGGAAAAAATAATCAGCACCATGGCAAAAGCCAGGAGGATATAAAGGATTTTATTTCGAATAGCTTCTCTGAATGTATTGGTTGCAATGGCTAATATTCGACCCAACATAAACTATTTTCCTTTCACTTCCTGGATAAATATTTCTTCCAGGGATTCTCGCTGAGGAATCAGAGAAATCAACCTGGCTTTATCCTTCTGAATCAGCTCCATGACAGTCTGAACCTTGCTTTCATCTTCAATCGAAGCGGCCACCTGGGTCCCTTCGTCCACAAACCGGGTCGAGACTTGTTTAAGGGCCCGTTTGCCTTCTTCCGTAAGATTGGCAGCCACGATTTCATAGGTTTTCACTTTCGGGCTCAGGAGTTCTGTCATTTTCCCGGTCTTGGCAAGTTTCCCCTTCATCAGGATGGCTACCCGGTCGCATATCATTTCCGCATCCGAGAGGATATGGGTGCTGAAAAAGATCGTGGACCCCTCATCTTTCAGGGTAAAAATAAAATCCCTGATTTCCTTGCGGCCGATAGGGTCCAGCCCGGTCAATGGCTCATCCAGTATGACCAATTTCGGTTTATGGATCACGGCCTGGGCCAACCCGATTCGCTGCAGCATCCCTTTGGAATATTTATGTAAAGGAAGGTGACGTGCCTGGCTGAGACCGACATTCTCCAGAAGATAATCAATTCTTTTTTTCAAATCCACCGAATTCATCCCATAAAGCTTACCAATGAAATAGAGGATTTCCTCCCCTTTCAGGTAATCATAAAAATAAGGATTCTCCGGCAGAAACCCAATATCCTGTTTCACCCGGATATCGGTATATGGCTTGTCAAAAAGCCATGCCTTGCCTGAACTGGGAAACAACAGTCCCAGGAGCAGTTTAATGGTAGTGGTTTTTCCTGCGCCATTCGGCCCTAAAAAGCCGAAGGTTTCTCCCTGGCCGACATTCAAGTTCAACCCTTCCAAGGCATGAATCTTGCGTCCGGTCAGTTGATGGCGGTAATACTTGCTTAACCCTTCAATCCTGATAACGTCCATAGGCCTATCCCTGACACTATTAGTATGGTATTTAAGGGCATCACCGGCTTTTTTTAAAAAAACCGATTATTCCTTATAAGTCCAAAATTTTAACACTTTTCTACCTAAAGGGACAATGAGCCTTTCTTCCCTCCTCAGGGTTGTTACCTGAAATTCATCCCCCCCCGGATGACTCCCTCTTTAGGTTCCTGGAAAACCCTCCCTATATTGATTTCATCTATCACCTTAGCTAATTATCATTATCTTATCTATTTTCAGCATTCTATCTGATTTTTATCCAGGTTTTTCTTCCCGATTGGCAAGGGAGAGAGACCCAGGCTGATGGCATCAGCCTGGGTCTGCTTCCAAACAGTGACCTGAGGGATAAGAGATGAAGAGAAAAAAGAGTATAATTATGGGAATGAAGAATTTAGAGACCCATTCCGATATAGAAACACTGAAAAAACAGATTCGGTCCAGGATGCTTTATCACCGGCGACAATCCGGGGTAAAAGAAATCCTGTCCCGAAGCCGGGCCATTCGTAGCCATCTGGAGACCCTCGAAGAATTTCAACAGGCCCGCCGAATTGTTTTTTATGTTTCTCTACCCAAAGAAGTGGATACCCATGAAATCATCCAAGATTGCCTGAGGATGGGAAAACAGGTGGCCGTACCGGTGACCGACAGCTGGGACCGGAACCTGATTCTGAGTGAACTGAAAGATTTCCAGGCCGAGTTGACCCGGTCAACTTATGGGGTAATGGAACCTAAACCTGAATTTTATCGGTATTTTGAAGCCAAGGATATTGATTTGGTCATCATGCCGGGAGTCGCTTTCGACAGGAAAGGACATCGGCTGGGTTTTGGCGGCGGATATTATGACAATTTCCTGAAAAAACTCTCTTCCAACATTCCCAGGATTGCCCTGGCCTTTGATTTTCAAATAGTGGATGGACTCCCCCGGGATATCTGGGATAAGAAAGTTCATAAAATAATTACTGAAAGTGAAATTATAACCTGCGGATAAATCTCAACCCTGTCAATCCCGGCGTTCTTGTTTCAATGTCAAAAGCGCAATTTCCGGAGGACAGTTAAACCGGGCTTGCAACCCGGAACATCCTGCACCGGAAGAAGTATATCCTGCCAATTGCCGATATCGCCAGGTTCCGGACGCAAATTTCCAGGGGATCCGGGCATTTTTCAACAGGGGAATATTCCCCGGCAGGCAAATCTGGCCGCCATGAGTATGGCCTGCCAGATAAAGAACATACCCCCGGCGGCTTGCTGCCTTGTAGAGCTCCGGTGAATGGCAGACCAGGATTTTACAAGCTCCCCCGGGAATGCCGGCTTCAGCCTCGTCAAAATCATGAGTCCCGTAATAATGGCAATCATCCACTCCCACCACATAAAAACTATCCCCTTCACGGGTAACTTTCAGATGGCTGTTCACCAGCATCTCCACCCCGCAGGTATAGAGGCTTTGGGCGAAAATATATTCATCATGATTTCCCAGAACCGCTGCTACCGGGGCCTGATGTTTCAACCAGCCGACCATCTCTCTTAATCGAGTAACCGCCAGATTGGGATTCCCGGTAAACCGAAAATGATAATCTCCTCCCAGGATAATCAAATCCATGGAGATATCACTGCAAAGACGGTGTATCTGTTCTCCCAAACCGGGATTGCCATCCAGATGGGGATCGGTAATCAACAGGATTTTATAATCATTAAAAGAGTCAGGTAGACAAGGAAGAAAGATAGTATGCCGGGCCAACCGAAGCTCCAGCGCATTTTTCAAACCAGAAGCTGAGATATCCAACCCTTTTAAAATTAAATCCAAGAGTGAATAGGGAAAGGTAAGGTTTTCCCAGTGAAACCACTGAGTACCCCCTTTATGAATGAGACCATAATAGGAACGGACTTCCAGCTTCTTTCGCACCGGATGAATGGGTTTCAGCATCCAATAGACCTCCGGATTTGAGATATCCCTTCACCGCTAATATATCTATAAAAGGGGGAATTCGGCAACTGATATCAAGAGTTGCTCTTAGCCTGGAGTCTCCATATGGTTATTTTCAACCAGCCGCCGAAGCCAGGCTCCCACCAGTATTTTTATATCCTGAAGAAGGGAATAATGTCCGGCATAATAAAAGGCGTTCAATTCCCGCATCACCGGATCATGGGAATTACCTTCCAACTCTGAAATGCCGAAGAGAGCCGGATGATAAATAGGCATTTCATCCAGCAGGACAGAATTTACAGGATTAACCGGAATGATCAGGTTGCCGGACAGATAGAGTGTACCTGACAGAACTTTCAGCAGCAGCGGATATTTATCCATGGATAGATGATAGTAAATCCGGCTCCAGAAAGAATCTCCCGGACGATCCCAAAGTCTTGGGAATAAGGCTGTGGTTTTCTCTTTATCCAGGTAATAATCTATTGGATATCCCCCCGGGACTCCACTCAGGGCCATTGCCAGCCGTAAGACTAAATAGGGAATCAATCCCGCTAATATCAAAACCAGGCTAAGTATCCAATGAAAGAAGAAAATGAACTGGCGTCTGGGATTGAGATATCCGGTGATGGGCTTTATAAATTTCGGTTCCAGTTCCATCCATTCCCCATTCAAGGGAGATATCAATTTATTCCGGAAAAGAATCTTCTCGTGGATTTCCAACTCTCTGCCGATATATGTCTCATCATAAACAATAGACCTTTCCAGGCTGGAGTGGGAATCGACAATAACCCGGTTGCCCAGGATAACATCCGGGCCAATCAGGCAATAGTTATGGATTCTGACTTTTCTATCCATCAATACCGGCTGGACCAGGAGGGAATGCCGAGGGATGTGAGGAGGGAGTTGTTTAGCCTTATTATCGATTTCTTTTAAAGATAGAAGATTCTTTTTTTCAGGAGAACTCAGCCATTCCATGGAAAGAGAATAATAAGACAAAATAGTATCAAGGTTCCGGATACGAAAACCGGGGTCTTTATCCTCCGGATAACTTTCGGGATCAAAGGTTGCCAGGTTTTCCCGATTCAAAAAAAGAATCCGTCCCGAGGAACAACTGACGCATCTTGAATAGTCTCCCTGTTCCAGGAACCGCCGATAAGCATGCCCGGTCTCTCTCTCAATCACAAAAAGCCCTTCCATAATGGCCAGGTCGCTGCCTTTGCAAAAAGAATAATTCTTATTCAATACCGTTTGGAGAGAATCTCCCGGATGGGAAGGGCAAAAACTGATATGAAGTCCCGGCTGGCCAGGGTTCTCATAGCAGCTTTCCATTTCGGGAACCGGCTGTTCCATGACAATCCGGATTTCCTTGATGGCAAGACTCCGGCAAAATTCCAGGTAATAATCCAGAATGGGCCGATTGAAAAATTTCAAACAATAGGGAGAGAGATCGTTAAAATAATGGCGAACCCAATGATTTTCACCTTCCCGGCAAAATATCAGGCATCTCATGATTGACCCAACCCTTCCCTATCCAGGGGATAAAAAGGTTCACTCAGAATGATAACTTTTCAAAGCAGATTCAACATCATCATAAATATCAAATATTTTATAAGCACGGGTGATTTCAAATATCATACGGGGCTTTGTCTGCAAGGCGGCGATTTTCATGGTACCGCTGGCTTCCGAGACATTTTTCAGGCATGCCACAATTCCTCCCAGGCCGGTACTGTCAATAAAATCCACCTCACCCATATCAAACAGAAGTTGATTGGTTTGACTGAGCCACTGGGTTATATGACTTTTCAGTTCAGATACATTCCCGGCATCAATTCGGCCTTTGATATGGATAATGCCTATGATGCCATCTTTTGTGAATTGGAGATCCATATAAATCCTCCCATGAAAATATGACTATGACAGACCAAACCTCACCGGAACGATTGCAACTCTAACCAAATTATACAGATTCTTTATGAATCTGAGAAATTAAAGATTTAGCATTATGGAAAAATCCTTTGATCAAGGATTCCGTATTCCCCAGTTTCAATACCTGTTCATATCCATCTTTTCCCATCAGGGGTAATTTTTCCCGCTGCCGGTAGGCATCCAGCATCTTCAATCCCAGGGACTTCACCGAGCCGGATTCAAAGGTCCAGCCATTAACCAATTCCATGACCCGGTTAGGAACCAGCGAATCACTCTGGATCACCGGAAGTCCGAATGACCAGGACTCCAAAGTTGCCAGGCTCCCGGAAGCGCCCAGAAACGGAATCAGCCGAATATCTGCCTTCCGATGCCATGAAATCCAATCATCATGATTATTGATATCCACCACCTGTATCTGGTTTATGGCTACTGGCATTAACTTATCTATTGGCATAGGGGTCTTTGAACCCGTATTTAATATCACCAGCCTGCTTCCGGGCATTTGTCCGGCTGTCTGGGAAAAAGCCTCCCAGGCCAGAGAATAGCCCATCCAAGACATGGGTGAAGCTGCCAATAAGAAGATGAAATCCCCGCTTCTTTGCTCCGGTTCAACTGCCGGGGATGAAAGACAGAATTGGGAAGCCCAATAGGATTCCCAATCCCCGGTACATGATTGGAATCCTGCCTGCTTCAAGTTTTTTACTGAAGCACTCAACAGGACTTCAACACAATGGAAATGTTTCAGCTGTTTCTTATATTTCACCGGCAAAGACTCCACCCCAGCTCCGGTCTCCAATGAATATCCATTATTCCCAGAAAAATCTGATAATAGGCAGGGAATTTTCAAGCTTGCAGCAATTTTACCGGAGGCTCGAAGGGTATCAGCCATTCCGGGAATGCAATGGAATAAATGGTAGTCATGACACTTTAGGCTACTTTTAAGTCCGGGCAGAAAAGTTAAAGATGGGATATTAAACAAGCTTCTTTTGTTTATTTTTTCCCATTGAAGACAGCCTGTTGATTGGGATTCAACCGGGAAAGGAATCTCAGTTTCACTATAAACTGTCACATCAAAATACTCAGCCAGAGTCCGGGACCATTGAGTCAGATCGCACCAAGCCCCGCCAGAAAGATTTCGGCTGACCCCAATTTGGACTGCTACCTTTAAACGATTCATCCGAATTGCACGGATTTGTTCAGTGAGTTTTTGGGATAGGACTTGGGTTGAATACTGCGACAAAGCTTTCTGGAAAAACGCTTCTCCCATTTTTTGAGGCAGCTCAAGATTTTCAATCAGGTTAAGAATCGACTCGGTGATTTTTTTAGCATGGTCAAAAACCCAAATTTCATCTTCGGAAAAATCAAGACCTTCTGCCCCCTGGGAGGTGGTAACCACTGTTTTCTTTTGGGCGGCAGCTTTCATGAGGGATGTTCTGGTAACCGGCCCTTTCCGATAAGGCATCACTAAAAAGAGGGATTGGGGAATCAACTTTTGCAACTCCCGTATTTCCCTTATCATCTTGATTTCAGGCCATTCCACCTGAGAATAAGCCGCTTCAAGGATTTCCTCCAGGTTCTCCCCGGCCAGATAAAGCTTAATCTCTTTGGCTTTTAATGCCTGTTCAATTCGCGGATATATCTCTTCCAGAAGAAAATACAGGGCATCCTGGTCAGCAATCTGTTCAAAATCTCCCGTGAATAGGATAAATTTTTCCTTAATAGTTTCAGTCATCGGGATAGACACCGGAGGAATCGCCTTCATAACAGAAGGATAAATCCAACACTTTTCTGAAGACAAGATTCCGGGGTATTCCGCCAGGCAATAATCTAGCGACGGCTGATTGGCAAAGGTAAAATAGAAAGGAGAGGAGAGAACTTTTCTTTCTCCTGATTTTAAATCCTCAAAAGATTTGTTCCCCTCTAGCCGATCAGAGACTGACAATGTCTCTAAAAGATGCCGGTTGCGAATAGAAGAAGGAAGGTCCATATCCAGAATAACCTGGAGATAAGGCAATATCCGCTGGGCTTCCCAGACCAGGGGAGCAAGGGCCGGAATACGGCAGAAGATAACATCATACTGGCGTTCCAGTAGAATATTCTCATACTGGGCCAGGGCCTTTTTATCAAACCGAAAGAAACCTTTGGATTCTTTTGGAGCAGACTTTAAGGCATGCAGATAAAACATACGGTCGCAGCCTTGATACCTCCGGACATCATAATCCCGATAAGGATTAATGATCAGCAAATCTGCATTGAATGATTCAGAAAGACTGGACCAGAAAAACCGGCTTCGGTCTCTTTCTGCCCCTTCTTCTGTCCCGAAGGGAAGGTCAATATAGAGGATTTTCTCAATTAATGAAAAGGGTTCCGGCATCATCCACCTGCTCACTTAAGTTCAGTTAACAGAATGATTTTTATTATGTATTGGCATCATACCTTTTTGCCGGGTTAAATGCAAGCATCCCGCCAGGTTGAATCAAAAAGGATTTTTATTTTTTTTAACCTTAATAATTGTTTCATTATACCGGTCATACCGGTTTCGTTGGAAAGCAGAAGACTGGCTTTGAACAATTTTCATCCCCCAGCCGGATTCCGGCAAATCCAGAAAATTATTGCTGTAGGTAATATCCATTTTTTCACCCGGCTGAATATCCGGCATCCAGGCTTTCCCTTCATCAATGAATCGGATGACCACGCCCTCATCATAAGACAGTTCGACAATCACAGCATCCGTTTCTCTCCCTTCGATCCCATGTTGAATAATATTATTGAGATATTCATTCACCAGCAATTCAACCTGAGAAGAATAGAGGGGGTCGCCTGACCATCGGAGGGTCTGTTGTTCACATTCTTTCCCCAGAGACTCTACACTCTGGTAAGAAGCAAATAATCGGCTTCGGAGGGACCAGTGGGTCTGAAAAGTATCTGAACTGGATGAATAGAACAAATAAATCCTTTTTTCTGTTTCAGGCCAAGGCTGAAAAGACAGAATGGCAAAATCATCCATCGCCATTTCATATTTCATTTCTTCCATCCTGGACGTCAGTTTATGGGGGTAAAGCAGGCAATTATCCACTTGAAATCCCGATCCCATCACTTGAGTCAGCCCTTCAATGCCCAGCTGTTCTTTGTGTTGATCCTCACATTCAAACAAGCCATCCGTGTAGAGCATATAAACAGTTTCAGGAGTCAATTGAATGATCGATTCATCCTCCGGTTTATAGGGGACTTTGGCATCCCATCCAATAGGGATAGACCCAGCACTGGGATGCAGGATAATTGTTTTATTTTTAATATCAAAGGAAAGAACGGGGGGATGCCCTGCATTCATGTATCTGAATTCTTTCTTATCGAGATCGATCAATCCCAATATCAAGGTCATATAATTATTTTTCAGAAGCCGTTGGGAGAGAATTTCATTTAGATTATTCGCCATTTCAGACAAGCCGGACTTGTTTTTACTGGATTCAATGAGCATTCCCAAGATAGAACGGATGGCTGTCATTAAAAGGGCGGCCTGGACCCCATGTCCGGAGATATCCCCGATACTTACATAATACTGGGAATCTGAAACCCGGATAATGTCATATAAATCTCCCCCGACCCGGGAAGAAGGTGAATAGTAGGAACAAAAATGGATTTCTTTTTCCATAATCATGCTGCGAGGCAGGAAGTAGGATTGAATTTGGGATGCCATCTTCAGTTCCTGGACTACATTGGAATATAATTCAATGACCTTGGACTGGGCTTCCTGTACCGCCTTGATTTTATCTTCTACATCCTGAAGGAGCCGGTTCCTTTCAATGGCATATTCCAAAGCTCTTGGCAGATTGTAATTATCAATTTTTCCTTTATAAATATAATCCTGAGCTCCCGCCTGTACGGCCTCAATGGCTATATCGGCATCATCATGCCCGGTCAGGATTAACACGGGCAAATCCACCCGAAGCTCTTTGATTCTTCTCAACCCCTCCAGACCGATGGAATCAGGTAATCCCAAATCCAGTAAAAGGACATCAAAATGGAGCGCACGTAAAAGATTCAGGGCATCCTCGAGACAGGAGGCTTGTTCTATCTTGCTACCCATCAACAAAACTTCCTTCAAGACTTGCCGAACCAGCATGGCATCCGTTGCTTGGTCTTCAACGAGCAATATGCTTAATGGTTTCAATCCCATAGAGCCATCCCTCTCAACAGATTTTATCATTGGCCATATCATCTGCTACCTAACAACAATTTACTCCTCTTGGAGGGGTCTCGTAAAGGATTTCTTATAGGAAACAACCGGGGATATAAACAAAAGAAGAAGACTTCCTCAGGAAGCCTTCTCAAATATCCGATTTTATTTTATGTGAATGAGTTCAAGGGGTCCCACCCTCCAGGGATATCTCCAATGCTTATACAGGGTTCGCTTATGCTATTGAGACCCGGTAATCAGTTTATTTTGATGCAGAAGGATCCGGAGCCGGAAGGACTCGGGCCTCAATAGGAGAGTCAAACCCCTGTTTGCGGTGTTCCCCGTCACAGAAAGGTTTATTGGCGGATAATCCGCATCGGCAAAAGGAGATATGGGTCCTTCCTCCCAACCCAAAGGGTTTTCCATTCATATCGACTATCTCAAAATCCCCTTCAACCCGGATTGACCCATTGGATTTTACCGTGATTTTAGTGGCTGCCATAAGAATTGGTTTCTCCTCTTTAGAATCACTCGATTACATGGTTAATCAGAGTGTATAAAGATAAGAATCCCTGTTTGGACAAAAAAGTTCCCTGACCCTGGAAAACATGATAGGAAATTAAAAGAGGAAAAGAGAGATGAAGGAAAAAGAGGAAAATCAGATGATCATGAGATAAAAATGGTGCCCGGGGCGGGACTCGAACCCGCATGGATCTCTCCATACGCCCCTCAAACGTACGTGTCTGCCAGTTCCACCACCCGGGCAGGGATGTTATTACTGCGAAAAAAGGGAAATATTAACTTGGTAGCGGGAGAGGGATTTGAACCCCCGACACAGCGGGTATGAACCGCTTGCTCTACCAACTGAGCTATCCCGC
>DIVR01000076.1 GCA_002428325.1 bacterium UBP4_UBA6127
TACATGATATGAGTAGAATACAAATTCATTAATTGGGTATTTGCGGCAAAAGAAGTTAACACCTGCGTGCTGACCTTGCCTAATTGTCCCAGAGACTGAATACAAACACCCTTAGATTCAAATATTATATAATTTTTATCCTCTTCAGATAGGACATATCTCTTTAATTCTGGTAAAGCTTCTGTGATTCTTTTATAGCCATAACAAATGAACTATATAATATCAAAACCATAACACCTGCAAAAGTAAACAATCTCATATTATTTTCCTCCTCGACAATCCTCACTATGATATGCATTCCCAGCGACACAGGTAACAGTATGTTAAGTACTTTTGATTTTTGACAATAGACCTTGGTAGGGTGCTATGGGGATACAGTTGCTTTTTTGGAATACTTCTTTTGTCTGGTTTTTGGGGATGGTCCTTGGGTAATTTGTATTAGACAGTGTATTCTGGAATGTGATCAAAAAGGACGACGAATCGCTTGTTATGGAAAATGTTATAAAGAATGCTATTTTAATCCCTCTGTAGGTTTAAAATAACTAGAAAAGGTCATATTATGCCTAACCGAAAAGTTTTGTATTATATTTTTCTTATTGGATTAATGTTAGCCGTAATTAATAGTATTATGACTATATATTTAGAGGGGGGTGAAGGTGGCAAAACCACCACATACTTTTATTTGATTATATTTTCCATATACTACTTGATAAATATTATCCCATATATTATTTACTCTATTGTACTCGGGAGCTATCAACCGTCTGTGTATATTTCAGTTTTATTGAATTTCATGACATTCTTTATCCCTTTTTGCTCTCCTTATATTATTCTTCAAGCCATCAGAAAAAGAAGGGAATATAGAAAGCCCAGTATAGTGGACTTCCATAGTTAGACAAAATAACAGTGTGTAGGTAGTAAAATTTATACCTCGACACACTACTGTCCAATAAGTAAACAGCTTACTTGAACAGATGGAGTCGTAAACCAATCTCAGGAGGTTTAACTAGGAGAGAAGAATTTAAATCCAGCAAGTCGATAATATCGAGAGATTGGATAGCTACCAGTGAACTAACCACCCAAGGAATAGATTATGATACAGGGCTTTGTTATTTCTATACCCATTGGTATGACCTGGAACAGGAGAGATTGTGGATAATAATCCTTTGAGATACAATGCCCCGTATGGTTTAGCTAAGAACGAAGATAGTTGTAGAGACGCATATTTAATGTAAAAATGTGAAGATAATTGCAACAAAGGTTTAAATGATGCAGGTTTGCTATGAAATTGGAGTGTATATTAGAAAATTATAAAAAGATGCTTTTCCTGAATTAGTAATATAAAAATATTTAATAAAGCTGAAATTAGATAATATGTTGAACGAAAACACTTCTGGAATACTTAACCTGATGATTATTCTCCTATGGATTATTTGGGGGTATTGGGCTTTATGTTTAATTATGTACCGTTCCTATATTATTAAAATCGAAAGGCATCTGTTTATAAAGCACTTTTTAATGTGTCTTTTGTCCCTGATTTGTTTAATATACAACATGAAAAATATATTTTGTTTGTTTCTGTTAGTGATTATCATTAAATATTTATATATATTATTGCATGGGACTGTTGTTTTAAAACTCCCCTTTTATTTATACAAAAAAGTAGATTTACAAACAGCTCTAAATGAAGAACAGAACCAGAAATTATTTAAATATCGTTATTATATATTTTTTATTATTCTTTCATTGTACTTATCCTTTCCTTTTATTATTTATATAATTATTGTTCTATCAATGCAATCAAGGTGAAGCCCCGAAAACGGTGCCAGTTGAAAGTAAATATCATCCACCTATTGTAGAAACTTACTCTGGGGAGCAGAAAAATGATGTTAAAAATAAATTGGTCTGAAATAACCCAGTCATTTATTGGGGTGTTATCCATATTTTTAGGTTATCTAGCTAGGAAAGTGTTAACCTTTGAAATGTAATTAAAGAGGAGACAATGGAGAAAATTGTAATGAAGGTGCCTTATGATTTTAATATTAAAAAATAATCATTGGAATAAATTATCAACATTTAATCAACTTCTTTTTACAATTACTCTTGTAAGTAGTATATTGGCGGTTATTTTTCATATTATGACTAGAGGTGAAATCAGCGATCCTATTATCTATAAACAATATTTAGTTTCGATTGTTTTAATATTCACTACAAATCTTCTCTTATTAAAAAGGAAATCTCTGCGAGTCAGGTTATTATCTTTGTTGATATCTTATCTGGTTTTAATTGTAGTTTATTTTTGTTTACGGGGAATTGATTATTGTTTGAGAAGTTACTTTGGAGTTTTATAAGGATAGTTTTTGGGAAGTCGTATCGTAATGGCGCTGAATTACCCTACAAGATAAGGGGTATAAGAATAAATATAGAAATAGGCAGGATCGATAAATGCAATATGCAACTTTTCCAAGACGAATATTAGCTGGTTTGATAGATTGCTCTTTATCGTTTTTAATTCCTCTTTATCTTAATTATGTTCTCTTAAAAACTCCCTTTTATTACAATGTAAGGTTATGGGTCAAAATCTTAATTGAATTGTCCTATTTTGTGTATCCTTGGATGAAATATCATAAAACTTTTGGGATGTTTGTTACGGGAATAGAAGTTACAACGATAGATGGCAAACCATTAGGTTTCAGAAGAAGTTTTGTGCGATACTTGGGAATGTATATTTCATCTACATGTTTATTGGTGGGATTTATTTGGATGTTTTGGGATAAACAACGCCAAACTTGGCATGATAAATTTGCAGGAACATGTGTGGTTATCTCAAAAAACTCAAAAATATCCGTTCAAACCCCCAAACTGGAGATTATCCCTTTATCCAAGAGAGGTAAAACACAAAAGATAGTGGGGAAAATTGGGTTGGTTATATCAACTATAGTGCTGTTAATGTATCTTTTTGTTTATACCCTTCTGTTGATCTTTTGTCCAAATCAAGAAATATTTTGGATTAAGATGGCTGATTTAACGATATATTTCTTTCCGTTCTTTTTCTTCTTATTTCTTAATTTAGTTGGAAAGGATATGGAAAGTAATTACGATCCCCAAACAATAGGTAAAGTGGGAAATTAGTTGATTAGGTAGGCCTCAATTGAACTGGAGATTTATACGGTAATCTTTACAAATAATCTGTTTCGTAAAAAAACCACAAAGGAGACAGGCTGTTGAACCTGTCCCCTTTTTTATTACTAAATCATTCTTACTCAGTTTTAAACTCAGATAATTCTACCGGGACCTGAATCAGCCAGTTAAAGAAGTTTACCTGGGCGGTATCATTAGGAGAGCCGAGAGAAGGGGTGATCATCCCAACCAGACTGGCTGAAGTAGTATCGAAATCAGAGAGTGAAGTTGTGTTGATGAATCCCAAAGAGGTGCCGCTGGAAAGGCTGGCACTGAGATAACCTTTAGGGCTGGCAAAAGAGGTTGAATTAGCCGACCCATGAATCAGCCCATGGATATGATTGTTGGAGGCATCCAGGATTTCCACCGCATCAGATGACCCTGCAATCGAGAAGGTCCCTCCTGTATAGGAGCTGAACCAGCTGTTGGAACTGCCTGATGAGGGGGCTCTGACCCTAATAATCCTGTCAGTTGTATCGGTATCTTCAGTGGGGACAGAGGTGGTTCCTCCAATCACAATAAAGGTTCCTCTGGGTAGATTGGACCAGAGGGCATTGCTGGAGAAGGTAATGACTCCCTGGGGAGTGCCGCCGGCCGAGTTGAAATCTCTAATTTTATATCCTGCCAGATTTAATCCTCCCTGTAACACAGCCAATTCGACTGCTTCATCGGAGATTATACTGCCGGCATTATTCAAATATTCATTGACAATGATTGCCGGACCGGTCGTGTCGGTGCCTGTGCCGGCCGAGGTGGTGGCATAAGTCTCAGGAATAGTGCCGGAGGTCAGGTAGTTATAGGTGGCTGAATGGCTGCCGTCATATCCCAAAGGTAGGACCTTGAAATAATAAGTCGTACTGGCAGAAAGGCCTGAAGCCGTATAGGAGGATAAGGTCCCTCCCTGCAGCAGGGCTGTAACAATACTGTCTCCCAGAGGGGTTCCTGATGAATAGGACTGGCCATCAGAAGGTAATCCAGTGGGGGTGCTGCCAAGTTTTTGAATAATAAGGTATCCATCAGCACCTGCTACCGCTCCCCAAGTAAGGTGAATCTGGCTCTGGGAAAGGGCATTGGCTGACAGAGACCCGACATGTGACCCTGGTTCAGGGGATAAGGTATAGAAATTGATTTCGTTTCCATAAGCCAGTCCGGCTGAATTAATGGCATAAGCCCTCAGGTAATAAAGGGTTTCGGTTGATAACCCTGTAAGGGTCCCTGAAAAATCACCGGTGGAGGCTTTGGTCCCATAATTGGTTTGGGTGGCAAGGGTGGTATCGGGGCTGGGACTGGTATTCCAGACAAATCCATGGGCGGTAACCTGGGAAGTGCCTGAATTAGTCAAAGACCCCCTGGCAAACATACTATTAATACTGGTAGAAAGAGCCGCATAAGTGGAAACTGCCGGTAATACCTGATAATCAGGGGTGGTTCTCAGGAGTTTGGGAATAGTCCCATCGATTTTATAGTTGATCCCGGTCCCCGAAGAGGTATAGGAATAAACTGTGAAATAGTAATTAGTTAAAATCTGCAGGTTTGGGAAGGTATAGCTGTCGGCTCCGGCATAGGAAGCATGCCCAATCGCCATCCCGTCAGTCCAGATAGTATCATCGGCATATTCCACCCCATCCTGGGGAATGAAATAATTATTGGAAGTACAGGCTTGTATCAAATATCCGTCCGGGGCCTTGGTCCCGGATGCCGCATCGGTCCAGAGTAATTCAATGGTATGTCCATCCACCATCCCGGTGGTCAAACCGGATAACTGGTTGGCAGGCTCCGTATCATACACCGGGTTTAATTTAGATATATTCCAGAAATTGATGTAATTGGCATATTCAGGATGGTCCACAAAAGGGTTTCGGTTCTGCTGAATGGATTGAACATAATCATTCCGGTCCACTTCCCATTTATCGGGAGGGTCTTGCCGATGCCATTGTAATAGGAGATTCACATCCTGAAAGGTCTCTCCCAGAGAACTGACCAATCGGCTGGAAAGGGTGCTGAAAGTCCAGTCATTGCCACTGACACCATCATATTTGAGAGCCATATAAAGCAATGCTCTGGCGGCATCCCCTTTATGGACATCCCGGGGTTCAAACACATAATTTCCGTTGGAGTCTGTCCCGTATTTGCATTCCAGATAGCTGCTGGTTACGTTCACTACTTTGGCCAGGGGATGATTGCTCCGTACTCCATTGGCATTATTTTGATTGGTGGGGAAAAGGTGATGCTGGTCTGAATATTCATTGCCCGATTCGGAAGGGTAGGTGGGCATCCAGCTGTGGCACCAGGTATGCTCCCGGCTGAAAACAGTCCAGGCAAAAGGGGGTGTATAAGTAAAAACCTCGCCGGAATAAACGCATCGGACGGCCCTTTGGGTGGCATCTACCTGCCAGGAAGCGAAATTGGCGACATTGGTCTCATCATAATTATCATAGGAAATTTTAGTATAGGGGGAACGGATTCGGGTCTCCAAATCACTGATAAAGGTAGGGCTGGATGCCGTTACCGTATCATAATAGCCTGCCCATGACCCGGCTGAGAGGCAGATTCCCAATAATAATGATAAACCGATCCAATAAGCCTGTATCCGGCTGAACGATGAAAATTTCATTTTTAAACCCTTTAAGTCTTTCTGCTGAGACCCTTTCCCTGATGATTAATAATCAAATAACAAGTAAACCCTATGTTATCTTCCCCAAAAAGTTAGTTTACCACAGAAAGAACCCGATTCCGATAAAAAACAAGCCGGGTAATACGAATTAACTTGAAAGTTTATGAGCCGCCATATTTATGGAATAATGGGGGATATAGAGCAGAAGAAACCTTTGGAGGATGCCATAATGGCTAAAAATCAATATCTCAGGGGAAAGATGATGGAGCCATCACCCACAGTTCAATTCGAGAAATGGTTTCAGGAGATACTCTTAACTGGAACTCCTTACCCGGAAGCTTGTTGTGTATCAACCCTGAGTCCTGAGGGGTATCCGGAGGGAAGAATGGTCCTGATGAAATCCTTTGATGAGAGAGGATTTGTCTTTTTTAGTAATCGGGATTCGGTAAAAGGGCATTCCCTGGAAGGGTGCCCCCGGGCTTCTTTAACCTTTTATTGGCAGCCTCTCCATCGGCAGGTCAGAATCCTGGGGGAGGTCGAACTGGCGGCAACGGAAGAAGCCGATGCCTATTTTTCCAGCCGTCCCCGAACCAGCCAGTTGGGAGCATGGGCCTCTTTGCAGAGCCGTCCTATGAAAAATAGAGGGGTTTTTGAGGAAAGATTAAAAAAAATCACCCTGAAATTCAAGGGAAAGAAAGTCCCCCGTCCACCGGAGTGGGTAGGATACAGAATAATCCCCCGGAAAATAGAATTCTGGCAGGAAAGACCCAATCGGCTCCATGACCGATTCTGTTATATCCAAACTTCTAAGGGTTGGAAAATCCAAAGGTTATACCCCTGAAATGGGCTTTTCTGGGAAAATACTTCCGGCTTGAACAGATTTTATTGGCTAGAGGGAAAGCTTGTAAAAAACTGAAAATAAATAAGATAATGAGGTTTTTGGGTTTTCGGTCCCGGAAGATGGGAGGGTTTTTGAAAAAAGAATTGGCAAAAGCCTGCCGATTCATAGTAGAATTTTTACCAGTGAACCGATACGGGGGTAATCCACTTCCGGGTTCACCCAGGAACATGCCCTTGTTCCCGCCAGAAAGTCATTGCAAGGGCAGACCCTCCGACGCAGCGGGGAGTCAAGGGTCTTATTCTTATTGAGACCTGATATTAGGTTTCCTGGAAAAAAAATGGATTAAAAAGAACTGCAACATTATTATTGATGTTGACAGACGGCTATCCTTTACTATAAAATAGTAACTTGTCCCTAAAACTATGTCTCTTCATAATTACACATCCATATTCCGGAGGTATGCCCACACATGACCAACCTTAGCCCGGGTGAGTCTTCTCGTGGGGCGCGAATCAGTTTCGGTAAGCTTAAAGATGCAGTGGCTATCCCGAATTTGATTGAAACCCAGCGACGCTCCTATGAGGAATTCCTTCAGACCAGCAGCATGCCGTCTCAACGAGAGTTGATTGGCTTGCATGCCGCATTTCGGTCGACCTTCCCTATCACAACCACCAGTTCGAGTGGGGATTCGGCCACCTTGGATTTCGTGGAATACTCAGTCAACAAACCCAAATACAGCGAAGATGAATGCATTGAACGGGGAATGACCTATTCTGCCCCCCTCAAGGTTAAGTTTCAGCTGATCGTTCGGGAAGTTGACCGTGAAACCCAAGCCAAACACATTAAGGATATCAAGGAACAGGAAGTGTATATCGGGGAAGTTCCTCTGATGACCAACCGAGGTACCTTTATAGTAAATGGTGCCGAGCGGGTGGTCGTCAGCCAGCTTCACCGTTCTCCCGGTGTCACCTTTTCCGAAGAACGCCATTCCAGCGGCCGTCCCATGTTTTATGCCCGAGTCATCCCGACCCGGGGTGCCTGGCTGGAATTTGAAATTGATGCCACCGACCGGTTGTTTGTCAGTATTGACCGGCGCCGGAAATTCCATGCCTCAACCCTCTTAAGGGCTTTTGGCTGTGAATCCGATGAGGAAATCCTTTCCAAGTTCTATCAAACTGAGAAAGTAAAAGTTTCTCTCAAAGAAAAACCCTCGAAGAAAGTCTCACTGCGAGACCTTCCCGAATATCTCAACGATTATACCCTTCAGGAAGATGTCTTTGATCCTGCCGGAGTCCGGGCAGAACCCATAGCCCAGGCCGGGGATCGGGTAACCGGCCGGCTGATTATGCTTTTAAACAGTGTCGGCGTGAAATCGGTCAACCTGACAGACATCAAGGGCGGCCATCCTATCTTAGGTCGAATTCTAGCCGAAGACCTGGTGGATTTGGAAACCGGGGAAGTGATTGCCGAAAGCAAACGGCGTATTGACAGCCATCTTTATCACCGAATCCTGGAACTGAACATCCAGGAAGTGACAGTCTTGATATTCGAGCCGCGCCGAGATGCTGAAACCCTCCTGAAAACCTTGAATGACGATAAATATAAGAGCCAGGATGAGGCCTTGGTAGAGTTTTACCGGAAAATACGTCCGGGGAATCCTCCCAGCCCGAAAGCCGGGAAAGCCCTCCTGGAAAACCTCTTTGAAAATGATAAACGATATCATTTAGGTAAAGTCGGCCGCTATCGGCTGAATATGAAACTTCGGCTGGAACGGTCTTTGGAAAATCAGCTCCTGACCCTGGACGACCTGATTGATATCCTTAAATACCTGATTTCCATCAAAATGGACCAGGGGGATGTGGATGATATTGACCATTTGGGCAATCGGCGCGTCCGTTCTGTAGGTGAATTGCTGGAAAACCAGGTTCGTATCGGATTAGCTGCCATGGAACGTTCCATTCGGGAACGGATGAGCCTGCTGGATATTGAAAATGTCATGCCGGCCAGCCTTATCAACCATCGGCCCCTTATTAATGGTATCAAAGAATTTTTTGGCCGGTCCCAGCTTTCCCAATTCATGGATCAGACCAATCCCCTTTCCGAATTGACGCATAAACGGCGTCTTTCGGCTCTTGGACCGGGCGGGTTGAACCGAGACCGGGCCGGATTTGAAGTCCGTGACGTACACTATACCCATTACGGCCGAATCTGCCCCATTGAAACCCCGGAAGGTCCGAACATCGGGTTGATCAACTCCCTGGCGACTTTTGCCCGTATTAATGATTTTGGCTTTATTGAAAGCCCTTATCAGAAAGTAGTCGGCGGAAAAGTAACCAAACAAATTGATTACCTGTCCGCGGAAGAAGAAGATAAATTTATCATCACTCAGGCCAATGAGCCGGTGGATGAAAAAGGTAACTTCCACAATCCGACGGTCTTAGCCCGAATTAAGGGCGACTTCCAACGGTTTGATCCCAAGGAAGTCCATTATATGGATGTTTCCCCTAAACAGCTGGTTTCGGTTTCCGCTTCATTGATTCCCTTCCTGGAACACGATGATGCCAACCGTGCTTTGATGGGTTCCAACATGCAACGGCAGGCCGTTCCCCTGATTCGGACCGATGCCCCCTATGTCGGAACCGGCATGGAAGGTAAATCGGCTCGGGACTCCGGGATGCTGGCCTTGTCGGAAGGCGATGGCGTAGTAACCTATGTCTCCGGAAACATGGTGGTGGTTCGGGAAAGCCCGGAAAACCATCCTGAATATCTCCCAGCTCTGGAAAGAACCTATAAGCTGCGGAAGTTTATTCGTTCCAACCAGGATACTTGCATGAACCAGAAACCTATTGTCCGGCCCGGGCAGAAAATCAAACGCGGCGATGTTATCGCCGATGGTCCGGCCACCGATAAAGGGGAAATGGCTTTAGGCCGTAATTTATTGGCCGCCATCATGCCTTGGCAGGGTTATAACTTTGAAGATGCTATTCTGCTTTCTGAACGAGTGGTCCGGGAAGACCTTCTGACCTCTATTCATATTGAAGAATATGAAGTGGAAGCCAGAGAAACCCGACTGGGGCCCGAGGAAATCACCCGGGATATCCCCAATGTCGGCGAAGACGCTCTCCGGAATTTAGATGATAATGGTATTATCCGGGAAGGGGCTGAAGTCCATCCCAACGATATCCTGGTCGGTAAAGTAACCCCGAAAGGTGAAACTGAGCTTTCCAGCGAAGAAAAACTCCTGAGGGCCATTTTTGGCGAAAAAGCCAGCGAAACCCTCGATACTTCTCTGCGAGTTCCTCCGGGAACGACCGGTATTGTTATCGCGACCCATGTTTTCTCCCGGAAAGATTTTGCCCTGCCTTCAGAAAAAGCGCAGGAAGCCAAAATCCTCGAGGAAGCCAAACATCGGATGGATAACCAGATTCGCAGGTTGCGGGCTGATACCCGCCATCGGATCGAGGCTCTCTTTGAAGCCAAACTGAAAAATCCCATCTATGCCGATGGGTCCAAGAAAGCTTTCTTCAAACTGGGTGATCCGGTGGATGCCAAACTGGTGGATACCCTTCGGGTCAAATTGGATTCCGATGCCCTCAAGATTGCTGATAAAGCCGTCCTGGAAGGGATGAAGGCCAATTTTGATTATGAAGACCGGATGATTGAAGAAATCAGACTGGAAAACGATAAAGAAATTGAACATATCAAGACAGGGGATGACTTGCCTCCTGGCGTCCGGAAGATGGTCAAAGTTTATATTGCCCAGAAACGGAAAGTGAATGTCGGCGATAAGCTGGCAGGCCGCCACGGTAATAAGGGTGTTATCTCCCGTATCATGCCGGAACAAGATATGCCGTTCCTGGAAGATGGAACCCCGGTGGATATTGTTTTGAACCCCCTGGGTGTTCCTTCCCGTATGAATGTCGGCCAAATCCTGGAATGCCATTTGGGTTGGGCCGCCAGCAAACTGGGAGTCCGGGTGGCAACGCCGGTTTTTGCCGGTGCTTCAGAGGAAGACATCCGGGATGCGCTAAAACAAGCCGGTTTGCCTGAATCCGGAACTATAACGGTTCTGGATGGACGTACCGGGCAACCTTTCGAACGTAAAGTGACCGTCGGTATCATGTATATGCTGAAACTGGCTCACATGGTGGATGATAAGATCCATGCCCGAGCGATTGGACCTTACTCGCTGGTAACCCAGCAGCCTTTGGGCGGTAAGGCTCAATTTGGTGGTCAACGGTTCGGGGAAATGGAAGTTTGGGCCTTAGAAGCTTATGGCGCTGCCCATATTCTCCAGGAACTGTTAACCATTAAATCTGACGATGTGTCCGGCCGTACCAAGAGCTATGAATCCATCGTCAAGGGTGAGACCACTTTCTCCCCCGGCATTCCAGAATCCTTCAATGTTTTGATTAAGGAATTGCAATCCCTGGGTTTGAACATGGAAGTCCTTTATAAAGACCAGGAAGAACAGTTCGTGGAGGAAGGTGAAGTTTCAGGCCTGGAAACCGGGTTTGAACCTTCTTTGGAACCTGTTGAAGATGAAGTGGTGGATGAAGGCGCTCCGGATTAATTGATATTCCGGGACCCGATTCACCCCCGTAATGACTGAGAAACAAAATCTCCGGCGGGAGATGAAACCTCTTCCGCCGGTAGATAATCAACCCAATAACCAAGTGTTGGAAATTTTATCATCCTGAAAAGGAGAGCCCATGGCAAAACCTAACCCTACAGCGGAATCTATATTTAAACCCTCAGATTCCCTCCGGGATTATGCCGGAGCGATCAATATCAACCAGATCGAAGCGTTACGGATCAGTATTGCCTCTCCGCAACAGATTCTGAACTGGGTTCGTTCGCAATATAAGCAGACGGAAAGAGAAAATCCGTTGATGGACCGTCCCAAGGAAGGCCATTTGGATTTTCCCATTATTGGGGAAGTCCGTAAGCCGGAAACCATTAATTACCGGACCTTTAAGCCGGAACGAGATGGTTTGTTCTGTGAGCGTATCTTTGGCCCCGTCAAAGATTATGAATGCGCCTGTGGAAAATACAAACGGATTAAATACCGCGGGGTCGTTTGCGACCGTTGCGGTGTGGAAGTAACCAAGGCGAATGTCCGCCGCGGCCGGCTCGGTTATATCCGGCTGGCAGCGCCGGTTTGCCATATCTGGTTCTTCAAAGGGACTCCCAGCCGAATCGGCAACCTGCTGGATTTAACAATGGCAGCCTTGTCCCGGGTCCTGTATTTCCAGGAATATATTGTCGTAGATGCCGGGGATGTCCCGGGTATCCAGGAACGCCAGCTCCTGTCCGAAGAAAAATACCAGGAATTGGCTCGGGAATATTCCGGCCGATTTGTCGCCAAGATGGGTGCTGAATCCATCAAGGAACTGCTCGGCAGGATTGACTGTGCCTCTCTGGCCGCTCAGCTTCACAAGGATATGAAGGAAACCACTTCCATCCAGAAACGTAAACGGATTATTAAACGGCTGAAAGTCGTAGAAGCCTTCCGGGATTCCGGTAATGATCCCCAGTGGATGATCATGGATGCGATTCCGGTACTCCCCCCAGATTTACGGCCTTTAGTGCCTCTTGATGGCGGCCGGTTTGCCTCTTCCGACTTGAACGACCTCTATCGGCGTGTTATCAACCGAAATAACCGACTCCGAAAATTGATGGAAATCAATGCTCCCGAAGTTATTATCCGCAATGAAAAACGGATGCTTCAGGAAGCCGTAGATGCTTTATTTGATAATGGACGGCGTGGAAAACCCATCCGGGGCCAGAACAATATCCCCCTGAAATCCCTTTCCGATATGCTTAAAGGGAAACAAGGCCGGTTCCGTCAGAATTTGCTGGGTAAACGTGTCGATTATTCCGGACGTTCGGTTATCGTCGTCGGTCCCGAATTGAAATTCTACCAGTGCGGTCTTCCCAAAAAGATGGCGCTTGAACTCTTTGAACCCTTTATTATCCGGAAGCTGGAAGAACGTGGGCAGGCCAATACTATCAAATCTGCCAAACGGATGATTGAACGGGAAGAAAAAGAAGTCTTTGACGTACTCGAAGAAGTGACCAAGAACCATCCGGTCATGTTAAACCGCGCTCCAACCCTTCACCGACTGGGTATTCAGGCATTCCTGCCGGTCCTGGTGGAAGGAAAAGCTATCCGGCTTCACCCGATGGTCTGTACGGCCTATAACGCCGACTTTGACGGTGACCAGATGGCCGTTCACGTGCCTCTTTCTTCAGAAGCCGTTTGGGAAGCTAAAAACATTATGCTCAGTACCAACAATATCCTGATGCCTTCCTCCGGACGACCGGTGGCAGGCCCTACTCAGGATGCAGTGCTGGGTTGTTATTACCTGACCAAAGAAGAATCTGCCGCCAAAGGCGATGGGAAAATCTTTGGTACTCAGGAAGAAGTGAATATGGCCTATGATGCCGGCATTGTGGACCTTCATGCCAGAATCAAAATCCGCCGTCCCAATAGAGAAGAAGGCGGATACCGATGGGTTACCACAACCGTCGGCCGGGTTCTGTTCAATATGGAATTACCGGTGGACCTCGACTTCCTGAGCCCGAAACAATTGTTTGCCAATTGCACCATGACCAAGAAGAATCTCGGCGGACTGGTGGCTTCCTACCATAAGATTCATGGAAACGCCAAGACAGTGGACCTTCTGGACCGGCTCAAAGAAATCGGATTCCGGTTTGCAACCCTGGCCGGGATTTCCATCTCGATCAACGATTTATTAGTACCAGTCAGGAAAAAAGAAATTCTGGGAGTTGCCCAGGGCGAAGTCGAACGGGTTATGAAGGACTTCCGCCGCGGTGTTATCACCAATTCTGAACGGTATAACAAGATTATCGATATCTGGACTCGGACTACCGAAGATGTGGCTTCCGCCATGATGGGAGACCTGGAAAAAGATCAGAAGGGTTTCAACCCCATTTATATCATGGCTGATTCCGGCGCTCGTGGTTCTCAGCTGCAAATTCGCCAGCTGGCCGGAATGCGTGGTTTGATGGCAAAACCCATCAAACGATTGACCGGTGGTATCGGTGAAATCATTGAAAACCCCATTTCTTCCAACTTCCGCGAAGGATTAACGGTGTTGGAATACTTCATCTCCACTCACGGCGCCCGTAAAGGTCTTGCTGATACGGCGTTGAAGACTGCTGACGCAGGTTATCTGACCCGCCGGCTGGTGGATGTTGCCCAGGATATGATTATTACGGAAGATTCCTGTAATACCATCAAGGGAATTGATATCCGGGCCATTAAAGAAATTACCCCCAAGGGTGAACGTATTTTGGAATCCCTGGGTGATCGTGTTCAAGGCCGTGTTGTTCTGGAAGATGTCATTGATCCCCAGAGCGGCGAGATTATTGTTGAAGCCAATCAGCTGGTGGATGAAGCAACAGCCAAACGCATCGAAGATGCCCGGATTGAGGAAGTTCGAATCCGGTCCGTGTTGACCTGCGAAACCCGCCGAGGGGTTTGCTCCAAGTGTTACGGTTCAGACCTTTCCACCGGACGAATGGTGGATATTGGCGAGGCTGTTGGTATTATCGCCGCCCAGTCCATCGGTGAACCGGGCACTCAGCTGACTCTGCGTACCTTCCACATCGGTGGTGCCGCTTCCTTGAAATTGGAAGGCTGGTATCAGGCCACCCGTGATGGTATCGTGGTTTATCACGATATCAAGGGTGTCCAAAACCGGGAAGGAAAATATGTTGTTCTCAACCGTGGCGGGTATATAACCCTTAACGAAGTGGTTCCTGCTGACGCGGTGAACGCGGGTCCTTATGGCCATGAAATTCAACGGTTCCCCAATATCGCCTATGGCGCCGTTATCTCGGTGGCCGATGGAGACCATATCCGGGCCAACGAACGGGTGGTTACCTGGGATCCGCATAACATTTTGATTTTAGCTGAAGTTTCCGGAACGGTCCGATTCGTGGATATCGTTGAAGGCTTAACGATGAAACGGGAAGTGGATGAAGTGTCCGGGAACGTTCTCCGGGTTATTACCGAGCAGAAGACAGAATCCCGCGCCCAGCAGAAACGTCCGGGTGTGGAAATTCTGGATGATAAAGGCAATATTATTGGTACCTATTCATTGCCTTCTTCCTGCCAGCTGGCAGCAACCCTTGAAGATAGCAAACCAATCCATGCCGGCGATACCATCGCCCGTATTCCGAAGGAAAAATCCATCAGTAAGGATATTACCGGTGGTCTGCCCCGGGTCGCTGAACTCTTTGAAGCCCGTCGGCCGAAGGAAAAAGCCACTATTGCTGAAGTGGATGGCATAATCCAGGTGGGTGATATCCATCGTGGATACCGTAAAGTGACTATTACACCGGATTTTGGGGATGAGAGAGTCTATGATATCCCTCTTCACCGCCATTTACATGTCCGTTCCGGGGACCGGGTCCGTGCCGGCGAACAGCTGACAGACGGCGTGGTGGATCCGCATGATGTGTTGAAAATCAAGGGGCAGAAAGAAGTCCAACAGTTCCTCTTGAACGAAATCCAGGAAGTGTATCGTCTCCAGGGTGTCGGTATCAACGATAAGCATATTGAAGTGATTATCCGCCAGATGCTCCGGAAGGTTACTGTCCGTGAGATTGGCGATACAGACTTCCTCTTCGACCAGCAGGTCGATCGGTTCACCTTTGATGAAGAAAATGACCGGGTGGCAAGGGACGGCGGCCAGCTTTCACAGGCCGATCCCAAACTGCTGGGTATCACCAAGGCCTCCTTGGAAACCGAATCCTTCTTCTCGGCAGCTTCCTTCCAGGAAACGACCCGAGTTCTGACCGAAGCGGCGGTCCAGGGTAAACTGGATCTGCTTCGCGGCTTGAAGGAAAATGTCATTATCGGCCGGTTAGTTCCTGCCGGTACCGGGATTTTATCTTCTTCCAAGGCCCTTCGGATGAGTGATGCTATTCAGGAAGAAAGAGCTGAGCAGCAGAGAGTTGCCCTTTCCCCACTGGCTAACATCCAGACCGATGATGATATGATTGTTTCCGATGAGGAAATAATCCTGGAAGATTCGGAAATCGAAGTCCCTAAAGATGTCATTGAAGAGATTTCTGAAGAGACGGCCGATGATAACTTCACCGGTGAGGTCGAACAGGACTAAGCAGGTTCCTGAATAACCGTTTTTTAGTTCAGGACCGGTTAAAAAAATAAGTTCTCCCGTTACCCGGGAAACGGGTATAATATCGGGACGATGAAAATTCAGTTAAAAATATCAGGGAGCAAGTTCACGAAAGCCTTCGTGGCCGCTTGCTCCCTTTTTGTTTTATCAGGGTTGGGGAGTATTCCCAATGCCTGGTCGGCCGGGACCCCGGCGCCTTCGATCACACTTCAACCCGATTCCCGAACCGATAAAATTACCCGGGCCAGGGATTGGGTAAAATCTGCCGGCGATGATGCGGATGCTTATGGAGAAGCGATACTGAATTCCCTTCAGCCTCCTTGTGTGCTTTTAGTCCTGGAAGATATTCCGACTCTCTCCTTATGGTCTTTGAAAGAAAAAGGCCGAATCCCGGAAGGGGTTAAAATCTATGATTTTGACGGGACTTTCTTTCAGACTCTGCCTGCCTTATCGAATATCTCAGGAGATTTACCTTTAGAGGCCCTGTTCAGGGCAAGAGAATCAGCCGAACGGAAATTGATTGAGAGTTCTCCTGTTCCGGTTTACAGCACCGCCCGGCGGGACAGCCGGGACCTTGTCCATATCCGGCAGGTTCCTTGCGGGTTATCCTATCGGTTTGTCCGGGATAACGAAGAACTCCCTGATTACAGGGGAATGCTGGATCATATGAAATCCCAACCGCTGGAGACAGGCAAAATTGCTTCTCTTACAGCCGAACAACAGAATATGCGGGCTGTTTATCATTTCATGCGAGCCTTGAACTGGATGGGGTTATCCGGAGTGGAATCCAGGGATTCCGCCCGGTTGGAGTTTCTGAGGTCCCAGGCGTTTTCGGGGGAAATGAAGGGGATTTATGCCATGCTTTCAGAATATTTCCTGCAGCTGGGAGATGGTGAGGATGCTTTAGTCACGGCTAAGATTGCCGTGGCCCGAAAACCTGAATATCCCAAATCCCATTTTGTTCTGGGAGATGCCTATTCGTTCCAGAAAGAGCTGGCAAAATCCGCGGCTGCCTATGAGATGGGTTTGAATATGGGATTCTTTTTTCCGGAGGCTGCTTATAAACTGGCAGGCGTTTACCAGAAACTTCAACAGTATGATAAAGCCATTTCCCTTTATGAAAAGATTCTTACCCAACCGGGGAATTGGGAGTATGCCCGAAAAAATCTGGCGGATACCTATTTGGCTCACGGGGATAAGGCCAAAGCCTTGGAAACCTATAAAGCTTATCTGAAAACAGTGAAATCTTCATCCGAGAAAAAAGAAATCAGAAAAATAATCAGGAGTCTGGGGAGACCCTGATAACTTCGTTTCCGCTCCGAAATCCATTTATAAACAGGAGTCTGGATGAGAAACCTTCTTATTATCCAATTAGCTATTGGCTCATTGCTGTCCAGTTTTGGGTTATGGTTGGCGGTTCGGCTGATTGATACTGAATCCACCAGTAATTCTTATCTGAAAGCCCTGCTTTTCTGTATTCCGGTAGCTTTTTTGATCCCCAGAGGATTTTATGGGATACTTACCTCCCTGGGTTATATCGCCATCTTGGCCTTTGCTTTCTACGAATTGGAACCTGTCCAATCTTTCGGGGTCATTCTTTTCTGGGGTATCTATATGGTTTTGATTTCCCTGATCCTGAAAGGAATTGTCTGGGTGGCTGGGATTTTTTAAGCCTTTGTACTCATCATAATGATGGTTTTTAGACAGCTGTCAAAAATATAACATCATTATTTTCAGGTATCTGATATTTTGACAGCTGTCAAAAGGAAACACTTGCCACTCAAAGGAAAGCTTCCAGAGGATAACTTTTAGAGAAAGCCGTAACCGACTTCTTTTCAGGGAAAATCCTGAATTGCCATGGGTAGGATAAACTCCCGGTATTACAGCCATACTCCTAGCAGGGTTCTGCAATCATCCTAAATCTGGGATAATATTGAGTATCATGAAACAACCCAAAATAGTATTTACCGACCGGGATGGGGTTCTGAACCGAAACACTCCCGGGGCATATAACACTTCAGTGGAAGATATTATCCTGCTGCCGGGGGTCAAACAGGCTCTAGCTCGTTTAAACCAGTCAGGTTATGAGGTTCACCTGGTCTCTAATCAGCAGGGAGTCCCCAAGGGGTTAATGACCAAGGAAGACTTGGAAAAGATTACCCATACCCTTAAGCAGAGAATTAAAATGAACGGGGCTTCTTTGACTTCTGTCAATTATTGCCTCCATTTATCCGATGAAAAATGCGACTGCAGGAAACCCCAGCCTGGACTTTTGAAACAAGCGGTCAAAGGCAGAAAGATTGATTTTACCAGGACCTGGATGGTGGGGGATTCCTGGCGGGATATCCGGGCCGGTGAAGCCCTGGGCTGTAAAACTATCTGGGTTCGGCTCCCTGGTTATCGAAAAAAGACAACCGATCCTGCTTCCGGTAAGGTAGTTTATACTAATGGGAAAGAAGATTTCACTCCGGATTATGTGGTAACTACTTTCTCTAAGGCTGTCGATATTATTCTGAAGGAGGATTCTGATGACTAAAAATTTTTATAGTAGATTAACTTTTCTTGGGAAAGGCTTTCTGGCTTTTCTGCTGCTGGCCGGCCTCTTGCTACCAGCTTTCTCCCAACCTCCCTATAAAACCCCGGTGATTACGGTAATGGTGGACGAATTGGTCTTTCCGGAAAGCCCTCTCTGGCATCCCGATGGATATATCCTTTTTTCAGATGTCCATGCCTCAAAAATTTATAAATTCACCAAAGAAGGAAAAATGACTCTCTGGTTTGATAACGGCATTAAAACCAATGGGTTGATTTACAGTAAAGACCGGAAAAAAGTTTATGCCTGCGATCATTCAGATAAATCCCTCATTGAAATCGATGTTAAAACCAGAAAATATAAAACCCTGGCTAAAGAATATCAGGGAAAACCTTTTTTGAATGTGAATGATATTACTCTGTCTCCCAATGGGACCCTTTATTTCACCGACCCCACTTGGAGCGGGAAAACTTCTGATATCCAGGGTATCTATTCTTATTCTCCCAAAGGGGTCCTGAAACGGGCGGTTGAACTATCCGGCCAGCCTAATGGGATTGCGGTTACCCCGGATGGGAAATGGCTCTATGTGGCACGGTCTGGCAACGCTGACCTCTGGCGATATTCCCTTCAGCCTGATGGCACCCTTTCCAAAGGAACCTGCCTGATTCAGTTGGAAAAAGGCTCCAGCCCCGATGGGATTACTCTGGATTCCCAGGGGAATATCTATGTGGCCCAGTTTGGTAATAATAAGATTGCTATTGTATCTCCCAAGGGTAAACTCATTCAAACTTTTGAGTCGCCGGTTAAATTACCTTCCAATGTGGAATTTGATGGTTCTGATGAAAGAATCCTTTTTGTGACTTGTGATGGCCCTGAAACTAAAAAAGAGGGTTCTGTCCTGAGTCTTTTCTTCTATGCCCGGCAGGATTCTCCCTCGAAATAACGGGTTGAGACCCAGCCTGATGCCATCAGCCTGGGTCCCCCTCCGTATCCCCTCCCTTTTGGGACAGATAATTAACCAGGTTTTCTTTTATTTAAATTAGGAATTAATTTCATTTTCCTTTTTGGGAAATTGGAAGGGTGGTTAAGATATTTCCAGAGGGGAGTTCCGATTGATGGGTATTTCTGGAGTATGTTAGGCTAAGAGAATGAAATTTTTAAATCAATGGAAACTGCCCCTTCTGGCAGGTTTATGCGCCTGGATACTCTGGTCGGGAGCCAGGCCTTATTTGTGGTATCCCGGAAACCTTCCGGTTCTATCCGATATTTGGGATTATGCCCAACAGGGGCGGGAATTATACCAGGGAAATGGGTTTACCTCCCAATTCACCTATCCGGTGGTATTAGACCAGAATCCTCCGGGCGTTTTCCATAATCTATGGCGGCCCCCCCTTTACCCTTTATTGATTTCCCTGGGATATAAAATAACCGGAGGTCCCTCTATTAATGTCTTGGCCTTTCTGGGGGGATTGTTTCTGGCTTTAACAGTGGTTCTGCAGGCGAAATTTGCTGAAGATTTATTGGACTCGAGGTATGGGTGGACTGTGGGGATTATATATTTACTGACCCCCTCGGTGTTCAGTTCCACTTTTACGGGATTGTCGGAACCTTTGTATGCCTTTCTGGTACTCTGGGTATTCTATCTGATATATGGGATGGAGAAAGCTTCCAAGCCTGATTGGAAATATCCCCTGGGGATTGGGGTAGTCTTGGGATTAAGTTGGCTGACCCGGTCGGAGAGCCTTTTTATCCTGCCGATAGCCGCTGGAGTCATATGGATTATTTCCCCCAAAGAATCCAGGTTGAAAAATCTTCCAGCCTTTCTGGGAGGCCTATTGTTGGTCATGAGTCCCTGGTGGATTCGCAATGCCCTGATAACCGGAAATCCTTTCTTTAATATGAGCCATGACCTCTGGGCCATGTTTACCAAGGAATATCCCGGCTGGTACCGATTCCGAATGACGCAGGAAACCGGATTGGGAATGGGCTTTTTCTTTACCCATATCCCGGAGTTATCCCTGAAATTCGGGAAATATCTTTTGTCTAACTTTAAGTTCATCCTGAAACTGCACACCCTGATGGTCCCTATCTTTTTCGTAGGGTTGATTTGGACCGGATTAGGAAAAGGAAAGAAAACCTGCCTGGCCCTGATGATATCCCTGGGATTAACCTGGCTGGGGATTTCCTGTCTGGAAGCGGATTCCCGTTTTTTCCTGGGGTTGTTACCGGTGATGATACTGTTTTCCGGTTTCTTTCTCTGGAAAGGGATAGAATTTTTTGCCGGGATATTGAAGATGCCCGCTAAAATTATCTTGCTGATATTCATGGCCGCCCTGGCGGTCCCTGTCATATCCCTCTGGACGGGAAAAAACAATGAGACGGTCCAACAAAGAGCTCAGGTTGAAGAATCCAGCCGAGTCAGTATGGCTGGGAAAGCCACCCTTGATAAAAAAGATGTCCTGCTGACGGATGTTCCCGACCTGCTGGCATGGTATGGCGACCGAAGAACGGCCTGGCTGCCCCTGATGAAAGATTTGCCTCAATGGACGGCCAGCCATCCGGAGATAAAAGGAATTTATCTGACCCATCATATCTATAAAATCCAGGATGACCCTGATATCCGGGAATGGAAGAAAATCTATCTCCAAACCGGGGATATCCCTGGCTTCCACCTGGCCCGAATCTTCGCTGACAGCAGCCTCTATTATCAAAAGGATCAATAAAAGAGAAAAGGGAACCTTGGAGAATAAGATTCCCTTTATTCTGTTTGAATCCTTATTTCAGAGAAACCTTGATTTCAATATCCGTGCCGGTCTCATCCCCGATTTGGTTCAATTCCTGCCGTAATTCTTTCAGGGGAATGGCTGGGGGGACCAATACTCTGGCTTCCAGGGAGAAAATGGGGGTTCCGGTACCGGGGGCATGATGCAGGTCTGTGTCCAGGGAAATAATATTGATTCCTTTTTCAGAGAGGAAATGGGCGACCGAATGGACAATCCCCTCATGGTCAGCTCCTGTCAGGGTGATGGCATAAGGATGATAATCCTTAAAAGCCGGTTCAATCTCATTCCGGGTTTGACGGCTGGAAACCACCAGGGGAATTTTTTCCAATTCATTCAAACCCGCCTGGAAAGCTTCGATTTTATCATCAGGTAGGGAAATCAGGATAAGAAGGGCAAATTCTCCACCCAGTCGGGCCATTCGGCTTTCTTCCACATTGGCGCCATATCGAATCAAAACTTCCGTTACTCGATTTACTAATCCCACCTGGTCTGGTCCGGTGGCAGTTATCACAATTTTCTGTGCCATAACAGCTAACCTTTCTGTTGGTGTTAATCGGTTTTTATTCCTATAGGACTTATGGGACCTATAGGACCTATGAGACCTATAAGTCCTATAAGCCATGCCTACTATTCCTTGAAAAAGAGGAAGCCAAATCCGGAAGGGTCCATCCAATTATATTTAGTTCCTGTCCAGGAGAAATATTTATCCTGGTGGAAAGGATCCGTAGCCTCCGGGGTATCATCATCATCCACCGCTACGTTAAACCCAATCAGGCTGCCTTCTTTAGGAGTAAATCCTAACTCTTTGAAAGGAATGGCGGCTTCCATTACATAACCGTTCTGGTCTGCATTGGGACCTAAGTCGGTTCGGTATTTCCAGGCAATCCTGGTGGATGTGGAAAGTCCATTGGTGGGACTCCAGCGCCAGATGAAAGGCCCCTTCGTAGAATTAAAGAACCCATACTGGAAATCATTGGTGTCATACTTATGGTTTCCCCTATCCCCATTACAGGCCATATCCAGGTAGAGTTCAATACCATCGAATTTATACCCGTTATTACTGGGTTCCCCGATGGTGCTGGTGGTGTCATCCACCACGATGGCTGCCAGATAAAAACAATCCTTATCCCAGAGGGTGTAAAGAGTGGCATTTAAATCTTCTATTCCTCGGTAACCCTTACCGGTATCCCGCAGCTGTTCTTCTCGATTGATTTGAATCTCTTCAGCCTGGGTCCACTCATCCAGTTCACCATCAATTTTGACCGGTTGTTCAACTTGTTTGCAACCCAGATAATCCAGAGTCCTGGAAACAGAGAGAATATCCAGATTCTCCAGGTAAATCGAAGCATTCAAAGGGAAGAGAGTATCCGGAGGATAGTCGGAACGGCCGGGAAGATGGATATCAAACCGGGTGGTGGCTCCGGGAAGTAATTTCTCCAGTTGAGGAGTAGGGTCATCGACCAGGAGATTGTCCCCGGGATTCAGGAAAATATTCCCATTTAATGGGAGATTGGTCAGGTTTCTAAGATAGAGGCTGAACCCATCCTGTCCGGTGGAATCATTGATAAAAGGCCGAATCCAGCTGACTGCTGGAGGGGTGAATTTCAAAGAAATACAGGCAAATCCGCAGGGCTGATTATTATGAATCAAAGTTGCCATGATTTTGCCTTCCTGGGAAGAAAGCATGCCGGGTATCCGGATTCGCAGGTTTTTCCCTTTGGAAAAATCAAAAGCCTGGGCATCGGGAATAATGATATCCTCTGCTTCCAGATTGATTTCCGATGGGAAGGCTGAAAAAAGGATTTTATTGCGCAGGGAGAATTTCTTCGGCAGACTCTTGATATAGGAAGGGTTCACCTGGATTTTAAGGATATGGCTGCTGCCGGCGGCAATCTCCAGAGAAGGTTCGGTAAACTGAAGCAAAGGAGTGGCGCCCGGAGTCAAATCCGATGAGCTTTCCAGTAGAATCGGTGTTTCTGCCAAACTGACGGTAAGATTCTTTTTAAAGGGATAATATCTTCGGGATTCCCCTCTGATATCAGTGACGGAGACTTCTCTGGAGGGGGTGTTAAACCCAAGGTTTCTGGAACCTTTGATTGTCCATGCTACTGTGAGATAAGGGGCTTGGGTATTGGCTGTCCTGAACCGAAGCAGCCGAATTGAAGTATCTGATGAGGGAAGATATCCCAGGCAGGTGGCTCCTGAAAAATGCGATACCAGGGTCTGATAAGCTTGATAGGAAGGTTTCAGGGTCCAGTCATTTCGGACCATTCCAAACCTGTCTTCACTGTAATGTTCGTCCGGGCCATCCGGACCAAACCAGTACCAGAAGAAAGATTCAATCTTTCCACTGCCAAGGGCCGCGAGATAACATCGGGCCAGGTAATCGGCCTGTCTGCTCTCAGAATGGCCATTGGGCCCTGTATGGGTGGGGTATCCCATCTCTGAAATCCACAGAGGCAGTGGCTTTTTATATTTTTCTATTAAACCGGAAACCTTATCCAACTGAACTCTGAGGCTCTCCCCTTCTTCAGGGGCCGTGCCACGGTAAGGGTGAACGGAAAGCTTATCCATAAACTGGATTCCGCCGGCATTGAATACTTTTTCCAGAAAATCAATGTCCACCCCGGAGGTGACTCCCCCAATGATTACACAATCAGGATCAGCAGATTTACAGGCTGTATAGGCGGTTTCCAGAAGCTGGGCATAAGCTTCGGCATCCGGGGCCGGAGACCAGAATCCTGCCAGGTTGGGTTCGTTCCAGATCTCATAATACTTGATCTTACCCTTAAAAGTGCTGGCCACAGTGTAGCAATAACGGGCAAAAGCTTCCCTGCTTTCAGGAGTGTGGGGAGCCTGCTCATTATCATAGAATTTATTGCCATAATCCAGAATAATCATCAGCTCCATCCCTTTGGCAAGGGTATTTTCCACATTCTGTATCACCTGCGGTGGAATCACCAGCTGACCTTTGGTTTTTTCCACATTCCACCAGTAAATCTCATCCCGGATGCGGCTGATACCGGCTTTCTGCATTAAATCCAGGGTTCGGGCATGGCTGGCTGTATCATTCTGGAGGGAATGGGATTGCATACCAAAAAAACCGGCTGGAACCGGTTTTCCTGGTGAGTTCAGGGTCTGGGCCCAGGAACAATTTATGATGATAAGGGTTATTAATATCCCCATTAAACCCTTGAATAAGCAGCTGATTTTTATTCCTCTTGTCATGCCGAAATCCTCTCTGGAAACCATTTCATTAACCATTGGCGCTCTTGAGTATTTTAAACCGAAACACCCCTGTCCTGATATAAATATAACAGGACTTCCTGATATTTTTACTTAATAAAAGAGGTGTTAGGTGGACAGATGGGGGGGATTGTTTTATATTTAGGATTTAACAGACCTAATATCTGATATTAAAAAGGGGGGGAGAATATGTTTAATTGGAAGAAAAGCTTGTTAAGTGTTTTCATGATAACCCTTTTGTCCGGGTTAGCGTTTTCAGCTTCTCAACCGGTGGTAGCTGAACTGATCACGGCCACCTGGTGACCCCACTGCCCATCGGCCGAACAGGCCATCAGCCAGTTGGCTGAACAAAATGGTCCCACCAAGCTTTTAGTTTTAACATACCATCCCCTCAGTGATGAATTGGGGATTCAGAAATCGGATGCCCGTAAGGATTATTACTTGATAAGAGGGTTCCCGGCGATAGTTTTTAATGGGATTGAAAAAATCTCCGGCGCCAGTGCTGTTTCTGAAATGGTGAAACGGTATGATGACAAAATAAACCAGGTCAAAGAGGGAGATTCTGGGGTAACCCTCAAAATGAAGGGTAAGATCGAAAGCCGAATGGCTCAGGTTGAAGCCTCCATTACCTTGGATAAAAAAACTTCTCTGGCAGGGATGAGTTACCGCTGGGTTCTTTTTGAAAGAAGAGTCAGGGGCCAGCGGGGCATCTATCATAATGTAGTGAGAGATATGAGTGAAGTGTATACAAACGTAAAGCCAGGTACTACCAAAACCGTCCCGGTTTATTTTAGTCTTCCGGCCAGCGCTACCGGGGATAACTGGGGAGTGGCTCTCCTGATTCAAGATGATAGTACTAAGAAAATAGTGGAAGCAGCCTCAACTCTCTTAATCGGAGTGGCTGAGGAAGAAAATAAATAAGCTATTTCTAGAATTTAGGAATAAAACCCTTTCAAGACCCATCAGGGAATGAAAGGGTTTTTTGACATCTGTCAAAATATCTTATAATTTGATGGGATATGAAAATCTATTTATCAGGTTCCATCTCCGGCGGCAGGGAAAAACTGGCTGCCTATATCCGAATAAAGGAATTTTTGGAATCCAGGGGGCATCAGGTAACCAGCCCTCAGACTGCTGATCCTTCCGTTACTTCTAAAGGGGAAGGGGATTTCAATGATTCCCAAACCATTTTTAAAAGAGATATCAGGCAAATCAACGGGTCCAATGCTATGGTGGCGGAAGTATCCCTCCCCAGCCTGGGAGTAGGTTATGAGATTGCTTATGCCCTGGGAAGGGGAATGCCGATTCTCTGCCTGTATGACTTGGAGCATCCGTCTCATCGGATTTCTGCCATGATTGCCGGAAACACCTTTCCCCTGTTGACCTCTGCAGGGTATCAGGAATCCACCCTGGAAGCCCTGCTGGAAAAGTGGCTGTCAGGGTGGCCGGATGGATTCCCTTCTCCTGATTAAGCCCTGTTCATACTAAGGGGGATTTCACTTGTTTCTTGTTTTGATAACCTTTAACAATCGCTCGAATGGAAGAATAGGAGAGATTGCGGGCTGAAGCTAACCGAATGGTTATCTCAGTAAAAGCAATTCGGTCCGAATATCCCAGCTTTTTCAATCGGCGGTACATTCTCCGGATAGCCTGATTCCTTTTTTTTAGGGTTTCCTGATAAGGGTCATCTTCCGGGTAAGGGATATAAATGGTTTTTCCGCCCAATTTCTCTCTTAAGAGATTGAAAGCGTCTCTCTCTCTTGATTACTCAGGAAATCAAGAAAATTAAAAGTTCCTTTCATGGTAAGGGTCTCCTTTGAATAAAGTCGAACTTATCGGAATGATGCTGTTTTCCCCGATATTGAGGACCATTTCATCATGGGGTTTTAAAAGTCGAACAGGATGGAGGGTAGACTAAACCGGGGGGGCATTTGTAAAGCATCCGTAAAAGACCTAAAATAGAAAATTCAACTATTTTCTAAATCTGATGGTATTTAAATTCTTATGATTGAAGTTAAAAACCTGGTTCGAAGTTATGGATTACAGCCTGCCGTGCGGGATATCAGCTTTTCTGTCCAAGAAGGTGAAATCCTGGGGTTTCTGGGCCCCAATGCTGCAGGAAAGTCCACCACCATGAAAATTCTGGCAGGATTCCTGCCGGCCAATTCAGGGTCTGCCACTGTGGCAGGCTTTGATGTATCAACCCAGTCCATTGAAGTCCGCAAACGCCTGGGGTATCTCCCTGAGAATGCCCCCTTATATCCTGATATGACCGTATCGGATTACCTGAAATTCCATGCCCGAATTAAAGGAATCCCTTCCAGGCAAATTACCCAGAAGGTTCAGGCAGCTTTGGAAAAATGTTTCATTGTGGAAGTGAAAAACAAATTGATTGGAAAATTATCCAAAGGATATCGGCAACGGGTCGGGCTGGCGCAAGCCTTGATTCATGATCCCCAGGTCCTGATTCTGGATGAACCGACTGTAGGACTGGACCCGGTTGCTATCAAAGAGACTCGAGACCTGATTAAGTCTTTGGGGGGGAAGCATACGGTAATTCTTTCTACCCATATTCTTCCGGAGGTCAGCATGACCTGTGGAAGAGTGGTGATTATCCATAAAGGAAAAGTGGTAGCTGAAGATACCCCTGAAAATCTAACAACTAAACTGCAAGGGGTTCGTTCAATATATCTGGAAGTGAAAAATGAGGCTCCGAATCTTTTGGCTGAATTATCGGCCATCCAGGGAGTCAACCGAGTCAGTATAACTCAGGCTCAGAGTTATTTAGTGGAGACCCGGCAAGACCTGGACCTCCGAGATGAACTGGCAAGATGGGTTGTGAATAAAGGGTATGGGTTGATAGAACTTAGAACAGAAAAAGTCAGTTTGGAAGATGTCTTTGTGCAATTAACCACTCAGGAATCGGAGGAGGAACTTACTCATGCATAATATCCTGGCGATTACCCGGAAGGAATTGCACCATTATTTTTCTTCACCGATTGCTTATGCTCTGGCAACCATGTTCCTGTTCATAAATGGTTTTGTTTTTTTAATGGTAGTTTATTTCCAGCAGCAGGCAGATATGTCAGTCGTAACCATGAATATGGGCGTCATCTTCCTGTTCCTCTGTCCGTTGATTTCCATGCGCCTCTTTTCCGAAGAACGCAGGACCGGCACCATGGAACTCTTGATGACAGCCCCGGTAACGGAAACTCAGGCTGTGTTGGGGAAATTTCTGGGGGCGGTAGGGATGCTGGCGGCCATGCTGGCATTAACTTTTCACCTGCCTCTGTTTTTAATCTTGTTCGGCAAACCTGATATCGGGCCACTCTGGTCCAGTTACCTGGGGCTGTTATTACTGGGGTCGGGTTATCTGGCTTTAGGGTTATTAGCTTCATCCCTGGCGAAGAATCAGGTGGTGGCGGCAGTTACAGGTTTTGGGATGATATTGTTTCTCTGGTTGTTAAGCGCCAGTGGGGATATATTTTCTCCTCCGGTAACGGATATATTGAAATATCTTTCTTTCTTCGAGCATTTTGGCGATTTTACTAAAGGGGTCTTAGATACCCGCCACTTGATTTTTTACCTGAGTTTTATCGGGTATGTCCTTTATCTGTCTGTCCTGTCAATTCGAAATCGGAAGTGGCGTTAAATGATGAATAATCATATGAAAAACAAATTTAATTTGGATTTTGGGATAGCTTTATTAGGCATCCTGGGCCTGCTCATGATCGGGATAAGCCTGTCGGTTTACCTGGTTCAGAATTTCATGCCTTATTGGAGTAAAATCACATTGGGAGGTGGACTTTTACTTAGTGTGATTTATGCAGGATACAACTGGAAACCCATTTTGATGATGTTCCAGTCGAAGAGCTTTTTTTCTTCCAGCCATACTGTGGCAATGGCCCTGATTGTCCTGGGGATTCTCTGTCTGATAAATTATCTGGGGTATCGGCACCATAAAAGAATCGACCTGACTAAAGGGGGCCAGTATTCGCTATCTTTCCAGACCCATCAGCTGCTTAAAAAACTTCCATCTGATTTAAAAATTGTGGCTTTCTACAGCAAAAAAGATAATCCTTATTATTCAGAAGTGGATGCCCTCCTAAAAAACTATGCATCGTCTTCCCCCCGGGTCAGAGTCCAGATGGTTGATCCGGAGAAAAATCCCGGGATGGCCAGAGAGTATGAAGCCCGGGATGGCCAGACAATCCTGGAATTTGAAGGTAGGCGAAAAACCCTTGCCGGGTATGACGAAAGAGATTTGTCCGCTAATATCCTGCAGCTTCTCCACCCCGAGAAAAACAAAGTATATTTCCTGGCCGGCCATGGGGAGGCCTCTTTGGAGGATGAAGATAAGCTGGGATATTCACAGGTAAAACTGGAATTAGGGAAAGAGAATTATATTCCTGAGGCTCTGACTCTTTCTTCAAATACTACCCTTCCGGCGGATATGTCCATATTGGTTATCGCCGGGCCGAAAACCCCTCTTTTCCCCAGGGAGCTGAAACTCCTTCAGGATTATATTCACCAGGGTGGCCGGATGTTGGTTATGGTCAATCCTCTTTCCGAATCTTTATCGGATTTATTAAAACCTCTGGGGGTAGAACCGCAAAACAATGTGATTGTGGACCCATCCAGTACGTTGATTGGGGCCGACGCTTTCAGTGTCGTGATTGGCCAATATCCTGCGAATAATATAACCCGTGGGATTGCCATGACAGTCTTTCCGTATTCCCGATCCCTTTCCCCTGTAACCACTTCTTCTGAACTGCCGGGTCTCCAACCGTTATTGGTGACAGGGCAAAACAGCTGGGGTGAAACCAGTTTGAAATCTAAGACAGCCCAATATGATGAAGGGCAGGATGAACATGGCCCTCTGGTCTTGGGTGTCTCCTGGGAAACGGATCCCTCCTCCACACTGGGAGCAGATACCGATAAAATTCAGCCGGTCTCCCGGTTGATAATTGTAGGCAATGATGTTTTTGCTTCCAACCAGATGTTGAGCATTGGAGGCAACCGGGATTTCTTCCTCAACAGTATTAACTGGCTGACCGGGAATTCAGATTCTCTGGGCATCCGGGCTAAAGAGACCCAGGACCGGCAAATGACTCTAACCTCTGTCCAAAGCCGGTTAATGAGCCTAATCTCCTTGATTTTAATGCCGGGATTATTAATTGGCTTGAGTGTGTTTGTCTGGATTCGAAGAAGGTAACAGCAACGGCCATCGGTTCCCTTCTTTTATGGAAGGGTGGCTGATATAGACAAGGAATAATCCAATATGAATTATGAGTGGTTTGTCAGCCTTCGATACCTGAAGGCAAAACGAAAACAGTCTTTCATTTCCATCATAACTATTATTTCCATGATGGGGGTGGCCGTTGGAGTGGCAGCCTTGATTATTGTCATTTCCGTGATGAGTGGATTTGACAAAGACCTGAAAAACAAAATCATCGGCACCAAAGCCCATTTGGTAGTGGGTTCTTTTGATGACCATGGATTTACGGGATACTCTCAGGTAATGGAGAAAGTCCGGCAAGACCCTGATGTTATCGGAGCCGCCCCTTTTGTGGCTTCTCAGGGGATGCTTCAATCGGCTGAATATCTGCAGGGGATTATCCTGATGGGGATCGACCCGGAATTGGAACCTCAGGTTACCCAGATTAAGAAAAACTTAATCAGGGGAAGAATGCCTGTTCCCGGCCATAATGAACTTATGTTGGGCAAGGAACTGGCAACCCGGTTGGGAGTGGATACCGGAATGAGAGTCTTTGTCCTCTCCAAAGTGGCCAGGACTCCCATGGGACTGGTTCCCAAGACATCAGTGGCGACCGTGGTGGGTATTTTCCAATCCGGGATGTATGAATATGATGCCAACCTCGGCTATACCACCTTGGATGTGACTCAGGGATTGTATGACTTATCTTCTGATGCCATTACCGGGATTTCCTGTAAACTCAGAGACCCGGATAAAGCCCTGGATGTGGCTCGAAGAATGCAGACCCAGCTGGGGGATGCTTATAGTGTGAAATCTTGGGAAATGATGAATCGGGAACTCTTCTCTGCCTTGAAACTGGAAAAAATCGTCATGTTTATTATCCTGCTTTTGATCGTGGTGGTGGCGGCTTTCAATATCATCAGCACTCTGATTATGATGACGATGGAGAAAAGCCGGGATATAGCCATTCTCAAAGCGATGGGAGCCAAACGTACTTCCATCAGCAGGATATTTATCATCCAGGGATTCATCATCGGGATGGTAGGCACTTTACTGGGAACGGCGATAGGGCTGGGGACCTGCGCTTTACTGGACCGATATAAAATCATTACCCTTCCCCAGGATATTTATTATATTGAAAAACTGCCGGTGCTGGTGGAGCCTCAGATGGTCATCCTGATTGCTGTGAGCGCCTTGATACTCTGTTTGCTGGCAGGAATATATCCTGCCTGGAAAGCCGGCAAGCAAGACCCCGTAGAAGCCTTGAGGTATGAATAACCATGAGTGCTGCGAATCATAAAACAAATAATGGGTTGCATATCCTCTGTGCCAAGAATTTAAAGAAGGCCTTTATTTCCGGCGCCGGGACCCTGGACGTCCTGAAAGGGATTGATTTGGATATTATCCGGGGAAATATTGTTTCGGTGGTTGGGCCCTCAGGGGCGGGGAAATCCACCCTCATGCATATTCTGGGGGGATTAGACCGGCCCAGTTCGGGTTCTGTCTTATTGGATGGGAATGATATTTTCACCTATTCAGATGCCCAATTAGCGGAAATCAGAAATACAAAAGTAGGGTTCCTTTTTCAGTTTCACCATCTTCTTTCGGAATTCACCGCTTTGGAGAATGTGGGGATTCCTGCCCGGATCAACGGGTTATCTAAAAAGAATGCCCATGAGAAAGCCCAGGCGTTGCTGGAACATTTGGGATTGGGGGACCGGGGACATCATCGGCCCGGAGAGCTCTCCGGCGGCGAACAGCAACGGGTGGCCCTGGCTCGTGCTCTCATTAATGACCCGCCCATCCTTTTGGCGGATGAGCCTACCGGCAATCTCGACCGGCATACCGGCTGGCAGGTCATGGATATGTTATTTCATCTTCGGGAGACCCGAAACCTGACAGTCGTCATTGTGACCCATGACCCTGAAATGGCTCAGAAAACTGACCGGAGGATTAAAGTCTCAGAAGGCCAGATTATTGATGTTGAATAAGTATGTAATAGGGAAGGAATCTTATTTCAAAAGATTCCTTCCAATTTCTTCCCTGCCTGTCCAATGAATTATAAGGGAGCCGAAAAAAACTCCCTCCCTTCTGTTTAATGCTTATTCCTGATTTTTGGCTGGGATATATTTCATGCAGATACTGGAAGAGGGGCAGGCCTTATCTAATCCAGAATCTCTTAGTAATGAGTGGGGGATTTCTTCTCTTTTGATTTCCATAAAACCCTTTGTTTCCATATATTTTCGGGCTGTCTGAGTGAGAAGGTAAACATCATGAATCTGGTTTTCCGATAATTTCCCGATAACTTTTTTTATAAGGGTATGACCTATTCCCCGGTTTCTATATTCCCAGGGGACTGCCAGAGACCTCAAAAGGGCAGAATTGCCCTCAATCAAATATCCAATCATTCCCAATAGGGTCTCATCTTTTTCGGCCAAGAGGAAAGAATCCGGATTAACATCTTTTGGCATAAGCGGCAACATTGAATCTCCCAGCAGTTGATTGATAGTGGGGATATCCTCTATCCGGGCATTTCTAAGGATATAGTCAGTTCCTTCTTTCATCGGCTCCGGAGCAGGCTTGCTGGCTTTTATGATGGAGCTGGCAATGGCCATATCCAGTAATTCCAGTTCTTCCTGATTGACCCCGGAGAAAAGCACCTGGCTGCTCTGGGCATCCAGCATCAGGGGATGAGTCTCATCAAAATGGATATCCTGAAAACCAGCCCCCTCTAAAAGTTCCTGGTATTCTTTCAGAGAAAGAGCTCCTGAGGCGCAGCCAGACCAGGCATCCAAATTTTCTTTCAATTTATCAGGGAGTGGTTTTAATAAAACAGTATCAGCCACAATAAACCTTCCTCCGGGCCGCAGTACTCTGTAAGCTTCTTTTAAGACTTTCCCCTTATCAGGTGAAAGATTGATAACACAATTGGAAATTATTAAATCCAACCGGTCATTTTCCAAGGGGATTTCTTCAATATATCCTTTTAGCAATTCAACATTATCCAGTCCGGCGGATTCAATATTCCGGCGGGCGGTTTCCAGCATGCTGTCTGTCATATCGATACCATAGACTTTCCCTGCAGGCCCTGTTTTGCGGGAGGCCCGGATCAAATCCCCTCCGGCTCCGCTGCCCAGATCCAGAATCCGGCTTCCCGGTATAATCTCTGCTGACTCTACCGGGAATCCGCATCCGAAAGAGGGTATTTCTCCTGAATCTTGGGCGGCGCTGCTGCTGCAACAACGGTTGGATGAAGCCTTTTCACCTGATAATGGCACAGGAGCCGAGTTGCCACATCCGCAGGAAGACTTAATTTTTAATGCTAAGGAGTATTTACCTTTAATATAATCTCTAATGTCTTTCATTGTTTATTTCCTCTCTTATATAGTTTTGGGATGGGGGGATTTTTCGGCAATACTCCCTCCACAACAGCTTGTCTCATTGGATTGGATAGCTTCAATCAACAATTGCAGGCTTTCTATTACCTGGTCTCTTTTCTCCGAAGGGATTTTCTCCATGACCCCTTCATAATAGTCTTCCATCAGGGATTCAATCCGGGCATGGGATTTTTCTCCCTGACTGGTTAACTTGATTTCCACCCGCCTTCGGTCATCCTCTCCCGGACTCCGGTTCATGAACCCTTCTTTAACCAGGCCTTCGACCATCCGGCTGACGGTACTCTGGTCCAGTTTTAAAACCCCGGACAACTCGTTAAGGGTGGCTTTTTTTAATTTCCCGGCTTCGGTCAGACAATGGCATTGGGCCAGGGTCAGATTGCAGCAGGCATATTTCTCTTTCTGTAGCAATCCCAAGTCCCGGACAAGCCCTCTCAATAATTCTCTGACTTCTTTTCCATACCGTTTCATTCCGATTCTCCTTCTTTAGGGTTTTAATATGTATTATACATATATTGCATAACACATACAAGCTAAAAAGGGATTGAGACCCAGGCTGAAGGGAACAGGCTGGGTCCCAATCCGAGGATTAGAGGGGAGTCGTAGGATGTATTGGTAAGATATAAAAGGGGGAAAATCAACCCGTAGAAAGGGAGAATATGATAAAATATTTAATACGATGCGGAACTCTAACCCAGATTCCAAATCGCCGGGAGAAACTGAATTAGCCCAAAAACGGGAGCATCCTCTTACGCAGTCAGGGATGTTTCTTTTAACTCTAATAAAATAAAAGAAAGAGAGTAATAAAACATGGCTACCTCGACGGTCAAGAAGGCCTCTTCCAAGGCCAGCGCAAAAAATTCAGAAATTCTCATTTATCTCAATGGTGAGTTTGTCCCCAAGTCGAAGGCCATGATCAGTGTTTTTGACCATGGTTTCCTGTATGGGGATGGAGTTTTTGAAGGAATCCGCTCCTATAATGGCCGAGTTTTTCGTCTGGATCAGCATTTGAAACGGTTTTACGATTCAGCCCGGGCAATCTGCCTGGATATCAAGATGACTCCCAAAGAGATGGAAAAAGTGGTGGTGGAGACTGTTAAGGTCAATAAATTAACTGATTCATATATCCGTCTGGTGGCGAGCCGCGGTCCGGGAGATTTAGGATTAGCTCCCTGGAAATGTCCCAAAGCTACCGTACTTTGCATTGCTGACAAAATCAATCTTTATCCGGATGAATTATATAAAAACGGATTAAGGATAGTAACGGTGGCAACCCGGCGAAATATCCCGGAAGGTGTGAATCCTAACATTAAATCCCTGAATTATCTAAATAACATATTAGCCAAAATCGAAGCCAAGAATTCCGGCTGTGAAGAAGCTTTATTGTTAAATCAACAGGGATTTGTGGCCGAATGCACCGGGGACAATATTTTTATTGTCAAAAATGGGGAATTATTAACCCCGCCGGCTTATATCGGAACCCTGGATGGGATTACCAAACAGACCGTGGAAGAGATTGCCCGTAAATTAAAAATCCCGACCCGGGAAGCGGTCATGACCCGGTTTGACATTTATAATGCGGAAGAATGTTTCCTGACGGGTACGGCAGCAGAAATTATCCCGGTGGTGGATGTGGATTCCCGGATTATCGGAACGGGTAAACCAGGGAAAATCACAGTGAAATTGATTTCTGAGTACCATAAATATACGAAAACTACCGGAACCCCGGTGTATAAAAAGTAAGAGATTCTATGTATTTTCTTCCGGGGGATTGGATTAAGCTTTATCGAGCAGATGTTCCATCTTGCGATATACTAAAATTAAGAAGGAGCAATTTCGGTTCCCCGGAAGTCTTCTAGCGAAGACTGGGACCCGTGATGCCTGGAATTCATCATGGTTTACTGCGATATTTGTAAAAAAAATGTAGCCACCCTGCATATCACCCGGATTGAGAGTGGCAGTGTCATTGAAGTCCATTATTGCCAGCAATGCGCTGAGGAAAAAGAAGCTGAACTGGCTCAGGATACCGGCAAGCTGAACGATATGATGGATGAAGTAATGAAAAAAGATGCCTCCGGGAAAACTCCCTTTTCCGGCGGGACCTCCAAGATATATCCCCAGCAGGGGGTGGCTTGTCCGGGATGTGGATTGACCTTCAGCCGTTTCAAAGAAATCGGACGGTTGGGATGCCCTGAGTGTTATGTCGTTTTCCGGGATGGCAAAGAAGGGTTGAAATGCCTTTTACGCCGATGGCAGGGCAGTGTCCAGCATGTCGGTAAAAATCCCCGCCAGACCGGAGACTGGGTCCTTCGAGGCCAGCAGATTTTTGAGCTGCGACAAGAAATGCAAAAAGCCATTAATTCGGAAGATTATGAAGAAGCCGCCAGAATTCGGGATGAAATCCGGCAGCTGGAAACCCGTTAACTCCTATGAAATACAATATTTATAAACGGTAAAACACCGATGACAGCCTCGACCCAATATCTCAGCAATTTAGCCAAAAAAGCCAGTCCCTGGATTCTGGAAGAGGGGGCTTATCGTCCGGTTGTTATCTCCAGCCGGATTCGGCTGGCCCGCAATTTGGCGGGACACCTTTTTTGCCAGCGGGCAAAATCTGACGAGTTAGATTTGATTTCCCAGGAAATAACCAAAGCGGCGACCGCTATCCCGGCCTTCGAGTCGGCAGCGGTTATTAAAATGGAAGGAGCGACCCTAATTGAGAGGACTCTTCTGTTGGAACGGCATCTTATCAGCCAGGAACATGCCAAGGGAGGCCGCTCCCGAACGGTGATTATCGGAGAAGGTGAAATCTCCGGCATTATGATCAATGAAGAAGACCATCTTCGGTTGCAGGTGATTCAGCCAGGGCTTTCTCTGCAGGATGCTTGGAGCCAGATCAATGAGATTGATGATTCCCTGGATGACCATCTCAATTATGCTTTCATGCCGGATTTTGGGTTTCTCACGGCGTGTTTGACCAATACCGGGACTGGGATTCGAGCTTCGGTGATGATGCATTTGCCCGGATTGGTGATAACCGGCGGCATTAGCTATATTATCCAGAAAATCCGACAGGCAGGGTTGACTGTCCGCGGAATTTATGGGGAACATAGCGAAGCGACCGGAGACCTTTACCAGATTTCCAACCAGATTACTTTGGGTCAGACCGAGGAAAAGCTGGTGGCAACAGTGGACAGTTATGTCCGGCAGATAATGGGTAGGGAACTTAATGCCCGAAAACAGCTTTATACCGATTCTCGAATCAAAGCGGAAGATGTCGTTTACCGGGCTTATGGGTTGCTTTCCCAGGCACGGATGATTGATTCCAATGAGTCCTTGCTTTACTTGTCTCATCTTCGGTTGGGCGCCTATTATGGGTGGTTTGATTTTACTCCCGCTAAAGTGGATGAATTGATGATGCTGGTCCAACCGGCCCATTTGCAAAAGGCAGTCGGCCAGGATTTGGATGAAGTACAGCGAGACACCCTGAGGGCTGATTTGATTCGGAAAACCCTTGGATGTACCTAAAATAGCAGAGCCATAACAGGGGTGAAAGAGTGTTTATGGAACCCTTGGCAAGGTTTTAAGGTTAAAATAGTAATAGGTTATAAACTTAATAAAGAAAAATTGAATCAGATTAATGGAACCGGCAATACATTCCGGGAAAGTGAAAGGAGGTCGGCATGGGACAGGAAAATTATACAGAGCGTGCCAGAAAAATCATAACATCAGTGGCCCAGGAAGAAGCTCGAAGGCTGGGTCATGAATATATTGGCACAGAACATATTCTGTTAGCCTTGATCCGGGAAGGTAACGGGTTAGGGTGCAAAGCCCTCCAATTACTGAATGTGGAATTGGATATCCTGGTTCAGGAAATTGAGAAACAGGTTAAGGGACCCAGTGTCGTACCTACCTTAGGGAACCTTACTTTCAATAATGCAGCCCACCGGGTATTGGAATATTCCCGTGAAGAAGCCCGGGAAGTCGGGATGAATTATATCGGCACAGAACATCTTCTCCTGGGGTTGGTGCGGGAAACCGATGGGATTGCTTCCCAAGTTTTGGAGGCCATGGGAGTTACCATTGAAACAGCTCGCCAGGCGGTCCAGAAAGCTATGACGGCCGAACCTTCTCAACAGGGTATCCAGCCTAAACGCCGGACTAAGACCCCGGCATTGGATGCCTTTGGCCGGGACCTGACAGAATTGGCCAAGGAAGGCAAGCTGGACCCTGTGATTGGCAGAGATGATGAAATTGAACGAGTCCTGCAAATCCTATGCCGCCGAACAAAAAACAATCCCGTGCTGCTGGGAGAACCCGGGGTCGGGAAGACTGCTATCGTAGAAGGAATCGCCCAGCGGATTATCGGGAATAATGCTCCGGACCTCCTGAGCAATAAACGTCTATTAACCCTGGATTTGGCCGCTGTCGTGGCAGGAACCAAATACCGGGGACAGTTTGAAGAGCGGATGAAAGCTATTATGCAGGAAATCCGCCGTTCAGATGATATTATCCTTTTTATCGATGAGTTGCATACCCTTATCGGCGCTGGGGCAGCCGAGGGGGCTATCGATGCTTCCAATATGCTTAAACCTTCCCTGTCCCGGGGGGAACTCCAGTGTGTCGGAGCCACTACTCTGGAAGAATACCGGAAATTTATTGAACGGGATGGCGCTTTGGAGCGAAGGTTCCAGACCGTAAATGTGGACCCTCCCTCGGTGGAAGATACCCTGCGGATCCTCAAGGGGCTTCGGGAAAAATATGAACAATATCACGGGGTTACTTATACCGATGAATCGTTGGAAACGGCCGCCAAGCTTTCGGACCGGTATATTACCGGCCGTTACCTGCCGGATAAGGCGATTGATTTAATTGATGAGGCAGGCGCCCGGGCCCGGTTGAAATCCCAAAGCCGCCCGCCGGATTTTAAGTCCATGAAACTGGAAATCGAACGGATTGTGGATGAAAAACAGAATGCGGTTAAAAATGATGCCTTTGAAAAAGCGGCTAAACTGCTGGATATTGAACGGAAACTGAAATCTAAATATGAATCCGAATTGAAACAGTGGGAAGAGACCCGGGAAAAGACCCAGCGGCTCAACCAGATTTCCGAAGAAGATATCGCCTATATCGTTTCCAAGTGGACCGGGATCCCCAGCATTAAACTGGAGCAGAAAGAATCTGATAAATTGCTGCAGATGGAAACAGAACTTCGCAACCGGGTGGTGGGCCAGGATGAAGCGATTCTGGCAGTCAGTAAATCCATTCGGCGAGCCAGAGCCGGCCTGAAAAATGTAAAAAGGCCGATTGGGAGTTTTATTTTCCTGGGACCGACGGGTGTTGGTAAAACTGAATTAGCCCGTACGTTGGCTCAGTTCCTTTTTGATGACGAAGATGCTTTGATCCGCATCGATATGTCGGAATATATGGAGAAATTTGCTGTCTCCCGGCTGGTAGGCGCCCCCCCGGGGTATATTGGCCATGATGAAGGAGGCCAGCTGACCGAGAAAGTCCGCCGCCGTCCTTATTCTGTGATTCTTTTTGATGAAATTGAAAAAGCCCATCCGGATGTTTTCAATATCCTGTTGCAGGTTCTGGAAGATGGCCGATTGACTGATTCTACCGGGCGAACGGTGGATTTCCGAAACAGTGTGGTTATTATGACTTCCAACCTCGGGACCCGGTTTATTCATCATTCCAGCGCCATTGGGTTCCGTTCTTCAGAAAATGACGCCAATTACCAGAACATGAAAGAACGGGTGTTAGATGAGCTGAAGAAAGCCTTTAATCCGGAATTCCTTAATCGAATTGATGAAGTGGTCGTTTTCCATCAGCTTCTGGAAGAACATATTTTCCTGATCATAGATGTCTTGCTGAAAGATATCCTGGAACGGCTAAAAGAACGATTTATCAAACTGGTATTGACCCCTGAAGCTAAGAGTTTCATTGTGAAGAATGGGTTTGACCCGTCTAACGGGGCCCGGCCTTTGCGGCGCGCTCTCCAGCGGTATCTGGAAGACCCTCTTTCTGAAGATTTGTTGAAAGGGAAATTCAAAGATGGAGATATTATTACGGCTGATTTAGAACATGAGACCATTGTCTTCCGGCAGACAAATCCAACCACTCCATTGGAACCGGCAGAATCCCATTAATCTTAGTGGATTGTAATATTTGATATTGAATTTGAATTCAGCGGAACGAGTGAATAAATTGTCTGTTCCGCTGAATTTTTATTATTCCAGGCAGGTTAATCTCTGAAGACGGGAAAAACCTGTAAGCGGAAAACTTAATTGATAACTGAAAGTGCCGGCCTTATCAACCCTTTAGGGATATTGACCGGTAATTAAGGGTAATGATAATCTTAGTAGTTTGGAAAATCGCTAAAAAGATCAGGAAAATATGACAAAAAAACTCTTTCACTCAGGACTTTTCATCGTTTTAGCCCTTTTTACTTGGCAATTATTAATCGCCCAGACCCCCCCGACGGATAATCTCACGGTTATTTCGGTCAAAATCGAAGGTAACCAGCAGATAACAACAGCAGAGATTAAAGAGAAAATATCCCTGAAACCGGGTTCGGCATTTGACCGGATTAAACTTCGGCAGGATATTAAAGCTCTTTATCAAATGGGATGTTTCAGTGAAGTCGCGGCGGATACCGACCCTCATAAAGATGGCTTTTATGTCACCTTTTTTGTTAAGGAAAACCCCATGGTGGCCGATATGGAATTCCATGGGAATAAGGAAATTAAAGCCAAACGGCTTCGGTCGGATTTAGATTTCCGTCCCGGGACCCTGATTTACCGGGAAGGAATGGTGGATTCTTATGTGGAAAAACTTAAAGCCCATTATAAAGACCGGGATTACCTGGTGGATGTCCAGGGACGGATGGAAAAAATCAATGAGAATCAGGTAAAACTGGTTTTTGATATTGCTGAAGAAAAGAAAGCCAAGATCCTTAATATTAATTTTAAGGGGAACAAGGCCATCAAAAGCAAGAAATTGAAAAAAGTGGTTTCATCCAAGAACTCCTGGTTATTCATTCGCCATTACTATGACAGTTTCCAGTATGAAGAAGACGTTGCCAAGATTGAGCGCGCCTACAAGGATAAAGGGTATGTGATGGTCGATGTAAAAAAGGAAGACCCGGTCCTTATCCCCAAAAAACGGGGGGTGGATCTTTTCTTTAATATAATAGAAGGACCCCAGTATTCCAATGGTTCCATCCGGGTTTTCGGCAATAGCCTGTTTACCTCGGCGGAAATCAGTTCCACCCTGCGGCAGGTGCCGGGGGATGTTTATAGCCAGTCTGGCATGGAAAAAGATTCTCAACGCCTCTATGATCTATATGCCAACCAGGGATATGTGACCACGGATGTGGTTCGGCAATTGAGCCTGGATACCGAAGCTCGAAAAGTAAACCTGACTTACCAGTTAAAAGAAGGTAACCGGGTCTATGTGGGGGATATCCGGTTCCAGGGTATTGGTGCTGACAGGGGAATCGTTACTCCCGGGTCCAAAGGTTATTCGGAAGTGGGATTGAAAACGAAAGAGAAAGTCCTTCGCCGGGAAATCCCAGTTGAAACCGGGGATATCTTAAAAAAGAATGAAGTGGTGGAAGGACAGCGCCGCCTGATGAACCTGGGTTATTTTGACCGGGTGGCACCTTCCGATGAACCCACTCTTTCCATGGATACCCATGATTTGGTTTATTACATGATGGAACACAAGACCGGCTCTATTAATTTTGGAGTGGGTTACAGTACCAATAAAAAAGCTCAAATCTTCGTTGATATGGAAGAAAAGAATTTGTTTGGTTCCGGGAACAGTATCCGGTTGAAAGCAGACTTAGCTCAGGAAGGTTCGGAATTCTGGCTGACTTATACAGAACCTTATTTTATGGATACCCGGGCAACGGTAAGTATGAGCATCTTCCGGGATTCTCTGGACCGGACTCTCAGCGCCGATAAAATCTCCTTTGATGAATATGGCAATAAAGTCTATGGAGACGGGGTTGACCATGATTATGAAGAAATCCAGACCGGGGCGAGCGTTGGCGTTTCTTACCCGGTAAATGCAGATACCAAAGCCACTCTCCAACTTACGGTTAAAAATACCAAACTGGACCCGGATGAAGATGATTATGAGCTTCCTCCGCCCATGGGTCCTAAAGATTCCTGGACCAACAGCATTACCCCGGGGATTATTTTTGATACCCGGGACAATTATAATTACCCCACCCGGGGAGTCCGTTATGTCGCCAATGTGGAATTAGCGGGAGAAGTGCTGGGCGGGGATAATAACTTTGCCAAATTCTATGGTGAAGGAAACTGGTACAAAGAGCTGGCGAAGAATTATGTCGGGGCTTTAAGGCTGCGTAGCGGTTATCTGCAGACTTTTGGCGGGACGGATGAAGCCCCCATATCCGACCGATTCTTCCTGGGAGGTCCCAGTTCCATGCGAGGGTTTGACTTCCGAGGCGTTTCTCCAACGCTTTATTATATCGACTCCAAGAACCAGGAAGAAGTAAAATTGATAGTAGGCGGCGAGTTTATGCTGAATATGAATATGGAACTTCGCCGTAAGCTGACCGACCGGGTAACAGGTTTGCTTTTCTGTGATGCGGGCGGTATCTGGGAGAAATTCGAAGACTTTGATTTCGGGGAAATCCGTTACTCGGTAGGACCTGGAGTCATGCTGAATCTTCCGATTGGGAATTTCCAGGTAGGTTATGGTATTCCCATTAATGACCAGGAAGGCGATGAGACCCAGCAGGTTTATTTCACTTTCGGTACCACATTCTAATTAAATTTAAAAAAAGTCTTAAATACTTTTAAGGAGATATATCAAATGGATATATTGAGCAAGTGCAGAATTTGGATGAGTATTGCCATTCTGGGCGGTTTCTTAGGAACTGCTGCCATGGCGCAGAATGCTCCCACCCCGGGGAAAATTGGTTGTTTCAGCATCCGGTCGGTCTATGCCAACTGGAATGAAAAGAAAACAGCGGATGAAAATTTTAAGCCTGAGCGGGATAAAATTGAAGAACAGAAGAAAAAATTAGATAGCGAAGTTACCGCCTTGGAAAAGAAGAAAAACACTTTAGCTGCCAAGGATTATAAGGCTGAACGGGAGAAACTGGTAAATAAAGGGGAAGCCCTTCGCAAAGATTATGAAGCCTTCATGAAAAATGTCCAGGATAAAGCCGGTATTATGAGTGAACGGCTGGATAGGATAGTAAATCTTTGCCTGAAAGATATTTCCGATAAGGAAGGCTATTCAATGATTTTGGATTCCCGGTCCGTCTATTATTTGGCGGATACTAAAGCGGACCTGACGGATAAAGTTATTGAATTTGTAAATGCCTATAAAGGTGAAGCCGGCACAGCTGCCAAAGATGCAGCCAAACCGGCTGTAAAGAAATAAGACGGTATTGATTGCCGGTCTGGGGGGCAAAACCCCCGGACCGGTATTATAATAGATAGAGGTTTTATGTCAGAGAGGAGCATAGGGATTTAGCCATGGCTATTACTGCAGGTGAACTGGCCAAGCATGTGGGTGGCTATTGTGAAGGGGATGCATCCGTAGAGTTAGATGGAATTGCCGGAATTCGGGAAGCAGAACCCGGAGACCTGTCATTTATTGCCCATCCCAAATACGTTGTCGATGTCAAATCTACCCAAGCCTCGGCGCTGATTGCCCCTGAGGGCCTGGAAATAGATTTTCCAGTCATTATTCGGTCTTCCCAGCCTAGATTAGCGTTGGTGAAGGCCATTGAAGTTCTTACCCCGAGGGAGATCCCTCCAGATTCCATGAAATGCGGCATTCACCCGCTGGCATTCATCGGGAAGGATGTCTCACTGGGCAAGGGTGTTCATGTTGGACCGTTTGCGGTGGTTGAGGATAACTCGGAAGTGGGGAGTAATACCCTCATTTATCCGGGGGCTTATGTCGGTACCCGATGTAAAATCGGTTCCGATTGTATGATATATCCCAATGTAACCATTCGGGAAGAAATCCTTATCGGGAGCCGGGTTGTTATCCATGCCGGGACAGTTATCGGCAGCGATGGCTTCGGATATACCAAGGAAGAAGGAATCCATTTTAAGATTCCTCAACGGGGGACAGTGGTCATTGAGGACGATGTGGAAATAGGTTCCAATGTCACTGTGGACCGGGCGACCTTCGGTAGAACCTGGATTAGAAAAGGGTCCAAAATCGATAATCTAGTCCAGATAGCGCATAATGTCGTAATTGGTGAAAACTGTATTATTGTGGCTCAGAACGGAATTGCCGGAAGCAGTGAATTAGGCAACAATGTGACTCTGGCCGGCCAGGCGGCTGTGACCGGGCATATTAAAGTCGGTGATAATGTTGTAGTTACAGGACGCAGTGCTGTCACTAAGAATGTTCCTTCAAATGTGATTGTTTCCGGTGCGCCGGCCAGGCTTCAACGGGAAGATAACCGGATTATGGGGAATATCCAGCGGTTGCCTGAATTGGCAAAACGGTTGCTGGAACTGGAGCATAAAGTTGCGGAAATGAGTAAACTTCTGGAGGAAGCGCAAGCCGCCACGAAAGAGAACTTGGAGTAATGGAAAAACAAAAAACGATTGCAAATTCCGCGGAATTATCCGGAGTCGGATTACATTCCGGGAGCCTGACCCGCCTGGTATTTAAGCCTGCCGAACCCAACACTGGGGTACGATTTGTCCGGGTGGACTTAAATCCTCCGGTGGTGGTACCCGCCTTGGTGGAATATGTCATTGATACGGACCGAGGCACTACCATCGCGGTGGGAGATGCCAAGGTCATGACGATAGAACATGTCCTGGCGGCGGTAGCCGGGCTGGGGATTGATAACCTGATTATCGAATTGGATAATCATGAACCGCCGGTTCTGGATGGAAGTTCCCTTCCTTTTGTGGACCTTCTCTGCCAGTGCGGATTGGAAGAACAAACTCCTCCCAAACGGTATGTCCATGTGGAAGAGCCTATCTGGCTTTCTGTGAACAGTGATACCCACCTGGTCGTCTTGCCGGATGATGATTTCAATATTACCTACACCGTTGATTACAGCCATCCCATGTTGAAATCCCAATATGGTTCTTTCACCATTGACCGGGAAGTGTTTCAGCGGGAGATTGCTCCGTCCCGGACCTTTTGTTTTATGCATGAAGTCGATGCGCTCCGTTCCAAGGGTCTTATCAAGGGAGGGAGTTTTGATAATGCGGTCGTGATTGGTGAAGACAGTATTCTCAGCGGCAACCTTCGGTTTGATGATGAGTTTGTCAGACATAAAATATTAGATTTGATTGGGGACCTGTACTTGTTGGGTTACCCCATGAAAGCCCACCTGGTGGTAACCCGGTCGGGGCATACCTTCAATGTGGCTCTGGTGAAAAAGCTTCGCCAGTATTTACAGGAGAAATCCAAACATACCCGGCTGGCAACGGTGAAAGCTCCGGCTGATGGTAAAAAAGACCCGGTGCCGGAACCCTGGCAGCCCAATGGTGAATTCCCCTTGGATATTCACCAAATCCAGAAAATCCTTCCCCATCGGTATCCTTTCCTTATGGTAGATAAAATCCTGGAGATGGGTGAGAAACGGGTGGTTGGCATCAAAAATGTAACCATTAATGAACCTTTCTTTCAAGGCCATTTCCCCGGGCATCCCATTATGCCGGGGGTCATGATTATTGAATGTATGGCCCAGGTCTGTGGCGTCCTGATGTTAAGCCAATATGGGAATGAAGGAAAACTGGCTTATATTCTGGGGGTAGATCAGGCCAAGTTTCGGCATCGAGTGGTTCCGGGAGACCAGATTAGGGTTGAGATTGAAATTAAGAAGGCCCGGGGCAAGACAGGCAAAGCCCTTGGATATGCCTATGTAGAAGGGAAAGTGGTGGCTGAGGCGGAGATGACTTTTGCCTTGGTGAACCGATAAGGGGCTGACCCGACCTTTAGAATCATGGGGTGGTGGTAACACCCTTCAATGGAATTTCTCAGAAAGGGCCTGGTTAACGAGGTCCTTTCCATTTTTTTAAGAAGTCAGAAACGGGAGGTTTCCTGTCCCAGCGGCAGGGAAAAATCCCGGGAGGAGGATTAAGATTATGTATCGTATTGCAGTGATTGGTGGAGATGGTATCGGGCCGGAAGTTGTCCGGGAAGGTTTGAAAGTCCTGGAAGCGGTGGCTCCTTTGGAAAATATTAAATATGAACTTCAGTCTTATGATATCGGCAGCCAGCGTTACCTCAAAACTGGGGAATTGTTGCCGGATTCCGTGATGGCTGAATTAGGCCAGATGGATGCGATTTATTTTGGCGCCATCGGCAGCCCGGATGTGAAGGCCGGTATCCTTGAGCGGGGAATCCTCCTGAAGATGCGATTTGAGATGGACCAGTATATCAATCTGCGTCCGGTGAAGATGTATGATGCCCGGTTTTGTCCCATCAAGGATAAAAAACCTGAAGATGTGGATATGGTGTTTGTCCGGGAAAATACCGAAGGCGCCTATGTCGGCATGGGTGGTTTCTTTAAAAAAGGAACCCCGGATGAAGTGGCTATCCAGGAAGATGTGAATACCCGTAAAGGGGTGGAACGCTGTATCCGGTATGCCTTTGAATATACCAAGAAACGGAATAAAAGAAATCAGCTGACCCTTTGCGATAAATCCAATGTCCTAACCTATGGACATGACCTCTGGCAGCGGGCTTTCAAAGAAGTAGGGGCTGAATATTCTGATATCAAACAAAACCATGCCTTTGTGGATGCCTTGGCGATGTTCATGATTCGCAATCCCGAATGGTATGATGTGATTGTGACCAACAATATGTTTGGGGATATCCTGACCGACCTGGGGGCTATTATCCAGGGAGGGATGGGTGTGGCAGCTTCCGGCAATATCAATCCGGAAGGGGTCAGTATGTTTGAGCCGGTTCATGGGTCGGCTCCCCAATATGCCGGCAAAAATGTTGCCAATCCCATTGCGGCGGTGGCAGCGGTCAGTATGATGCTGGATTATTTAGGGGAAAAGAAAGCGGCCGAAAGGATTGAAAAAGCAATTGCAGCGGTGGTGACCCGAGACCAACTGAAAACCCTGGACCTTTCTGAGGATCCCGGGACAGCCGGTGTCGGCGACCTGGTTGCCAAATTCGCGACAGAATAAGTTATAAAGTTATCTCATAACATCTATATAAACAGGGTGGGAGCGGGTATGTCTCCCATCCTGTTTTTTGTATTATAATGTCTCCACTATCGCACTGTTTCTGGGCAGAAGCTGTCTTTTGACAGGTGTCAAAAAAATAACTCCAATATTTCCAGTGGGGTATGATTTTGCATATCGGGGGAGCCGGAGGATTCTCCTGTAGGAAGCCGATTTATTTTACGGGCTGGATAATCTCATGAGAGCCGGGGATGACTCAAAAAAAGAGGGAACCTTTTGGAAAAAAAGGTTCCCTCGGGAGTATGACAAAGAGTGTTAAGTTACATTTCCTGTTCAAAAGAGCTTAATTCCACAGGAACCATTGCCGAGTCATAGACAAACTTCACTGCATCGGCATCCACCGTTCCATCCGCGTCATTGGTCAAGGTAACTTTCCCTGCTGTTCCTGCGTTAAAGGGATAGGTTCCCAGGTAATACCAGCTGTATCCATTGGATTGCTGGCTGGCTCTGACCAATGCCGACCCATCTTTATGCTGGATAGTAAATGGCGCATTGGTAGCCCTTCCCGTATCGGAATTCCACCAGGCATAGACTCTGTAATTTCCGGCTTGGGTCAAACTGGGGGTGAAAGTAACCGAGTTGGAGCCAGAACCTGCGGCCGAAACCAGGAAATTAAGGCCATAACACCCGATATGGGCATTGGAAAGATAGGTCGCAGTACTCCAGGAACCCACCGTAGAGATAGTCCCATCCCCATTACCATCATTATTGACGATGAAAGGATCCGAGAGAATCCGGCTTCCCGAATATCCTATCCGGGTCTTAAACCCATTCAAGGTATCATCGCCCCGCATAGTGACCCGGGGAATGTTATATAAAGGAGTGGTTCGGCAGGAGAAGCCCCCGGCGTAACTGAATGCCATGTGATACCCCACCTTGGCAGCAAGGGTAGGGATACTGCCCCGGGGTGAGTAACTAGCTGAGCTGTAAACATCTCCCCCGTAAGGATAAGCGATATAGTTACACATTTTACCGGGGATATTGGCCATGATGGCATTCCGGGACCCGGTCATTTCTGAGAAGTTTTCCGGTTGGCTGACCGAGGTCAGATTGACATGGTTCATGGTATGGGATTCCACCCTCATTAATCCCTGGGCTTCGGCCGAGGAAAGGTCAGACCAGGATGCTTTGGGTCCGGTAGAATTGGAAGTGCCTACATAATTGGTATGGGCAAAAATGATTCCCGGCATATTTCGGGTGGTCAGCTGGGACCCTCCAAAATGCAGTTCCCCATAATAATTATCATCAAAGGTCATGACAATTGGATTTTCAGGCAGACTGGTGCCATTCATCCACCAGGAGTAATAAGTGTCCAGCCCGATGACATTATAGTTATGGGCCTGGAGGAAATCCAACTGGTCAGCTAAGTTATCGGGGGAAATCAGCATCCCATGGTCAGCATTCCAGCTGGCAGTCACATTATGGTATCCCAGTACCGGGACAATCAGGGAAGGATTTACGGTCCAGCGCTGCAGGCTGGTATTGGTATTAAACTGGGCAATATAAAGAACCTGGCTGTTGGGATAAAATCCCACTCCCCGAGGCCTGTAAAGAGAACTGTGGGTCAAGGTCTCATTCAAGGTCCCATTGGACTGGTAGATCCTGACGGCATTGTCATTGGTCACAGAGACATAAATCAGCCCCTTGGCATCCACTTCACAAGAGCCGGGAACATTCAATCCCAGAGCTAAATCAGCCCCCAGGTTATAACTGGCTGTCCCCCCAAAGATACCTCCGTTGAAACAAAGGACTTTCCCCAGGGTCTCAGAGGCAAGATATACTTTGGAACTATCGGGATGGACCCCGATTCCCCGGGTAACGGTTGCCCCAGAGATAGCCTGAATGACCGGGCTTCCCGGAAAATCTGTTCCTGTGGTATCCATCACATGGAAGGCTACCGTATCGGCGGCTACTTTTTCCACCATAAACAACCGGTTAGAGGTATCAACATCAATATCCCCAATCCGATAAGAAACTTCAAACCCGTTCAAAGGAGTGCCGTCCCAGGATTGAAATTTGAAAACATTATGGTTACTGCTAAAATCGCAGGTGATGTAAATAATCCCGGCGGTATCCATCCCAATCCCTGAAGGCTGATAGATACCGGTTAAGACTCCGGAAGAGTTTTTCCCCTGGCTGATTGGAGAAAAGGGAGCCTCTGTGCCATTGGGATGAAAGACTCTCACTGAATTCTGGTCATATGAACAGGTCCAAACCTGGCCCCCTTTATCGATGACCACATACTGGTTTCCAGCCATTCCTGAACTCAGATAGCCTGATTGGGTATAGGCGGCCAGAGCCATCCCCCCGGCTGCTACCATGACCAGGATGCTTAAACAGATATTTTTAATCCAAAACCCTGATTTCCCTTTCATTCCTGACTCCTTATCTCATAATATATCCGAAATTATATCACTGAACCCCCTTTTTCCCTTGTATCTATATTAGGAATTATTCCGACATTCTTTCTTATATTCTTAAAAGCTGTAGAGGGAACAGTAACGGAGTGTCTCAGACCCTCTCCGTTACCGCTCCCTTTCTGGGTTGTATTCCATGGGAGGCTAGAGGGATAGATTTTCGGAATAATTCTTAATAAAAGGGAGGAGGAGTTTGGGGAGTTGGGTTCTAAAAGGGGGGAGGGAGAGGAAAGAAGGCCTGAATAAACTGGACAGGGAGTAATCCCCGTAATAGAATAAAAAAACCGGCTCAGAGTTACCCGGGCCAGCTGTCTATTATTTATAATCTTCCAGGTCATCCGGTCCCATAAGACCTATATGTCCTATCTACTATAATTATGATTTAATTATCTATTTCACTCTGCATTGAATCTATTTTTCTTTGAAGGGCATTCTGTTCGCCAGGTGAAAGATACGGGCCAGATGAGGAAAAGCAGCTCGTTTCTAACCCTGGAATAGGGTCCGAATCAGAGACAAATCGTTAGCATCAACGATACTGACTTTCCGTTGGATGGGCAATATCAGGGAGAGACTCTTTGCCCTGATTATGAAATATATGTTGAACAGCGTCCGATGATCCCTTTAGTCTGGAAAGACCTAAAGACGGTCCGGATGGATGTATCGCGGAACTCCAGTTCCGTGTATTAGCTTTTGTATTATAAGGATTCAAAGCACTGATCAGAGATCAGCGATACATGGATAGTCCTGACATAAAGTATTGAAGTTAGAAATAGTCCTCAGGATAAACCAGGCGAAAAGCTTCAGGAAAGACCTAAAGACGGTCAGGATGGATGTATCGCGGAACTTGAGTTCCGTGTAGTTGTTTTATGAATTTTAAGTTTTAAAGCACTGATCAGAGATCAGCGATACATGGATAGTTCTGACACTAAGTATTGAAGTTAGAAATAGTCTTCCTGTTCATCCAGCGAAAAGCTTCAGGAAAGACCTAAAGACGGTCAGGATGGATGTATCGCGGAACTCCAGTTCCGTGTATTAGCTTTATGTATTATAAGGATTCAAAGCACTGATCAGATTAAGTCTGGACGGCTTCTTTTTATCCTTTATTTTTAATTATTGGACAGTAGTGATCTTGAATAACAAATATATTAAAAGACGGAATATTGTTACGCTGGAAAAAACAGAATTCTAAACAGGACTGTCCCCCAATGGCATAATTCGCTACAGAATAGTATTTGTTCTAGTATAATCTATTGAACAGTGTTGAAAAACAAGATGGATGAAAGGGGACCCGATTTATGTTCTGTCCAAAATGCGGTACCACCAACGAAGAAAATGCCCGATTCTGCGGGAAATGCGGCGCCCCATTGGCTCCCGGGGTCATACCTTCCCAACAATCTGTTCCCCAGGGACAGATCCCAAACTACCTGGTTCCTGCTATTTTGACAACAATATGCTGTTGTATGCCATTTGGAATTGTCGCTATTATTTATGCGGCCCAGGTAAACGGAAAAGCGGCTGCCGGGGATTATAACGGAGCTATGGAATTCTCTAAAAATGCCAAACTCTGGTCATGGATTGCTTTTGGGATAGGATTAGTCTTTTCTATTCTCTATGCCGTTTTTATGTTTTTTGGATTCATAAGCCAAAGAAGTATGGGTGGAATGGATTTTTAGTTCAGGTTTCAATCAATATATATGACTTCTACCTCCGTTATAATGAAGGATATGGAAAAAAGAAATCTTATCCTTCGATGGGTTATTGCTCTGATTGTTCTGGGAAGCCTGGGCTTTTCCGGGGTGGTACTATATTATCTGGACCCCAACAAGTCCTCTCTTTATCCCTTTTGTGTGTTTCATCAGCTAACCGGATTATATTGCCCGGGATGCGGCTGCCTGAGGGCCTTACATGACCTGGTTCATGGAGATGTGGGAGGGGCTTTCAGGATGAATTCACTGTTGATAGTCTCCCTGCCATTAATGGGGTATCTGGTCTATCAATGCCATATCCTTCCTCCCGAGAGACGAAAACAAATCAATGAAGTCATGTCAGCAAGAGCTGTCTGGATAATATTCTGGGTCATCCTGGCGTTCTGGATACTGAGAAATATTCCCTATTATCCCCTGACTTTGCTGGCACCCCATTAATCAGGAGGGAGAAAGATTCAACCATGCCTTATTGCCAGAAATGCGGCTGCCTTGTTCCTGAAGCGAATACCTTTTGCAATCAATGCGGCCATGCTGTTAATTCAAATCCTCCACCCGCTTCAGAGACATTGACCTCTCCTTTGAGTTCTTCCGACCCCAATGAGACTATCCGATTTTTTGTCCCTTATACCAATCCTTATGGGGTTATTTCTTATTATCTGGGGTTATCGGCTCTGCTTCCTTTTTTGGGAATTCCCCTGGGAATAGCCGCTGTTATTTTTGGGATGATCGGGCTGGTCAAAGCCCAGAAAAACCCTCATATCAGGGGGAAATACCATGCCTGGGCAGGTATCATCCTGGGAGGGTTGTGTTCCTCCCTTTATCTTATTTTATTCTGGGTGATGTTTTATGGAATTAAAACCCTTAGTCCCTAACTTGCTTAATCTCCCTTACCCCTAAAATATAGTATATTGAAAATAAAAGAGATAGATTTTTGACAGCTGTCAAAAGGCAAGCAGGCGGATTCTTCGACAAAGCTATAATCTGTTAATGTCAGGAATCATTACTATTTTTCAAGTAAGACATTTTGACAGATGTCAAAATCAATAGACCACTGATCTTAACCGGAAATAAAATAAAACATCCTTATATAACCCAGGACTGAATTCTCATAACGCATTATACCAAAAATACCATTTATCCTCTATACACCTGAATTCATCTCCTCGTAAATAAAAATCTCTAGTATTATGTTCGAGAATCGGAGATGAGTCTCCCGAATAATAGAGATAACCACCTTTTCCCCAGAATGGAGTAACCCAATAAAGAGCAGAAATGGTATAGGTACTGTCTTGATTCATGAGGATATTGTGTTCAACTAGAGAAGCTGGAAAACCTATCGGCATATCTTTAACATCACTTACATTTTTCTCCATGGTTACTTTGCTGACATTCTCCCGGTAATACTTCATGGCATCCTGCTTATATTGGGCTTCATGAAGCTTGAAAATCACCTTCGCTTCCCAGGGGGTATCGTTGGTGGATAAATAAGCATGGAGAGTAAAAAGGGAAAGGCTGACGACAAGGGGCAGGCAGAGAAAACTCAAATCCTTGGATAATTTCAGAAAACCCTTGGGCCTGTTTATCCAATATATCCGGACATAAACACAAATAATAATCAGAATCCCGATGGTATTAAATAAATTCACTCCCACATTCAATAAGGCATAGATATATTCGTTGATAAAAAGCTGTATATAACTCATCAGAATCATGACGATATATTTAGAAACATAGAGAAAGAAAACCAATAAAGATAAATTGATGATTCGCTTATAATTCATTTAGATTCCCATCACCAAACCTGATTATGATTTTGCAACACAATAATACCAATTACCCCAAAGATGATATCTTTTCCTTGTCCATTTTCTAAAAAGCATAGTACCCTCCATATCAGTGGTATTCCCAGAAAAATAAACATAGCATGTTTGATTCCTACGCAAAGGATTCACACAATATCGAACAGAAATATTAAAGGTACTGTCTTGAGCCCGGAACATTTCATAATTAGCTTGATAAGCAGGGAAACCGGGAGGCATGCTTCTAAATTTAAGCACATAAGTTTCTTTTGCTACTGTTTCTAAATTTTCCTGATAAAACTTATTTATATCTTTTTCATATTGGGCTGAATGTAATTTCAAGATATAAGGGATATGCCAGGGAAGACCATCTTGATATAGTGCATTATTAATCTTATTACAGAGAATAATAGATAAAACAGGTAAACAAATAATTACAAAATTCTTCAGAAGATTCTTCCATCTTCTTTCTCTGCTTCTTATTAATTCATAGATACCAAAGCCCAGGGAGCTAATGAATGCCAAGAAAATAAATAATGAATAAATCATCCGAAAAACAAGAAAATAAAAAGAATAATCGGTATGGGAATAGCTTAAGATAGGAGGAGCTATCATATCAATCAAAAAAACTAATATGATAAGTAAAGTTAAGTAGATGTACTTATTGGTGTTCATTAATATCTACAGTTCTCATTTTCATAACGCAAAATACCAAAAATACCATTTATCCTCTAAACACCTGAATTCATTTCCCCAGAATAACATGCCACTGGTATTATCATCTAGAATCGGATTCGAGGTTCCTGAATAATAGAGATAACCACCTTTTCCCCAGAATGGAGAAACTATATATTGAAATTTTATTGTATAGGTACTGTCTTGATTCATGACGATATTGTATCTAACTAAAGAAGCTGGAAAACCTATCGGCATATCTTTGGAATCACTCACATCTTTCTCCATGGTTACTTTGCTGACATTCTCCCGGTAATACTTCATGGCATCCTGCTTATATTGGGCTTCATGAAGCTTAAAAATCACCTTCGCTTCCCAGGGGGTATCGTTGGTGGATAAATAAGCATGGAGAGTAAAAAGGGAAAAACTGACAACAAGGGGCAAGCAGAGGAAACTCATATTTTTGGATAATTCTAGAAAACCCTTGGGTCTGTTTTTCCAATACTCTCGGCCATAAGCCCATGTAATAAATAAAAACCCGACGGTATTGAATAAGTTGACCTGCACATTCAAAAAAGCATAACTATACTCATTAAAGAAGAACTGTACATAACTCATGAGAATCATGAGGATATATTTAAAAATATACAGAAAGAAGACCAGTAAAGATAAATTGATGATTCGTTTATAATTCATTCAAACCCTCTTAATTCGTGTAATAGTACCATTTCCCCCATAAAAGCTTTTTTCCTTTCCACCAACTGCTATAACCAGAAATTAGCACTGTATCGGTTGTATCTCCCGAATAATAAAGATAACCTGATTGTCTTCGTCGAAATGGATTCACATTGTATTGCACCATCATCGTGTAAGAGCTGTCAGAGTTCATTAGCAATTGATACCTGGCTCGATAGGCAGGAAATCCATAAGGGAAATGACTTTCCTTATATACATATTTACCCATAGCAACTTTTCCGACATTTTCTTGATAAAACGTCTTAATATCTTTCTCATACTGTGCTGAATGGAGTTTAAGGATATGGGTAGTGGGGTCTTCATAAAGATAGGGACTAATGATGAAGCAAAGTATAACTGTTAATATTGGGAGACTAACAATAACAGATGTTTTCAATTGTTTCAGCCAACCCAAATCACTATATTTCCATATTGCATATACATTTTTAAAAGCTAGAACCAGGGAAAATGCAGGAATTAAGAAATATAGGGACATCTCAAAAATAGCAATATAAAAAGTATAATCATGGCTAGAATAACTCAGAAGTATTGTAAATAAAGGCTCAAGGAGATAAAAGAAGAATATCATATAATGATATATAGAAGTATTTCTTAGTGTTCATTATGGTTTAGCTTTATATTTTTTTATAAATAATTACTCATTCGCTTTCTTTAATTCAAAGAGAGCATCTTTAGCCCTGTCAGAACCCAGCGCCATTGCTTTTTCATAATACTCAATAGCCAAATTCAATTTACCTAATTCTTCATAAATACAACCCAATAGATAATAATGCCGATAAGATTCAGGATCCTTTTCTACAGCTATTAGCGCATTTTTTAATGCTTCATCATAATTATTCTGTTCATATAAAAAAACAGCATAGTTATAACGTGTTCGCTGAGTTAAATCAGGAAGTTCAAATGCTTTTTTATAAAGTTTTTCTGCTTCAAAAGAATTCCCAATTTTTTTGTAACAATTAGCGAGATTGTTTATAATACCGCTATCATCTGGACTATTTTTATATGCTTTTTTGTATAGTAGTAAAGCTTTATTAATGTTCCTTTTCTCAATAAGTACTCCATAATTATTTAACACATCAATATCATTCGGATTTATTTTAAGTGATTTTTCATAGTATTCAATTGCCTTATCCGTATTTCCTCTTTCCTTCTCACATTCAGCCAAATTAAAAAAGGTATCATATTTTTCTCCATAAAGCTCATGAAGTCGTAATAATATTTCACAATACTGGTCACTTAATCCCAATTCATCGCAAATATCCGCTTGCAGAGCTAAATAATCGCCATTATCGGGGGAAATAGTTAAGGCTAAATCAATTAATTTCATTGCTGCCCAATACTGCCCTTTATCATCTTTATATAATGCAAATTTATAGATAAAAGGGGAAATAGGGATATTAAGTGATTTTTCAAGTATCTTCAATATACTATAGTTTTTTTTCTTACAAAACATTATATGACTATTTCTCTGTAACACAAGTTGAATAGGTGTCAATCATTTTTGATGTATCGAAATTTGTATATTTTGATTTTGAGGCTTCAGGTTTATCATCAATACTAATAACAATAAAATAACTGTTAGCTTTACCTGTTTTACCCTTAGGTATCTGACAACAATTCCCAGCACAAAAACTATCAGGGCTATGCGGTCCATTTTCCAGCAGAACACTTACGGCTTCAACCAACGAAACCGTAATAGCAATACTTTTACCCAATTTATCTCGAAAAGTTTTTACCAATACTGGAGGAAGGGCCGGTGGCCAACCATTTGGCTTTTTGTTTCCATTCTTTTTACACTCATTAACTTTCCGCCTATCTGAAGTAAATTGATAATCATCAACATATCTTTTTAACTCCTGAATCAAGTCATTTGTGGCTTCTCTCACTTGAGGATTTGTTACATACAAAGTACCACCAACTAAAACAATCGTTCCAGCAATAGCTAAGTCATCAACAGCGGCTACATACCCATTATAATCATTATATCTAATTGGATTATTAAATACATACTGATATAAATTCGGTCCATCCAAACGAAGCGGTTCAGGAGAAAGCCAACGGCCTGTTTCGGGGTCATACCACCTGGCTCCGAAATAATACAGCCCGGACTCTGAATCATATTCTTTCGTAGCAAGGTGGTAACCATTATCATAAATACCGGTTGACGTCAGGATATTACCAAATCCTTCCTGGGTATATTCGGATATTATCTCACCAGTAGAATCAGTAATAAAAATGACATTCCCGTTAGTATCATAATGATAAAAATAATCATTATCCCCATTTCTGCAGGAAATAACCTGACCTACCATTCCTCCTGTCAGAGTAAATACTTTTTGGAGATTGCCATTAGATAATTCTGCTATAGGATCAGAGCCATCATAAACATACTCAGTGGTATTATTATCGAATATCCTCAGATAGCGGCGACCCGATTCATCATATTGATAGTTTACAGAATCTACAGATAATAATTTACCTTCAAGATTCCAAACATATTCCCTGTCTTCCTTGCTTAACAGATTACCATTAGAATCATAAGAGAATAATATTTCATTTCCATTGGTAGACATAATAGATAACTGGTTAAAAGCATTATAAATATATGCAGTTGTATTTGAATCCCAAATCATTTTGAGCCTGTTGCCGGAAGAATCATATTCGTATGATCTGAGATAAATTTTCGAAGAGCTTCCTTCGGGATAACTGCCCCAATTCATCCGATAATTACCTCCAGTTGAAATACCTATAAGGTTTTCGCCTATGGTTATTTTTGCCATATACGAATCGCTGCTGGAATTACCGACTGTAATACCGGTATTGATTTTAATAATAGGTTGGTCATATTTCATTTCTTTTATGAGACGATGCCTTTGATCATAATAATAACAGGTAATACCGCCATTTTTATCTGACATAGTGACTCTATTTCCATCAGGATTATAACTATAGGCTAAACGATTTATTAAAGCATTTCCATTTTTAAATGTTTCCTGTAGAATCATCTCATTATTTTCGTTATAGCTATAACTTGTCCTTATGTTATTCGGGTAAACTTCAGTCGTCAAAAGGCCAATAGCATTATAGTAATATTTTGTTGTCTGCCCAACCCAATTCACAATTTGAGATAAATCACCAACGGAATCAAAAGAATAATTAAAATCATGCCCCAGCCGGTCAATCAATGTAGTCCGCCGGCTCATTGCATCATAATAATAAAGAGTAGTTGATTGATCATGTATTTCAGTGATTTGCCTTCCCAAGCTGTCGAAATAATAATTAAAACAACCTCTTTCCGTATCCAGTTTAGTAGTTACCTGGCCTAAGGCATCCCTCCATAAATAGGTTGTTTTTTGAGAAATACCGGGCAAATTGTATCCAAGGCTATAGGCTGTCATCTGACCAAATGAATCATATAATCGAGCTAAGGTTGTACCGTCATACTTCCTAATAGTTGTAATATTACTTGCCGAATCCCAATAATACTGGGTATATAACCCCAAAGCATCTGTTACCTTGGTCTTTCTTCCTCTATTATCATATTCGTAATAGATCATATTTCCTAAAGCATCACGGAGAGCAGTTTTTTGCCCATAATTGTTATAATATATGTAAAATCGGCTGGAATCTGAAGCAATAGCACTAGTAGCAATGCCTAAAGAATTATATTCATACTCGGTGGTATGTCCCATTGAATCAATCACGGATTGTAAATTGGTTCCAGAATAGATATATTTACTAATCCTTTCTCCAGGAGATATTTGGGTAGTCATACGGCTTCCAGAATCATATTCCATATAGATAGAGTGAGATAAAGCATCCCGCAAACAGGTTAAGTCTCCAAAACCGTTATAATACATAAAGTTCTGATTCCCATTTGCATCACAGGTAGAAGTCATATTGCCGAAAGCATCATAATAATAATAAGTCTTTTCACCCAAGGGATTTTGTATCCTGGTAAGAAAACCTTTGTCTGAATAATTGAAGGTCCACATATAGCCCATAGGGTCGATTGCCTGGGTAACATTGCCATCAAAATCCAATTGAAAATCATAACGATGTCCCATAGCATCAATATAGGTAGTAGCCACATTAAATTCTGTATTATAGAAATATTGGGTAGTATTTTGCTGATAATCTATAATGGCAGTCATATTTGAATATGCATCATAAAACATATCCACTTTTGTTCCATTTTCAGTTACATAAGTAGTAACATTGTTATATTGGTCATATTTTAATTGGCGGTTAGAACCATCAGGCAGGTCTTTTTGGACTGTTTTTCCAGAATCATTTAAATGATAAGTTACTTGGGTATTATTATCATCGGTTTGGGTGATAGTATTATTCACAGTATCATTTGTGAATTGGTAATGAACGGTACTTCCTTCACCAAAAACCTCAGCATTTACACCTTCTGGGCAATCCCAGTTGTAGGTAATCCCATGACTGACATATTTGGATATCTTTGTTTCATCAGTATCTGAATAATAATACCTATAGGTAGTATCACCAATTTCATCAGTTACCGAAGTAAGATTCCAATCATCATATTGGTATTTCAGTACACGGTAATTTTGAGTCGTATCTCCACTTGGTCCCCAGTAATAAACCGTATCAATAAGCTCATAATTGTTTTTCATAAGTATCATTTCTTCTTCATTAGAGCCTTTAATATCAATAAGCTGGTTTATCACAGTCCCAAAGAAAATGCCACCTTCCTGCCAATCAACATCTATATATTCAATATTAATGGTGTTATTTTTGGCATCAGTGATTGTAGAGAGTCTCCCATAACAGTCAAAAGTTAATGTCTGTTGTTCTCCGCAACACCCCTTTTGGAGAGTCCATGATGCATCATAATCATTGCCATTTCTAGTAAGAGAATAACCCTGATTATTTGAGTAGGAGGTAAAGGAATTACGCTCTAAATACACCAATCTTCCGGCCTCATCCATATAATAGACCCAGCCATCACAATCTTCGATGTATTGGTCATATTCGGAAAACCATCCTTTTCCAAAATAGTAGTCAGGGTATGACAATATTCCCATATATCCAGGGTAATCATCCCTTGGATTAAAAACTCTGGTTAACCTTATTGAACCAAGTAAATCTACATCCCTATGCATTAGTTTCTGCTTCCCGGTCATAAGAGAAAAAGGTATTTCGCACATTAGACATTTATTGGGATCGACTGATTTATCAACATTTTGACAAGCTAAACACCCTACAAGTAATTCGGTATTTACTGTTATTTCAGGAGATTCCGTTGTAGAATTTACCCAGGTCAGATTGTTAAGATCCGTACAAAAAGCATAGGTATGGATAACTTTCAATGTATGTGTGCCCGGTAAAATATTATAATTTGCATCAAAAGCATTGATCCAATAATTATCTGATGTGAATCTCTCCTGAAGCGTCCCATAACCTGTAATGGACGAATAGACATTAGTTCGTATTCCATCAATCCAAACTTCCAATGCATAGTCTTTATAAGCCCATACCCAAAAGGGATCATAATCACCATTCTCATCATGAGTGTTTCTGTATTGAGTGGTATTAATATCAGTTACATAAAGCCATGTTGATGTACAGACCTGAACAGTATTATCCCAATAGCCATTAGGATGAATATTTTCATCCGTATTATTTATATCATTAATTATTAAGGAGAAGCAAAATCCATACAGCAGAAAAAATAATAAAAACAGTAAGGTAGCTTTTTTATCTTTTAATTTCACAATACCGTGCTCTCCTTAAGTAAATAATACTTATTAAAATAAATATATATTATTCGATATTATCTGGAATAATATTCGTGTCATATATTCTAGTTAACGATAATAGAACTATATATTACTTTTTTATTTTAAAAACATTCTCATCTAAATAAACATATTTATCTTCGAATTTAAATATTCCATCTGATTTCATGTTTAATTGCAGAGTATCTGATGTTTTAAGGGTAGAAACATACTGTGAATCTATATTTATCACACCTTTGCTATCATTTATTACTTTGAATTTATTATGAATTTCTTCTGCATACCCTTTGAACCTTCGAATGATATATTTAATAATCTCTGTTTTAACTTGTAGTTTCGATAATCCTCCTATTGGCAAAACAAAACTCTGTTCAGGTATCTGAATAATTGCTACTTGGGTATAAGGATCATACTCCTTATATGCTGTTGAAATAGAATGAGTAGTCGAATCAACATTGATATTAATCAAACCTATTTTATCGGCCTGTTCCACAGTCACCCCTTCAAATATGCACCCAACTTTGACAGCTATTTCAGGGTTAATATCAGCGTTCGTTGTAATCGAATACACTGTAAATCCAGAATAACTAACAGTTCCCCAAGACAAACAAGGTATGATCAAACAAAGAATCGTAAACATTTTATTCATTTTTATCTCCTTTACCTCCCAATAGCATGAATCATTATCGTAACAGCATTTGTATCTGCTTCATTAGCATCTACTGCTGAAGAATCATTCCAAACTACACGGAAGGTCCCACCTGTTGAGGTTAGCGAAGTCCATTGAACATTGTATACACGCGATGATGAAAAACCTGCATTTTTAAGTTTAATACCTTCTGTAACACTAGGTGATTGAGTAAATGGCGCTGACCAGGTAACACTGACACCACCATTAATATAATCAACAGAGGTAAGAATATCATAATAAGTTCCGGCAGTAAGGGTTTGTGATGTTGCAGACCCAATCCATGAAGCATTTTGTTGACTCACGTCAACACCATCAACTGTATAGCCGGGATTTACAATAATATTTCCAGCTCTAAGTTTTAGATTTCCCGTTCCTATTTCAACTCTTTCCGTTGGTGGCGTAGTATAGGTAAATATCCCTACGCATCCCCCTGCACTTTGTAATATCAGATTAGTCCAGGCCTCTCCGGATCTCCCTGCATTGATATACCCGGTATCATTATACGAATCATACCCCAAAATCAATCTTTTATTTGTTGAAGTTACCCCCATAGACATTATTTGACCATCTTCTAGAGAACGATAGTCATAAGTAGTCCTGGGATCTGCACCAACCTGCAACCAGCCATAATTGACATTATATATATTCTGACTAATTCGACCGTTAAAACGCTGAGAACCGCTCCATTGATTTGTCTTATCTAATAATGGGACATTTGATGAAAGCCTTGAATCTGATAAAGTTCCTCCAATTATGTTGGCAGCTGAAGTTAATGTTGTAGAGGTGCTGGCTGTATAGGAATAATCAGTTGTTCTAGCTGTAGTAGCATAAGATGCAGATAACGAATAGTTTGTTGTAGCATTCAGATAATTTCCGACAATACGGTTTGATGGAACAATCCCATTTAGAATGTTATTTGCTGAAACTAAATAGTTGGTTGTAATTGATTGATATGCTTGGTGTGCTTGAGCAGCTGTCAAAGCTGATAAGGCATAATTAGCGTCATTCGCATAATTCACGGATGCATTTGAATAATTCCCAATTATTCGATTTGTGTTAATTACCCCAGCCAAAATATTACCAGCATTATATAAATATTCACTTGTTATCGAACTGAATGAATTACTAACAGTGGCTTGCCCATATATACCCTGAAGACATTCAGATGTAAGTATCCCACTTATAATATTTGATGCAGAAGTTAAATACTCTGTTGTTTTTGAGGTAAAAGAAAATTGTGTTGTCGAACTGTTTGGGAGATTTGTTAGTAGTGAACCATCTCCAATAAAAATACCGGATTCAAGCCGAATATTACCAGTAGCTTGAATTGCATCTGCATATACACCATCTACGGTTGTTCCTCCAGAAACAGTGATTCCAACTCCACCTTGGACTCCATCGCCTAAACCAGCATTACCGCCATAAACAATTAACCCCTGTCCGCCAGAACCCCCAAGAGATCCAGAGGCAATAGCATCTCCACCAATACCGCCTTTTACTATCGCCCCAGCTCCTCCGGATGACGCATCCCCTTGTTGTTCATTACCATTAGCCCCAGCTCCACCATATATTTCTGAACCAGTCCCGCCAAGGCCAGAAGGCCCTGCTCCAGTTTTACCATTTCCACCATATAAAACAGCTCCGGTTCCCCCAATAACCCCATAATTACTTTTACCACCCGTTGCGATTAAACCAGAACCCGAATCACCAAAAACATCCCCATCAACACCATTAGCAATAATTGCATCATCTGTTCCATTAACCATTAAGCCAATTTCTCCATTATCAACCGGCGTAATATTTACACTCGCCTCATAAAATGTCCCATTTGTAAAAGTATTATTTCCATTGAACACATTATATGCGTTCTTTTTTACAATATTACTACTTAACCGACTATCACTTAATGTCCCATCCAGAATGTTTGCGGCAGATGTTAATGTTTAAAGTGGACCCCCATGTCTAGACA